>CAZMGT010000056.1:0-23498 GCA_964565895.1 uncultured Armatimonadia bacterium
TCCGGGCAGGAGCGGCCGTCGATTTTCGCCTTGCCCAAAAAGCCCACGGCGTTTTGCTGGGTGGCAAGAAAAGCCACGGAAAGGGGCTGGGCGCTGGTGTTCTCGGCGGTGAGGTTGTAGATGGCGCAAGGGATGGCGGAGTCGCGCAGGTTCATCGGGACAAGTGGGTTAAACGTTTCCAGCGTAACGCGCAGGGGCAGCTTGGGGTCGTGAAAGTCAAACCAGCCGAAGGGATATTCGCCGCGAAAGGCGAGCTCGGCCATGGCGGGGAGGGCGTCTATAGGCTCGGTTTGCAGGAGCCGCAGAATGGGCCGCGCGCCGGGGGCCTGAGCGCGGACGGCGAAGAAGCTGTGCGGGACGAAGGCGAGCTCGGGGTTGTTGAAGATGTGCCAAATGTGCCGCACAGCGCGGCCGTTGATCTCGATCGTCCCTGTGCCGATGCCTCCCACGGGCAGGCTTATCGCCTCGAGGAACTCCCCGCGATAGACGCGCGTTTGGCCGCGGCTAAAAAGCGCGCTGTCCTCCATGATTTGCACCAGCCTTTCCGCGCGCTGCTTTTGGTATTTTTCGGCAAGGGCCTGGAGGGACTTGCGAAATGTCTCCGGGAGGAGCGCGGTGGCCTTCGCGTCGATCGTCCCGGGGCAGTGGAAGTCGTCGAAGGTAATGTGGCCCCAGGGGCCGCGATGGTGGTCGACGACCTTTAGGTAGACCTTGCGCCCGAGGAACGGGGCGACGTTCCAGCGCACGCGGCGCATGACCTCGGAGTTTGCCCCGCGGGCGTGAAGCAGCTCTTCGCCGGAGAGGTCGCACAGGGCGACGTAGGTCTCCGGATGCCCGCCGCCACCGACGAGGAATGTGGCCTCTGCGCCGGCGATGGTGAACACGGGGGAGAGGATTGTTCCCGTCATCCCGTCGTTGGGCTTGCCGGAGGGGGTCTCCAGGGTAGAGAGAAAGTAGCGGCCTTGTTTGTTGTATTTGTCGCGCGGCTTGTTGTGAAACGTCGGGCGGTCGGAGACCGGTTGCGCGAACTTTCCCTCGACGACCACCCAGCCGCCGAGGTCGCCGGACTCGAAGTCGAAAACGACCTCTTCCTGAGCGGCGCTTGCTTTTAGCAGAAAGACAAAGGCCAGGGCGCAAAGCGTAAAAATGCCACGCACTCGGCTCATTGGCGCACCTCCCCGTTTTGCCGCTAGGGCTGGCCGCGGATGTAGCACTCGACCATCTCGCCCCAGTAGCCGCGGCTCGTGGAGACGTCGAACGTGACCATGTGCATTCCACGCAGGCCCTGCGGGGCGCGCAGGGCAAACGAAAGCGTGCCGCGCTCGCCGGGGGCGAGGGTGAGGCGCCGCATTGATTTGGGGCAGCGGATAGGCTCCAGCGGGCGGGCGATGATCGTTAACGTGAGCGGGTCGGGATAGGTGTTTTTGAGGAGCAGTTGGACGGACATCTCCGGCGCGGCGGGCTGGACGTAGGGGCGAGGCTCGATGAAGTGCGGGCTGTGATGGCGCTCGATGTTGCCGTCTGGGGCGAGCTCGCGCATAAGCTCCTCGACCTCGCGGCTCCAGCGCACGACGGCCTGGAAATCGTCGCGGCGGAAGAGAAACGGCTGCATGTGGCTGGCGAGGATCCACTCTGGGCTGCGCTCGAGGACGAACTGCGCCGACTTGCGCCAAAGGGCGGGGTGGCCGCCGTTGAACCCGCACAGGCCGCCCGTGCCGCCCCACTGCTGCGGCGGGTAGAAGTTGTCGCCGGAGAACAGCGCGTGGTGGCCGTCCACCTCCAGCTCGTAGACGGCGTGGAAATCGGTTTGCCCGGGAAACCAAAACGCGGTGATCTCGTACTCGTGCCAGCGCACGGTCTCCCCCTCGCGCAGGACGCGGTCGACGTGCGTGGGGCAGTTGTGCACGTAGGGGCGGGCATAGGCGTAGGGGTTGGTGATCGGCCCGACGAGGATCTCGTGCGCCCAGCAGCGCAGGGGCTGGTGGCGGCGGAGGTCCTCGATGCCCATGACGTGGTCGCAGTGCATGTGGCTGACGAGGACGACCTCGATGGGCCGGTCGCCGAACGTTTGGCGATAGAGCTCGTGGAACGAGTTGGGGAGCTTGGTTTGCACGTCGACCATGAGCACGGGGCCGTCGTCGGAGAGGAGGAAGTAGGAGTTGTTCCACAGCCAGAGGTGCTCGGAGATGCGGAGCATCTTGTTGCGCTGGGGTCGGACGAGGCGCTGGGCCGCGGGGCGGCGGGGCATGATTGTGTCGCGGAGGTCGACCATGCGGCGCAAAAGCGCGATGGTTTTGTCGAACGCCTCCCACAGCTCGCCGCGAGTTATCGGCCCGTGGCTGGGACAAAGCACTTCGGCGCGAAGCTGGCGCAGGTCGAGCAGGGTGGAGATCGCCTGGCGCGTGCCCTCGCTGGCGTAGTGCATCGTCTCCAGGTTAAACGGCTCGTGGAGCTTGCCCGGCGAGTGCAAGGCGTCGCCGGAGAACAAGTATGGCCCGCCCGGGCCATCTACGCGATAGGCGAGCTGATGATCGATGTGCCCGGGAGCGGCGAACGCTTGGATGTGGAACGGCCCCCAGGAAAACGCAGCCCGCGGGGTGACGTCGAAGCGCGCCGCGGGGATGGGCTGGGGCGGGCGGAAGCGGCCGGGATAGCGTAGGTGGCCGGGATGGGGGAGCTTAAAGTCGAGCCGCTTTTGCGCGGAGACGAAGCTCTCCGCCGCTTGGGGGAAGTGCAGGGGGATGCCCCGCCGGGCGGCCTTGGCCCAGCCCTGGCACTGGTCGCGATGGGCGTGAGTGAAGTAGACGGCCTGAACTTGCTCTACGGCGATGTCGCCCAGGCTGTCCAGCGCGGCGCCGCTGCCCAGGTCGAAGAGTATTGCGCGGCGGCCGTCGCACAGGGCGTAAACGTTGCAGCAGTCGGGGAAGAGGAAGACGTGGTCGTTAAGGGCCTGCCACCGTGCCATAGGCTCACCCGTTCAAGCTTATCGCTGCGGCAAAGCAAGCGCCGCGCGTCGCGCGCAGGGGCGGCTAGGGCGCCGCGGAGCCAACCAGCGGGCGCACCGCGCGGCGCACCATCTCCGCCACCTCGGCGATGGGCCGGTTTTGCGCGGGAATGATTTCGATGCGCTCGCCGCGCGCGACGCGGCGCTTGATATTCGCGATGAAGTTTTCGCGTATACGACGGAGCTCGTCGAGCGACTCACGCCGCTCGAAATTCACCCTGCTCTGCGTAAGCCGCTCCAGGCAGACCTCCGCGGGGACGTCGAGAAAGAGCGTAAGGTCAGGCGCGGGAAAGGCGGAGTTTATCGCCTCGATCCACTCCACGTCGAGGGCCAGGGAATGGTAGGCGCAACTGGAAAGCACGTAGCGATCGCAGACGATGTCCACGCCGCGAGCGAGCAGGGGGCGGATCTCGGCGCCGAGGTGGTCGGCGCGATCGGCGGCGAAGAGCAGGGCGAGGGTGCGCTCGTCGATCTCGGAAAACTGCCCGTCGTCGCGCCAGCCGAGGCGCCGGGCTAGAGCGAGGCGAATGAGCGTGCCCACAGGCCCCGCGGAGGGCTCTTTGGTGAGGTGGCAGCGACGGCCCTGCTCCCTGAGCCAGTGCCAAAGCAGGCGGCTTTGAGTGGAGATGCCCGAGCCGTCGATGCCTTCGATAACGAAGAACAGCCCGCGCTGTTCGCTCATCGCGGCCACCGCGGGGGAAGCTTCGACCGAAGGCCGCGCATGCCCTTCCGCAGATGGCCCGGCGCGAAGCAAGCCGACCTCGGCGCGGGGCGCTGCGCTTTTGCGCGCAGCGCAGGCGAGCGTTTTGGCGTGTCCAGCGCGAAGGGCCGGGCGAACCTGCAGGGGGGACCGAGCGCGGCGGCGATGGGTCGCGCAGGGAAAGAGGGCGCGGCTGCCCGCTGCGGGACGGCGGGGCGCGGTGAAGGAATAGCCGGCGGCGCTGCCAATAACGAAGCGGGAGGGGAGAGATGTTTCGCGCGGCGCCGCTGTTTCAGCTTATCCGCCCGGGGCCCACGGAATGGGTTAGCGCGCTGCTCTGGCTGGCCAGCGTGGTTTATGCCTCGAACCACATTTGGCAGAGCAACGCAAACAACCTCGCGCGCGTGCTCTGGACGCTGGCCGTGGCGTTTTTGGCCTGGCCGTGTGGGTTTGTGCTGTGGCTTATTTTCGGGCCGCGGGCAGGGCGCTAGCGCGGCTTAGCCCTCGGCCGGGGCAAGGACCAGTCGGCGCAGCCACAGGTTGCGATCCTCCGGCGGCTGCCAGGTGTCGTTGATGAACTCCACGGCTACCTCGTGCTCGCCCGCGGAGACCTCGGCCACGACGCTGTGCGACTGCCAGGTGTCGCCCTCGAGCTGGATCGTGCCCAGCGGTTTCCCGTCAACTAGCACGCGGAACTGCGGCCAGACGCCGGCCACAGGCGTGCCCCGGGCAAGGACGGTTATCCGATAGCGGCCGGCGGCGAGGAAGGTCACGCGGATACGCGCGGCGCCGTTTGTTCCTAAAAAGAGGTCGTCGCCACGGGGGCCGGCGAGCTGCGAGGGCCTGTCGGGCTTAAGCCGCGCGCCGGCGAGAACGAGCACTTGGCTGCGCGGGAGGCTGGCCACGCCGAGGTTCGTCGCCAGTTGCGCGGCATATTGCCGGGCGAGGCGCGTGCCCGCGCGCTGGGGGTCGCTCCAGCGAACGGTGTCTACGATGATCTGCCCCGCGCCGAGCGCCGCGCGGACGAGCACGGCGGGATCGGTGAGCGGAGCGAGCGTTCCCGGGCGGGCCTCTGCTGGGCCAAAGCGCACCTCCTCGATATATAGGTTGCGATCCTCGCCCCCGATCACCGCATCGTTAACGTAGCTGATGAGGCACTCGTGTTCGCCCGCGGAGAGGCGCTTGAGGAAGGTAAAGCGCTCCGGCCCGGGGCCGGTGAGCATTGCCCCGCCGACAAACTGGCCGTCGACGTGGAACGTTGTCGCGGGGAAAATGCGCGCCGCAGGCGTGCCGGAAAGCACGACGAGAAAGCCATATAGCCCGTCTTTGGGCGCGGCCACGGCAAAGCGCACGGAGCCGTTTGTGGCCATGGTAACGCGGCCGTCGGCGAAGGTAACGAGGGAGCCGACCAGCTCGGCGCGGGAGAGGTCTATGCCCTGGCCGTGGTTTTCGGGCAGGGCGACGGTTAGGGCATAGTCCGCGGGGTCGGGGACGGGGTGATATGTCGTACGCGAGCCGGCGCCGCTGGGGATGAGCCAGCAGAGGGACTCGAACGTCGCCCCGCGGGTGAGGGGGTCGTCGAGGGTGGCCCATTTTATGGGCACGGAGCTGATAGGGGTAGGAGCGAAGTTGCTTTGGGCGAGCTGGGCCACGGCGGCGGCGACCGCCTTGGGCGGGCGGTGGAGCCAGAGAGTCGCCCCCTGGCGCACGGCGCGGGCGAGCCTGCCCAGGGCCGGTGGCGCGGCGCTTTGCCCCGCGGCGAAGAGCAGCGCCCCGCGCGGCGGCTCGCCGGAAAGCAGCTCCACACGGTGGCCCTCCAGCGTTTGCCGGGCCACTTGGAGGGAGTGTTCGTCTACGGCGAGCAGGGGCGCGCGCTGGGGCACGGGCGAGGCGACATAGCGCACGAGGCGACGGAGAAGATCGCCTGCAACGGGCTCTTGGTCGAGCTTGCGGGCGATGTCGAGCTGGCAGAGGACGAGCCGGCCCGCGCCGGGGAGGAGCTCAAGAAGCTGGGCGTTGGTTAGCCCCTGGCTGCTCCCGGACTCGACGATGACGTAATACGCGCCGCTGTCTGGGATGACGATGCTCTTGCGGGCGACGATGTGGTCGCCGCGCCAGAAGCGAAAGTCGTCGCCGCGCAGGCCGTCGAGCAGACCGGGTGGGCGCCAGCGGACGAAGCACATCGTGGGCGCGTGGTCGGCGAGGCGGCCGAGGCCGAGGCCCTCGGGGAGGGCCTCCTGGGGAAGGATAAGCACGCGGCCCCCGCGCTCAGCATAGCTAAGCAGCGGGGAGGCGGCGCGGCCGCGGCCCACGGCAGGGGGCGCGCTGCGCCGCTTAAGCGCCCCGGGGGCAACGATGAGCGCGTCTAAGCCTGGGGGAATGTTGTCTAGCGAGGCCACGGCGGTTGCCCCGGGGCCGAAGTCGACCTTGCCTTTGAGCGTGCCCTGGGGATCGTATACGCCGAGGTTTAGCCCGGCGAAGCTCGGCTGTGTTTTGGGGAACACGGAGATCGTGTGCTCGTCGCGAAAGAGGACCTCGCCGCCCCCGACGACCTCGATGCGCCAGGGAAGGTCCACGCGCTGGGTTACCAGGGGCATGCGCAGGGAGATGGTTTTGGTAGCCAGCGCGGCGGGCTGGAGGACGCCCAAGTCAACCTCACCCCGCTGCACGCCGAGCGTCCAGCGCAGGAGAAGGTGCTTTTGCTCGAGCGTGTCGTTGTAGACGTCGATTGTCCGCGGGACGAGTTCGCCGGAGAAAAAGCGCGAGTCGAGCTCGCGGGGATAAGCGCCGTTGGGCTCGTAGCAGTAGCGGTTGACCTCGTAGCCGAGCTTGTTGTTCTCGAAGATGTTCCAGGGGCACATTCCGGCGACGCGCGCCCGGCGCAGGGCGAGGACCTGAAACTTCCAAAGCAGCGCTTGGCCGCGGCGGCGGGCGCTGCTCCAGTCGCGCAGGGCGTCGTCGCCTAGGAGCATGGTATAGGCGGCCGGGTCGCGCTGGGGGCACCAGAGGAATTCGCCGACATAAAGCGGCTTGTTCTTGCGCCACCTCCAGCCCTTGGCCCATACGCGGTGGGGCGTGCCCTCCATGGCCCAGTCCGCCGCTTGGGGATATTGGTAAACGTCGGGATATTCGTGCGGATAGTGGACGTTGATAATGTCCGCCACGCCCTGGACCTCAAGGTCGGCGTCGTAGAGGATGGCGCGGGTGGGGTCGAGGGACTTGACAAACCGCCCCAGCTCGGCAAGGCGCGCCTCGCACTGGGGATAGCGCGTGCCGCCGGTATGCAAAAGCTCGTTCTCCAAGCTCCAGATAACGACGGAGGGGTTGTTGCGGTGAAGGCGGACCTGGGCCTCGAGATGCTTTTTGTAGTTCTCCCAAAACCTGTCGTCGGTTAGCGCATACTGCGGGGCATAGCACCACACGGCGGACTCGTGGATGAGGAGCATGCCCACCTCGTCGGCAACCTCGTACCAATTCATGCTCCAGGGCTGGGCGTGCAGGCGCATGGCGACGCAGTTTGCCTGGCGGATCCAGTGATACGTCTGCTGGGCGACCTCGCGGCTGTAGCCCAGAGGGTGTGTGGCCGTGGCGAGGAAATTGATCGGGCGGCCGTTGAGCACGAGCTGAATGCCCTCGGTCCAGAACTCGCGGAAGCCAAAGCGCACAATGTGCTCGTCGACCACGCGGCCGCCGACGGAGATGCGCGTACGCAGGCGGTAGAGCTTGGGGGAATGGGGCCACCAGAGCTGGGCGTCGGGCCAGGGCGCGGAGAGCTTGGCCGTTACCATGCCCCGCGGGGGGACGGTGAGCGTGCGCTGGCCGAGCGGCTTGACCTCTTTTTCGCCATCGAGGACCACCGCGCTGAGCACCACGCGGGCGAGCCGCGGGCCGACGTTGCGCACCTCATAATCTACCTCGATCGTCTTGCGGCGCACGGACGTTTTCACAAACGCGTCGGCGACGTGCACGGGGGAGAGGCTGAGCAGATAGACCCTGTCCCAAATGCCAAACTGCGTGGTGCGCGAGCCCACGGGATAGAGCAGGCGATCGTTGTACGTTCCCGTGCGCAGGCCGGGGCTGGCCTCGTGCGGGGCGGGGGGATTGATGGCGATTTGCGTGCCGTCGCCCACGGCGAGGAGAAGCTCGTTTGCGCCAGGCCGGGCGGCGGAGGAGATGTCGAACATAAACGGCTCGAAGCCGCCCCAGTGCTCGCCCACGGGCTGGCCGTTTAGCCAGGCGCGGCAGCGATACTTTACCCCAGCGAAGCAGACAAACAGCGGCTGGCGAACGAGCTTGTCGGGGAGGTCAAACGTTTTGCGAAACCAAGCGACGTGGTTTTCCGCGCTGGTTTGAATCTCGGCGGGGATGTCGATCTCCTGCCAGCCGTCGCGCGGGGGCTGGTCCCAGGTTCCGTCGTGGACGTATTGCCACGCGCCGGCAAGGGAAATTTCCTCGCGCGCGCTGGCCCAGGGGGAAACGAGGGCAAGGGCGAGAGCCACGGGGAGAATAAGGCGCAAAGCGCGGGGCATGGGGCTCACCTCCTGCAGGCTGGCAATAGAGTAGCGCGGGCGGGCGCGCGGCGCAACGGCGGGCGAGAAAAACCCCGCCCGCAGTTGGAACATGGGGCCCGCCGGCACGTCGGTTAGGATAGGGGGCGAGTGTGGGCGGTGAGGCGACGCGAGGGCGCCGGGGCGGGAGGAGCGAAGCGGGCGTTTTCTTGACACCCCTGTGGTGCGTGGGTACAGTGAGGAACTCATCGCCGAGGGCAGGCCCGGGGCAAAGCCCCGGCCGGCCAGGGAAGCGGATGGCGGGGCAGTGTTTGAGAACCTTACGCGAAGGCTAGAGGAAGCGCTAAGCATTTTCCGCGGGCGGCGGAGGCTGTCGGAGAAGGACCTCGACGAGGGGCTGCGCCAGGTGCGCATGGCCCTGCTCGAGGCCGACGTGAACTATAAGGTAGCGCGCGATTTCGTCCAGCGCGTGCGCGAGCGTGGGCTGGGCGAGGAGATCGCCCCCGGGCTGGACGCGAGCCAGCATGTAATCAAGATCGTCCACGAGGAGCTGGTGCGCCTGCTCGGGGAGGACGCGAGCGACATTCGCGAGGCGGAGAAGCCGCCCACGGTAATTATGCTCTGCGGGCTGCAGGGCGGGGGAAAGACGACAACGGCGGGGAAGCTGGCGCGGATGTTAAAGGAGCGCGGGCGGCGGCCCTTGCTTGTCGCTACCGATATCCATCGGCCGGCGGCGATTAAGCAGTTGCAGGTGGTTGGGGAGCAGGTGGGTGTGCCCGTGTTTCAGATGGGCGAGGAGCCGAGCGCCGCGGACATCGGCCGCGCCGCGGTGGCCTATGCCCGGGAGCAGGGGCATGACTTCGTTATCGTGGACACGGCGGGCCGGCTGCACACGGACGCGGAGATGATGTTTGAGATCAGCACGCTGGCCGACGCCGTGGATCCCACGGAGACGCTGCTGGTGCTCGACGCGCAGACGGGGCAGGACGCGGTGAACGTTGCCCAGCAATTTTGCCAATCGCTGCACATAGACGGCGTGATCCTCACCAAACTAGACGGCGACGCGCGCGGGGGGGCGGCGCTCTCGCTCCGCGCGGTTACCGGAAAGCCCATCAAGTGGGCGGGCGTGGGCGAGAAGCTCGACGCGCTCGAGCCGTTTCACCCGGACCGCATGGCCTCGCGCATTTTAGGGATGGGCGACGTGCTTACGCTGATCGAGCGCGCCCAGGCCCAGGTCGATCAGCAGGAAGCGCTAGAGCTGCAGCGAAAAATCGTTGAGGACCGGTTTACCCTGGAGGATTTTTTGAAGCAGTTGCGCCAGGTGCGCAGGCTGGGGCCGCTGCAGCAACTGCTCGAGCTTTTGCCCAAAGGGTGGCTCGGCCCGCAGGCAAACATTTTGACCCAGGAGGGGATGGACCCCAAGGAGATCGACCGCATCGAGGCGATAATTTGCTCGATGACCCCGGAGGAGCGGCAGAACCCGCACATCTTAAGCCCCTCGCGCAAGCGGCGCATTGCCCGGGGGAGCGGGACCTCGGTGGCCGAGGTAAACGCGGTAATTAAGCAGTTTGGCGAGATGCAGCGGGTGATGCGCACGATGATGATGGGGGTTGACCCGGGGACGGCGCTGCTTGCCGCGCGGGCGCCGAAGAAGAAAAAGCGGCAGAAACGGAAAAGAGGCCGTGTGCGAAGCAAGCGATAATGTGTAAGATATATTAGCTGAGCGGGCTGGGGCACGAGAAAGACCAGTAGCGGGAGGTGAGAGACGGGTTGCCCACACGGATTCGGCTGTCGCGCACAGGCAGACGCAACGCACCAGCGTATCGGGTAGTAGTTGCGGACTCGCGGGCACCTCGGGACGGGAAGTATATCGATCTTTTGGGCTATTACAACCCGCTGAGGGACCCGCCGGAGATTAACATTGACCAGGAGAAGGCTCTGAAATGGCTGCGCAAGGGGGCAGAGCCGACGGAGACCGCTCGATCGCTTTTGCGGCGCGTGGGCGTGCTGCGGGCGTTCGAGCAGGAGCGCGATGCGCAAAAGCGTGCTCGCGCGGGCATTGCCCAAGCGGAGCAGCCGGCCGAGCCGGCGGAGGAGCCGAGCTCGGGCGAACAAACCGAGCAGTAAACCTAAAGAGTCGTGGAGGCAGAACAAGTGCGCGAACTTGTGGAGTACATGGTAAAGGCTCTGGTGGATAATCCCGACCAGGTGACGGTCCACGCCGTGGACGGGGAAGTGAGCACCATTTTCGAGGTGCGTGTGGCGCCGGAGGACATGGGGAAGATCATCGGCAGGCAGGGCCGCATCGCCAACGCCTTGCGCACGATCGTCAAGGCTGCCGCGATGAAATCCAAGCGCAAGGTGAGCGTGGAGATCATATCCTAAGCGGCGCTGGACCCTGGCGCCCTGTGCAAAGGAGCGGCGACATGGCACGTCTGGTCATCAAGCGGCCGGTGTCAGTGGTCTACATCGTCACCGAGCAGTTGAAAAAGGAGATCCGCGAGGAAATTGAGCAGGCGATCGAGCAGATCGACATGCGCATTCAGCAGATCGACTTCCAGACCCGGCGCTATATCCTCGAGGTGCAAAAGAGCGACATTCGCCGGGCGATGGGCCTGAAAGAGCAGGTGGAGGCGGAGAAGCAGAAGCACGAGGAGGCGAAGCGCGAGCTGCAGGAACGCCTGCAAAGCATCGAGAGCATGGAGATCGGCTCGGAGCTTCCTCGCGGAACGTTGGAGAGCGAAGTGGAGATTACCGAGGGGGATAACCTCAACGAGAAGCTTTCCGGCGCCGCCGTGGTCGTTAAGGACGGCGTGGTGGTTGAGATTCGCGGCGGCGAGGCGTGAGGGACGATGGAGCACGACGTCGCGGAGTGGACGGTGGCCGTGGGGAAGGTCGCTCGACCCCACGGCATTCGCGGCGCACTGAACGTAATCCCGATGACCAGTCACGTGGAGCGGTTCGGTGCGCTGGAGTGGGTATGCGTGTGCCTGGCCAGCGGCAAGCGGCGGGTGCATCGGGTAACGGGGTGGCGGCGCGCGGGGCGGCGTGTGCTCCTCACGCTGGAGGGGATTGAGGATCGCACGGCGGCGGAGAAGCTGCGCGGGGCGGTGCTCCGGATAAAGCCGGAGATGCGCTATCCGCTGGATGAGGACGAGTATTATGTAGACGACCTGATCGGCCTTGCCGTGGTGACCACAGACGGGCGTGACTTGGGCCGCGTGCGCGATGTGCTTTCGCTGCCGGGAAACGATGTGTATGTCGCGGAGCACGCGCTGATCCCTGCGGTAAAGCAGTTTGTGCGGCGGGTGGACCTTGAAAAGCGGGAGATCGTGGTGGAGCCCGTCGAGGGGCTGGCGCCGGAGCTGGGCATCTGATGTATTTCGACGTGCTCACGACATTTCCCGAGATGGTCGAGGGCCCACTGTCGGCGAGCATCTTGGGACGGGCACAGCAGGCGGGCATCATCACCATTCGCATCATAAACATTCGGGATTTTGCCACCGATAAGCACCGGACGACGGACGACTATCCGTTCGGCGGCGGCGCGGGGATGGTGATGAAGGTTGAGCCGGTGGTTGCCGCGGTGGAGCACGCGAAGAGCCTGCCGCCGGGCGATGTGGGCCAAGTTGTGCTCATGTCCCCCCAGGGGGAGACGCTGACGCACGAGCTGGCCGTGGAGTTGTCCCAGCTTCCCCGCCTGATTATCGTCTGCGGCCACTACGAGGGCGTTGACGAGCGCGTGTGCGAGCTGGTAATAGACCGCGAGATATCGATCGGTGACTATGTGCTCACGGGCGGGGAGCTGCCCGCGGCGGTGCTTATTGATGCCGTGGCGCGGCAGATCGCAGGGGTGCTGGGAGACGCGCGGTCGTCCGCGGAGGATTCGTTTGCGGGCGACGGGCTGTTGGACTACCCGCACTATACGCGGCCGCGGGAGTTTCGCGGGCTGAAGGTGCCCGAGGTGCTGCTTTCCGGCAACCATGGGGCGGTGGCCCGCTGGCGGCGCGAGCGGGCGCTGGAGCGCACGCTGCGCCGGCGGCCGGATCTGCTCGCGCGGGCGCGGCTGACCGAGGAAGACCGCGCGTTTTTGCGTCGGCTCGGCTGGGAGCCGGAGCAGAGCGCAAACAACGCGTAGCGACGTTGCGCGCATTTGGCGAAGGGAACGAGCGACGATGGGAATTATCGAGGAGCTAGAGCAGGAACTGGTGCGCGAGGACCTACCCCAGATTAACCCCGGGGATACGGTGCGCGTGCATGTAAAGGTCGTGGAGGGGAACCGCGAGCGCATCCAGGTGTTTGAGGGGACGGTGCTTAGGCTGGGGAACCGCAGGCGGCGGCGGACGATTACCGTGCGCCGGGTAACTGCGGGGATCGGCGTGGAGCGCACGTTTCCCCTGGACTCGCCGAAGATCGAGAAGATCGAGGTAACGCGGCGAGGTCGCGTGCGCCGGGCGCGGCTGTATTACCTGCGCGAGCGCATCGGGAAGAAGTCTAAGGTTCGCGAGAAGCGGGAGCAAACGGAGGGGTCGTAGCAGTTGACTCTGGATGCGCCGTGGAAGATTCTCCTGGTGCTCGTGGCCCTGGGGGCGGTGCGCCTTGCGCTCTGGGCCAACGGGGGGAGCCGGAAGCACTGGCGGCAGTCGCTCGCGGAGTTCATCGACTCCGCGATCATCGCCCTGGCGCTGGTGTTTTTGGTCATTCGGCCGTTTGTCATCCAGTCGTTTTACATCCCCTCGGGCTCGATGGAGAACACGCTGCTTAAGGGCGACCGCATTTTGGTAAACAAGTTCATCTACCACTTCGAGGAGCCGCGCCCCAAGGACGTGGTCGTCTTTCGCGCCCCGCCGGCGGCGAGCGCCGAGCCACGGGATTTCATTAAGCGGCTGGTCGGCGTGCCCGGGGATCATATTAAGATCGAATGCGGCGTGCTCTATCGCAACGGGGTCCCCCAGGACGAGCCGTATATTAAGGAGCCGCCCATTCAGGACTTCCCCACGCCGGAGATGTATGCCGCGGGCGGGGTGTATACGCTTACCGCGGAGACCTATGAGCCGACGCAAATCTACGTGGACAAAGACGGGCTTTACGTCCCCCCGGGCTATCTCTGGATGCTCGGAGACAACCGCAACGGGAGCCACGACGGGAGGAAATGGGGCTATACTCCGCGGGAGAACGTCATCGGCAAGGCGATGTTCATCTTCTGGCCCCCGCATCGCATTGGCTTCGTCCGCTAGGGCACTCCCTGAACTGGCAAGCGCGGGGCGTGCGCTGCGCGAGGCGTGGCGCGCGGCAGTGTGAGGCAACCCCCGGAAAAGGGTGAACCGCGGGCCGCAGCGCGCGTTGTGGCAGCATGAGGCGCGCGCGGAGATATCGCTCGGCGCGGCGGCCGAGGCGAGGGAGGGGCGCGGTGAGCAGGCGCTCGGCAGCGCAGCTGGTGGCGTTCGACCGCGAGCGGCTGGGGGGCAGGGTAAAGCGTATCGCGGGGGTGGACGAGGCGGGGCGCGGGCCGCTCGCCGGCCCGGTGGTCGCCGCGGCGGTAATCCTTCCTCTAGAGGAGAAGCTCCCCCAGTTGTGCGACTCAAAGCGCCTTTCCCCCAGGCGCCGCGAGGGGCTGTATGAGGAGATCTGTCGCTGCGCGGTAGCTTGGGCCGTGGGCGTGTGCGGGCCGACGGTAATCGACCGGATAAATGTGCTTCAGGCGACGCTTTTGGCGATGGAGGAGGCCGTGCGGCAGCTCAGCCCGCGGCCGCAGTTGCTTCTCGTTGATGGAAGGCAGCGCATTCCCGGGCTGGGCATTAGGCAGGAGCTGGTGTGTGGCGGCGACGGGCGGAGCGCGAGCATCGCCGCGGCGTCGGTGATCGCCAAGGTTACGCGGGACAGGATTATGGCGGAGCTGGACAAGCTGTTTCCGCGTTATGGTTTTGCTCGGCACAAGGGCTATGCCACGCGGCGGCACCTGCGCGCCCTGCGCCGCTATGGGCCGTGCGCGGTGCATAGGCTAAGCTTTGCCCCCGTGCGGCGCTGCCTGCGCGGGCCGGTGGAGCTGGACCCCACGGGGCTGTGCGTGTTTCTTTGGCCCGGGGGAGCGGGGCGACGGAGCTAAGCGATGCTCAGCGAGAGACAAGCCGTTGGCCGGCGGGCGGAGAAGGCGGCGGAGCGGTTTTTAAAGCGGCGGGGGATGCGCCTTGTGGCGCGCAACTTTTCCTGCCCCGTGGGCGAGGTGGACCTTGTTTTTCGCGAGGGCGAAACATATGTGTTCGTCGAGGTGCGCGCGCTTGGCCCGAGGGCCGCGGTTTCCCCGCGCGACACGGTGGGCGCGAAAAAGCGGCGGCGGATCTCCCGCGTGGCCGACGCTTTTCTGGCAAGCCAGCGCCTGCGCGACATTGATGTGCGCTTTGACATCGTTGAGGTTTACCTGGACGAGCGGCAGCGGCCGAGGCGCATCGAGCACTTTCCCGACGCGTTTGGCGACCGAGGCGAGGTTTAGGCGAGGGAAGAGGGGCTAAAGGTCGGTGACCGGGCGCGGGGTGCCCTCGGGCTGGGGCGTTTGCTCGGGCGGGGGAGGCTCAGCGGGCCGGGCTTCGGGCGCGGGCGAAGGCTCAGGGGTTGGCGCGCCGCCGGAGGGCCCGGCGATCTCCGGCTCGGCGGGCGGGGGCGGCGGCGCGGGCGGGACAAAGCCCTCGCGGGCGAGCTCCTCCTCCAGGGCGCGGGCCTCCATCTCGCTGCCGAACGCCCCGACGCGCACGCGCAGCGCCGGCCCGCGGTCGGTCTTGACGGTCTCCAGATAAGCGGCGTGGCCGCGCTGGCGCAGGCGCTGAACAAGGGCGCGCGCCTGCTCCTCGTCGAAGAACTCGCCGAGGTCGGCGGAATAGCGGCGCGGCGCGCCGGCGGCCTCGCGGATGCCCACCTGGCGCAGCTTAATCTCGCGCTCAAGTTCTAGCTCCTGCGCCTGCTCGGCCTCGCGATCTTTCTTTTCCTCCTCCTCATCCTTGCCGACAACCATGGCGTAGATGGGCTGGCCGGGGGCGGGGGCTCCTGGCTTGGGGGTGGCGTCGACGATCACCGCGACCTCGGGCGTGGGCGGCGCCTGAGCGCCAACGAACTCGCGTTCCCAGCCGCGCTCGGTCTGGCGCAGGGGCAGCCTGCTGAGCACCGAGCGGCAGGAGCGGATGTCGCGGATCTCGACCATTGTGCTGCGGATATAGCGCAGGCAGAGGTAGCTGCCGAGGTAAACGCTGGCCGCGAAAAAGACAAGCAGCACGCCAGCGACGACGCCCCAGAACTTTAACGGGGCGAGGAGGAGCTCAACCACTCTGTGCCGCGCAGGATTGCCACGCATGGCTAAAGTCCACCCGCCGCAAGAGTAACTCCGGCGCAAGCGGCGGCAGTTCAGCCGCCAGCGCGCTATGGGCCGCGCTCTGCGCTCAGCTCGCGGCTTAGTAGCTCAACGTTAAACCTTGCCGCGGGATCCTCCGGGTCGATCTCCACGGCTTTTTTGTAGGCGGCGAGAGCTTCGTTAAGCTTGCCCAGCTTGCGCAAGCAATGCCCGATGGCCAACTGCAGGCGGACGCTGGGCTGAAGCTCGACGGAATGCTTGAGATAGTCAATGGCCTGGGCATAGCGCGCCGTGCGATAGCAGTGCATGCCCATTTCGCCGTAGAGGTCCGCGGAGCGCGGGTTAGCGGCGATGCCCCAGGCGAGAATCTCGTCCGCGCCGGCGACGTCGCCCAGGCTCCACACGAGATACGCGGCGTCCTCGTAGGCCGTCTCGAACGTGGGGTCGAGGACGGCGGCGGCGAACATGCAGCGAATGGCGTTTTCGTAATAGCCATCGTGGAAGAAGCGGTCGGTTTGCACGACGAGCTGGTCCACTGTGGCGTCAAGCAGCGCCTCGCTGGGCAGGTCCCAGTTAATAGGCACGCGCGCAGGCTGAGCGAGGAGAGAGACGGCAAGCAGCGATAGGCAGACCATGGGCACCTGCCCTCCGCGTTTGGCTACATTGTAACACGAATCGCCGCGCATTGCGCCAGGGGAGAAAAAGTAATGCGCGGGGGCATTTGCCGGCGCCCAGCTTGTCGGTCGGCCGTGGCCTGGGGCGCGGTTGAACACAAAATGAGGGCCGTGCTATACTGCACGCGCCGCTTGCGGGCATGCCTCAGCAAAGGGTGTGCGCAAATGCCAGTTCGTTCGCAGTTTCGGGCCGTTGGCGTAGTCTGGGCCGCGTTGGTTTTATTGTGCGCAGCAGGGCAGGGAGCCGCGCAGCAAAGCGCTGCAGCAAACCCCGCGCTTAAGATCCTCGTCCTCCCGTTTCGCAACGAAAGCGAGCGCGCGGAGTTCGACCACGTGGGGTATAGCGCGTGGGTGACGCTGGTGGAGCAGCTTGGCGAGGTGCGCGGGGTGGAGGTCGTCGGGGGCAGCGAGCTGCGCAAGGTGAGCGAAAAGCTCAAGCTTTTGCGCTCGGCAATCCCCGAGAATCGCCTCGCCGCCGCGGGCTCGGCGGTCGGCGCGCGCATGGTGCTCGGGGGCAAGTTTGGGGTTACGGAAAAGGGCGAGCTGGAGATCGTGGGCCTCGTCGTTGAGGTGCAGACGCGGAAGGTAACGCGGCTTAAGCCGGTGGTCTGCGCCCCGCGCGAGCTGGGCCAGGCGGAGGTAAAACTGGCCCAGGCGATGATTAGCCAGGCCCTGCGCGGGAAGCCGCTGCGGGCGGCGCGGCCCCGTGGCCTGGCGCGCGCGGCGCGGCCCGAGGCGCAGCTTCTCGCGGCGAGCGCGGCGCGTATGGCGGACCAAGGCGACCTGGCCCTCGTGCGCGAGGAGATCGACGCCGCGAACAAGTTTTACGACGACGCGGCGCGCGCGGTGGGCGACGCACTGGCCGCGGAGGAGGGGGCGGCGCTCGTTGATGCGCTCGAGGCCGTCTGCCGCGATATTTTGGCCGCGAACCCCAACCATGTCGGGGCGATCGTTGACTTGGGGCTGATCCACTGCCGGCGGGGAGACTATAGCCGCGCGGTGCACGCCTATCTCCGCGCTCTGGAGATCTCGCCCAACGAGCCGGTGATCTACTACCACCTTGGGCTGGCCTATCGCAAGCAGGGGAAGACCGAGCAGGCGATAGAGGCCTATCGCAAGGCGATTTCCCTGGACGAGAAGTTCGCGCTGGCATACAACGACCTGGCCGTGCTGTACGAAGAGCTGGGGGAGTACGACCGGGCGATCGAGCTTTATCGGCGGGCGGTTGAGGTAGGGGAGAAGAGCGAGGCCGCGGCGCTCGCGGGGACGAACCTGGGCGTGGCGCTTATTCGCAAGGGCGACCTTGAGGGCGCCGTGGAGGCGCTTAGCGCGGCGCTGGCCGTTAAGCCCGGGCTTGCCGACGCGCTTTATGACCGCGGGGTGGCGTTTCAGCAACTGGGGCAGCTCGCCGAGGCGGAGCGCGACTATCGCGCGGCGCTCGAGGCCGGCGGTCGGCTGCCTCGGGTATACAGCAACCTCGGCGTCGTCCTTTTCCTGCAGGACAGATATCAGGAGGCCCTGGAGCAGTATCAGGAGGCGCTTAAGCTCGACCCGAACTTCGCCAGCGCGCACCGCAACCTGGCCATTGTCTACGAAAAGCTGGCCAGCGAGGCGGAAAGCGGGACAGGCGGGACGGAGAACGCCGCTGAGTATTGGCGCAAGGCGCACGAGAGCTGGCAGAAGTACCTGCGGGGGAAGGACCTCAGCGGGGCGGACCGCGCCCTTGCCCGGCGGCATATCGAATGGATCGAGAAATATAAGCTGGGGCAGTAGGTTTAGGCCGAGCGCTGCCGCGCGCGGCTGGGCCAAGCGCTGCCGCGCGGCGGTGTTAGCTTTCGCGAGGCGCGGGAGCGGATTTTTTTGCCGCAGGGTAAGCGGCGCGCGGGCGCCGGCTAGGGCTGGCCGACGAGGCGGCGGTAAAGGGAAACGTGGTCGGCGGCGGCGCGGGCGATGTTAAATCGGCGGAGAACCTCGCGCCGCGGTGAGGCCTTCTCCCCCTCCGGTTCGATCTCCACAAGTTCGTCGCCACTGATCTCATAGGCTTTAAACGAGCCCTCGATGCGCGCGAGCGTTGGCCCGGTGGGCGACTGGGCGTCGACCTCGGCGTATTCGGTGTCGTCGTCCATCGGGGTGCGGACGATCTCCAGGATGCGCCGGGCGAGGGCGGAGACATCGCCCGGGGGGAGGAACTCGACGTTCGCCTGGGGCGGGACGACGGCGCGGTGCTCGGGGAGGTCGGAGGCGAGGATGTGCACCTGGGCGGCAAGGCCCTCGGCCAGCGCCCAGGGGAACGCCGTGGACAGCGAGGGGACGACGAGGACATCCATGGCGGCGTAGAAGCGCTCGATGTCCGCGCGGGCGCCGACGAAGCGCACGCTGCCCAAGATGCCCGCGGCGTGGGCGCGCTGTTCGAGCTCGGGGCGCAGAGGGCCCTCGCCGGCGATGGCGAACTCGACCTCGGGGATGCGTTTGAGCACCTGCTCCGCGGCGGCGAGGAACAGCTCCGCGCCGCAGGATTCGTCCTCGAGGTCGGCGACCATGCCGAAGTGCAGGGTGTATGGGTTAAGCTGCAGCTCGCTCATCACGATGCCCAGGTCGATTCCTCCGCCGAAGTCGCGCGGGTCGAGGCCCGGCTCGATGTGCACGATCTCCGCGGGGGCCGTTTGCCCGGGCTGAGGCGCGGAGATAAGGCCGATGCACCGCGCACAGCGCAGGGCGCGGCGCGCCCACCACGGGCCGCTGAGGTCCGGCCGCTCGGAGGAGACGAGGAGGGTGCACGGGGTGCCCGCGCGCAGGGCCTCGCGCGCCGCCGCGGCGGCGGGATAGGCGGCGTGCAGGCCGTGGGCGTGGACGAGGTGCGGGGCGAAGGTGCGCGCGGCGAGGCGCGCCTGGGCGGCCGCGGCGCGCGCGGCAAGGTAGCCCTCGGGCGGAGGCATGAGCTCCACGGGCATGCGAATCGCCTGGGCGCGGCGCTCCAGGGCGGGGTTCTCGTCGCACAGGGCCATGGCCGCGGGGGCGTCCTCCAGCCGGCCGATGGCCAGGACGAGCTGTGTGACATAGCGCCGGTAGCGCGGCGTGCCCCCGAGGAGAATGTGCAGCACGCGCAGCTTGTCCATTGTGTTTGCCATGGCGTGTTAATTTTGACGCGGAGCAGCGAAGTTAATTTTAGCGGGACTCGTCGTGGCCGTGGAGGGCGAGGAGATAAAAGGCGAGCCAGACAACGGCGCCGGCGAGCATGGCCAAGGCGATGACGGCGACCCTCAGCGAGAGAGGGACGGGGCCTGCGCCAAGGGCGCGGGCGAAGCTTAGCTCGGGCGGCGCGAAGGGCGACGAGCTCTCGATGCGCGCGATAACCTCGTCCCAGTGCTCGGGGGAGTGGAAGCGGGCGCGGTTGAGGGGGCCGAACTCGCCGGTCTCCAGGCCGAAGGTAACCAGGTAGCCCGCCTCGCGCGCGGCGGCGAGGGCCTCGGGGCACGTCTTGCCATAGGGCCAGGCAAACGCTTTTACGCGCTTTTTAAGGTTTGCCTCGATGACCGTGCGCGAGAGGAGCAGGTCGTTTAAGATCCTGCGCCGATACGCCTCCTCGCTCTCTAACGTTTTGCGCTCGGGGTCGTAGAGGCGTGTAGTGAGAAACGGCCCCTCGCGGGGCAGGCCGGCGCGCAGGCCGAGGACCTTGCTGTGGCTGCGATAGCCGTGGGCCTCGATGTCTACGCGGCCGCTTTGCTCCAGCGCGCGGCACTCGCTCCAGGAGAGCCAGGGCTGGGCGGGGTTTAAGCGATTCTTTTGCCCCACGCGGCTGGCGATGACGAACGCCACAGCGTGCAGGTCGTATTTCTGCAGCAAGGGATAGACGCGGGTAAGCAGGCTGCGATAGCCATCGTCGAACGTGAGGAGCACGGCGCGCCGCGGGGGGTTGGGCTGGGCGATGGCCTGGAGGTATTCGTCGAGGGTGAGCGTGCGAATGTTGTGCTCGGCGAGGTAGCGGAACTGGGCCTCGAGGAGATCGAGGGAGATGACAGGGTAGTCGGGCAAGGGCGCTTCGCCGGCGGCGGCCACCTGGTGGTAGGCGAGGACTTGGGGGAACTGCACCTGCGCCCAAGCACCCGAGAGGGCGCAGCACAAGAGCGCGGCAAGAGAAAACGCGGGGCGCGAAAAACGCGCTTTTTTGCCCAAAGCACCTTCGGCCACAGGGCCCACCAGCCAGAAACGATTGTTGCGGGGCAGGCGCGCAAGCAAGCGGCCATGCAGCCCCCGCCCCACGGCTCGCAGCCAACGCGCACGGCCCACAACAAGTCAACAAACGGCGGCGCGGCAGTGTTCGCCCGCGCAGAGGGGCAGTTCGCCGGGCACAGTTGCAGGGCCTGCAGCGCTCGGCTATCATACGAGGACAAACCGCAACCACAGCCCAGAGCAAGCACAAAGCAGGAGGCCGGCAGAGGATGGCAGGGAGCGACTATTTTGCGGAGATCGCTGCGGCTTTGGCGCCGGAGCTGGGGCTGGACGAGGAGCACGTTTTGGGACTTTTGGAGCGGCCGCCGAAGCCGGAGCTGGGCGATGTCGGCTTGCCCTGCTTTGCCTTGGCGAAGGAGCTGAAAAAGCCCCCGAACGAGATCGCCGCTGACCTCGCGCAGCGCATCTCACCGCCGGCGATTGTGGAGCGCGTGGCCAGCGTTGGGCCATACGTCAACTTTTTCTTAAACCGCGCGGAGCTTGCCCGGCGGACGCTGCACGCCGTGGCCGAGGAGGGGGAGCGCTACGGGGGCTCGGACGAGGGCGCGGGGAAGACGGTGGTCATTGACTACTCGCACCCGAACATCGCCAAGCCGTTTCACATCGGCCACCTGCGTTCGACGATTATCGGGAACGCGCTGTACAAGATTTTTCGCTTCCTGGGACACCCCTGCGTGGGAGTGAACCACATCGGCGACTGGGGGACGCAGTTTGGCAAGGTAATCGCGGCATATCGGCGCTGGGGGGCGGGGCTGGACATTAACAAGGCCACGGTGGGCCAGCTTGTGGAGCTTTACGTCCGCTTTCACAAAGAGGCGGAGAACGACCCCGCGCTTGAGGACGAGGCGCGCGAGTGGCACCGGCGGATCGAGGAGGGGGACGAGGAGGCGCGCGCCCTGTGGCGGGCGATCGTGGATACGTCGATCGCCGACTTTAAGCGGACCTATGCGCGGCTGGGGATTGAGTTTGACTCGTGGGCCGGGGAGAGCTTTTACGAGGACAAGCTGGACGACGCCATTCGCGCGGCGGAGCGCGCGGGAATTACCCGCGTGGACGAGGGCGCGCTGATCGTTGACCTTTCCGCGGACGGCATGCCGCCGTTTATCCTGCGGCGGTCGGACGGGGCGAGCTTATACTCCACGCGCGACTTGGCCGCGGCGCTATATCGCTGGGAGAAATATCGCTTTTACCGCATGCTCTACGTGGTAGGCCAGCCGCAGGAGCTGCACTTTAAGCAGCTTTTCCGCACGCTTGAGCTGATGGGGATGGACTGGGTGGAGCGCTGCGTGCACGTAAGCTTCGGCTACATTCGCCTGCCTGAGGGGACGATGGGGAGCAGAAAGGGCAACGTTATTTTGCTTGACGAAGTGCTGGACCAGGCGATCGAGCGCACGCGGGCGATTATCGAGGAGCGCAACCCAGAGCTGGAAAACAAGGACGAGGTGGCCGAGGAAGTGGGGATCGGGGCGGTGGTGTTTTTCGATCTTTCGCGCCGGCGGACGAAGGACTCCGTATTTTCCTGGGAGCAGGTGCTGAACTTCGACGGCGAGACGGGGCCCTATGTGCAATATTGCCACGCGCGGCTGTGCAGCGTGCTGCGCAAGTATGGGCGGGCGGTGGACGAGGAGGCGGAGGCCGGCGCGCTGGCCACGGACGAGGAGTGGGCGGTGGTGCGCCTGCTCGCCGATTTTCCGCGCACAGTGCGCCAGGCGGCGGAGGAATACGAGCCCTCGCTCGTCGCGGGGTATCTGGTGCAGCTCGCTACGGCGGCAAACGCGTTTTACCAAAAGCACCGGATAATCGACGCCGGGACGGAGGAGCTGACGCGGGCGCGGATACGCTTGGTGGACGCTACGCGGCAGGTGCTCGCCAACGGCTTGGGGCTGTTGGGCATCGCCGCTCCGCAGAGTATGTAAGGAAGGGCGGAGAACGTGGCCAAGAGACGACCATCGTGGGACGAGTATTTCATGACCCTGGCGGTGATCGCCGCCTCGCGCTCCACGTGCAACCGCGCGCACGTAGGGGCGGTGCTCGTGAAGGACAACCGGGTGCTGGCGACGGGCTACAACGGCTCGGTGCACGGGCAGCCGCACTGCGAGGACGTGGGCTGCCTGCAGGACGAGCCGGGCGGGCCGTGCCGGCGGACGATCCACGCCGAGGCCAACGCCGTGGCCTGGGCGGCGCGCCACGGCATCTCCATCGAGGGGTGCACGGCGTATCTCTCGCACTATACCCCGTGCCTGTCCTGCGCGTATCTTTTGGCGCAGGTGGGCTGTAAGCGGATCGTCTACCGCAACCTATACCACGACGAGCGGGCGCTGCAGGTTTTGCGGGAGTGCGGGATCGAGCTGGTGAAGTTCGAGGGGGAGCTGGTCGATCCGCGCGAGGTTTTGGCCTGGGAGCCGCCGGAGGACCCGAGCAAGCCCCTGCCATGAAAATCGTCGTCGCCCCGGATTCGTTTAAGGGGAGCCTGAGCGCGGGCGAGGTGTGCCAAAGGATCCGCGCGGGGCTCGCTGCGCAGTGGCCCGCGGCGCAGTTTGACCTTGTCCCCATGGCCGACGGCGGAGAGGGGACGGTGCGCGCGCTCGTTGCCGCCACGGGCGGGGAAGTGCTCCGGCGGAGGGTGTGCGGCCCCCTGGGCGAGCCGGTGGAGGCGGAGTTTGGCGTGCTTGGCGACGGGGAGACGGGCGTGGTGGAGATGGCCGCGGCCTCGGGCTTGCCCCTTGTTCCCCCGGAGAAGCGAAACCCCATGCTCACCACGACCTATGGCACGGGGGAGCTTATCGCGGCGTGCCTGGAGCGCGGGTGCAGGAAGATTATCGTGGGCATTGGGGGGAGCGCGACGAACGACGCGGGCGCGGGCGCGGCGCAGGCGCTGGGCGTGCGGGTGCTCGACGGCGAGGGGCGGGAGCTTGGCTGGGGCGGGGCGGCGCTCGCTAAGCTGGCGCGCATCGACCTGGGCGCGGTCCACCCGCGGGCGCGCGAGGCGGAGATCGTTGTCGCCTGCGACGTGGACAACCCGCTGTGTGGCGAGCGGGGAGCG
>CAZMGT010000057.1:0-22574 GCA_964565895.1 uncultured Armatimonadia bacterium
GAGCGTGCGCGGCGCGCTTTGGAGGAGGCTCTGCTGCGCGAGCTCGACCCCGCGTTTAAAGCCGCCCTGGCCGACGCCCTAGGCGCCCGCGCCGAGCCCGCTTCCCTGCCCGCGCTGCGCTGGGCGCTGCAGGACGCTGATCCGCGCGTGCGCCTTTCCGCGCTCTCTGCCTTGGGCCGCCTCGCTTTGCCCCAGGTCGAGCCCATCCTCCTCGCCGCGTTTAGCGATCGCTCGCCCCAGGTCCGCGCTACAGCTTACGACTGCTACCTAAACCTCGCGCAAAAGCTCGCCCAAGGCGGCCAGGCCGCCCGCGCCGCGCGCATGTTCCGCACGCTCTACCGCTCCAAGCTGCCCCTGCACCTGCGCTGCGCCGGCCTGCGCGGCCTGGCCCAGGCAGAGGGCGAGCAGGCGCTGGACCTGCTCCTCGACGCCTTGGGCAAGCCGGAGCGCGACCTGCGCGGCGTGGCCAAGCTCGCCCTCGTCGAGCTCCCCGGCGACCGCGTGGCCCGCGTCCTCGCCCAGGAGTTGAGCTTTGGCCCGCGCAACAAGCGCTGCGCTATCGCCTGGGTTCTCGGCCAGCGCCGCGAGCGCTCCGCCGTCGCTGCGCTCGCGCAAGCCGCGGGCGATGCCGACCACGAAGTGGCCCTTGCCGCGACAAACGCGCTTGGAGAAATCGCCGATCCTAGGGCGCTGCCCGCCCTTGTCCAGCTCGTGGGCAGCGACGACGAGGGACTCGCCCGCGCCGCGGCGGCCGCCCTGGCTCGCCTACCCGGCCCCGAGGCTACGCGCGACATCTGCGCCGCCTTTTCCCGCGCCGCCCCCGCGGCCCGCGTCCTGCTCGTTGAGACTTTGAGCAGCCGACGCGACGAGCAGGCCCTCCCCACGCTGCTTGCCGCCGCACGCGATGCTGAGGAGCAAGTGCGCCTCGCCGCGCTCGACGCCCTGGGCAGGTTGGACCATCCCGACGCCCTGCCCGCGCTGCTCGAGGCCATCTCCCAGGGCACGGAGCAGGAGCAAAACGCCGCCCGCCAGGCCCTGGGGCGCCTGCGCGCCGAGGCCTGCGTAAAAGCCATGGCCCGCGCCCTGCCCCAGGCCGCCCCACGGGCCCAGGTCGCTCTTCTGCAGGCCCTCGCCCCGCTCGCCCGGCCCGAGCTGCGCGACACGTTCGCCGAGTTCGCCCGCGCGCAAAACGCCGATGTCGCCGTGGCCGCGGTCGAGGCCCTCGCGGCGCTCGGCGACCCCTCCGCTGCGCCGCTTTTGCTCGAGCTTGCCCGGTCCGCCGCGCCACAGGTGGCCGCTGCCTCTGCGCGGGCCTATGCCCAGCTCGCCCACGCCCAGGCCAAGGCTAACCCTCGCGCGGCGCTGACCATGCTGCGCACGGTGCTGGAGACCGCCAAAGACGACGAGGCGCGCAAGCTCGCTCTGGCGGGCCTGGCCGTGGTTGCCGATCCTTCTGCGCTTCCGCTTGCTTTGGAATACCTCTCCCCCGGTCCACTGTGCGATGCCGCGGCCGGGGCGGTTGTCGCGATTGCTCCGAAGCTCGCCGCCGCGGGGCAGCGCGAGCGCGCCGTGGAGCTCCTCGAGCGGGTAATCGACATCGCCTCCGACCGCAGCGTGCTCGCCGACGCCGTGGCGCGGCTCGCCGACCTGGGCATCACGGTAAACATCGCCCAGCGCCGCGGGTTTGTCTCCCACTGGTGGGTTCTCGGGCCGTTTCCCGGGCGCGACAAGCTCCGCGAGAGCGATGCCATCGCCACGAGCAAGCCGCCGGACCTTACGGCAACCGTTGCCGCGGGCAAGGCCACGCTCGCCTGGCGCTACGTGTCCATCGATGACCCTCGGGGAATGGTCAACCTAAGCAGGGTCGTAGCCAACCAGGGCAACGTCGGGTGCTATCTGTACGCGGAGCTAACCAGCCCGCGCGAGCGCCCGGTGCAGTTTCTCGTGGGCAGCGACGACGATTTCGTATGCTGGGTTAACGGGGAGAAAGTGGGCGAGTACTTCGGCGTCCGCCCCTTCTCGCCCGATCAAACGAAGTTTCCGGTAACGCTGCGCAAGGGGAGGAACTGGGTCCTGCTCAAGGTGCTCAACGGGCCGGGAGGCTGGGCCTGCTCCCTGCGCGTCACCGATCCCGCCGGCGCCCCCCTCCCCCTGCCCCAACGCAGGCCGTAGCTTCTTTCGCAGCCAGCCCGCTACGGACAGGCAACGGCGGCGAAGCAGCTCACCGCGGCGATACGCCCGCACGCAACCTGCCGCGCCTCCCCGGCGTGGTTCCCACCGCGTGCAGCCACGCGAACTGGCCTGGCCGAAGGGAGGGCCTCCTGGCTTCCCTGCGGCTGAAGGTGCCCCTGCTGCGAATTGCTGGCGCTGAGCGCCGCTGCCGCAGGCGCACACGCTCGGGCGCGCGTCCAGTGCTTAGTGCTGCAAAAGAACGCGCTCTGTCTCGCCCCCGCTCCCCTACTTCGGCGCGTGGGTGACGTGGTAGAGCACGCGGTCGCGGATGGCCAAGTAGTGCACCGAGCCGTCGGCGAGGAACGTGGGGCAGTTTTTCAGGATAATGTCATACTGCGGCCCCTCAACGCCATCTACGACGACAAACCACCGGCCCCCGCGCACCGCGGAGTAGCCCACGTGCTTGCTGTCCGGGCTAAACTCCAAGCTGGAAATGCCCACGCCGTCGTACGTCGGCCCCTCCTCGCCGTCCACGACGACGAGCATCTTGTCGCCCTTCCAGGCGATGTAGGCAACGCGCGAGCCGTCGGCGCTGAATACGGGCATCCCCTGGCCCAGCTTGTCATACAACGCGCCCTCCTGGCCGTCGATGACGAAGCACCACTTGCCGTTCTTCTTCGCGGCAAACGCCACGCGCTTGCCCTGCGGCCCAAACACCGGCGTGCCCTCGCCCATCGAGTCGTACTCCGCGCTCTCCTGGCCGTCGATCACCGCGACGACCTTCTCGCCCTTCCACGCGCCATAGGCCACGCGCTTGCCGTCGGAGCTAAACACCAAGCTTCCCGCGCCGATCCCGTCGTAAGGCGGGCCCTCCACGCCGTCCACAACGACGTGCAGCTTCTGCCCCTTCAGCGCGGCATAGGCCACGTGCCGGCCATCGCGGCTGAACAGCACCGACTGGTCTAGGATGCCGTCGTAGGGCTGCCCCTCCTGCCCGTCCACGATAACAACGACCTTGTCGCCCTTTTTCACCACATAAGCCAGCCGGTTGCCCGCCGCGCTATATCTCAGCGAGCCCTCGCCCACGCCGTCGTAGCCCGGGGCCGTCTTCCCATCGGCAACGACGAGCAGCTTATTGTTGTCGATAGCCACGTAGGCCACGTGCTGCCCGTCCGGGCTGATCGTTAGCGTATCCTCGAGGATCATCTGGTGCACGGGGCCCTCTTTGCCGTCGAGAACAACCACCGCGCCTTCGGCCTTTTTCGCGACATAGGCCAGGTGCTTGCTGTCCGCGCTAAACATCACGCTCCCCCGACCAATGCCCTCATACTGCGGCCCTTCCGCGCCATCGACGACAATGCACCACTTGTCGCCCTTCTTCGCGCCATAGGCCAGCCGCGTGCCATCGGGGCTGAACAGCGGCGTTCCCTCGCCGATTCCGTCATACAGCGGGCCCTCCACGCCGTCCAGAACCACACACCAGCGGTCGACCTTCTTCGCGGCATAGACAAAGTGCTTGCCGTCGGCGCTGAACTTAAGCGAGCCCGCGCCGATATCCGTATACGCCGGCCCCACCTTGCCGTCGTGGCAGACGACCGGCTTGCCGTCCCTTACGCTGACATAGGCCACGTGCAGCCCGTCTTCGCTGAACACCGGGATACCGAGGAGAGGATCGCTCACCGGCCCCAGGGCCTGCTCGCGCACCTCATAGTCCGCCGCGGCGGCTAGCCCGCCAACAAACGCCGCACACAGCGCCACGCACAATACCGCTCGTCGCATTGCACGACCAGCCTCCTTCCCTACCGTTGCCCTTTTCGCAAACACCCCGTGCCCCCGTCCCACGTCGTCTGCGGCAGGAAAGGGGCTGGGCGCAAACCTCTTGCCGTCGCCCGGCCGAGCGCACGCTCCGCCGCCGCTGCCCGCCGCACCAACGGAGCAGGCCACCCCGGAGCGCGGCCAGCCGCTTTGCTAAACGCCGGGCCAACCCTCCGCCGCCCGCTACCGGCCAACGCCTGCAGCTCGCCGCCTATAGCTCGCCTCGCGCCCTCCGGGCGGTAAACGGCGGCGCACTATTTCCCCTGGTTTTTCGCGCAGGGCGCGGGCCATCTTCTGCCTTTGGGAAATTTTCCCGCCAAAGCCAGCCCCGTGCGGCGCGCGGCCTGTCGTCCTGCGGCGCTGGCCTGTGCCCGTGCCCGGCCGCTATGCCTTCTCCGGCTCCGTGGTCGAGCCCAGGTCCTCCCAAGTCACGGTTTGGATTTCAAACCGTCCCTTTTGCGCGTTATACATCGCCTTGCGGCCCAAAATGGCCATCAGGGTGGACACGCGGCCCGTCTCCACGTTGCTAAACGGGGTCTTGCCCGTGCGGCAGCCCTCGATAAACGCCTCCAGTTCGGGCTTCGTCCCCGCGCCCCAGTGCAGCGGCCCCTCGTAAAGCTTAATCTCCTTGCCCGTGCGCCGGTCAAAGGCCACCCCGCGGGGGATGTCGATCCCCGCCCTCTCGGCATACACGCGCTCCATATCGCCCTGGTGGGGCTTGGCCGCGCAGTGCAGGTGGGTATAGGAGAAGTTAATCCCGTTGGGAAACTGATAGATCACTGCGGAGTTGCTCTCCGCCAAGCGGCCCGGCTGGTTGCCCATGACGCTTGCCGCGGCCGCCGCGCGCAGCGGGTGCTGCCCCCCGAGCACCCACGTCATCACATCCATGTGGTGGCACGCCTGCTCGACAAGCGGTCCGCCGGACATGTTCACGTCGGCCACCCAGCCGCCCACGTCGTGCCCCCAATGCCACATCCCCTGCAGAAAGACGATCTCCCCAAACTCCCCCTGCTGAATCCGCCCGATAATCTCGTGATAGCCGGGAATGTATCTGCGCTGAAAACCGATCTGATAGATCCCCTTCGACTTCCGTGCGGCGCGGGTAATTTGGTCTACTTTTTCCACCGTGCAGTCCATCGGCTTTTCGCTAAAGCAGTGCAGGTCGCGCTCGAGCACGGGGACGACGACCTTCGCGTGGTTGCCCACCTCGGTGGCCACGACCACGCCGTCGAGCTTCTCCTTGTCGAGCATCTCGCGAAAGTCTAGGTAGCCCCGCGCGCCAAACTTGCTCGCAATGTCCATTGCCCGGCGCATGCGCGCCTCGCGCAGATCGCACACCGCAGGCACGCGCACGCCCTCGAGGGCCACCGTGGTGCGCAGGAGCAACGTCCCCCGGCCGCCCACGCCGATAAACCCCAAGCTTACCCGCTCGTTGGCGCCCACCGCTTGGGGCGAGGCGAACTTCGTCCCGTGCCAGGCAACGGTAATCCCTGCCGCCGTCGCTGCGGCCTTCTTGATGAACGCCCGCCGGCTCAGCGCATCTTTCTCTTTCGCGCGCTCGCTCATCTTCGCACCTCCGTTTTGCGCACAGACGTGGTTAGTTTGCCGTTTTCGGTTTCTTCACAGTGCGAGGGCTGTCCTCCGCTTGGGCGCAGCTTTGTGAAAAATGCAAAAGGTCTGCCGGCTCCTGCTGAGAAATATCACTGCGGGCGTACTGGCCTCTTTCGCTTAGTATTTCCTCTTGCCCGTGCGCAGCGGGGAAGGAGTGACTCCTCGATGTCTAGGCCAATTTCCAGGCGCAAGTTTCTCGGCGCGGCAGGTGCCGCGTGCGCCGGTCTGCTCGGCGCACGGGTGTTTTCCTCAGCAAGCGGCGCGCAGGGCCCGCCCTCCCCCCAGGCCTCCCTGCACCGCCCTAATATCATCCTCGCGATGACCGACGACCAAGGCTGGGGCGACACCGGCTACAACGGCCACCCCGTGCTCAAAACGCCCACCCTCGACGAGATGGCCGCCACCGGCCTGCGCTTCGACCGCTTCTACGCCGCCGCGCCGGTGTGCTCGCCTACGCGGGGAAGCTGCCTTACCGGCAGGCACCCCTACCGCTACGGCGTGTTCTTCGCCAACAGGGGCCACATGCCGCCCCAGGAGGTAACCCTCGCCGAGGCGCTTAAGCTCGCCGGCTATACCACCGGCCACTTCGGCAAGTGGCACCTGGGGACGCTCACCAAAACCGTGCGCGACTCCAACCGCGGCGGCCGACCGCAAAACGCAAAGCACTTCTCCCCACCGTGGGAAAACGGCTTCGATGTTTGCTTCTCCACCGAGGCGAAAGTGCCCACCTACAACCCCATGCTCGCCCCGGGAACGAACAAGCCCTATGGCACCTACTACTGGAACGAGCGCGGCGAGCGCGTCACGGAAAACCTCGAGGGCGACGACTCGCGGGTCATTATGGACCGCGTCATCCCCTTCGTGCGCAACGCCGTCGCGCAGGGCAAGCCGTTTTTCGCGGTAATTTGGTTCCACGCCCCGCACAGGCCCGTCCTCGCCGGCCCGAAGTATCGGGCGATGTACGCCGACCAGCCCGAGGGGATGCAGCACTACTATGGCTGCATTACGGCGATGGACGAGCAGCTCGGCCGCCTGCGCGCCGAGCTGCGCAAGCTGGGCGTCGCGGAGAACACGATGCTCTGGTTCTGCTCCGACAACGGGCCGGAGGGCCGCGCGACCTCGGAGGACGCCCCGGGAACGGCCGGGCCGTTCCGCGGCCGCAAGCGCAGCCTCTACGAGGGCGGCGTGCGCGTCCCCGGCATTTTGGAGTGGCCGGCGAAAATTAAAAAAGGCCGCGTAACGGCCGTCCCCTGCTGCACCTCCGACTACTACCCGACGATCATCGACGTGCTCGGGCTAAAAGTGTCCAACCAGCCCCTGCCCCTCGATGGAATAAGCCTGCTCCCGCTGATCGAGGGCAAGATGCCCCAGCGCCCTCGGCCGATCGCCTTTCAATCGGGAAACCAGCTTGCCCTGTCGGACAACCGCTACAAGATAATCTCCACCGACGGGGGCAAGAGCTATCAGCTTTTCGATCTCCTCGCCGACCGCGAGGAAAGGAACGACCTCGCCCAAGACAAGCCGGACATCGTCGCGCGCATGAAAGAGGAGCTCGGGCGCTGGCGCGAATCATGCCGCCAGAGCCTCGCCGGCAAGGACTATCGGCAAACGTAGCGCGGCCCTCTGCCGCGCGTTTTGCCCGACGAGCTTCTCGCGCGCTGTCTTTGGAGGTAGGCAATGAGCACAACTGTTAACAGGCGTCGTTTCCTCTCCGCGCTCGGCGCGGCAACGGCAGCGCTCGGGGCGCGCGCTTTTGCCGCGCAGGGCGACCGGCGGCCGAACTTCGTGTTCATCATGGCCGACGACTTGGGGCGGCAGTGGCTGAGCTGCTACGGCTGCGAGGAGCAAAAGACGCCCAACTTAGACGCCCTCGCCGCCGGCGGCTTGCGCTTTAAGGCTTGCTACGCCACGCCCCTGTGCACCCCCACGCGTGTGGAGCTGCTTACCGGCCGCTACGGCTTCCGCATCCGCTGGAGCCTGATGGACAAGTTCCAGCCCAACGCCCCCAAAAATCGGCTGAACCTCAACCCGCCACACGTCGGCTGGACCAGCCACTGGGACGTCCCCCGTTGGGGCGGCAAGTTTTTCGATTGGAACAAGGAGATAACGTTTGCCCGCGTCCTGCGCGAAGCAGGCTACGCCACGGCCATCGCCGGCAAGTGGCAGATAAACGACTTTCGCGTGCACCCCGACGCCCTCGACCGCCACGGGTTCGACGAACACTGCGTCTGGACGGGCTTTGAGACGGGCAACCCGCCCTCGGCCAACCGCTACTGGGACCCCTACATCCAGATCAACGGCCGGCGCCCGAGCTTTGCCGGAAAGTTCGGGCCGGACGTCTTCTGCGACTTCCTCATCGAGTTCATGCGGCGCAACCGCAACAGGCCGTTCCTCGCCTATTACCCCATGGTCCTCGTCCACGGCCCGCACGTTCCCACGCCGCACAACAAGGACGCCCTGGGCGGGGCGAAAAAGGGCCGCAAAGGCAAAGAGCTTTACGCGGGAATGGTCGCCTACGCCGACTACCTCGTGGGGCGCATTGCCCGCGCGCTAGACGAGCTTGGCCTGCGCGAAAATACGATCATCTTCTTCACCGGGGACAACGGCTCGCCCGGGGTCCCCTGCCGCGCTTGGGGCCGCGAGGTGCGCGGAGGCAAGGGAAAGCTAACCGAGCTGGGCATCTGCCTCCCGCTCATCGTCAACTGCCCGGGCCTCGTCCCCGGCGGCCGCGTTACCGAGGAGCTCGCCGACTTCTCCTGCATCCTGCCCACGCTCGCCGAGCTCGCCTCAGCTCCCCTGCCGCGCGGGGTGCGCCTCGATGGCCAGAGCCTCGCCCCGCTGCTTCTCGGAAAGCCCGGCGCCCGCGGGCGAGAGTGGATCTTCTCCCAGCTCGGCGATGTCCGCGTCGTGCGCGACCACAGGTTCAAGCTCTACAGCACGGGCCAGCTCTATGACCTGCAAAGCGACCCGTTCGAGGAGCGCGACATCTCCCAAACCGCCGACGCACAAGCGCGCGCCGCCCGCCAGCGGCTAGAGCAGGTCCTCGCCCAGCTCACGCCCGCGCGGCAATAGCCACGCGCCCCTCGTCCGGCGGCTTGCGCACGCCCAAAGCGAGGCACACCGCCTCGCAGCGCCCTAACGATCACCGCCCCCGTCCTCGCGCATAAAGCTCCGAAAACCCTCGCCCCAGGTGTGCTCCGGCTCCCGGGGCCTCTGAAGCACCTTCTCGCGCAAAAGCTCCGCAAGCCTTTCGGGAACCAGGGGAACGCGCTCCCGCTCTGCCATCTCCCCCACCCTCCTCGGCGCTCGGTTTTCGCGCGCGCTCACCCCTGCTAAAAGCCCGCGCGTTTCTCCCACTTCGTGGGGTGGTCCAGGGGATACTCGCGCGCCATAACCGAGCGCGCAATCCGCTGCAGGCCCTCCTCGAGCGACGTGTTCGGCGCCCCCAACAAGCGCACCATCTCCTCCGTCTTGCCCAACAGCGACTTCTCCCCCGGCTCGCCCACGAACTTCGGCTCCTTGCCCATCAGCTCCCCGAGCCGCTCCGCCAGCCAGCGCACCGACACGTTCTCCGTCCCCGTCAGGTTAATTATCCTCGGCGGCACCGCGCACAGCTTCGCCGAGGCGATCATCAACTCCAGCAGATCGTCCAGCCAAATGACGTTCACATATGGCGTGCTGAGGTCGATCGGCTCCCCGTCGCGAATCTGCCGCGCGATGTCCGTGGGCACGCCGAACGCCTCGTGATAGGCGTAGAAGATGCGCTGGATAACCGCGGGCGTGTTGTTCCGCCGCGAGAAATAGTCCACCATCCACTCCCCGGCAAGCCGGGTAATGGCGTAAAAGCTTGGGGGCAGGGGCATGTCGCTCTCCGCCGCGCCGTCCACCGTGTCCGCATAGACGTTTCCCGTGGAGGCCATAAGAAACCCGCGCACGCCGGCGAAGTGCTCCATCGCCCGCCCCGCCGCGCGCACGTTTACCTCAACGGTATACTCCGGGTCGGCCTCCGAGCCGAACTTCAGCCCCACTTCGTAAAAAACATAGTCGTAGTCCCGCGGCACCCCCGCAAACGCGTCCGCCTGGGCAACGTCGCGGGCAAACGTCTTTACCCCGAGCGCCTCCTGCTCCTCGCGCGTGGCGTGGGTGGGGTCGGAAAAGCGCGCGAGCGAGTGCACCTCGTTCCCCAGCTCCACCAGCCGGCGCACGAGATGCCGCCCGATCTTCCCCGTCCCCCCGACAACGATCACCCGCTTGCCGGTCATCGTCCCCCTCGCTTCCCGCCTACGGCAAATACATCAGCGACTGCGGCGGTCGGCGCCGTGGCCGCCGCTTGCTCTCCTCGTCCAGGACGCGCACCGCCGCCTCGAGCTGCGGGTCGCGCCCGGCAACCACCGCCTCGTAGGGATAGGGCACCTCCACGTCCGGGGGAACCCCGTAGTTCTCCAGGTTTATCCCCTCCAGCGTAAACCACCCCGTCACCGGCACGCGGAACGTATGCCCGTTAACAAGCGTCACGTTATAGGTCCCAATTACCCCGCCGTAGGTCTTCATGCCCACGATCTTGCCGATCTTTTTTGTGCGAAAGCCGTTGGGAAAAATCTCCGCGTCGCTCGCGCAGTGCTCGTTAATGACAAGCACGACCGGCCCCTCAAACAGATGCCAGGGCTGGGTGTGCGGCGGTGCCCCCGCGGGCCGCTCGTAAACGTGCGTCTTTTTCGTTAGCTCTTCCAAAAGCTCGTCGTGAATCCGCCCCCCGCCGTTGTAGCGAATGTCGAGCACCACGCCCTCGTACTTCTGCGCCTCGCCCCACAGCTCCCGGCGAAAGCGCTCCAGCGAGCTCCTGTCCATCGCCCGAATGTGGATGTAGTAATACCGCCCGCCGGAGAGCTTATAGACGAGCTTGCGGTTGTCCTCCACCCACTTCTCATACCACAGGTTGTGAAACGCGCTCCCCGAGATGGGCTTAATGGACACCTCGCGCGCGCCGTTGGGGCTCGGCTTGTCGTTAACCAAAAGCCGCACCCGCTTGCCCACCTTCCCCCGGAGCAGGCGGAAAAACTCCTCGTTAAGCGTTACGTCCTTCCCATCCACGCGCAGAATGTATTCCCCAGGCTTAATCTGGCAGTCGCGCTTGTCCGCCGGCCCGTCGGGCATCACCCCGACCACCCTCACCCCCGGCCCCGTATACTCCTGGTCATACCACAGCCCCAGCCGCCCGCACTGCGGACCCGACCGCCCACGCCCCCAGCATCCCAAGTGCGAGGCGTTGAGCTCGCCGATCATCCGCGACATCAAAAAGTCAAAATCGCGCGGAACAAGCGTCCCGTCGATCCACTGCGCATACTTGTCGCGCACGGCAAGCCAGTCCACCCCGTGGTGGCGCACGTCGTAAAACCGCTCCTTCAGCAGGCTCCACCCCTGCTTAAACGCCTCGATCTGCACCTGCCGGCGGTCGATCTCCACCTCCGCCCTAAAGCTAATCTCCTCGCTTCTCCCCCCGCCCGGGCCCGTTTTGCGAATCCTCCCCCCGCTCACGAAATACAGCGCGTCCCCGTTTGCCGTCCAGCGAAGGAAGCTCGCCTCGATCCGCCCGGGCAAAAACGGCTTTGCGTTCTCCCCCTCCGGCGAGATCTGCCAAATCTGCCGCTCCCCTTTATACGTTGTGCAGTAAACAAGCTTGTCCCCCTTCGGGCACACGGTAACGTTATACTCGTTTTCCGCCGTGCGTGTGAGCCGCTTTGCCCGATACTCAATCCGCGCAAAGTCAATGGTAATTGGGGCGATAGGCGGCCTGAGCTGCCCTGGCCCCTTGCCCTCGCCCTGGGGCTTGGGCTTTTCCTTTTCCTTTTTCTCGGCAAGCTGCGCCTCGTAGTCGTCGAACTTCGTCTTTTCCTTCTGCAGCTCCAGGGCAAAGATGTCCGCGTTGCCCGTGCGGTTGGAGAGGAAAAAGAGCTTCTCGCCGTTCGGCGACCAAATGGGCGACCAGTTGTTCGTGGGATACTTCGTTACGTTAACCGGCTCCCCACCCTCCGCGGGCATAATGTAGATGTCCGTATTGCCCTGCGTATCCTCCAGTTGAACGGCCAGCCACTTCCAGTCCGGCGAGAACTCAAACCCCTCCACGAACGGCTCGGCGAGCAACAGCTTCGCCTCGCCCCCCTCCGCGGGAACCCAATACAGCCCCCGCGGCAGCGAGCGCACAAACAAAACCTTTTTCCCGTCCGGCGAGAACTTCGGCTTGCGCTCATATTCCGGCGTGACCAAAAGTGGCGTCACCTGTCGCGTCTCGACGTCGGCGATATACAGGTCGCTGTTCCCCCCGCGGTCTGAGGTAAACACGATCTTTTTGCTGTCCGGCGACCAGGTAAAGTCGCCGTCGAAACCGGGGTAGTCGGTCAGCCTAATCGAGTCGTTCTTCAGGTCCGGGCGGACCAAGAACAAGTCGTTGTTTACGCGAATGCACAAATACTTCCCGTCCGGCGAGACCTCCATCTCCTGCACGTCGCCGGTAAACGTCTTGCGCTCCACGAAGTTCTCCCGATAGTCGATCGGCCCATAGAGCTTAATCTGGCGCACCTCGCCCGTCTTTGTGTAGACAATCCACAGCTCGTTTGCGTGCTCGAAGACGATCGCCGAGCCGTCGCGCGAGATTTTCGGCCAGGTAACGGCGTCTTCGGTAAACTTGGTCAAGGGCGTGCGCTTGCCCGTCGTCAAGTCGAGCTTGGCGATGTTCTTCCGGCCAAACTCCTCGGTAACGTAGTAGATCGTCCGCCCGTCGGGCGCGGCCATGGGCCAGGCGTCGAACCCGTCGAAGTGCGTCAGTTGCTTCATCGTGTTCGCTTCGGGGTCAAACAGGATGATCTCCCCGTTAAGCGCGCCGCGATAGCCCGTGCGCCACCACGTCGTCCCGCGGCGCACGCCCACCCAGCGCCGCCCGTCGGGGAGGTACGTTCCGGGCGTGATCGGGGTAACGTCGGTGAGCAGGCGCCGCGCGCGCAAGGTGGCCATGTCCAGCTCATAGGCCGTCTGGAAGCGGTCGTTACGCTGCGTGGCGAGCAGCAGCCGCTTGCCGTCCGGCGACCAGTCCGTCACCCGGTCGTTTGCGCTGTGATAGGTCAGCCGCTTAATCTTGCCCCCCATCGCGGGCATGAGGTAAATATCGTTGTCTCCGTCGCGGTCCGAGACAAAGGCGATCCACTGCCCATCCGGCGACCACGTCGCCCGATAGTCATAGGCCTCGTGCACAGTCAGCCGCCGCGCGATCCCGTCTTTTACGTTGGCCACCCAAATATCGCCGGCATAGGTAAACGCCACCTGGCTCGCGTCGGGCGAAAGCGCGGGAAAGTGCGCCCCGTGCAGCTCGCCGGGCTGCCCCGCAGGAAGATTCACCGTCGCCATAGCTACAAGCAAAATAGCCTTACTCAGCATACTGCGCTCCTTCCCCTCAACCGTCGGACCTGCTCCGCGCAAAAAACCTCCGCACGCTGTTCGATCCCTCCCCCGCCAAGACCTGCAACGGCCGCTTCGCGCTTTGCGCGGCGCGCGGGCAGGGCAGCGCCCTCGCCGCGCAGAACACACTTCGCGCACGCTGCGCGGTTAGGGGGAACGTCCCATGGCTCAGCACCACGCCGCGCTCTCCGCGTTTTGCTTTTCCCTCGTTTTGCTCCTCGCCGGCTGCGCCACAGCGGGGCCGGTGCTCCGCATCGCCCGGGCCGACAGCACCGCCGGGCAAAACCTGCTCAAAAACCCCGGCTTCGAGCAGGCCCAGGGGCGAACTGCCACCTCGTGGAGCGGCTGGAAAAACGGCTATACCGTGGCCCCAGGCGCCGGGCGCAACGGCTCCCAGGCCGCCTATTGCCGCTCGCCGCAGGGGCACGGCGAATTCGGCGCCTCGCAAACCGTCCTCCTCAAGCAAACCGAGCCCCACACCATCGTCGTCCGCGGCTACAGTAAAGCGCGCAATGTTAGCGGGGGCGCCGATTCCGGCTATTCGCTCTATGTGGACCTCATCTACAACGATGGCACCCCGCTGTGGGGCCGCAACGTTAAATTCAGCACGGGAACGCACGACTGGCAGCGCCGCGAGCTGTTTATTCTTCCGGAAAAGCCCGTTCAGCGGCTAACCGTCTACTGCCTGTTCCGCGGGCATGCCGGCGAGGTGTGGTTTGACGACATCGAGCTGTTTGAGCTTCGCGCCGCGGGGAAAATGGTCGTCTTCGACGGGCAAATCGTCGAGCCCATCGCCCCCAAGCGGCCCCCGCGGGCCACGCAAACCCTGCGCACCGCCGACGGCCTAAGCCTGCGGCTCGATGCGCGCACCGGCGCCGTGGCCTCGCTCGCCGTAGACGGCCGCGAGCTTGCCCTAGCTTCCGCCCCCTCGGGCTTCTTCGCGCGCGATGCCGCCCAAAACTCCGACTTCGAGACGTTCGCCCAGGGCAGCGCCCTGGGCCTGCGTCTTGAACCGAAGTTCGAGGCCCGCCCCGGGTGCATCGTCGTCTCCGGCACGCTCACCGACGCCACCGCCGCCGACCGCGCGATAACCCTCGTCTTCGCGCTGCCCCTCGATGCCCGCGGCTGGCGCTGGTGGGACAACATCCTCGCCGCGCGCGAGATCTCCGCCCCGCGCGAATACTCCACCGTCGTGCCCATCGGCGCGGGGGCCACGGGGGCGCTCTCGCAATATCCGTTCGCGTGCGTCTCCGACGATCTCACTGCGCTGTGCCTCGCGATCGACATGGACGAGCCCCGGCAATATCGCCTCGGCTACAACGCGGGCACGCGGCAGCTCTACATCGCGTTTGACTTCGGCCTTAGCCCAGCCACGGCGAAGTTCCCCAGCCAGGCGTCGTTCCGTTTTGTCATTTTTCGCGCCGACCCGCGCTGGGGCTTTCGCAGCGCCGCCAAGCGCTACTACGAGCTGTTTCCCCACCTGTTCCAGGTGCGCTCGAAAAAACAGGGGATCTGGATGCCGTTTACCGACGTGAGCACCGTCCAAGGGTGGGAGGACTTCGGCTTTCGCTATCACGAGGGGATAAACAACGTTCCCTTCGACGACGCGCACGACATCCTCAGCTTCCGCTATACCGAGCCGAGCACATATTGGATGCGCATGGACCCCTCCGTGCCCCGCACCTACGAGGCGGCGATCGCCCAACTGCGCGAGCAGGCGGAGGGGAAAAAGGAGTCCCTCCGCCGCCAGGCGGTGGCCGTGCTTACCTCGGGGTCCTACGACGAGCAGGGGCGGTTTCAGCTTCTGTTCCGCAACGCCCCGTGGTGCAACGGCGCGGTGTTTAGCCTCTGCCCGCTGCCCGGCATCCCCGGCGAGTGGACCGACGCCAAGCTCGCCTGGAACGAGGAGATCAAGCAGCGTTACTACGGCCCGGGCGCGAACGGCGAGCAGGACGGGGAATACCTTGATTCGCTCGAGGGCTACGTTACCGCCAACTTAAACTTCCGCCGCGAGCACTTCGCCGCGGCGACCATCCCCCTCACGTTCGACACGCAAACCAAACGGCCGGCGATTCACAAGGCATTTGCCGTGTTCGAGTTCGTACGCTGGATCAGCGCCGACGTGCACAACATGGGCAAGCTAATGATGGCCAACGGCGTGCCCAACCGGTTCACCTTCCTCTGCGGCAACCTGGACATCATGGGCACGGAGACCAATTGGATGAGCGGCGGCCGCTGGCGCCCCATGTCCCACGCGCGCATGGCCCTGCGCCGCACAATGTGCGCGAAAAAGCCCTATCTTTTCCTAATGAACACCGACTACGACAACTTCCCGCCCCAGTTCGTGGAAAAGTACTTCCTCCGCTCGCTTTTCTGGGGCATGTTCCCCAGCATGTTTAGCCCCACCGCCTCAAGCTACAAGGCCTACTGGCGCACCCCAGCCTATTACAACCGTGACCGCCACCTGTTCAAAAAATACCAGCCGACTATCAAGCGCGTCGCCGAGGCCGGCTGGGACCCCATTACCCACGCCCGCGCCGACGCCGAGGGGCTCCTCGTCGAGCGCTTCGGCCCCGCCGACGATGGCTCCGTCTACTTCACCGTGTTTAACGACTCCGCGCAGGAGCTTTCCGCAACGATAACCGTAGACGCCCAGGCCCTGCGCCTCCCCGCAACGCTTTCCGCGCGCGAGCTCCTCACCGGTCGCGACCTTCCCCTAAGACAAAAAGCCCCGGGCAAGGTGGCGTTTACCGTAACCCTCAAGCCGGAGTGGGCCGCCGCCGTGCGCCTCGCCCCGCGCTAGCGTTCTTGGGCCAGCGCGCGCAAAAGCAGCCACTCCGCGACAAGGTCCATGGCGTGGGTGTCCGGAAACTGCGGCGCTCGCGGGCGCCTTGGTCCAACAAGCTCCTCGCGGGGAACATTGCTTAGGGCGTGCGGCGCGCGCTGGGCAATCGCCTTAAGCACTGCGAAAAAGTTGTCCACCGCGCTCACCCGGCGCTTCTCGCCGAGCACGCTATAGTCCAGCCTGTCCGCCTCGAGCCGCAGGTGCAGTGCGCCCCCGTCGGCCACGGCAACGCTCGCCAAAAGCCGCGTTTCCTTAAGCTCAATCTCCCGCGGCTTGCCGGCAAGCTCCTCGATCGGCTTCGCCGCGGCGCGCCCGACAAGCGAGCCCGCGGCGCGCGCCACGCGCGCCGTCAGCGGCCACAGCGGCGGCTTCGTTTTTCTGCCCATCTGCCGCTCCACCGTCCCGCAGACGATCGCCCGCACATGCCCCCAGGGCACCTCATAGCGCGTCCCGCCGTATACCTCGGCGCAGAGCAGCCCCCGCGGGTCAAACTGCACCGCCCTCGCCAACACCGCGCGGGGCAGCCCGAGGTTTTGCTCCTGAGCCAGGCACACCGCGGCCACGCCGGCCTGGCCCAGCCGCGCCACGGCCTCCCGCGCCTCACCCTCGGGGACGTCGCGCGCGATAATCCCCACCGAGCGCCGCAGGGCAAGCGCCGCGTCGGTCGCCGAGCAGCGGCACAGCTCAGCGACGATGGGCGCCGCGGCGCGCACGTCAAGCTCCGCGTCGCTGTCGTAGACGATAACGCACAGCCGCTCGCCGGCCATGGGGGCTACCCTTTGGGGGGAAGGTCGAACCCCAGGGCGAACACCGAGCGCGTGCCAAACCCCTTCTCCGCGGTAACCACGAGCCGCGCCTGCCCCGCTTCCTCCACGGGGATCGGCCCCCACTCGTAGCGCAGCTCCGTATCCAAGTCCAACGTGGCCAAGCGCAGCGTGCTCTCCGTTCGCCCGCTGGGCAGCCTGAGGTGGTGAAACAGCCGCACGCGATCCTGAATCGCGCTCGTGTCCCAGACGACCATCTTAAACGTCAGCCCGCGCTGGGGGTCCCAGAGGATCTTATCCGTGCGGATGCCCGGGTGCCGGGGATAGATCTTCGCCCCGAGAACAGCCGCGCCGAAGCGCTGGGGTTCGGCGAAGCTCTTTTCCGTGGGCGACCACGTGCACAGCTCGCCCGTCGCCGCCCGCCGCCGGCAGAGGTTTAGCCCGATTACATAGCCCTTGCGAAAATAAAGCTTAAGGTCCGACCAGGGAATGGCCAGCTCCGCCGTCCACATCCCCTTCTCGACCACCGTCGCCGACTCCCACGCCCCGTTCCACGATGGGTCGTGCAGGCCGGTGGCCGTCATGCACCGCTCGTCTAGCCGGGCGTTTGCGGGGTTGACGACGAGGCGATAGTAGTACAGCGCGCCCGCGCCGATGTCTACGAACACCTCGAACGTGTCCTGGCCGGAGAAGTCGCCGTCGCGCCGGATATAGCGGCTGGCGGGCTCGTTCGGCTCGGTCAGCCGCGCGGCGATATAAAGCGCCTTGTCGTCGCAGCAGAGGAGGGCAAACGCCGGCTGTTCCGGCTTGCCCCCGCCCACGCGAAATTGAAGGTCCGCTGCCGCGGCCTCGCGCCAGCAGCGCTCGCGCAGCCGGCCATCGATGCGCGGCGGGCTGTCGCACAGGCGAATGCTGAGCACGGGCAGGGGCACGGGCTCGATGACCTTTTCCGGGGCGGGTTTTTCCTGGGCGAAAGGCGCGGATGTAAAAAGCAGGAGAAAAACCAGAGCAACAATAGCAGCGGGGCGTCGCATGGCCATCCCCTTCTCCCTGCTGCTCGAGCGCCGAGCAGCCCTGCTACGCTTGCTCTGGTTCTTCCCCTTCCGCCTCGGGCTCCCCTTCCTCTTCTTCCTCGCGCGGGCCCCACACCGTGCTTACCGTGCAATCCATGACACAGGTAATCGCGGAGAGGTTGGACTCCAAGATCTCATGGAACCCGTAGGGCCGCCGGCTGCCCAAAATCCCCGCCCGCCCCTCAAAGCGCAGGGGCACCGCGCCGTATTGCTGCGCGATGACATCGAGGTTCGTCGTCGCGTTAAAAATCCCCGTAAGCGGCTCGTCGTCGGCAAACGGCCAGCCCTCGTTTTCCATAAACGAGCGCACGTGCTGGGAGAAGTGCTGGGCGAGCATTTTCGCCTGCGGCGGGGCGAACTCATAGGTCATAAAACAGTGCGCCCCCGCGCGCTCGTGCAGCTCGAGGATCACGTGCGGCTTGCAAAACTTGACCAGGCGCACGAGCACCTCGTTGCTCGCAGACACCAGCTCGCTGTCCCACACCGGGTTAAACCCTTCGTCGTCATACAATCCCCCGAGCTCCTGCACCTGCTCCGGATCGCATCCCGCCCCGTATTGCAGAGGTTGGCCGTCCGCGCCGACCCCATAGGCAATCCGCTCCACCTGCTCCTTGGTCATCCCCACGACAAACGGCGGACAGCGCCGCCGCGCGTCCGGGTTAAAGCAGGGGACCATCACCAAATTCAGCGCGGGCACGAGCCGCTCGATCTCCGGATAGCGCTTCTCCCGCGGGTCCACGCCCACCTCGAGCACCGTGGCCACAGCAAGCAGGGCCATCAGCCCGCCCGTCTCGTGCCCGTGCACGCCCGCGATGACCAGCAGCGTGGGGTTCGTTGGCTTGGAGGAGTAGGTCAAGCTATAAATGGGCAGATTTCCTGCCGAGCGCCCCTCCTCGACAAGCGTTCCCCGGGAGAACATCCCGAGAACCTCTTCCACCTTCTCCCACTCGGTGGTCCACCACTCCGGAGGCGTGATCTGTGGTATGGCCATAGCCCCTACCTCCTGGCGCACGGGTCACGGGATGTTCGGCGGCGCTCTATCCCGGCCAGATGCTCGCTTTTTTTCTTCGTTAACACCCTCCCCCGGGCCTTTTGTTCGCCCGCGATCGGCCCCGTCGCCGTTTGTCCTGCCCCCTCGCTGCGCGCGCTTGCTCGCAAAAAAAGCGCCGCGGCCGTCGGCCAGCGCCTGTCTTTTGCCGCCGAAGGCCGCGGCAGCGCCCAGCGCGGAGCTGTGCCCAGCTGCTTTCCCCCTCTGCCTGCCCCTACCTCAGGGTGCACGTGCCCGTGGTGCACGTGGGGCACGTGCTCTCGCTGGCGCTTTCTCTCCCGCCAACGGAGAACGTGGAGATCAGCCTCTTCACGCGGTTTGAGCTACACTTTGGGCAGCGCTGGCCTGCATCGCGCTCGGCGAGGGGGACGAGTTTCTCGAACGTCGCCCCGCAGCGCTCGCAGCGATACTCATACAGCGGCATCTCTTCCTCCCTGCCTTCTCACCCGTGGTTATCGCGCGTCTGCCGGCCTCTGCGCGCGCACGACAACGTAGTCGCGCACGCGGAAAACTTCCGGCGGCAAAAACCCGCAACGCGGGAGAACCTCGCCCCACTCCTCCGCGGAGAGGGCGAGGAAGCTGTGGAACCCGTGGGCCAGATAACCCTCCACGCCCACGCAAAAATCCATGCACAAAAACCTCCCCCCAGGCTTAACCAGCCGGCCGATCGCCGCAAGACATGCCTCCTGGTCGTCCATGCAATGCACCGCCTGGCTGCTTACCACAAAGTCAAACTGCGCGCGGGGCTCAAGCTCGCGCACATCCGCCTCGCGAAACTCCAGCCGCGCCCCACGCCGACGCGCCCGGGCGCGCGCCCGGCGCAGCTCCTCCTCGCTCTTCTCGCTAAGGTGCGAGTCGATCGCCAAAATCACCGACCCCGGCCGAGCAAGCTGCACCGCGAGAAAACCCTGCCCCGTGCCCACGTCGAGGATGCGCTCCCCGCGCCGCCGCGGCTCCATCAGGCCGACAAGCCATGCCGCAGCGCGCTCCTTCGTCCCTTGCGGGGGCCGCCGCTCGGCCTCCACCGCTCTGCGAAATCTCCGCCCCGCGCGCGTCGCCCGCCACGTGCCACAGCACTCCGCCTTGGCCAGCCCCTCGTGCTCTAGCCGCCGCAACACCGCGTCAACCTCCGCCGCGGCCACGCGCAGCACCCCGCTTGGGCGAAACGAGCGGTTGCCTGCGCTTTCCTCTCTAATCGCCGCGATCATCTCGCGCTTGCTCCGCGGCCGCCCCTCGAGCAGCACGAGCAGGTAATACTCCAAAAACTCGGCGATACTCGGCCCGCTTCGTACGTTGCCCACTTCCTCCAGTCCTATCCGCGGCGATCGCTTGCGGTGCCCCTCGCCTCCCTTGCCGCGGGATCGCCCGCCCGAACAAGGCGCACAGCGTTCGCCGGGCACGCCCCGACGCATGCCCCGCACCCCATGCACAGCTCCTCGCGTACCTGCGCCCGCGCCTTTTCGCCGACGACGATCGCCCCCGCGGGGCAAACCTCCGCGCAGCGGCCGCAGCCCACGCAGCGCTGCGCGTCAACCACGGCTATTTTCCGTTCCCCTTGCGCGGGCTGCGCCGGGGGCAATTGTTGCTCGCCGCGCCAAACCACCGCCGCCTGCCCCAGGGCCACACGCGCGGCGCGGCGCCGCTGTCGCCTTCGCGCCCTCACCTGCTCGCCTCCATCCGTTGCGCGGGCCCTTGCCCCGCGCTTGCTGCGCCCTGGCCTCGCTCCCCCGCAAACAGCGCCTCGGCCAGCGTAATAAGCCGCGCGATGCGCTTGTTCGCGAGGTGGTAGCAGGTCATGTTCCCCCGGCGCTCGGGGATAACGAGCCCGCGGTCGCGCAGGATGGCCAGGTGCTGGGAGATGTTCGGCTGGCGCAGGCCGGTGCTTTTCTGCAGCTCCCACACGCACAGCGGCCCCTCGGCCATGTGCTTAAGCAGGCGCAGCCGCGTTGGATGGGCGATGGCCTTCAGCGCCTGGGCAACGACTTCTTCTTTCGGCCGGACCATGGGCATGGGCTCCTTCCCGCGCCGCGGGGGTTGTATGCGCTGCTCAGCGTGGCCACGTCGCCCACGCGCGCTCCCTCCCGCCGCGCAGGCGTTATCTGCCCTGGCGAGCGGAGCGTTGGGACAGCATATCGCTCCTTTCCCCCGCATGTGTTAAACGCACGCGCCAGCGTGCTCGCCAGGCACCGCAGCGCTCACGCGCCCCTGTGGTGGCGATATTCGAATATTCGCATTCTGCGAAATAATAGAGCCCCTCCCTCTCCCCGTCAACCCCCAACCCAAACCCCCGTCCATCGCCGCTATACCCCCGCGGCCCACGCCCCAGCCACACCTCGCGCGCCCGCGCCGCTTTTGCAAAAGCACACGCTGCGGGCGGAGGAGGGAGCAACTACGCAAAGAACAACCACGGAAAACAGCGGCTTGCGCGGGCTCTTTTTTCGCCGTCCGGGCTGCTGCTTTCCCCAAGGAGGGTCGGCGGAGGGCAATGTTTGGCACAACGCGGGCTGTGGTTCGGCGAGTGGTTCTCCTGACCGTTGCCGTTGCGGGTTGCGCGCTTGCTGTGTACTGGTCGGGATGCGCGGTGAACTTGCCGGGGGGCGGAGGAGGAGCACCTTCCCCCTCGCCCTCTCCGGCCGAGGGCACGCCCACACCGGCGGCTACCCCCACGCCGACCGCTGCGCCTTCTCCCACGCCCACCCCCACGCCGCCGGCCAATTACGTATTCGTCGCCAAGTGGGGCGCCTACGGCAGCGCCGACGGCGAGTTTTGGACACCCAAAGGCATAGCTCTCGATGCCCAGGCAAACGTTTACGTTACGGACAGCGGCATCGACCGCGTGCAGTCTTTCGACTCTCAGGGAAGCTTCCTCCACAGGTGGGGCTCGTACGGCAGCGCCGATGGGCTGTTCCACGGCCCATGCGGCATAGCTGTAGATGGCCAGGGAGACGTTTACGTGGCCGACACGGACAACCACCGCATCCAGAAGTTCGACACCCAAGGCGGTTTTCTTGCCAAATGGGGCACCCAGGGGGCGGGCAACGGGCAGTTCGACGGCCCCTGCGGCGTCGCCGTCGATGGCCAGGGAAACATCTACGTCGCTGACACGAACAACCACCGCATTGAAAAATTCGACGCCCAGGGCAACTTCATCCTCGCCTGGGACGCGCAGGGCCCCGGCGAGGGAGAGTTCTACTATCCCGCTGGCGTGACTGTTGATGCCCAGGGAAACGTATATGTCGCCGACACGGGCAACCACCGTATCCAGAAGTTCGACGCGCAGGGCAACTTCATTGCAAGATGGGGCTCATATGGGACCACGAACGGGCAGTTTTACAAGCCGACAGATGTCGCCGCGGACGCCCAGGGCAATGTTTACGTAGCCGACAGTTGGAACCACCGCATCCAGAAGTTCGACGCGCAGGGCAATTTCGTTGTCGCATGGGGCACGGAGGGGACCGACGACGGGCAGTTCAAATATCCCTACGGCTTGGCGGTGGATGCCCAGGGCAACGTTTACGTTACAGATTCCGGCAACCACCGCGTGCAGAAGTTCGCCCCAGCGGCATAGGCGCGCGCTGCGTGGTTCCGCCGAGCCGCCCCCTCCTGTCTGTGCGCGTGCCGTAGAGCCAGGCGCCGCCTAGGCGCCACGGGTCGGGCTTTTGCCCCTTCCCCCTAATCGCTGGCGAGCCACCGCCGCGGCAGCGCTTTCCCTGGCGCGCGTCCCCTTTCTTCGCCTGCGCGCCGTAACCCCCGGGTGCGCCTAAGCGCCGCTCGCTTCGCTTTTGTCGTTTCTAGCC
>CAZMGT010000058.1:0-22441 GCA_964565895.1 uncultured Armatimonadia bacterium
AGATGCCGTCGAAGAGGTGGAGATATTTGTAGAGCATAATCGTGTCGGGCGAGTGGGGTCGCGGCGCTTCAGGGTTGTCGTCCATAATCTTGCCGCGACCGCCGATAAGGCGCGGCAGCGTCCTGATACCTCTTTTCGCGAAGACCACATTTCGGTGCCCGTCGGGATAGCCACAGCTACGCTCGTAGCTGAACATCGGGGTAAACGCCGTGCCGCAGTGGAAGACGTCGGTAAGCTTTTGCGTAAACCACCAGGTATACTCGCGCCCCCCGCCGTTGTCGTGGTCGCCGCAGCCGATCCAGTCCAGCGCGGCGGCGTCGATGGCATAGCGGAACATGTCAATCAGCGGGCCGTCGCCGCCGCCGTCGGCGGAGATCTCCGTGTGCCGGTGAAACTCGCCGCGCACGATGCGCAGCGACTGCCCGCCGACGTTCAGGCGATAGTTGCGCAGGCGGGCAACGTCCTCGGGCTCGGAGCTCGGCTGGGGCTGGGCCACGGTGGGTTGAATGCGCTCCAGCTCCGCCGGCGCGGCCTTCCCCAGCCGCGGGAGCACTGCCGCCCAAACGTCGTTTTTCACCGCGCGACTCGCGGGGCGTTGCATGGGTATCCCATGCGCCCGGCCGTCGCTGTTGTAGACGACAAGCACCTCGCCCGAGGGCAGGGTAAGCAGCGCCGGGCGGTTCTCCATTGCCCCGTCGCCGTTGGCCAGCTCGATCGGCGCCGACCACTGCCGGCCATCGTAGGCGGTAACATAGCCGCGCCACACGGTGCCCACGTTAAGCCGCGAGGGCGTCTTGTGGCGAAAGGCGAGCCACACCCGGCCGTCGCCGTCTACCGCCAGCCGGGCCATGTTGTTCATCTGGCGCAGGCTGCGCTTAAAGTTCGCCATAATGTTCGCCTTCGGCCGATACAGGCTGCCGTTGGCGAAACAGGCGACCCTTAGCTCGCGCTGGCGATAGAGGGGAATGTTCTCGTTGTCCAGCGCGCCCCAGTCCTTGCCCCACTGCCCGGGGCTATACTCCCAGGCGATCCACACCCTGTTCTGAGCGTCGCAGGCAAGCGCGGGGCGCACCTCAAAGTCCGTGCTCGCGGCTACGGGAATGGGCTGCTCGCCCTTGCCGTTGACAAAGCGCCGCAGGTAAACGTCGTAGTCGCCCTTCTCGTAGGTATCCCAGGCGACGTAGATGGCCCCCGCGCGGTCGGCGGCGATCGCCGGCGCCCACTGGTTGCCCTGCTCCGCGGAGACGACGATCGTCTGCCCGGGCTTGGCGCCCGCGATGGACGTGAGGAAAATGTCGAAGCTTTGCCCGCGGAACCCCTGCCAGGCGAGCCACACGCGGCCGGCGGAGTCCGTCGCCGCGACGGGGTGAATGTCCGGGCCGGGGTCGCTAGTTATGCGCAGCGGGGCGCTCCACTTCCCGCCGTCGAGATAGCGGGCGATGATGTCCCAGTTGCCCTGGTTGTTTTGCGACCAGAACACCCAGGGCCGGCCCTGCCCGTCCACAGCGACGGCGCAGCGGTAAAGATCTTGCCCGGGCTCGGTAAGGGCCACAGGATCGGACCACTGCTCCCCGCGCCGAGCGACGACAAACAACTGGTCGCCGCCCGGGGGCGTGCTATAAAGCTCGTAGTCCTTGGGCTTCTCGGTCAACCCTGTGGGCACTCCGCCGGACTCCAGCCCCAGGGTATAGGCGATATAAGCCACCCACACCGTCCCGTCGGGGGCCGCGGCGCCCGCGGGAAAGTCATTTTCCGTCTTGGCGTTGGTCACGAGCACGGGCACGGGCGCGCGCACAACGTCAACCGCGCCGGCGAGAAACGCCTTGGGCTGGGTGAACGAGATGGTATAGGGGTCGAACGAGAACTTGCCCTGGGCTGTGCTTACGATCACCTGCGCACCGGGGCGCACGGCGACCACGGCGATAATTCCCGTGGGGCGCATTTGCCCCCGCCCCGTGCGCTGGCCCACGCGGCGCTGCTCGCGCGTGCGAATTTTAAACGTGTTGTTGGCAAAGCGCGCCGCACCGGCGACCGTCTCCCACGCGCCAAGGCGCTCAACCGAACCGTTGGTTACGGAAACCTCGCCGTCCCAGCGCGTAGTCTGCTTGTCCTTAAGCCCCAGGCGAATGATAAACGCCATGGTTTGCTCGCCGCGGGGCGCCTGCGCAGGCAGTGCGCTGTAGATGGTCCCGACAAGGGGCGAAGCGGCGAGGGTGCGCGGCCCCGTGCGCGAAGCACCGAGCGGGCCGGCGACAACGGCGATCGCCAAACCTAGCACAAAAAGCAAGGCAAGGGGGATGAAGCGAGCGGCTTTTTTCAAGCGACATCCTCCTCTAGCACAGGCGAATAGTGCGCGCGCCTTCTTGTAGCACTTTCCCCGGCCCCTCAGCGATCCCTTCTTCCAGGCCTGGGACTGGCCGACGAGCCGTCTCCCGCGTTGTGCACGTTTGGCCGACGGTGTATATAAAGAGGGCAGCTCGGAAAGGCTCGCTCAGCAATGTCTAACAGGCCAGAGCACGGCCCCCGTTCACCGGCACAGGCGCGCCGCGCGCTGCTTGGCATAGGCGCCGCGCTGTTCGTGGGCCTGGCCATGGTTATTTTCCTCGAGATAATGGTCGTGCGCAGCGCGCGGGAAAAGCGCGCGCAGCCGAGCGCTACTCGCGCGCCGCAAAGCGCCGAGGAAGAAGAGGAGATACAAGCGCCGGAAATTACCGCGCAGTCGATCCCCGCCCCGGATGAGCTCTCGCTCGAGGAGAAAGTAGGCCAGCTTCTTTTGCTAACCATTCCCCGCACGTGGACCGCGGACGACGACGAGGCCATCGGAACCATCTGCCCCGGAGCGGTGATCATCCTCAAGCAAAACGTGCGCTCGCGCCCGCAGGTCGCCCAGCTCAGCGCCGAGCTGCGCTCCGTTGTTGTCGCCGCCGAGGCTCCCCCGCCGCTGATCTTCGTGGACCACGACGGCGCGAAGGACAGCTACCTGCACCAAATCGGCCTCACCGCGTTTCCGTCAAACGCCACATTGGGCCGGCGTAAGTCCGTAGACGCCGTGCGCAACCAGGCGGAGATTATCGCTGACGACCTGCGCTCGCTCGACGTCGACGCCACCCTGGCCCCCGTGCTGGACGTGCTCAGCGACCCGAACAACACCCTCGTGGGCAAGCGGTCATACGGGCCGGACCCTGAGGTTTGCGCCGCGCTGGGGGCAGCGTTTGTGAAAACGCTTGCCGAGGGAGGGGTTGTCGCCTGCGCCAAGCACTGGCCCGGTTGCGGCGCGGCCCGCCCGGCGGGCGAGGGCGAGACAGCGGTGGCCGACGTCTCCCCCGAGCAGTGGCGCGCGGTGCACCGCGTGCCGTTTGCCCGGGCGATCGACGCCGGGCTGTTGTGCCTCATGACGGCCAACGTAGCGTTTCCCGCGCTCGATGCCAGCGGCGTGGCCGCGACGTTCTCGCCGACGATCGTTGGCGGGCTGCTTCGCGCAGAGCTTGGATTTGAGGGCGTCGTGCTTAGCCACCCGCTGCAAGGCGACAGCGCCGACGACCTCGCCCATGCCGCCCTGCGCGCCGTTTCCGCGGGCGTGGACATGATTTACCTGGACACCGACCCCGAAACCCAGATGGGGGTCTGCACCCGTCTGCTCCAGGCAGCACAGGAGGGCCAGCTCAGCGCAAGCAGGCTCGACCGCTCCGTAGAGCGCATTCTTGAGCTAAAGCGTAAGCTGCTTACCCTGCAGCAGGGGGAGCAGGACTAAGCCCCAAGCGGGCAGCCCGTTAGTAGATCTCAAACAAGTCGTCGCTGCGCAGACGCACGGTAAGCGGTCCAACAAGCTCCGCTTTGGGATGGCGGGCCATGGCTTGGGCGTGGTGCTCTAACTTGTACTCGATGGTCAGCTCATAGGGCTTGGGGAAGGTAAACGGCTCGATCTCCTTGCACCGGCGGACGGCCTGCTCGGCCCCCGCGCGGATCTTCTCGCGCGCCGCGCGCGGGGTTAGCGAGATCGCCGCGTTGCGCGCTACCCCCTCCTTAACCGCGACGCACACCACGCCCTTGCCGAAAAACCTCCGCGCTTCGGCGCAACCCGCGGCGCAGCTAGAGACGAAGACCACGGGCACGCCGAGCTGGCCGGCGAGCGCGCCGGTAAGGGCAATCTCGCCCACGGGCTGGCCGTGCATGAGCATGCGCTGGATGGACATCGAGGAAAGGGTGTGGCTAAGCACCCCGCGCTCGGTGTCCGCCATGGGGTGGAAGCCGACGAGCAACAGCGCGTCGAACGTCTCATCCAGGCCGACCATCTTCCGCGGCCGGCCCGGGCCAACGACCACGCGCACGTCGGGCGGCAGCTCCTCGTAGTGCATGTTAAGCAGCCCCCCGCCGTGGCCGTCGGCGACGATAATCTCCGTCGCCCCCGCGGCCTTCGCCCCCTCGATTGCCGCGAGAACTTCGCCCGTGAGCATTTTCCGCGCCCACTCATATTGCTTGCTTTGGGTGAGCGTTATCCCCGGCTCGCCCACGACGCAGGCCACGCCCTCCATGTCGGTGTTAATGTAAACCTTCATTTGCGCCACCTGCCTGGGTTAGCTTTCTGCTGTTGGCCGGGGAAAGTTACTTTGCCGCGTTGGGGAAAACCTCTTCCAGCTCCTCGCGCGGCTCCTCGAGCTTGCGGCTGGCAGCGAGGCTGGCCAGGGCGAGAGCCACGCAAATGCCAAACACCAGGCCATACGAGCCCCAGTCCGCGAGAAAGCCCATTACCATGGGCACGAACGATACGGGAAGCAAAAACAGCCCGGCAAAACCCAGATACGACGGCCGGCGCGAGGGCGGGGCGATGTCTAGCATGTAGTTAAACTCGCCCACAAACCCGCCGTACATCACAAACCCATGCCCGGCAAACGCCAAAGCAAGCACAAGGTGCTTTGTCGGGATGACGTGGCCGGCGAGCTGCAGCGCCCCCTGGGGCGGGGCGAGCGCGGCAATCGCCGCCGCCACCGTGCTTACCAGCGCCGCGCCCCGCGCGAGGAGGATGACCAGCCGGTTGCCGTAGAGGTCGCTTATCCGGCCGAGGGCGATCGCCGAGACGATCCCCGCGATAATTTGCGCGGTCATGAAATACGCCGCGTAGCGGTCGGGCAGACCCCACTCCGTGCGGGCGAGGGCGATGTAAAAACCCCCTCCTGCGGCAGCGGAGGCGGAGAGAAGCTGCACGATGAGCAACCGGCGATAGTCCCGGTCGCGGCGCAGGAGCCGCGGCCCGCGGAACAGGTGCTGAAGCAAAGTTAACCGGTGGCGCTGGGCCTGCGAGGGCGGCTCGTCTACGAAAAAGAACGTTACCCAGGCGATCGCCCTCACGATGGCGCTGATGATAAACAGCACACCGTAGTTTGCCGGAAACCCCAGGCCGCTCTCCGGCCCGAGGACCAAGCGCACCACGGGCACGGCGACGAGCTGGGCGAGGGACAGCCCGCAGACGAAGCGGTACATAACCAAGCTGCCGCGCTTGGTCGTGGGCACGGACTTGGCCACGACATCGGACCACACCAGCCCGGCCACGCCCATCCCCGCGCTGAGCGCAACAAGCGCCAGCTCCAAAAAGACCAGCAGCCAGGCAAAGCGCAGGAATTTTCCGTAAATAAGCAGCATCCCAGCGGCGAGCAGGGCGAGCACACGGACCACGGTGGCCACGATATATTGCGGCCGCTTGCGGGGCATGGTGTCCAGGTAGCGCGCGGCAATAACCTGCACGGAAACCCGCGCCGCCTGCACAAGCGCCGTGGTTAGGCCGATGATCCAGTTCAGCCCGCTGAGGCGGAGGACGAGCAGGGAGATCACCGTTACCGGGTCGACCATGCGCATGCCCATGTGCACGATCGCCCCGTTGGCGATGGCGAGCAGGTAGTTGCGCCGTATCAGGGGCACGGCCATCTGGCGCTGCGGATGATGTGCCTGGGAGCGTAGCATGGCTGTCCGACGCTTCGGCTGGCGTTCAGCGGGCCATTCTATCACACGGGGCAAACGGGCGCAGCTTTGCCCCGGCAGCGTCAGTGTCCCCCGCATTTTGCAGAACAGGGGAGCACCATTTTCGTCATATTTGTTTGAATTAACGTTTAAAAAAGACCGGGGGTCTGGCTCGTGTCTCACCCGGGCAGAACGCAGGGCGCCGTTCCCTTGCTGCAGGCGGCGGCCCCGCTCCTGTTGCTTAGCCACCCCTGCTCCTGCAGCACGGGCCACAGGGCAGCGGCGCACGATGGAGAACAGGCCCAGGCGTAGCGCAGGCGCAAAAATCTTTTGTCCATCCGCCGGCCTTGCCCGCAAAGGATATTGCGGAGACAATGGAGCGACACCTGGCGCGCTGCCCCAGCGCTGCCGGCAGGAAGGGATTACACACCTGCCGCGCGAAGTGACGCAGGGAAACAAGCTCGACAGGGCGAACGGTCGCTCCGGCGTCGAGCAAGTAAGTTTGGGAGGGAGATGCCGTGCTTAGGACTCTGTTGTGGATCGGGCTGTTTGCTCTGGTGTTTGCTGCCGCAGCCGCCATCTTTGGGTGCAAGCAGCAGCAGCCGACGCCCGCCACGGGAATCGGTGTGGAGGAAGAAGAGGAAGAGGAAGAAGGCGTAGCGGTCGAGGAAGAAGAGGAAGAAGTAACCGAGGAAGAGGGCGCCGTTGAGGAGGAGGAAGGGGTCACTGAGGAAGAGGAAGGCGCTGAGGTAGAGGGCGTCGAGGAGGCCGCCGAAGGCGAGGAAGCTGCGGAGGCCGGCGAGGAGGCCGCTGAGGGCGCCGAGGAGGAAGCTACGGAGACCGAGGCCACCGAAGCTGAGGAAGAGCCCGCCGAAGAAGAGGCTGGCGCAGCCGAGGAAGAAGAGTAACCTAGCCCCCAGTTGGCTTGCGGCCCGCCGCGCAGGCGGGCTGTCCTGGGAGCAGTTACAAAAAATGGGTTGCTCCCCCCGGAGCAACCCATTTTCGTTTTTTCCCGCTCAGCGCTTGCCGGCACTAACTACTAGGCGCGCTGACGTACTTTCCCTGATTCGCGTCATAAACGTACGTTCCGCCATAGGGGTGCTGGGGAATTTCCGTAAGATAGGGCCCTTGCCAATTGGTCACCCCTGGCGGGGGGTCCTCCGAGGCGAGCTGCTCCAAGGTATACACGGGCGGCGTAGCGTGCGCGATATCCCAATCCTGCCGGGCGAGGGTGAGCGCATCGTTTATCGCCTTAAGGTGCGCCTTGAGCGTAGACTGCTTGGAGCGCTCGGAGGCGTTGCGAATTGCCATGGCCACAATTGTGGCAAGCACGGCAATGACGAGGATGACGATCATCATCTCGATCAGGGTAAAGCCGCGGCGCTTGTTCACGACCTCCCACCTCCCCGCCCTGCCAGGGCAGTCGGTTGGGTTGCTCCTCGCTTGCCCCCAGCGCAACAGAGGGTGTTCGTGCGGCTGCTTCGTCCTCTTGCCCCAGGTGCTTTGTAAACTTCTTCCACACACTTGGGCCCGTTTAACAAGAAAAAGTATCTCGCGCCTCGCCAAACGCGGGGAAATAGCGCTTCGCTTGCAACGTATCCGTTACATCTGCACTTCTCTGTTTAGCGCTCGGCAACACGCCGCCGCACGCCGCCCTCCTACCAGCGCAGGGAGACCTCCACCGCCGAGCCCTCGCCCACCACGGCCTCGCGCCGCAGGGCGAGGCGCACCTCCGCCCCGTTTCGCGCCACCCTCGCCCGCACCGGCCTCCCGCCCACGCGCACCTCGGCGCTCAGTCGGCGCGCGCCCTCGGGCACGGCAAACACCAACTCGCGCACGACAAGCCGCCCGTGGCGCACCTCGATCCGCTCCAATTGCTCGCGCTGCCCGCGCCGCTGGACGAACAGCCCCCAGCACTCAGGCCCGGTGAAAAACGAGCGGTGGTCGTGCGGCCGCCAGCGCGGCTTAAACCCGATAATCCCCGCCGGCCCATCGAGCACCTGCCCCTGGCTGGCCAGAAGCAGCGCCCACGAGCTCATCGCTCGCGCGTAGAACTTGCCACACTCCAGCTCGTTAAACGGGTTCCCTCCCGGGCCGGAGTTCAGCCCCTCGCGCAGCACCCCGTCGTAGCGCCCGCGCGCGGTGGCCACAATGCGCCGCGCCTCGTCGATCATCCCCTCATACACCAGCGCCCCAGCCACGGCATACTCGATCCCCGTCCACACCTCATCGGCGTAGCGGATGAACGGGTCGGGGCGGCCGCCGTGGGGCCAGGTGCACATAAGCAGCCCGCCCTCGGAGTCGATTACATAGCGCCGCGGCCGCTGGGTAAACCCGCGGAAGTTCTTGCGCAGGTTATACTTCACGATCGCGGCGAGCGCCGAGCGCACCCTCTCCCGCGGATACAGATAGCCGAGGTTTAGCTGATGCGCCCACCACTGGCCTAGGAGCTGGTCGCTGTGGCAGCCAGTGTTATAGTCCAGCCCCGGTGGCTGGCCTTCTACGCGCTCGGGAAGCTGGATGTAATACTCGCCGTTCCACAGCTTGGCGTTTTGGTTCTTCATCCCCGCCTCGCGAATCTTGCGCCAGCGCGCGGCCGTGTCGCGCTCGCCCATGATCTCCGCCATGCGTTCCGCGGCGGCCAGCGCGCACAGATACTGCGAGCCGATAAACGTATTCGCCCCGGAGACCTTGCAATCGTAGGTGTTCGGCTGCAGCCCCTGGGGCACGCCGTCGTGGTCGGGGTCGAGGTGCTCGATCATCCAGTCCATGGCCTTCTTTAAGTTCGGCCAAACCTGCTCCAGGAAGCTGCGGTCGGGGCTAAGCTGGTGCTCGCGCAAAGTGGCCACGATCACCGCGGCGTGGCCGTCGAAGAACGCCCCCGTGGGCTTGTGCTGGCGGTGCGAGGTCTCGCCGTCCTCGTGTAGATAGACGAGCAGGTCGGATTTGCGCAGGTTGCGCCCGATCTCCGGAAACAGCCGAGCGTGGCTCTGGGCATAGTTCCACACGTGGGTGCAGTTTAGCGGGCAGCAGCGATAGCTTCCCTCATAGCCTGCAAAATACCCCGCCTCGCTGCGCCAGCACGTCGGCCCGCGGAAAATTACGCTTTGCGAGGTCATTGCATCGAGAAACTCCTCGGGCAGGTTCGACTGGTACACCGTGCGGTGGTAGAGCTCCGTGCGCTCCCACAACGCCCGGATGTTTTGGCATACGTAGCGCGCTACGGAGAGGGCGTCGGGAAACAGCCGGCTGTAGTAATTGCCCTTGTGCCCGAAGCGCTCGACGTTGGGGAAGTGCCAGGCGATGACAAACGTGCACGTCCGCTTTTCGCCGGGCTGGAGGACAAACGGGACGGCAAGCGCCGCGTTATACGTCTTTCCGGGCGGGCTCTCGCCCGAGTCGCGCTCGCCGCTGACCTTTCCCGCCGCGCGAAATTCCTCACCCAGCGCCTCGCCATCCGTCCACTTCGCTGTAGCCGTCGCTCCCTCGTCGGGCGTGGCCAGGGCCATCGTGCCAAACGCCGGCGAGCCGCTCACAATGCGCTGGCCCTCGCCCAAGGGCACGCCCCGCGCTGCGGCGAGCAAGCGCGCGGCCCAGCTCCACGGCAAACCGCCCGCAAGACAAAGCACGACCTTTGCCTTGCCCAGGGGCCCGGCGACGATGAGCGGCTCACCGTTGGGCGCCGTGGCCCACACCTCATAGCCCTCTCCCAAGCGCAGGCCGCGCAGCCTCGTATACTCGCCCACCGCCCAGCGCTCGGTTATCCCCTCCAGGCAGCGTGCGGCCTCGGTGGGCGCGGCCTCGCCCCCCGCATGGGCTTTCTCTGCGCCGTCGAAGCGAATATCCAGTAGCTCGGCGACCTCTCCCAGGGGCCCGAGCACCTTGAGCAGCTCGTCCGGTTTTTCCTCGCTGAACACAATGTGGTCTACATTTATATGCCCCCAACCGCCGGTGTACCGATCGACGATTTCGATCGTCGCCTGCTTGCCCAGAAACTCGCTTACGTCCCACGAGGCGGGCTCCAGCCGCTCGTTGTTTCGCCCCGTGGCCGTGCGCACAACCTTGCCGTCGACGCGCAGGTTAATGCACGTTTTGCCCGGGTGATTGCCCCCGCCGATGAGAAAGCCGATGTACTTTTTCTCGATGGTAAACGGGCGCGAGATAAGCTCGCCCCGGGCGCGGTCGTTGGGCAAGAACGTGTTCACCAAACGCCGGCCGATGAACCCGGTTACGGGCTGCTGGCCGCGCGAGGCCCCTGTGTGGGGGGCGGAGCCAAACGCCGTCCCCTTTACCGTCCACCCCTCGTAGCTGTCCTTCTCGAAGTCCTCGAAGACGACGAGCCCCGCCGCCTGGCGCCGCTCGCGCACTGCGCGCAGGCGCTCAAACAGCGCGGGCTTAAGCCCACACACGACGATTCCCCCGCCGTGCTGGGCCATGTGCGCGGCCTGGGCGAAAAACTCCGCCTCGCTTAACCCGCGGCCGTCGGCGCCCCCGCCCAGCTCAGAAACCCAGAGCAGCTCCGGGCCCTCGACCTCCGCCCCACTGCTTTCGCGCACCTTAAGCTTGCCCGAGGGCGGGGGAACGCCTAGCCCGTGCATGTCGATCGCCGTCATTTCTCGCTCGCGCACAACAATGTTTCTGTTGCGGCCATAGCCCGGGCCGGAAACTCCCTGCACACCGGGGCGCCCTCGCCCGCCCACGGCGTTCTGCAGGCTGCCCAGCACGGAGACCTCCACCGGGGCATTCCAGCGGTTTTCCGCGGTTATCCGAAAGATGGCGCAGGGGAGCGAGGAGTTGTCCGTATCGGTCGGGATAAGCGGGTTAAACGCCTCGAGGAAGACGTTTACGGGAAGCCCGGCGTCGCGGAAGCGCAGCCGCGCGATGGGGTAGCCGCCCTCGTAGCTCAGCGCGGCCATCGCGGGAAAGCCCGGCTCCGCCGCCGTCTGGAGCACGCGCACAACGGGCTCTCCCCCGCGCGGCCGGGCGCGCACGGCAAAGAAGCTCCCCGGCACACGCACCTCGGTGTAGTTATTGAAGATCTGCCACACGCGAAGCACGCCCTGGCCGTCGAGCCAAATCGTTCCCGTGCCAATGCCTCCGATGGGCATGGCCACGGCCTCGAGGTGCTTGCCCTCGTAAACGCGGGGGCGGGTGACAGGGTAGTCTTCGCCGGCGGGCGTCTCGCCCACGGGCTGGGGCGGCTTTCTCTCCGCGGAGCTTTCGCTCCACCCGCCGGCCAGGCCAAAGCTCGCCACGCCGGCGAAAACCTTTTTTAAAAACCTCCTCCGGCTCTCCGCCGTCGGGCCGTTGGGGTCGCTTCGCCACTGGCAGCAGTCGCAATCCATTCCCTCTCGCTCCCTCATGCTTAGGTTTGCTCAAGAGTGCGGGAAGAGACGCGCCTTCCTTCCCCTGGCGCGCGCAGCGCTCCTTCCTGCGCGCCCAGCCCTCGCCTCAGGCTTGGCGCGTCCCTAAAGGTCTGCGCCGCGCAGCCAAGCTTCGATCTCCGCTGGGGTAGGGGAGACGGAGTCAAACTGCACCCCGGGCAGATAGCGGCACGCTTCGTAAAGCACAGGCGCGACATGCCCGTGAATGCCCACTACGTGGTGGATATATGGCCCGCGAGCAAGATGCGCCTCCCACTTCGGCCAGTCGTCTACCTCAACCCAAACATAGGTCCCATGCGTCGCCGGGCCGTCCGTCCCCCGGGCGTGGCCGCAGAACAGCTTATATTGCCCGCCCTCGCCGTCGAAGCGCACGATGCTAATCTCGCCCCCGCGGATGCGGCAGTTAACCGTGCCCGGGCGGGCGTCGGGGAGGACGGGATGGTGGGCCATTTTCGGCTCCTCGCCCTCGGCGCGCAGGCTGAGGGGAAACACGCCGCAGTGCCACAGCAGCTCGGCGTTTTCGTTGGTGGGATGGCGAATGGTTAGGTCGGCGAAAAACGTGGGCGTCTCGCCCAGTCGCGCCGCTTGGGCGAGCGCCGCGGTTATCGCCCCGTGTATGTCCGTCTCGCAGGCTACGGGAAGGCCCTCGCCCGTGAGCACGCCATTGATGTAGCAGGGCATAATGCCAAACGCATCTTGCAGCGCGGACCAGCATTGGATGCACAGCGCGGAAAGCTCCTCTTCCTCAGCCCATTGCCCCAGGGCGAGGTAAAGCGCGGCCATGCGCTCCACGGCGTCGCTGTCCACCGCGGAAAGATCTAGCTCGCGGGCAAAGCGCTGAACCGTCTCGCGGACAAGCTCCGGCTCGTCGCTGAGCACAGCCCGCGCGCGGTCGAGCATCTCCCCCAAGCCCACGGGCACGACCTGTATCCCAAACCGGCTGAGCAGCTCGCCTTCGTTACAAATTACCGTCCAAAACGGCCCGGGCCGCGTGCCCACCTGGCCGATGCGCAGGCGGCGAAACTCGCGCACCACAGCCGCGGCGGCGACGAAGTTTCTAAACCCGCGCTCAAACAGCGGGTCGTCCAGCGCGCAGTTGACAATGTAGGAAAACGGAACCCCCAGCCGCTGGAGGATCTTGCTTGTGGCAAGCATACCGCACTGCGTGTCGCGCAGGCGCGTGCCATCGGGCAGGGGGGCCTCGTCGCGCGGGCCCCAGAGGAGAAGGGGCAGGGGAAGCTCCTTGCCCAAAAGCGCAACGGCGTCCTCTGTGCCGAAGTTGCAGTGGGGGCAGAAAATGGCGTCCACGCCCGCCGCGCAAAAACGCTCGACTACCGCGGGAACGTCGCGCCGGTCGAACAGCAGCCCGTCCTCGTTGATCCCCTCGATGTTAACGAGGTCAAACCCCCACTCGCGCAGCCGCCGCTCGACAAGCGTTTTGTGGCGCAACGCGTCCTCTCTGCTGAACACCGTGCGCCGCGTGGGGGCATAGCCGACCTTCACGGAAAAGTCGCGCCGCGTCATCGCCATCACCTGCCGCTTGGGGGCAAGGATACGCAGGGAAGGGCGAGCTCACCTTCTACGATGGGGCAATTGGCGCTTGTCGCGCTAATCCGCGGCGACAAGGCGCAGGGGAGGGCGCGTGGGGAGCTGCAAATATGCCGGTCGGCGGCGGCTAGGAGGCACACTCTGCACCACGCGCCACCCAGCCCGCCCCGGCTCGCCAACGAGCGAAAGGTGGCCCGTGGGGGCGAACACCGCGCACTGCGGGCACAGCGCCGCGATGCACCGCGCGGCGCGCAGGTCGCGCTCGAACCACTCCTCCGCCCCGCTGCGCTCGATGGCCTGCACGGCGCTGCCGACAAGGTCGATGTACTGAATCTCCGCCGGCCGCTCGTTAAAGGTAATCGTCCGCGGGCGACGGATCGGTCCGAAGATGGGGTCCATGGCCTTCCCTTTCGCGCTCTTTTTCTAGTTCGCCAGCGCCGCGGCGGCTCCTTGGCCGCTAGCGGGAAATGTTAACCTCCACACCCTCCCGCCGCAGGCGCACCTGCGCCGAGGGCAACGGCCCCGCGGCATCTGCGGCATCCACGCGGCACTCGCCCACGCCTTCCAGCCGCACGGCATAGCCGCGGCCGCTTTTGCTAATCGCCCGCACGCGCGCCGACGTCGCGCTTGGGCTGGCCAAGCAGCCGGCCTGCCACGACGCGCTGCGCAGCTCGCCCGGGCCCAGGGTGAGCGCCAATGCGACGCCGTCTACCTCAAGCACGCACTGCGCGGGGATGTCCGCGGCATTGAGCAAATACGCCGTCCCCAAGCAGTCCTCGCTTTCCTCGCCTTCGTCGTAAACGGCAAAGCGCACCGTGTGCGGCGCGCGCAGGCGCACTCTTCCCCGCTGGCCGGCGAGGATCATGCGCAGGACCTCAAGCGCAAAGCGCTCCATACCCCACGAGCCAAAGTAGTTCGCCGCGGTGAGCAGGTAGGCAAAACCCTCCCCGCAGCGGTTCTCGACAAGCAGGGGCGCGCCCCCGCCCCCGGAGACGATCGTCTCCGCCACGGCAAGCACGCGCCCCGTGGTGAGCGAGATATCCACGGGCTCGATCGCCCCCGTGGGGACGATCACCGCCTCGTCCACCGGCGCGCGGTATAGCGGGCACGCGGGCTGGGCGACAAACCGCGCGCCGCGCTGAGCCACGTCGCGCTCCAGGTGCAGGCGGCAGCCGAACAACTCGGCGACATCGCCCGCGCGCAAAAACTCCATCCACTGGCTGCGCGCTTGGGCTACGGAAAGCTGGGGCGCCGCGGCGAGCAGGTGGCCCCCGCCGCGCACGTAGTCCACCAGCTTCTCGTAGTTCTCCTCGGTCATCGTGTTCCAGCCGAGCATGATCAGGCAGGAATACGGCTCGAGGGCCTCGCGCGGCGCGGAGAGGGGGACGATGTCTACCTGCCCCAGGGGGAGGGGCACCTCGCTCCCCGCCCCCCGCCAGGGCTGCTCCTCGTAGATCAGCCGCGGAAGAAGCTCCCAGTCGCGCTCTGCGTCGGAATATTCAAACTCCAGGTTTTGCCACTGGTTCCAGAGAACGGTGCTCGCCGTTCCGGCATAGCCCGCAGCGTGGCCGAAAAGAACGCCCACGCGGACAAACGGCCCCTCGGGCGGGCGCTCGTGCGCGCACTGCCAGCCCTCAAACGCCTGCTTTAGCTCAGCAAGGCCCTCGGGCGCGGCGGCCAGCACATAGCTTGCCCCCGCGACAAAAGCGGCCAAGGCCACCGCTTTGGGCTCGACCCCGGGCCCGATGACTACGCCCCACTCGCCGGAGCCGAACGCCGCGGAGGCCCCACGCGCGGCGGCCATGGCCAGCGCGGGGTCCGGCCCGCCGGCGTCGATGTAGGCGAGCGGAATATCTACCCCCGCCTCGCAAATCATCCCCTGAAGCAGCGAGCCATCTACGGCAAGCACGGGCTCGATCCCCAGCCCGATGTCCACATCGGCGCGGGCAACAAGCTCGGTCATCAGCGCCTCGTGGGCCTCGGTCATGGAGTTCAAAAACGGCGGCTCGGGATACTCCCCGCCAAGCTTGGAGCGGTGAAAGGTGAATGTTGCAGTAGGGTGCTCCAAAACATCGCCCAGCCAAAACTCGCCGCCCGCTTGGCGGACGCCGGCGACCAGTTGCTCCGTCCAGTAAACATCGGCGCCAAACTCGTGCAGCCGCCCCTGCGTGTGCGAGAAGGCAAACGCCACCTGCCGCTCGGCGCAGCGCCGAGCGACATCGAGCCACCACTCCGCCGGTGGGGCCTCGCTCCCGATGCGCACCACGGCAAACCCCCCGGGGCCGAGGTCGAGCACCGGCGCGACGGTCTTCGCTGCGTCCTCTTGCGCGGGGAGCACGGCGCCGATGCGCAGCGCGCACCCATTGCCCATCTTCGCTCACCTTGCTCAGCGCAGCCCAAGGCGCCTCGCCCGCTCGGCGATCTGCGCCTTGTGCTCGAGCACTAGCTCGTTGGGGCACAACGCGAGGAACAGCCGGCAGGTTAGCACAAGCAGCAAAAGGTCGTCCAACTGCCCCAGCCCGGGAATGGCGATGTCCGGCAGTAGGTCATATGGCAAAATGAGGTATACTAGGGGGACGAGGAAGACCATTTTTGCCAACGGGCTTACGCGCTTGTCGCGCAGCAAGCGCCAAATCAGTTGGGCGACGTTAAGAACTCCGCGAACGCCCATGTTTCCTCCCCAAGCTGCTCGGGCATCGGTTCGTGCCCTCTGAGCGGCCAACCTGCCGCAGGCGCGAAGCCCCGCGTTACGCTCTGCACCGCATTATACTGCGAAAAAGGGAGTGATCGGCGATTCGCTGGACAAAGCTTTTCTGCATAGCGCTGTTTTTCTTGTGCGCCGCCTCGCTCGCACAAGAAAGCCACCCGTTAGTTTACGAACAAAAGCCCGTTAACCTCGCCTGGCCTATCGCCTACGTGCGCGAGGTAAACGGCCAACGCTCGCTCTGGGTCGTGGGCGGGGTGCTTGCCGAGCGCACCAAGCTCAGCGGCACGCTCGATGTTCTTCCCGAGCTCGAGGGCGGCCAACCCGCCCTCGCTTGGAGCCCGGACGGCCGGCGCCTGGCGTTCGTCGCCCAGGAAAAACAGGGCCAGCAGATTTTCATTTGCGATGTGCGGCTGCGCACCCTGCGCTCCGTCCTGCGCGGGGTGGAGCGCGTGCGCGTGACCTATTTGGACTGGTCGCCGGACGGCAAATACTTGGCGTTTGGCTTGCGCGCCATGCGTGGGGCAGCGACGACCTCGGCCACGGGGGCCTATGTGTGCACGGCCACGGGGCGCATCGTGCGCAAGGTGAGCGGCAACGTCCGAGCGGGGCGCACGCGCTGGTCGCCCGACGGCGCACGCCTGGCGTTCGTCGGGTTTAGCCAAAACCTGCCGGCGATTTTCACCGTCTCCCCGCGGAGCACGAACCCGCGCCGCGTGGCGGGCACGGAAAACATCGTGGGCAGCTTCGCCTGGTCGCCCGGGGGAGAGTACTTTGCCTTCGAGGGCAAGGTCGGCAATGGGCCGGGGCGGGCGATTTTCGTTATCCCCAGCGAAGGGGGCCAGCCGGCGAAGATCGCCGCTCCCGTCGCGCACCCGCGGCTGGCCGGCTGGGCGCGCGGCGAACCCCTCGTTGCCTTCTCCGGCGCGCGGCCGGACGGCCTGCTCAGCGTGTTCGTCGCTCGGCCGCCGTGGGGCCAAGCCGAGGACATCGTCGCCCCGCTGGGCGCGGAGTTCGCCGCGTTTGCCACGAGCTTTGCCGAGCGGCGCATCTTTGCCCTGTGGGCGCCGCAGGGGACAAAGCTTGCGTTCATCGCCGGCCCGGCAGACCAGCAGCTCGGAAAATATCTTTATGTGTGGACCCCGGGCAAAGGGGCGGAGCAGGTGAGTCGGCCCATCGAGGTGCACGACTTCCGCTGGTTTGCCGACGGCCAGCGGCTGCTCGTCGTCGGCCGGCGCAGCGCCGTGGGCAGGCTCGCCCCCGGGGCGTACCTTTGCCAACCGGGCGCGGAGCCCGAGGAGATCGCCCCGAACGTCGTGGCCTACGGCCTTTCCCCGCGCGGCGCCATTCTGGCCACCTTACACGTGGCCAACGTCCAGGGAACGCACGTGCTTGCCGCGCGCACGATTGCCGATCGCAAGCTGCAGTGGATCGATCGCGACGTAGTTGCCTTTGCCTTTGGCGGGGGCTAGAAGTTCTCGCGCTCGCAGCGCTGGATATCCTGGGGCGCGCCGAGGACGACCAGGATGTCGCCCTTGCGAATCTCTTGGTCGCCGCCGGGCATGTTAATCTCGATTGCCTGCGCTTCCTCCGGGGCCGTGGGCCGGTGGATGGCCACGATGCTCACCCCATATCGCGCGCGCAGGTGAAGCTCGGCCAGCGTCTTGCCCCAGAACTTCTCCGGCGCCTCCATGCGCACCGCGTGCAGGTGCGGCGAGAGGGTGAAGTAGTCGAGCACGTGCTCGGAGACAAGCGTCCGTGCGAGGGTTACGGCGACCTCGTCTTCGGGGTAGACGACGCGCGTCGCCCCAACCTTCTCCAAAATACGCGCCTGGTGCGGGGTTACCGCGCGGGCGATTATTTGGGGCACGTTGAGCTCGGCGAGGAGGCTTACGGTTAAAATACTCGCCTCAATATCCTCGCCGATGGCCACTACGGCAATGTCTACCTGGTCCACCTTAACCGCGCGCAACGCCTCCTCGTCCGTGCTGTCCAGGCACACCGCCGAGGCGACTTCGCCGGACACCTCCTGGACCACCGCGGGGTCCTCGTCGATCGCCAGCACTTCGGCGCCGTTTGCGGAAAGGGTGCTCGCCAGCCTGCGCCCAAACCGCCCCAGGCCGATTACCGCGATTTGCTTCATCTGCCCCATCTCCCTCGCGCCTGTCCCCGCTAGCCGATCATCACCGGCTCTTCCGCATAGCGATACGCCGGCGGAGCCGCGGGCTGGCCCATCGCCGCGACAAGCGTGAGCGGGCCCACGCGCCCGCCATACATCAGCGCGACAACGACGAGCCGCCCCGCGGGCGAAAGCGTGGGCGTTACCCCAGTGGACAGGCCCACCGTGCCCATCGCCGAGACCGCTTCGAAGAACATGTCCAAAAACCTCGCCTTGCTCGCGTGCTCGACAACGAGCAGCAACCCGAGGCCCAGAACGAGGTAGCCGAGATACGCCGCGGCGACGACAAATGCCTTGCGCACGGTAGCCGGGGGCAGGCGCCGCCGAAAGATCTCCACGTCCTCGCGGCGCGACACCATGCTACGCACGGAAGCCAAAATAATGCCCACCGTGCTTGTTTTTATCCCCCCGCCCGTGCTCCCGGGCCCCGCGCCGATGATCATTAGGCAAATGAGCAGCAGCAACGCCGGCGCCCCGAGCGCACTAATGTCCACCGTGTTAAACCCCGCCGTGCGCGCGGTTATCGACTGAAACAGCGCGGCAAGCGCCGCCTCCTCGCCGTCCAACCCGCGCAGCACGCCACCGCGCTCGGCCAGGGCAAAGGCCAGCGCTCCGCCGAAAATGAGCGCCCCGGCAATGTAGAGCATGAGCCTCGTCTGGACCGACATTCGCTGCCGCTCGCCGCGCAGCCTCGCTCGCGCCAGCCCGTAGACATCGCGCAATACGACGAACCCTAGCCCTCCGGCGACGATCAGCCCGGCCATCGTGGCGTTGGCCAAAAGCGACCCGCGAAACGCCGTCATGCTGTCCGAATACAGCGAAAAGCCGGCGTTGCAAAACGCGCTTACCGAGTGAAACACGGCGGAATAGGCCGCGCGGGCAAGCGTCGGCTCGCGCTGCACGAAAACAAACAACAGCACAGCCGCGCCGGCGGCCTCAAACGCCAGCGTCAAGCGGACGATCGCCCACAAAATGGCCGTCGCCTCTTGCGAAAACTGCAGGTCTAAAATATCGCGCAGCGCGCGGCTGCTGCGCAGCGAGAGCCGCCGCCTGACCAATAACCCGACAAACGCCGAAAGCGTCATTATCCCCAGCCCGCCGAGCTGGATAAGCAGCAGGATTACCACCTGGCCAAACGCGGTAAAGTACTTCCCCGTGTCTACAACGATAAGCCCGGTAACGCAGCAGGCCGAGGTGGCTGTAAACAAAGCGTCCACGAAGGGCATGGGCCCCTGCGCGCGCGAGGAGAGGGGAAGCATTAAAAGCAGCGTGCCCGCGGCGATGAGGGCGACGAAGCTCGCCGCGACAGCGCGCGCCGGCGAGGCGGCGACCTCTTGCAATAGCCGAGCAAGGGGCGACAGGCCAGGGGGGCCAGGCGGCTCATCGGCGACCCTTCGGCCGGCATTCATCGCGCGTCGTCCTCGCACGCCGAGGAATAAGCGACGAGCGCCGCCTGATACACCGTGGCCAGGGGCACGCCATGGCGCCGCGCCGCGGCAGCGCAGTCGTCGTACTCCGGCGCGGCGCGCTCCTCATCGGGCGAAAGGCGCACGACCTTAACGCGCACCTCGCCAAACGGCGTGCTTACACGCACCTCGCGCCGGGGAAGGCACAGCCGATGGGCGCGGGTAAAGCGCACGCCGATAGTCGAAGTTTCGCGCAGCATAATCCGGGCAAGGCGCAGCTCGTCGCCGGGCCGGGCGAGAACGCTAATCAGCGTCCCTGGGCGGTTCTTCTTCATCTGCGCGGGAATGAGCAGAACGTCGAGCGCCCCCTCGGCGAGCAGCCGCTCCATGGCAAAGCCCAGCGTCTCCGCCGAGGCGTCGTCTACGTTGGCCTCGATCTCCACCACGGGCACGCCGGCAACCTCCTCCGCCTCGCCCAAAAACACGCGCAGCAGGTTGGGCAGCTCCTCGCGCTCGCGCTTGCCGCTGCCATAGCCGACAGCCTCGATGGTCATTGCCGGCGGCGGGCCAAATTCCTCGGCCACAGCCTTCACGATCGCCGCCCCCGTGGGTGTCACCGTCTCGCCCTCGACATCGAGCGGAACAACGGGCAGCCCGCGAACGATCTCCGCGACCGCCGGCGCGGGGACGGGTAGCTTGCCGTGGGCGCAGCTCACGAACCCCCTGCTCATGGGCAACGGCGAGCAAGCAATGCGCTCGACAGCCAACAGCTCCAGCGCCACGGCCGTGCCGCAGATGTCAACGATCGAGTCCACGCCGCCCAGCTCGTGAAAGTGCACCCGCTCGCGGGGCACGCCGTGCACCGCGGCCTCGCCCTCCGCCGCCACGTGAAAAATGCGCAGGGCCAGCTCCCTTGCCCGCGGGGAAAGCTCGCTCGCGGAAATCAGCTCCTCGATTTCCGCCAAGCTGCGGCTTTGCGGCGTTGGCCCGCGGGGAACAATGGATACGTCCGTCGCGCAAATGCCGTGCCGCGTAACGGTCTGCGTGCGCAGGTCAAAGTCCACCTCGGGGATCGTGCGCAGGGGGGCGGCGATGGCCTCCGGGTCGGCGCCGACATCGATCAGCGCGCCGAGAGTCATGTCGCCCGAAATTCCGGCAAAGCAGTCGAAATATAACAAACGCACGGGTCGTCTCCTAGCTGCGATTGATCAGGCTCGCCAAATATCCCCCGCCAAAGCCGTTGTCGATGTTTACCACAGCGACGCCCGCGGCGCAGGTATTAAGCATCCCCAACAGCGCGGCCAGCCCGCCGAAGCTCGCCCCATAGCCCACGCTTGTGGGCACGGCGATCACCGGCTGCGAGACAAGGCCGGCGACCACGCTGGCCAGCGCCCCCTCCATCCCTGCGACAACCACCAGGCAGGCGCAAGAGCTGATCGTCTGCCGGTGCTCGAGCAGGCGATGCAGGCCAGCGACCCCGATGTCGTAGATGCGCTCCACGCGGTCGCCGAGGACCTCGAGCGTCGCCGCGGCCTCCTCGGCTACGGGAATGTCCGCCGTTCCCGCGCAGAGGACGCCCACCGCGGAGGTCTCGTAGTTCGCCTTGCGCTTAATTGCGCTGGGGTTAACGATAATGCACCGCGCCTGCTCGCGATACTCCACCTCGCTGCAGGAGCGCCGCACCGCAGCGGCGTGCTCCGGGCTAGCGCGCGTGGCGAGCACCGGCCCGCCGCAGGCCTCCGCCAGCCGCGCGGCGATCTCCGCCACCTGCTCCGGTGTTTTGCCCTGGCAGAAGATCACCTCGGCAAGGCCCTTGCGCAGCTCGCGATGTATATCGAGCCGCGCGAAGCCCAGGTCCTCCACAGGGAGGAACTTCAGCTCGTTTAGCGCGTCGTCAACGGAAAGCTCGCCCGCGCTAACCCGCTGAAGCAGCTCGCGCAGCCGCTCGGCGTTCACCGTTTAAGCTCACCGCCCTGTCTGCAGGAGCCTCCGCCTGGCAAGCGAGCGGCTCAACGCGGATTATACGGCCCCGCAGAATTTGCCGTCAACATTGGCCCAGGCTCGCTCCGCCGCATCAGCGGAAGCGCGGCTGCCCATGAACGGCCTCCGGCAGCGAGGCGTCGAAATAGAGAGCAGCAAAATCGCATCCTGCGTGTCCGTCGCCCCGAGCGCACGGCAAAGGGCGAGCTTTGCTGCGCAGCAAGCGCTTTTGCGCAAGTGGTCGGGGGATTCGATTAGGCCTTTCCGCAGAGGCTCTGAGCATGAGCGACAGGTCCAGCCCGGCTCGGTCTGCGGGGGCACCTGTCTCCCTTGCCGCGCGGTACGGCGCGTTTGCCTGGGGCCTGCTGCGCGGAGCGAGCGGCGGCCGCGCGGCACGCTTGAGCGCAAGACGGCAGGAACGCGGCGCAGCGTGCGACTACCTTTTTCTCGGGGGATGCTGTGGGGATGAAAGGCACATCGAGCACAGGCGCCCCCGCGGGCAAAACCTGCTTCCCTCGCACGCGGCCAGAGGATACTTTCGCTACGCGCGTCCGCGGCGGCGGGCGGCTGGCGCAGCACGCGCTTCGGCGTGGCGGGTGAAGCTTATGGCGCCGCGGCCGGTCATGTTCGTTTCGGGAGCGCAGCAAGGGTGAATAGTGCACCGCGTGCGGCGGCGCCAGCGTCCGAAACCGGCCATGCTAGCGCCGGCAAGGGATGGCTTCGCCACGCGCGCTTCGCACAGGGGGCCGGGGCAGAATCTGCTTCAGCGGGAGGGGAGCGCGGTGCGGGCGCCGGATTGGACTGCATCTTTTTTAGTGGGGGACATGCTAAGAAGATGAACGCCACACGGCGCAGAGGGACTTCCGCGAGCGAGTCGCGCATCGCTTGCCATTGCGGGGGCCGCATTTCGCCAACGCACGCTCTGGCGAGCGGCAAGCCAATGAGGAAAGCCGAAGCGCACACCTGCAGCGCGGTCCCTGCCGCGCCTTGCCGCCGAGGCGAACCCGGGCGCGCAGCGCTGCGCCTTTTCGCCGTGGGTGTGGCGCTGGCTATTTGCGTGGCCGTGTGCGCCTGCGGCTGCCGCAGGGAGGAGAAGCTGCCCTCGCTGGACGAGGTCGAGTTGCCCACCGTCGCCCCGCCTGAGCTACCCGCCGACGAGGAGCTCCTCCCTTCCAGTCCCACCCCGTCGGGCGAAAAGGAGCCCGACGCGTCCTGCTCGGCTGACCTTGGCAATAGGCCCGCCGTCCCTCGCGCAAAACGCGTAAGACCGTCCAAGTGTCTCCTCCGC
>CAZMGT010000059.1:0-7206 GCA_964565895.1 uncultured Armatimonadia bacterium
ATGCCCCCGCGACAAGAAACGTATAGTAGGCGATCTGAAAATGCCCCGCGAGCAGCGCGCAGGCCAAGGCCACGCCGAGCAGCAGCGCCCAGCGCAGCCCGCCCTCCTCGGCAAAATGCCTGCGCAGGCAAAACAGCGCCAGCGGCAGCCACGTCGCCACGCAGACAAACGTAGGCAGCGCCAGCCAGCACACCATAAACCCGCTCAGCATATACGCCGCCCCGCACACCGTCGCCCCTCCCCGGCGCATCCCCAGCGCAAGGCCGAGCAAATAGGCAAAGCTCCCCGCGAGGAAAAGATGGACCACCGCCGAGGCGCCCATGGCATATACCGTGGGCAGAAGCCAAAAGATAACGTTTACCGGATAAAGCACCGCCGACTGCCCGTTGGCCAAAAACGGCGTCCCGCATAGCTCGTGCGGGTTCCACAGGGGAATCTCGCCGGAGAGGATCGCCCGCCGGGCAAAGCTCCGCCAAACGTAATACTGCAGCACGCCGTCGGCCATAAGCGGGTTCCACGATGGCCCCTCGGCGCCTATTCGCGGCGCGCTGCCCCATGGCGCGAAGTGCTGCTGATAGTAGGCGGGGACAAGCGCCTGCCCCAAAAAAAGCGGATAAAGCAGGGCGCAGGCCAGCCCGGCAAACACGGCATAAGGCCACAGCCGCGCCGGCCAGCCCTCAGCTTCACCCTGCGCGCGCCTTCTGCTCACCGCCGCCCGCCTTCCTCAAGCTCCCGCGCCGCCGCGCGCACCTCGGCCAAAAACGCCTCCAAAAGCTCCCCCTCCGCAAACCGCCCGACAATCTCCCCCCGCCGTACGACAACCCCACACCCCTTCCCCCCGCAAATGGCCACATCGGCCTCGCGCGCCTCGCCCGGCCCGTTAACCGCGCAGCCCATTACGGCAAGGTGCAGCGGCGCGCTAATCTCCTCCACGCGCTCGCGCACCGCCTCCGCCAGCGCCACAAGATCGATCTCACACCGCGCGCACGTCGGGCAGGAGACGATCACCGGCCCCCGCGTGCGCAGCCCCACGGCGCGCAAAATCTCCCACCCCGCGCGCACCTCCTCCTCCGGCGGCGCGGTGAGCGACACGCGCATCGTGTCCCCGATCCCCTCGCCGAGCAATATCCCCAGGGCCACCGCGGAGCGCACCGTGCCCGCCGGGGGCAGGCCCGCCTCGGTCACCCCCAGGTGCTGCGGGCAGTCGCTCCGCTCCGCAAACAGCCGGCACGCCTGCACCGTGCGCGCCACGTCCGAGGCCTTGAGCGAGACGACGATGTCCGAAAACCCCAGCTCCTCCACCTGCCCCACGGCGCGCAGCGCGCTTTCGACCATCGCCTCCGCGGTTGCCCCGCCATACTTTTCGCGCAGCTCGCGCTCCAGCGAGCCCGAGTTTACCCCCACGCGCAGGGCCACCCCGCGCTCCTGGGCCGCGCGAACAACCGCCCTCAGCCTCTCCCGCCCCCCGATATTCCCGGGGTTAATGCGCACCTTCGCCGCGCCGGCGTCGATCGCCAAAAGCGCCAGGCGATAGTCGAAGTGAATGTCCGCGACCACGGGCAGGGGTGATTCGCGCACGATCTCGCGCAGGGCCTCCGCCGCCTGCTCATCGGGCACAGCCACGCGCACCAACTCGCAGCCCACGGCGTGCGCCCGGCGGATCTGGGCCACGGTCGCCGCCACGTCGCGCGTGTCCGTTTTGGTCATCGTCTGGACGACGACCGGCGCCCCGCCGCCGATGAGCACACTCCCTACGCGCACTTGGCGCGTGGCGCGCCGGGGGGTAGGAAACCCGCCTTCCGCTTCTGTCCCTTTTGCGTTCATTGTCGAATCAGCCGGGGAATGTCGTTTGCCGCGGTTATCAGCAGGACCACGAGGATGAGCAGCACGAGCCCCGCGAAATGAAACACGGCCTCGCGCTCTTTGTCGAAGATCCTCCGCCGCGCGGCTTCGATAACGGTAATCCATACCCGGCTCCCATCGAGCACGGGAATGGGCAGCAGGTTAAACACAGCAAGCCACACGTTAAGCACCGCGGCGAGCTCGAGCACGGGCAACAGCCCCATCTCCGCCGACTGCGCCGTTACCTGCACAATGCCCACCGGCCCGACCAGCTCCTGCCGCGCCTCGGGCTTATAGATCAGCGCCACCACCGCGGCTACCGAGCGCCAGATCAGCTTTTGCGTCTGGTCCAGCGCGCGCAGGGGATAGGCCAGCGCCGGCGCGCGAATATGCGTCGGGACAAGCCCCGGGCGCACGCCAATCACCCCGCGCATATCGCCCTCTTTAAGCACAAACCCGGCCTTCGGGTCCGAAAGCCGCGCCGCGTCCGCGGCGTCCACGCGCAGCGCCGTGGGAACAATGGAAAAGCGCAGCCTCTTCCCTCCGCGCTCCACGACGATCTCCGTGCGCTTGCCCGCCCGTGGCGCAAGCAGCCGAATAACGTCCTCCAGCCGCTCCACCTTCTCCCCGGCCACGGAGACAAAAACGTCGTTCGCCTTAATCCCGGCCCTTGCCGCGGGCATGTCCGGCGCCACGCCGAGCACCCCGGGGCGAAACTCGCCCAGGCCAAACGCGCAGGCGTAAACAAGCAAAATCAAAAACGCCAAAAAAATATTCATCGCCGACCCGCCCAAAAGCACGGCCAGCCGCCCGGTCACCGGCGCGCTATAAAAACCCTCCGGCTCGTCGATCTCCTCCGGCGCCATCCCCACAATGCGCACATAGGCGGCAAGGGGAATGGGACACAGCCGATACTCCGTCCCCCGCCGGCGAAAACCGAAAATCTTCGGCCCCACGCCAATGGAAAACACTCCCACGCGAATACCCAACAGCTTGGCGATCAAAAAATGCCCCGCCTCGTGGAAAATCAGGGCAAAGCCGATGATCAACACAAACGCGGCGATCGTCCGCGCCGTCCCGCCGGCGAGGATGTTTTGCCCGAAAAAGGCCACCGCCCCAACAGGTACGAGCAGCGCTGCAACGGCCCGTGTTCCGCTCATTGCCCCTCTTCCCGTCGCCCGCCGCTTGGCGCCAGGCGCTCGCGGACAAACGCCCGCGCCCAGCGGTCGGCCGCCTCCACGGCCTCCAGGTTGGGCGTAGGCCCGGCCTCGTGCGCCTCCATCGCCTCGCCGATTAGCCGCGGGATGTCCAAAAAACCAATCTCGCCCGCGATAAACGCCGCGTTGGCCACCTCGTTCGCGGCGTTCATCACCGTGGGCATCGTGCCCCCCGCAGCGAGCGCCTCATAGGCCAGGGCGAGGCAGGGAAACCGCTTTGTGTCCGGCGGCTCAAACTCTAGCTTCCCCTGCTCCCACGGGTTCCACCGCGAAAACGGGTTCTCCGGCCGCTCCGGCCCGAGCAACGCGTATTGAATGGGCAGGCGCATGTCCGGCCAGCCGAGCTGGGCGAGCACCGACCCATCGGCAAACTCCACCATGGAGTGCACGATACTCTGCGGGTGAATTACCGCGCGAATCTTCTCCCCGGAAATGCCAAACAGCCGCGAGGCCTCGATTACCTCCAGCCCCTTGTTCATCAACGTCGCCGAGTCAATGGTAATCTTCGCCCCCATGCTCCACGTCGGGTGCTGCAGGGCGTCCGCGGCGCTCACCTCGCGCATCTGCTCCAGGCTAAGCGTGCGAAACGGCCCGCCCGACGCCGTAAGCCAAATCCAGCGCACCGCGCCCCGATCCTCGCCACGCAGGCACTGCCAAATCGCCGAGATCTCGCTGTCGATCGGCCGCAGCTCAACCCCCAGCCTGCGCGCTTCGGCAACGATTAGCTCCCCTGCGGCAACGAGCGGCTCCTTCGTGGCAAACGCCACGCGCTTGCCCGCGCGCATCGCGGCGAGCATCGGGCGCAGAGCGGCCACGCCGGCGATGGCCACAACCACCGTGTCCGCCCCCGGCCACTGCGCCAGCTCCTCCAGCCCCGCCCCGCCGCAAAGCACGCGCACCCGCCCGCCCAGGGCCGCGCGCAGGCGCTCCGCCGCCCGCTCGTCGGCCAGGGCCACGGCCTCCGGCGAAAACTCCTCCGCCTGGCGCGCCAGCTCCTCCCACGCCGCCCCCGCGGCCAAACCGACCACGCGCAGCCGCTTGCGGTGCGCGCGCACGACATCGAGCGTCTGCCTGCCGATCGACCCCGTCGAGCCCAAAATAACCAGCGAAACTTGCCCCACGGCGCGCCCCGCCGCCCTCTCCTCCTACGTCGGCACCCCGCCGAACCGCCGCTCCCGGCGGTTAAACTCAACGATCGCCCGGCGCAGGTCCTCCTCGCCAAAGTCCGGCCAAAGCACCGGCGTTACATAAATCTCGCTATAGGCGATCTGCCACAGCAGAAAATTCGACACCCGCTGCTCCCCGCCCGTGCGAATGAGAAGGTCCGGGTCGGGCATTCCCGCGGTATACAGCTCACCGGCGAACTTCGCCTCGTCGATCTCCTCCGGCGAAAGCTCCCCCGCGGCCACGCGCTCGGCCAGCCGCCGCGCCGCGCGCACGATCTCCAGCCGCCCGCCATAGTTTATCGCCAGGTTAAGCACCAGCCCCTTGTTGTGCGCCGTGGCCGCCACGCCCTCCTCGAGCGCCTCGCGCACCCCGGCGGGCAGCCCCTCCAGGTCCCCGGAAACCCTCACCTGCACCCCCCGCCGGTCGAGCTCCGCCACCTCCCGGCGGATCGTCCGCCGGATGAGCTCCATTAGGCTGTTCACTTCCTCCGGCGGCCGGCGCCAGTTCTCCGTGGAAAACGCGTAGATGGTGAGGTACTTAATGCCGATCGCTTCCGCGGCGTCGCACACCCGCCGCACAGTCTCGATGCCCTTGCGGTGGCCCGCCGTCCGCGGAAGCATGCGCTGCTGGGCCCAGCGCCCGTTGCCGTCCATGACAATGGCCACGTGCTGGGGAATAGTCAGGCCCTCGAGGCTCAGGTCCTCCATGGTGGTCACCGGCAGGTGGCGCCCGACGAGCCTACGCCTGCAAAATCTCCTCCTGCTTCGCCTTCTGCGCCTCGTCGAGCATCTCCACGTGCTTGTCCGTCAGCTCCTGCACGTCGTCCATGGCGCGCTTGAGGTCGTCCTCGCCGATCTTGTGCTGCTTTTCCAGCGCGCGGAGCTTCTCGTTCGCCTCGCGGCGAACGTTGCGCACGGCGACCTTCCCCTCCTCAACCTTCTTGCTCACCAGCCGGGCCAGCTCCTTGCGCCGCTCCTCGGTAAGCGCGGGAATAGGAATGCGGATGATCGCCCCGTCGCTCGTCGGGGTCAGCCCGAGGTCGGAGGTCAAAATCGCCCGCTCTACTTGGGGGACGAGGCTCTTGTCCCACGGGGTGACCATGAGCAGGCGCGGCTCGGGCGTGGAGATCGTGGCCACCTCGTTTAACTTCAGCCGTGTGCCATAGGCCTCCACGGTAACATTGGCCAAAATCGCGGCGTTGGCCACGCCCGTGCGAATCGTGCTCAGCTCCCGCTGCGTGGCCTCCACCGAGGCCTTCATCTTCGTCTCCGCCTCAGTGAGAATCTTGTCGATCTCCTCGATCATCGCTCCGCCTCCTGATCACCGTGCCGATTTGCTCGCCGCAGATTATCCGGCGTATGTTCTCCGGGTCGCCGATGTTAAACACCCAAATCGGCAACATGTGATCCATGCTTAGCGAGATCGCCGTGGCATCCATGGCCTTCAATCCGCGGCGCAGAACATCCAAATAGTCCACCTCGGGCAGCCACTTCGCCGTCTTTATCTCCCGCGGATCGGCGTCATATACCCCGTCCACGTTCGTCGCCTTAAGAATTACCTCCGCGTCGATCTCGATCGCCCGCAGCACGGCCGCCGTATCGGTGGTGAAATACGGGTTGCCCGTGCCCGCGGCGAAAATTACCACCCGGCCCTTCTCCAAATGCCTTATCGCCCGGCGCCGAATAAGCGGCTCCGCGACCTCGCGCATCTCGATCGCCGACTGCACGCGCGTCTCCAGGCCGAGCTTCTCCAACGCGTCCTGCAACGCCAGGGCGTTGATTACCGTGGCCACCATGCCCATATAGTCCGCCGTCGCCCGAACCATCCCCTCCGCCGCGGCCTCCGCCCCGCGAAACAGGTTCCCCCCGCCGACAACCACCGCCACTTCCACGCCAAGCTCAACGACGCTCTTTATCGCCCGTGAGATAGATTCGACAAACTGCCGGTCAATGCCAAACTCGCGCGACCCCTTAAACGCCTCGCCGGAAAGCTTGAGCAGCACCCGCCTGTAAACCGGTTTGCCCGACACGCCGCCCTCCCAACAAAACGGCCGGCTTGCCGCCGGCCGGGTCCTTACTGCTCCTCGTCCGCTCCCAACTGGAAGCGGACAAACCGTCGCACGACAATGTTCTCCCCGAGCTTCGAGGCTACCTCGGCGATGAGGTCCTTTACCTTCTTCTTTCCCTTTTCATCTTTTATATATGGCTGCTCGAGCAGGCAAATCTGGCTAAACAGCTTGCGCAGCCGCCCCTCGACGATCTTCGGAATAACGTTTTCCGGCTTGCCCTCGCTGCGCGTCATCTCCTCGAAAATCCGCCGCTCCGCCTCGAGCCTCTCCTCGGGGATATCCTCCGGGCTGACGAACTCCGGGCGCATCGAGGCCACCTGCAGCGCCAACTCGTGCGCCAACTCGGCAAACTCATCCGTGCGCGCGACAAAATCCGTCTCGCAACACAGCTCCACGAGCACCCCAACCTTCCCGTTGGAGTGCACATACGAGCCGATCAACCCCTCGCGCGTGGCCCGCCCGGCACGCTTCTGCGCGTCGGCCAAGCCCTTCTGGCGCAGAAGCTCCCGCGCCCGCTCAATGTCTCCGTTTGCCTCCTCAAGCGCCCGCTTGCAGTCCATCATCCCCGCGCCCGTCGCCTCGCGCAGCTCCTTGATCTGCTCGATGGTCACCGCCATATCCTGTCACTCCGTGCTGTAGATTGTCCGCGAACGTCGGCGCGCGCCTACTGCTCCCAGCCCAGGGGCTGGCTGCCGCGCGTTTCCGGGGTTACGTCGAACACCGATCCGCTGCCCTGCTCGCCCTGCTCCGCAGCGGGGGCCTGCTCCTCGGCCGCCGGCGCCCCGGGCTCCTCCGCGGGCGCGCTCTCCGCAGGCTCCTCGGCGGGCGGCGCCGCCTCCGCGGGGCCCTCTGGGGCTGGCGCCTCGGCGACAGCCTCCACTGCCTCGCCTGCGGGGGCCTCCGCGGGCGCCG
>CAZMGT010000059.1:7306-22278 GCA_964565895.1 uncultured Armatimonadia bacterium
CTTCCGCCGCTTCCGCGGCAGCGGCCTCCGCAGCGGCGGCTTCCGCCTCGGCCTTCTCCCGCTGCTGCTTGCCCTCGATAATCGCGTCGGCCATTAGGTTAACCATCAGCCGAATGGCGCGAATCGCGTCGTCGTTTCCGGGAATGGGATAGTCCACCTCGTCCGGGTCGCAGTTGGTGTCGACGATGGCCACGACGGGGATCTCCAGCCGCCGGGCCTCGAGCAGGGCGATGCGCTCTTTTTTCAGATCGACAATAAACACCGCGCCGGGCAGCCCGGGCATGTTGCGAATGCCGGACAGGTTGCGCTCCAGCTTCGCCTTCTCGTTCTCCAGGCGGGCCACTTCCTTCTTGGGGAGCAGCTCCCACTCCCCCTCCTGCTCCATGCGCTCCAGCTCCTCCAGCCGGGCAATGCGCTGGCGAATGGTGGCATAGTTGGTGAGCATCCCGCCCAGCCAGCGCTGGTTTACGTAGTACTCCCCGCAGCGCTCGGCCGCCTTCTGAATCGACTCCTGCGCCTGCTTTTTCGTGCCGATGAACAAAATGGGCTTGCCCTCAAACGCCGTTTGGCGCATGAATTCATATGCTTCGTCAATGCGCTTGAGCGTTTGGTGCAGGTCGATAATGTAAATGCCGTTGCGGCCCCCATAGATATATGGCTTCATCTTGGGGTTCCAACGGCGCGTCTGGTGGCCGAAGTGCACTCCGGCCTCCAGCAGTTCTTTCATGGTAACAAGCGCCAAAAGATGTTCACCTCCGGTGTTCGCTGCGCGACCAATTACCATACCGGTCGAAAATTGCCGCCCTGTTCGGGAAAACCATCAGAGTTTAGCACATTGCGCTTGCCACGCGCAACTTAAACTGCGGCTTTGCTCCGTTTGCTCTACCGTCGCGCGGGCAAAATCGCCCCGCCGCCCGCCGCTCGCTGCGCCTTCGCAAATGGCCAAGGGGGCCCCACGCGCCATGGCGAATTGGCCCCCGGCAAACCGTTTGCCTCACGCCCGTTCCGCGGCAAGGGAGGAGTAACCAATGCGCGCTCGGCTCGCACTGCTCTTTGCCCTGGCTTTTGCCCTTGGCGCTTGCGCAGCGGCCTCCGCCGCCGACGTCGTCCTCGTGCGCGGCGACTACCTCGCCAAGCAAAGCGCGGGCGAGGCCCGCTCCGTGCGCACATTCTTGGACACCGTGCGCCAGGCGCTTTCTGTGGCCGGCGTGCCCTGCGCTGTCGTGGGCGACGCCGACGTGGAGAACAAGGGCGCGCTTGCCAAATATAAGCTGGCCATCTTTCCCCACAACCGCCTGTCCGACGGCGAGCTCGCCGCGGTGGAAAAATTCGTCGCCCGCGGGGGCAAAATCATTGTCTTTTACGGCCTGCAAAACCGCCTCGCCCAGCTCTTGGGCATCCGCCCCACGGGCTGGGTCGGCGGGCCGGAGGGGCGCTCGATGTTCGTCACCATCCGCTTTACCGACTCCGCCGTGGTCGGCCTCCCCGCCTCCGTGCACCAGGGTTCGTGGAACATCAACTCCTTCCGCCCGCTTGCCGGCCAGGCCGAGGTTATCGGCTGGTGGTATAACTCCGAGGGGAAAAACTCCGGCTATGCCGCGGTAAGCCTGGGCAAAAACGGCGTGTTTGTCGGCCACGTGCTCACCGGCGGCGACGTCGCGGCCAAAGCCCGCTTCCTCCTTGCCCTTGTCGGCCATTTCCTCCCCCAGGTCTGGCAGGGCGCGGCGCAGCGGGCGATCGAGCGCAGCGGGGCGATCGGCCGCTTCGCCTCTCTCGACGAGCTCGAGGCGTTTTGCCGAAAGCGCGGGCGGCTCGCCGCCGTGCAACAGGCGCTGAGCGCCTGCCGCAACCTGCGCGCCCAGGCCCAGCAGCTTTTCCGCAACAACCGCTGGGCCGAGGCCTATCTCCAGGCCGAGGAGGCGAGGAATGTCTTGGTCCAAGACTACCCCAAAATCTATCCCCCGCGCGCCGGCGAGATGCGCGCCGTGTGGATCCACAGCCCGTTTAACGTTGACGACTGGGACGCCGCCTGCGCGCATCTGGCCAAATGCGGCTTTAACGCCGTTATCGTTAACATGTGCAACGCGGGCATCGCCTACTACCCCTCCAAGTACCTCAAAACCGAGGAGCGCGCGGCGCGCGAGAGCGACCAAATCCTGCGCGTGCTCAAAAGCTGCCGCAAATATGGCCTTGAGCTTCACGTCTGGCGCGTGGACTGGCGCGTGATCAATAACCCCGAGCGCCTGCAGAAGCTCCGCGCCGAGGGCAAGCTCGCCGTAAGCTACACCGGCGAGCCGGGCGAATGGCTCTGCCCCTCCTGGCCGGAAAACCAAAAGCACGAAATAGACACCATGCTCGAGATCGTCCGAAACTACGACGTAGACGGCATCCACTTCGACTACATCCGCTTTAACAACGCAAACTACTGCTACTGCGACCACTGCCGCAAAACGTTCGAGCAGCTCATCGGGCGCAAAGTGCAAAACTGGCCCGACGACGTGCGCACCGGCCCTCTGCGCGAGCAATACCTGCAGTTCCGCCGCGACTGCATTACCGCGGTCGTTAAGGAGGTCGCCGAGAAGGCGCGCGCGATTAAGCCGTGGATCAAAATCTCCGCCGCCGTGTTCAGCGACTGGCCCCGCTCCCGCGAGACCATCGGCCAGGACGCCAAGCTTTGGGTCGACCGCGGCTACCTCGACTTCGTCTGCCCCATGAACTACACAAACGACACCTCGCGCCTGGGCGCGCTCACCGAGGCCCAAGTCGCTGCCGTGCGCGGCCAAGTCCCGCTCTATGTGGGCATCGGCGCCTGGCGCCACCCCGATGTCACCACGCTCGCCGACCAAATCGCCCTCGCGCGCGAGCTCGGCGCCGACGGCTTCGTCTGCTTCTGCTACGAAAACCCCGCCGTGCAGCAATATCTCACCCTCACCGGCCAGGGCCTTACCGCGGGCAAGACCTACATGCCCCACTGGGCGCCCAAGGTCACGTTCGAGCTGCCCCCGGGGCCCGACGCCGCGCATCCCACAACCTACCCCGCGGGAACGAAAATTCAGGCCAAGGTCACCCTAACCACGGAGGCCAAGCACAAGCGCCGCGCGACACGCGCCACGGCCACGCTCGAGCATCGCTCAACTACGGGCGAGGTGCTTCTCCGCGCGGGCGAGCTCGTCGCCGCGCCCCTGCCGGCGACGAAAACCGTCTCGCTCGCCGTCCCCCAGGGCCGCTCGCGGCTGGTCCTCGAGGGCAAGCTCGAGCTCGAGGACGGAACCACCGTGCCGTTCATCGCGCGCAGCGCGGTGATCATCGGCCAGTAGCGCCGCGCGCCATGGCGTGGGGAAAAATGCGCCGCGTTTTTGCGTTTTGCGTCGCGTTTGTCGCCTGCGCGCAGGTCGCCGCCCCCGCGCAGGAGCAGCTCGTCGCTCCGCCGGCCAGTTGGCGGGCAACGGCCGTCGGGCCGCCCCGCGGCGCGCTGTTTCTCGGCGGGGGAAAGCTCGGCGAAAAGCTTTTGGCCGCGTTTTTGCAGCTCGCCGGCGGCCCTGATGTCCCCCTTGTCGTCATCCCCACCGCGCGCAAAAATCCCCGCAAAACACCGCCCGTGGTAGAGAAGTTTCGCGCCCTGGGCGCGAAGAACATCGCCCTGCTCCACGCCGCAAACCGCGCCGAGGCAAGCTCCGACCAGCTCCTCGCACCCCTCCGCGCCGCGCGCGCCGTTTGGCTCTGCGGGGGCAGGCAGTGGCGCCTTGTCGATGCCTACCTCCACACCCCTGTGCACCGCGAGCTGTTTGCTCTGCTCGACCGCGGCGGGGTGGTCGGCGGCTCCTCCGCGGGGGCGTCGATTCAAGCCTCGTTTCTCGTCCGCGGCTCCCCCCAAGGCAACCGCCAAATGATCGCCCCGGGCTATGAGGAGGGCTTTGGCTTCCTCCGCGGCGTCGCCGTAGACCAGCACGTCATCGCCCGCGGCAGGCTGCACGACATGGTCCAGGTCCTCCGCGCGCACCCCGACCTTTTGGGCATCGGCATTGACGAGAACACGGCGATCGTCGTCCGCGGCGATTCGTTTGAGGTGCTCGGCGAAAGCAAAGTGGCGGTGTATACCAAGGAGACCATCTCGCGCGCGGGCGAGGAGCCTTATATTTTGCTCTCCCCGGGCGCCCGCTACGACATGCGCCGGCGACTGCTGCTCGCAGACGAGTAGCCCCGCGGCCGCCCCTTGCTAGGGGCTACTGCGGCGATCGCCCGCCCGCGCCCCTGCCCGTGCCCACGCGAATCACACGGTGCATCGCCGGGTAGCTGTCCAGCGAGATCCGCTCGCTGCGCACTTCCTCCCCATCGCGATAAAACGCGCGCACCACGCTCACCGTATACCCCGGCCTGCCCGCGCAAACGACCTGCCTCACCCCCTCGGGCAGCGCCGGGTCGTCCTCGATAACCAGCGCCGGGGGAACGACCGCATGGACGTTGCGCACCACGCGCACGGAAAACTCCGGCCGCCCCCGCGCGCGAATCTCGCACACCAGCCTCTCCCCCGCGCGATACACGCGCAGCCGCGCGGGCACGCCCAGCGTGTTGCGAAAGCGCAGGTCCAGGTTGCCATAGGCCACCGCGGCGTCACGCCCCACCGGCGCGTAGGTCGTGGGCCAGGCGTGGCGGTGCCGCTCCACGATCTCAAACCCCGCGAGCAGCGCCGCGTTGTAAATCGTCGTCGAGGTCTGGCACACACCCCCGCCCCACGCGGGAACAAGCTCCCCGCCGAAGCTCACCGGCGCCTTAACGTAGCCCGCGTCCGCGGTCCACGGCCCCACGCGCTCGTTAAAGCTAAACACCGCCCCCGGGGCAATAACCGCGCCGTCGGCCGCGGCGGCCGCGCGCAGCGCGTTGCGCACCTGCCCCGCGCTCCGCCCGCGCAGGCTCGTGCTATACGAGGCAACAACCCTCTCCCCGTGCAGCGCCGCAAGCGCCCCCACGCTCCCCAACAGCCCGGCGCAGGCGACCAGCCACAATATCCTCTCGCCAACCCTCCCGCGCATCGCCCGCTCCCCGCTTAGTCGCTGATCTCCACTACGGAAATCGCCCCCGCCCCGCGCACCCGCGGGTCATACATCCCGTATACCTCGGTGGGCATCGCGTGATACGTCCCCGGGATCTCCGGCCGCAGCTCGTACTCGATCCGCTGTTCCCCCTCGGGCAACCGTCGCGCAAAGAACACGATCTTCTCGTCGCGCACCACGCGGTCGCTATACCACCACTCCCACTCCCACGGGTCGAGGTTCTCGCGCACGCTTACCTCGCACCCCGCGGGAATGGGCTCCTCGATCATCATATACTCAAGCGCCTCGGGCGCACGCACGGTAAGCACCACGCGCACCGTCTGGCCGCTTTCGAAGCGCAAGGTGGGCTCGCTCGCCGGGGCAAAGCGCGTCTGCTTAAGCTTCTCGTCATACTCCGGCCGCATTACGTAGTACGCCCGCTCGGCGGCGATCCCCGAGCCGGAGAGCGTCGCGGCCAGCGTCTTCAGCTCCACCACTTGCTCCAGCGTCACACTATAGTAGAGCATCCCCCGGCCCTCTTTCTCCACGCGCAACATGTGCTCCGTCCCCGGGGCAAGCGCCTCCCGCGGGACATTCACGACGATCTCCGGGGCAAACGCCTGCTCCGGCCCCATATGCCCGCGGGCGATCTCCTTCCCGTCGAGCAACACGCGAAAGTCAAACTCCGGCTGCAGCTCGCCCGTCTGCCGCACGTAATCGGCAAGCGCGTATATCGCCCACGCCGTGTCGCGCGTGCTCAGCCAGTGCTCGCCCCGGCGCTCGGCGAGCAGCCAGCGGACAACGCGCGCAACCCGCCCGTCCTCGGGCGTCGCGGCAAGCGCCGCCTTAAGGGCCACTGCGGTAACCTCATACTCGCTCCGCCAGTGCCTGCCTCTGCTCTCCCGCCAGTGAATGAGCCCGCCCGAATCGACTGCCTCGCGCCAAAGCAGCTCCATCGCCGCCCGCGCGGCGTCTTCCTCCCCCAATTCGGCGAGGGCCGCCACGGCCAGCGCCCACCCGTAGGGCGAACGCCGCGCCTCCAGCTCGTCCATTACTTTCAGCAAAAACTGCTTTCCCTCGCCGCGCAGGGAGAGCGCCCACGCGGCAAACGCCGCCTCGTCGAGCTGCTTCTTCTTCCGCGCCTCCTCGCCCAGCCAGCGCGCGCAGCGCGACGCCGAGGCGAGAACAACGGAGTTCACCCGATACCCCGCCCGCTGGGCAAGCGTCAGCCCGGCAAGCACATATGCCGTCATCCAACAGTCGCTTTCGTCATACCGCCACCAGCCCCAGCCGCCATCGTCGTGCTGAAAGCGATACAGCCGCGCCAGCCCGGCGCGCACCATGTCGTCGAGCTTGCGCTCCAGGTTGCCGTCGCGCCGGCCCAGCTCGCGCAGCGCCTGGGCAACGACAACGTCCGGCAAAAACGCGCTCATCGTCTGCTCCGTGCACCCGTAGGGATAGCGCGCGAGATACTCCAGCGCCCCGAACACCGGCCCGAGCACCGTGGGCGCCAGAGCCACGCGCGCCTGCGCCGTCCCGGGGACGATGTCCCGGCGCACGGTCAGCCGCTCCTCCGCCGCGGTGCGCGTTGCTCCGCTAAACGATGTGTGCGCGCGCCGCCCGTGGGGCACGATGGGTAGGGTAAGCTCCATCGCGTCCTCCAGCCCGCTCTCCGCCCGCGCAAACACCCTAATCTTCGCCTCGCCGACCCCGGGCACTTCCGCGGGCCAGTCCACCCGCGTCCACCCCTGCGCGGGCACGGTGACCCGCCGCGTCGCCTTTGCGCGAATGTTCAGCTTGGGCGCGTCCAGCGTTACCGTTGCCCGCTGCCGTTCGCTTGTGTTGTTGTGGACGACCGCGGCAATGGTCAGCCGGTCGCGCTGCGTGGCAAACCGCGGGAGCTCTAAGCGCACGAGGAAGTCCTTCGTACAGCGCACCTTGTGCACCGACGCGCCCACGGCCGTGTTCTTCGTATACCCGCGCACCGTGGCCCGCCACGTGGTCAGCGTGTCGGGAATCTTCACCCGCACGCGCACCCTGCCCTCGGCGCCCGTCTCCAGCGTTGCGCTCCAAAACGCCGTATCGGGAAACCACTTGCGCACGGAGATCTTCGCCCCCGCCTTGTCGCCGTTTCCCAGGTAGATCGGGGGGAACGAATATTGGGTGCGCACCGCGTTCTCCCGCCGCGCGTAAAAGAAGTCCACAATGTCCTCCGCGCGCTCCGGGGCGAGGGCGAAGATCGCCTCGTCCACCACAGCGAGCGACACCCGCGCCGGCTTCGGCCGGCCCGCGGCATCGGTGGTCGTGATCGTATACACCGCCACATCGCCCGGGGCGTAGACCTCGCGGTCGCTGCGCACGGCGATGTTTAGCTTGTGCGGCTTGCGCGAGACCTTAATCTCCTTCGTCTGCGAGACAAACTCTCTCCCCGCGACATAGCACGCGCTGAGATAAACGTTGGGCAGATAGCGCTCCTCAATGTCGAACTCGATTACCGTGGAGTTGGCGCGCAGCTCCTGCACCCACGCCCGCTCGAGCTTCGCCCCCTCGATGGCCACGAGGGCCACGGCCCCGGCCTCGCTCGTATTAATCAGCACCTGCGCCCTGTCGCCCACCTCATATACCTCTTTGTCGGGCACGAGCTCGATCTCCGGGTAGCCATACGCCAGCCGGGCGAACTTCGCCCCCGTGGCCCAGACATAGGCCGTCCCGCTCACGGTGTTCCCCAGCCTGTCGCGCGCGCTCGCTCGAATGCGGTAGTAGCCCTGCCTGGACGCCGGCAGGGTAAACTGCGCCCGGCCTTTTTCGTCGGTAACCAGCTTTTCCTCAGCGACCTTCGTATACACGAACTCCCCGGAGACCCAGTCCTCCAACTCGGCGACCACGCGCACGCTAACCCCCGCCTGCACCCGCCCCTCGTAGTCCTTGCACGTTAGCGCAACAGCCACCGCCTCGCCCGCCCGGGCGACCATTGTCTCCGGCTTAAGCGCGATGTAAAACTCGCCCTGCGTAACGAGAAAGCTCCCCTCGCCGCTGGCGTACTTCCTGCTCGCGTCGTAAACGTCCACGTAAACGGAAAACCGCTGCGCTTGCTCGCCCAGCTCCTCTCGCTCTACTTTGCCCGCTGTGGGGATGCTAATTTCCGCCCGGCCATAGGCGTCGAGGGTCACCGTTCCTGTAGCGACAACGTCCCCAGCCTGCTGCTCCTCGTAATAGCCCTCGCCCTCGGGCCACATCCCCCACAGCGGCGCGCGTAGCACGGTATACTCCGCACGCGCCCCGCTCACGGGCACGCCGAAGTAATACTCCGCGCGCACAGCGACCCGCGCCGTCTCGCCCCGCGTATAGCGCTCCCTCTCCGGCTCGACGGCGACCTCAAACTCCGGCTTGCGATACTCCGCCACCTGAAGGCCCGCCCGCTGGCGGTGCGCGCCCATGCGAATGTCAACCGTGTAGTAGCCGGTGAGCGCCTCGCTGCTTAGCGTAAACTCCCCGTGAATCGAGCCGTAGGAGTCCAGCTTCCCCCTCTTCTCGTGGACCTTTGTCTCCCGCCAGTCGGTAACGCTTACGGTAACATCCTCGCCCGCGGGCACGACGTAGCGCTCGCCCGCGCGCAGCCGCACGATGATGTTATAGCGCACCGTGTCGCCCGGGCGATATATCGGGCGGTCGGTGTAAAAATAAATCGCCGCCTCGTCCTCGGGCGCCATGCCGTAGTACGAGCTGAGCACGGCCACGGAGCTCCCGCGCTCGCCGATAACCACAAGCGACTCCGCGCGCAGCGTCTCGGGCAGGCGCACGCGCACCAGGCCATCTGCCCCCGTGCGCCCCTGGGCCACCGCCGCACCGCTGACAAAGCAGGTAATCCGCGCCCCGCGCGCCGGTTTGCCATCCTTGAGGTTCACGGCATAAAGCAGCAGCTCCCGCCCCGCGTGCTTGGCCACCAGCCCCAGGTCGCTGACCATAACGTAGTCCGCGTCGACCAGCCCATCGGCTTCGGCGCAGAGAATGTACATCCCGGGGCGCATCGCGGGCAGGGTAATCGTCTCATGGAAGTCTCCCTCCGCGCCGCGCGTGCTAATGCGCACCTCGCGCTTTCCCAAAAGCTTCAGGTAGGGGTTCCCTCGGGGGAGGCTGTCGCGGAAGTTTATCCGGTTGACGATCGACGAGATCGTCTGCTCCGGGTCGGTGATTATCCCGGCCAGGTCCACCTCATAGCGCCATAGGCGGACTGTGTCCGAGCGCAGAAAGCCGTGGCAGGTAAGGTTTACCTGCTCCCCGCTGCAAACCACCTTCTGATGCGCGGAAAACTCCAAAAAAGGCGTGCGCGGGGACAGCTCAAGCCGCAAACTGAGGCTCTTCCCCTCCGCCAGCTCCACCCGCGAGGCGGCCATGCTGTGCACGCGCGAGCTCGCCGAAATGCGATAGCTCCCCACGGGCAGCGCCGCCGCGTGAAACCGACCCTCCTCGTCGGTATAGCAAACCACCGGCCGGCCCCCGCCCGGCCCCTCCGGCGCGATAACCACCCTCGCCTCGGCCAGCGGCGCGCCGCTTTCCTCGGCTACTACCACGCCGGAGATCGTCCCCCGCGCGGGCTCCATCGTGCTCAGCGAGGCCGCGAGCCAGCTCCCCCACGCTAAGCTCAGCCCAAGCACTATCCCTGGGGCAAGCAACGATCGCCGCTCGCTCACCGCTCCCCCTCCCCTCCCCGGCGCCCCGCTCGCCACACAAGCGCAATGTCCGCAGCCAGCCAAACCAGCGCCACAAGGACAAGCCCCACGACAACCCACAGCCGCTGGCGAATGGTTGCCCCCATAAGCGCGCTCCACGGCGTGGCCACCTGTGCCGCAAACAGCGCCGCGCCTAGGGCAAGCGCGCTAAACCCCAAAAGCTCCTCCCTCCCCTGCCCCTCCGCGCGGCGCTCCCCCCAGCCCGCCCAAATCACGAGCAACAAAATAAGCGCCAGCGGCGCACCGCACACTACTCCGAGCGCCGCCTTGTAGCCCCACAGGACAAGCAGCGCCAGGCACAGCCCCGCAGTCACCGCGCCCAGCGCCCCCACGCGCAGCGCCACCCAGGCCCATACCTCCTGCCCCGGCCCGCTCCCTCGCCGGTGCTCGAGCACCAAGCCGGCAACCTCGTTCGCGCTCAGCCCTAGCCCGACGACCACGGGCACGGCAAGCATGCACAAAAACACATAGTGCGTGGAGAGATCCATCGCCTGCGCCTGCGGGCTGCGCTCGAGCAGCACGCGGTAGACGAGATACCCCGCCCCCACGCCCAGGCACCACAGCGCGGCAAGCGCCGCCGCGCGCAACTGTTCCCCCTTCCCCTCGCCGTCTGCGGCAAAACCGCTGGCTACGATCATCGTCGCCAGCGCTGCGACAACGGCCAGGCCCACGCCAAACCCCGCAAGCAGCTTAAAACAGACAGCTACGGTAAGCAGAACGAGCGCCACACCAACAAGCGCCCCGCGCAGCCGGCCAATGTCGCTCCGCCCCGCCGCCGGCGCATATCGCGCGACAAACATGACAAGCGCGCCGGCGATCGCTCCCCAAACGCCGACCTTCGCCAGCGCCGGAAGCTGAACCGCCTTTAGCCCAAACACCAAACAGACGACGGCGACCACGCCCGCCCCCACGACGCTCCCCCCGAGCACCGCGCGCCAGCGTTCGCCGGCCACTGCGCCCAGCGTCGCATATGGCTGGACAAGCACCGCGGCGACGATCCCCAGCCCGCCCAGCGCCGCGGGCGCGCCCCACAGCGCCAGCGCGGGAGCCTCCCCGCCCTTGGGAAAATGCTCCACCGCCAGATACGTCGCTGCCGCGCAGGCTACGGCCATCGTGCCGAAAAACTCAAGGGGCAGGCACCAGCCGGAAAGCAGCTCTTCCCGCCGCGCGCCTGTCGTCCCGCTGCGCTCCATAATCGCCCAGCCCATAAGAACGACAACGCACACGAGCACCGCCCCGAGGGCCACGCCGCTGAGCGCATCCTGGGGAAAGTCCGAAAACAGCGACAGCGCAACCGACACGGCAAGCACGGCCGGCGCCGCGGCGGCTACGCCCAGCGCCAGGTTAAGCTTTGCCCGCAGCTCGGCGTCGCGCGCCCCCGCCCAGGCCGCTCCCTCGCCGGCAAGCCAGCACAGGCCGGCGCACAAAAGCCCCGCCGCCGCGCCGAGGATTACCCCCCACGCTAGGCGCTGGCCTGGGGAGAAAATCCCCCGCTTCTCAAAACCAAGCGCAACGATAATCGCGGCAAACGCGGCCGCCGTGGCCAACAGCGCCCAAAGCGGGGCGCGGTTTGCGCGGTTCGCTTTTCCCGCGCCCTCCCCTTGCCCCTCGCCCTGCCTGCTGCGGTAATAGGAGAGAACGACGGAGCCAACATAACCCAGCCCGAGCAACGCGGAGAAGTAATTAAACAGGGTAACCCAGGTCCCCACGAGGCACACCGCCTTCCCAGCCCGTCCCAGATTTTTATTCACTTGCTCTCTGTTGACTTCCTCTCATCGGGCAGGGGCTCCGGTTGTGTGGCGCCCACGGCTGTTTCTGCCTGCGTAACAGAGCGCCCGCCCTAGCGCACTATTCCTTGACCGTTGCCGCCGTTCTTGTTATACGTGGGGGCGGTAAATCCAAACTTAGGAGGCAGGTGAGGCATGGTATATGTGAGACGCGGGGTGGTTGTCTGGCGGAGCGTTTGTGCGGTTGTTGGTGTGGCGGTTGTAATGTCAGTGTTGCTGGCCTGGTCCGCCAGCGCCAGCGCGGCCGATATTTACGTGTCTATTGAGAAAGGGAGCACAAAGAACCCAGGGACGAAGGATGCACCGGTCAAGAATCTGTGGCGGGTAATCGAGAATGCCAAACCAGGCGACGTTATTCATGTGGCCCAGGGCAACTATCCCGGCAGGGGCAAAAGCGGCGCCCAGCCGCGCATCAAGGTAAGCAACCTCACCATCCTCGGCGGCTACTCCCCCGACTTTTCCAAGCGCGACCCGTTTACCTATCACACGACGGTCATCGCCCCGGATGACTCCCGCAACAAAACCTCCGACGCCACATTTACCACCGAGCCCTCGATGACCAACCTGGACAACATCGTCATCGACGGGTTTATCATCGACCGCGGGCCGCTGAACGAGTACAAAGTGGCCAAAGACGGCTCGCTCGACGCCACGAAGAGCCCCTCCGCGCCGGCGATCCAGCTCATGGGCCGCGGCGGCTTCCAAGTGCGCAACTGCGTGATCGTCAACTCCTCCTGGTGGGGCATCTACGTCAAGTGCGGCAAAGACTCGGTAATCGACAACAACATCGTGTTCAACACCGTCGGTCGGGGCATCTGCGCCATCGCCGGCGGCGGCTGGGGCAAGCCCACGATTACCGTGACCAACAACACCTCGGTGTTCAGCTTTAAGATCCACACCACCGAGGGCCGCGGGATCTACGTGGACCACAACGCCGGCAACAACATCGTCCGCGGCAACCTCGTCGCGTTCAACGACGAGTCCGGCCTTGCTGCCCCGTTCCAGAACATCAAGACCATCGAGATGGACAAGAACCTGTTCTACTTCAACAAGTATGGCGATGTCGTCCTCGGCGGGCAGGGCGGCCTGGCGGTAATGGCCGACGAGTTCGAGGACGAGCTAGACTTCAACTCGTTCGAGGAAAACGTGGGCACCGACCCCAAGCTCCCCCTGATCAAAGACTGGTTCGACAAGTACTGCAAGCGCAAGGACGCCGTAGAAGGCAAAGTCACCTACGACGACTTGAACAACATCCGCTCCGCCCTCGGGCTGCCGGTAATCGGCGCTGCGGGCAAAGAGGCTGAGTACTACGCCCTGCGCTACGAGCCGTGGACCGAGGTGCTCAAGCTCGTGGGCCACAACCCCAACTTCGGCTGCCAGAAGTCTAAGTAGCCCCAACGCCCCTCTGCGGGCGGTCTGACCCTCCGCGCCCGCGCCGCTTCCTCCTCCCGCTCGGCGGCGCGGGCGCTTTTTTTCGTTTCCCCTCCCCGCGCGCCTCGTGCCCCCGCTCGCGGCCTCGTTGCTTATGGGGGAAGGTTCTTTTCGCGCCCCTCTCGAATGTCAACCCACCACCAAGAGCGACTGGCGGCGCTGGCGCGCGAGGATCGTGGCGCGCCTTTGTGCTGCCTGCGAGACAGAGGTGCGCGCGATGGGCAAGAGAGTCTCTCGACGCAACTTCTTAAGTCAGGTGGCTAAGACGGCCCTCGCCGCGGGAGCAGGCCTGGCCTTTCCCGCGATCGTTCCCGCCCGGGCACTTGGCGCCGAGGGCAAGGACCCCGCCAACGAGCGCATCGGCCTGGGGTTTATCGGCGTAGGCGGCATGGGCAGCGGCCACCTCCGCCGCCTGCTTAATCACCCCACGTGCGAGGTCATCGCCGTGTGCGATGTAGACGAGGCGCGGCGCAACAGCGCCCGCCAGCGCGTGGGCGAGCGGTGCCTTGCCTTTGGCGACTTTCGCAAGCTCCTCGAGCGCAAGGACATCGACGCCGTGGTCATCGCCACGCCCGACCACTGGCACGCCCTGACTTCGATCTACGCCTGCCAGGCGGGCAAGGATGTTTACTGCGAAAAGCCGCTCAGTCTAACCATCGCCGAGGGGCGGAAGATGGTCGAGGCCGTGCGCCGCTATGGCCGCGTGTTTCAGACGGGCAGCCAGCAACGCTCCGCGTGGGAGTTCCGCTTCGCCTGCGAGCTCGTGCGCAACGGCTACATCGGCAAGCTGCACACCGTGCGCACGGGCGTGGGCGGCGGCCCCACCTGCGGCTGGGAGCCCGACTGCGACCCGCCCCCGGGCCTCGACTGGGACATGTGGCTCGGCCCCGCCCCGTGGGTCCCGTTTAACCCTCGCCGCCATCCCTATAACTTCCGCTGGTTCTGGGACTATTCCGGCGGCAAAATGACCGACTGGGGCGCACACCATAACGACATCGCCCAATGGGGCATCGGCGCCGACGGCACCGGCCCCATCTACATCGACGGCTGGGGCAAGTTCCCCGAGGACGGCCTTTACGAAACATGCACTCAGTTCGAGGTGCGCTACGAATACGCAAACGGCGTCGTCCTCATCTGCTCCAGCAGCGGCAGCGGCTGCCGCTTCGAGGGCACCGACGGCTGGGTCCACGTCAACCGCGGGCGCATCGAAACCTATCCCGAGGACCTCATGCACGTCACGTTCAAGCCCGACGACATCCGCCTCTACCACAGCCCGGGCCACCATCAGGACTGGCTCAACTGCATCAAGACGCGCCAGCGCCCGATCTGCGACGTAGAGATCGGCCACCGCTCGGTCACCGTGTGCCACTTGGGAAACATCTCCATCCGCCTCGGCCGGCCCCTGCGCTGGGACCCCGACAAGGAGCGCTTTGTAAACGACGAGGTCGCCAACCGCTGGCTAAACAAGCCCTATCGCGCCCCGTGGCACCTCTAGCAAGATAGGGAAGTGAGCGCCGTGAACCGCCTTGCTTTGTCCCTTGGACTCATCGTCTGTTTGGCCGGTTGCACCGCCCCCCTGCGCGCCGCAGAGCAGGGGGCGACACTCGCCGATCTTCTGCAAAAGCTGACCAGCGAAAGCGGCGCCGAGCGCATGGCCGCGGCGCAGGCGCTCGCCCCGTTCGCCGAGGCCGCCCTGCCCGAGCTGGTTAAGCTTCTCTCCGGCGAAAACAAGACCCACGCCCTCGCCGCCGAGCACGCCCTCCGCGCCATCGCCAACTATGCCACGAGCGACGCCGGCCGCGCGCACCGCTCCGCCGTCGCCCTGGCCCTCGCCCGCCATGCGGCAAGCGACATCCCCCGCCGCGCACGCGACCTTCTCCTCCGCCTGCTCTCGTTCGTCGGCGGCGACGAGGTCGTTCCCGACCTGGCGCAGATGCTGCGCGATCCCCAGCGGCGCGAGATGGCGCGCTGGGCGCTTGTGCGCATCTCCGGCG
>CAZMGT010000060.1:0-22138 GCA_964565895.1 uncultured Armatimonadia bacterium
TTGCGCATTGTCGCCCCCCGGCCGGGGCAAACGGTGAGCGGCATCGTTACCGTCGCGGCAGAGCTCGTCGGCGACGTGCCGCGGCTATATGTCACGTTTACGGTCAACGGCAGACTGCGCTGGGGGAGCAATCGTCCGCCGTTTGAGTTTCAGTGGGATACGCGGGGCCTGCCTGCGGGGAAGTATCGGATAACGGTTCAAGGCAGAGAGAGCTTTGCCTCAGAGAAGCGGCTTGAGGACAGCATTGTCGTGTTCGTGGGGGAACGTCCCGCGCGGCCGCAGCGGAGCGCGGGCTATCGCCAAGCAATGGCCGAGCTGGAGCGCGCGCTGGCGCTCGTTCCCACGCAAGAGTGGCTCGACGCAGCGCGGCGGCGGGCGTTTGGCGGGTCCTCCCCCACCCCACCGGCGACCGCGGGCACGCACAGCGCGTGGCGCGAGCTGAAGCGGCCGGAGCCGCAGCAGCCCGTGCAGCCGCGGCCCGCGGCGGGCAAAAAGCGCGTCTGCCTGATTTTCGACGACGGCCCGAACCCGATTATCACGCCGGTAATTCTCTCTATTTTGCGCGAAAAGGGCGTTTGCGCGGGGTTTTTCCTGGTGGGCAAGCAGGCCGAGCGCTACCCGGAGCTGGTGCGCGAGATCGTCGCCGAGGGGCACGAGCTGGGCAATCATACCTACTCCCACTGCAACCTCAACGCAGCGCGGCTGGTGGCCGATATCGAGCGCGAGATTTTGGGCAACAAGGAGCTGCTAGAGCGTATCGCAGGGGTGCCCGTGCCCTATGTCCGGGCGCCGGGGGGCCATTGTAATTCGCGCGTGCGGCTAGTAATCGCGCGCAACGGGCTGATCTCCATGGAGAAGTGCTTTAACACGTGGGGGCTGATGAAGCTTTCGCCGGAGGAGATTGCTCGGCGGACGGTAGAGAGCGCGCACGACGGCTCGCTTATTTTGCTACACAACGGCGAGGACAAGACGGTGTTTGCTTTGCCGTTGATCATCGACGGCCTGCGCAAGCGCGGGTTTGAGTTTATCACTGTTTCGGAATGGAACCGGCTACAAGGGCGCTAGGAACTCTGCGAGAGAAGCGGTGTGCGCCGAGGGTTTGGGCAGCGGCGCTAATTTTTGTCTGCGCGCCGGCGTGGGCGGTGTTTGAGCTGGCAGGGCGGCCGGCGGACGATTTCCCTGAGGCAAGCATTGTTGATTTTTCGTTTATCCTCGCTCCACCGGCGGGGAGATATGGGTTTCTCAGCGCGGGCGAGGATGGGCATTTTTACTTTCAAGAGGGGCGCAGGGCGCGGTTTTTCGGGGTAAACATCGCCAAGCAGGGCGTGTTTGCCGACCAAGAAACGATAAAGCGCGTGGCCAACGTATTGGCCCGCGCGGGGATAAACCTCGTCCGCTTTCACCATTTTGACGGCAAAGAGGGGCTTCTGGACGGGGCGCGCGACGACCCCCTGGGCTACTTCAACGCAAAAAAGCTTAACGCGCTGGACTTTTGGGTGGCTACACTGGCCCAGCGCGGGATCTACGTCTACCTCGACCTGCTTGATTATCGCGAGTTTTCCGCAGAAGAGGGCGTGCGCCAGGCGGAGCTTTTGGGCCGCGGGGCAAAGCCCTGCGCGGTGTTTGACCAGCGGCTAATTGAGCTGCAAAAGGAGTATGCTACGCGGCTGCTCCGCGACCACGTGAACCCGTACACGGGCCGATGCTTCGCCGACGACCCCGCCGTGGCGTTCGTGGAGATCTTCGACGAAAACGGGCTTTTCGCGCGGCGTACGGAGCTGCTCGACCTTCCCTCGTTCTATCGCCGCGAGCTTACCGCGCAATGGAACGAGTGGCTGGCCAAGCGCTATGGGACGACGGAGCGCTTGCGCGCAGCATGGACGGGGCCGGATGGGCAAAGCGCGCTGCTGCCCTATGAGTCGCTGGAGAAGCGCAACGTGCGCCTGCCTGTGATGAGCCTGCGCCCCCTGGCGAGCAGCACGGAAAGCCGCGGGCGCGAGGGACGGGCGCGCAAGTGCGACGGGGCGCTGTTTTTCTACGACGTGCATCGGCGCTTTTTCCGCGACATGCGCGAGCATCTGCGGAGCATCGGGGTGAAGGTCCCCATAGGCGCGGTGGGCTCGTTGTATGAGCTGCCGGACCTGAAGGCGATTGCCGATAGCCTGGACTACGTGGGGACCAACTTCTACTGGGACCACCCAAGCTGGGAAGAGGGGCGGGCGTGGGAGCCACCGTTTTTCTTCGCGAACAGCAACCCCCTGCGCGAAACGGGGGCGAGCTCGGCGGCGTGCCGCATTGCCGCGGCGCATATTGCGCAAAAGCCGCTTGTTGTGCGCGAGTGGTCCTATTGCTGGCCGAATGAGCATCGCGCCGCGGGGACTGTGGAGCTCTGCGCGCTGAGCGCGCTGCAGGATGTGGACGCGATAATTGCCTTTACCTACGACGTGCCCGAAGAGGCGGGGGGTATTGGGTTTTTCGACATTCACCGCGACCCGCTGCGCTGGGGGATTATGAGCTATTTAGCAAAGGCGTTTTGCCAAGGCGAGATTGCCCCGGCGCGGGCCACGGCGGAGATCGCCTATTCGCACACGGACACGTTCAGCTTCTTCGGCTACCTAACGCCGCTGTATCGCCTGGCGAACGTGTGCCGCGTGCAGAACAGGTTTTACGAGGGGGCGTGGGAGGGCCGGGCGGACGTGACCATCGCTTCCGGGCGCACGGCGGGCGGCGCGCTGCGCGGAAAGAACCTTGTCATCCACAACGAAAGCCGGCTGTGCGACCTGAAAGGGAGCGAGGCGGGGGTGGATTTGTGCGCGCGGAGCGGATATGCCATCGCCCCATACTGGCCCGAGGAAGAGGAGGAGCAGACGGGCGACGCTTTGCCGCCAGGCGAAGGGTTTGACTTGGGGGCCGTGCGCCGGGCGGGCTATGCCCCCGTGGGAGCGCAGGCGGGGAAGGGGTTTGCCCTGGGCTTTTACGACGCGGCGAAAAACAACTACGTGTTTCGCCGGGCGAGTAGCGAGCTCGTGCTCCGCTGCGCGCTGGAAGTGCTGCGCAACAGCGGCGGGGAGCAGCGCGCGGTGGGAAAGCTGGGCAACGGGCGGTTTGTCTCGGACACGGGGGAGATCGTGCGCAACGCGCGCGAGGGCGTTCTGCGCGTGGTTGCCCCGCGGTTTGTGGCAATTGCGAACTGCCGTTCGCCATATCGCGATCTTGCCGCGGGGCCGGTGGAGGTGCAGGGCGGGCCGGGGATTTACGTTCTTGTGGCGACGAGCCTCGACGGGCGGCCATTGGCTGAGGCGCAGCGGTTTTGCCTGAAAATGGTTACCCGCGCGCAAAACGAAGGGCAACGGGTGGCGGCGGTTCCCTGGGGGCCGAAGAGGTTTGTCATTTCCGCGCAGGGAGGGCCGAAGGTGCGCACCATGGGCCGGCCGTGGGGCGGGATTATGCGCATTATGTTCTGCGGCAAGGAGCTGCTCCGAACGTACCTCCGCGATGGGACGTGGGAGCTGTTCGTCGATGGCGAGCGCGCGCTGCTTTGGTGCGACACGCCGGAGATAGGGTTTGTCTTTCGGGAAAAGGAGCTGGTCGTTACGGGGGAGCAATAACTGTTTTGCGCGCGGGGAGGACAAGCGTGGGCTATATCCGAAGAATATGAAAAAATGTGCAACGGCGCGCGCGGGCGGTTGCCTGTTTGGTGCGCGTCAGATATAGTTGTTCGCGTTCGGCCGCGGGGTAGTTTTGCCCGCGGTGAACAAGCTGTTTGCGCGCGGCATTTGATATAGGAGCGTTTTCAGCGACGGCGGGCCAGCGCGCAGCCGGGGCGCTGGTCGGTTGACTTCGTCGTTCCGGCGGGAGGATTGGCGATGAAGCGAATCGCACTGGTCGTTGTCCTGGCCGCGACGTTGTCGATTCTCGCATGCGGGGTAAGCTACGGCTGGTGGCTGGAGACGCAGCTTGCCGGGATAAGGCTGGGCGACCCGGCGATGGTCTTGCTCGATGAGCCGGGCTACGGCAACCCGGATGGGATTATCGTGACCACGGCGCGGGGAGCGCCGGCGGCGACCGTCGCGCCCGGTGGAGCGCCCGCTGCTGGGGAGGAAGCTGCGGCCCCAGAAGAGGAGGCCGCCGCTGAGGAGGAGGGCGCTGTCGAGGAGGAGGCCCCTGGCCCGCGGCCGCCTTTGGGAATGGCCCGCGGCTACGGCAATATCCCGCCCGCGGTAGGCGTGCAGCTAGGCATGGGGCTCGTGGCTCCCGGGTTCGGGACGGAGCTCCAGCTCGCCGGGCCGACGCTCACCCCGAGCCAATATGCCGCGCCGGCGCTGCAGGCGGCAGGCGCCACGGCCCTGCAGCAGGCGCAGGCCGGCGCCGGTGTTCCCGTTACCCTGCCCGGCGGCGCGGAGGGCTTGCTCACCGGCCCCGCCTCGGGCGTGGGCGTGTTCCCAGACTGGGTGCTCTCGGTGTGGTTTGACCTGCGCGACGACGAGATCGAGTGGTTCTACATTCGCCAGGGCGTCGCCGTAGGCGTGGTCATTAACAAGAACACGTGGAAGATTACCGCCATTTCCGTAGCCGGCGACAAGTGCGACTTCGCGCGCACGGCAAATTGGCAGCCGCACCGCTACATTAAGCTGGGCGACAGCTTTAAGCGCGTCATCCAGCGCTACGGCTACCCGCACGATATCGAGACGTTCGTCGGCGGCGGGCAGTGGACATCGCCGATCAGCAGCGGTTCGCTGACGTTTGGCACGGTAACGAATGAGTTCCGGCGCGACGTTATCCTGTGGTATCACGAGACACGCGGCGATAAGCAGTGCAACATTGCGTTTACTCTGCATGACATGAAAGTCACGCGGATCCACATTTGGATCCCCGATGTGACGTAGTAGGCGCGAGAGCTCGTTAAGTTGGCCCGGCAGGAACTGCGGCCGGGCCTTTTCTGTTGTTATTTTCCGGACAGAGCAGAGGGCGGAGAAGGATTTACTGGCGCGCTGGGGAATAAGGTTTTGCGCGAGACCTTCGAGGGGTGGTGCCGCTTGTCTGCTTTCCCCGATGCGAGCGGCGCCCTAGATGCGCAGGAGCTTAAGCAGCGGCTGGACATTGTCGAGGTTGTCTCCGAGTATGTGAAGCTGAAGAAGACGGGCAAGAACTACGTCGGGCTGTGTCCCTTTCACACGGAGACCAAACCGTCGTTTACCGTGAGCCCAGACCGCGGACTGTTCTACTGCTATGGCTGCCAGACGGGCGGCGACGTTATCACCTTCGTGGAGAAGGTAGAGAACCTGAGCTTCGTCGAGGCAGCGGAGCGCTTAGCCCAGCGCATCGGGGCGCACTTTGCCGCGCGAGGCGACTATGCTCAGCGGGCCGCCCTGCGCCAGTGGCTGCACGCGGCCAACCGCATGGCCGCCGTCTACTATGCGCGGCTATTGGCGCAGTCGCCGCGCGCGGAAGTTGCCCGGCGATATATCGCGCAGCGCAAGATCGCGCAGGCCAGTGTGGAACAATTTATGCTCGGCTATGCCCTGCCCGAGTGGGAGGACCTGCGCCAGCTCGCGCGGAGAAAGGGGTTTAGCGACCGCGATCTGGTGCAGGCGGGCCTGTGCGTTGCGCGCGAGAGCGGCGCCGGCTGCTACGACCGGTTTCGCGGGCGGCTGATGTTTCCTATTTTCGACGCCCAGGGAAACGTCGTTGGCTTCGGCGCGCGGGCGCTGGGCGACGACGAGCCGAAATATATCAACTCGCCGGAGACGGCGATATTTCAAAAGGGCAAGCTTGTTTATGGTTTGCGCCAGGCGGCCCCGGCGATAAAAGGCGAGGATTATGCCGTGGTTGTCGAAGGATATACGGACGTTATCGCCTGCCACGAGGCGGGCGTTAAAAATGTGGTGGCCACGCTGGGGACGGCGCTCACCGCGGACCACCTGCGGCTTTTGCGGCGATATTGCTCGCGCGTGGTCCTGGCGTTCGACGCGGACCAGGCGGGCGTAGCTGCCGTGCTGCGCAATGTGCCGCAGCTTGAGCGGACGGGCATGGATGTTCGCGTAGCCGCGCTCCCCGAGGGCTCGGACCCGGACCAAATGGTTCGCGAGCGAGGCCCGGAGGCGCTGCTTAAGCTCGTGCGCGGGGCTGTGCCCCTCGTACACTTTGCTATCGACAGGCTAATCGCCGCGCAGCGCGGAGCAGGGCCGCGCTGGCGGCAGCAGGCGGCGCGGGCGATCGTTGAGTTGCTGAGCGAGCTCGCCGACGAAGTGGCCACGGAGGATTATGTGGCCTATGCCGCGGGGGAGCTCGCCGGCGAGGACCTCGCCCGCGCGGGAGCGAACGAGCAGGCGCTGGCCAACCAGGTACGGTTGGCGCGGCGCCGCGGGCGCCGGCGGCGCGTGGGGGAGAGGGGCAGCGCGGAGGAGGCGGCCACGGCAAGCGCGGCGGCGACGGCTCAGGCGCTCGAAGCCGCGCCGCGCGGGGTGCTCCTGGCCGAGCGCATTGCCCTGCGCGGGGCGGCGGAGGACCCCGAAGTGGCGCGCGAGGTGTTCGCCATCTTGCAGCCGGCGGCGTTTTGCGATCCCATCGATCGCGAGTTGGCGGAGCGCGCCGCGGAGGAGTTGGCGCGCAACGGGAGAATCGAGGCGCGCACGCTGGCCGATGGGCTGAGCAGGGAGGCGGTGGAGCGCTGGGCGGAGATACAGTTGGACGAGGCGGAGGTGGCCTGCGACGAGCGCTCCGCGGTGGACTGCGCGAGGGAGGTTGCCGACTACCGGAAGCGAATGCGCATGCGCGAGCTGGAGGCAGCGCTGCGCACGGGCGAGGGTGGCGCAGCGAGCCGAGAGCTGCTTGAGGAATATCAGGAGCTGGTGAGGTATTTCTCGGAGAAGACAGCCCGGCGGTCGTCACTGTGACGTTTTCGGCGAGAGGGATGAGGTAGGGTTGGACAAGGAGGAGATTCGCAACAGTAGCTCGGTCCAGGCCCTGTTGGAAAAGGGCCGGGAGTCCGGCGTATTGAGCTACGACGATATAAGCGAGCAGCTCGGGGAGCTCCTCGAAGACGCCGACGAGCAGCAAATCGAGGACGTGCTCGCCATTTTCGACGAGGAAGGGATTGAGATCGTCGACTTGGACGAGCGCGTGCCGCGGCGCAAGGAGGAGACGCCCCAGCCCCGCGAGGAGGATTTTGCCGACGAGGCGGAGGGTATTCCGATTAACGACTCCGTGCGGATGTACCTCCGCGACATCGGCCGCTTCTCGCTGCTTACTCCGGAGGAAGAGTTTGAGCTTGCCCGGCGCATTCAGCGGGCGGAAAGCACCGTTACCTACGACCCGCGCAAGGGCTGGGTTACCGTTAAGCCCAAGAGCCGCCTGGAGCACGACACGGTATATACGGTGAAGCTCGAGGGCGGAGATGGCGGGCTGCGCCCCGCGGACCCTGTGCCGGCGACGGACGAACGGGGCCGGCCGGAGCCCGTGCACGAGATGGAGGAATATAGCTACACGTTCCGCACGGTGGACGCGCGGGGGAAGTTCGTCCTTGCCAGCTCCTGGCCCAAGCAGGGCGACGTTATCCCGGTGGATTGCGAGCAGCCGTTTGAGCTGACATTTACCCAGCCTGTAGACCCGCAGTCGCTGACCAGCCGCGCGATACAACTGCTTACCCTCAAGCGCGCGCGTGTGCCCATTGAGCTGGAGGCGAAGGGCAATAAGGTTCTCGTGCGGCCCCGGACGAAGCTTGCCGCAGGGGAGACGTATCGCCTGTGGCTGCGCGGCGGGCCGCGGGGCCTGCGCAACGAAAGCGGCCGGCCGATGGAGGGCGACCAGTCGATCCGCTTTGCGGTGCACGATGGCAAGCCGCTGAGCGTGGCCCGCGTGCTCCCCGAGGCGAACAGCGAGGACGCGCCCTCGCAGACGGTCGTTGCCGTGTGGTTTACCTGCCCCGTGGACGCGAAGACGGTTAACAGCAGAACGTTTGTCCTCACCAACGAGAAGGGGAAGAAGGTTCAGGCGAGCGTGAGCGTTACGCCGGACGGCAAGGCGGCGTTTTTGGTGCCGCGCAAGTCGCTGCCCCGGCAGGAGCAGTATGAGGCGCGCTTGCTGGGCGGGGAGAACGGCGTGGCAAGCATTTTCGGCGACCGCCTGGCCGAGGACTATGTCTGGCGCTTTCGCACGTCGCTGCACGGGCGGGCGCCGAAGCTGCTCTGGTGTTCGCCGCATGACGGCGAACGCGACGTGCCCACAGACGTTACCGTGCTGCTGTTTTTCGACCAGAAGATGGACCCCACGTCGATCTCCGAGGATACGGTTAAGCTAAAGGACGAAGAGGCGATAAAGCGCCTGGCCGAGGCGAACCTGCGGCTCGTGGTGAGCATTGCCAAGAAGTATACGGGGCGCGGGGGCCTTTCCTTCCTGGACCTCATCCAAGAGGGGAACATGGGCCTTATGCGCGCCGTGGAGAAGTTCGACTTTCGCAAGGGATACAAGTTCAGCACCTATGCCACGTGGTGGATTCGCCAGGCGATAACGCGGGCGATTGCCGACCAGGGGCGGATCATCCGCATTCCGGTGCACATGGTGGAAACGATTAACCGCTTGGTGAAAACCTCGCGCCAGCTAATGCAGCAGCTCGGGCGCGAGCCCACGCTCGAGGAGCTGGCCGAGGAGATGGATATGCCTGTGGAGCGGGTTACGGAGATTATCCGCATCGCCCCGGAGCCGCTCTCGCTGGAAGCGCCCGTGGGCGAGGACGAGAACAGCCACCTGGGCGACTTTATCGTGGACCAAGAGGTGCACTCGCCCGTGGACGCGGCGTCGAACCTCGTCCTGCGCGAGCAGCTGGAAAAGGTGCTCTCGACGCTGAGCGAACGCGAGCGTGAGGTGCTGAAGCTGCGCTTTGGCCTGGTTGACGGGTATTCGCGCACGCTCGAGGAAGTGGGGCACATTTTCGACGTCACGCGCGAGCGCATTCGGCAGATCGAGGCTAAGGCGCTAAAGAAGCTGCGCCAGGCGGCGCATAGCAAGCGCCTGCGCGACTATCTAGAGTAGCGGCGCCCCTGGCGCCCACGTGCGGCGAATCCCCCTACCCTACCCTCGTTGCTTCACTTGGCGCGCATGCGGCGGCCACTTGGTTATGGGCGGCCGCGGACGCGGCGCAGCGCTCAACGCGGGCGTGGAGGCTGGCGCCGGCCCTCCCAGCGCCCCTTGGACGTCCCCCGGCCGAGGTTTGGGCGAAGCGAGGCGGGCATGGTCTCGCGCAGGCGGGCTTGCTTGCGCAGGACCTTGTCGATATCGCCATATCCCGGGGCGGGATAGGCCGGCGTGCCGCGCAGGCCGCGGAAGTTAAAACGCGCGAACATTGGCTTAAGCCCCGCCGCGGAGAACTGGGCCGCGGGGAGGTGCCACACCGGGCGCGGCTCGGCGGCCGCCTCGCCCACGCTTAGCTCGCCCCAGGGGAAGCAGAGCTTGATTCCGCTGGCATGAAGGCGCACGCGCGCCGTGGCCGGCTGGCGGAAGAGATCCGGGTCCACCTCGCGCGGATCGGGGTCGTCGTCGGGGAAGTACGGCCCCTCCTCAGGGACGAAGATCTTCGCGGCACGGGTGAGCTCGCATACGCTGGCCAAGCGCTCCTCAAGCGGCGGGTGATCGTCGAACAGGCGCATTACGGCGCGGGGGCTGTCGCCGAACATGCGCTGGCGACCGACGGGGACGTAGACGTAGCCGGTAAACCCGGGGGCGGGCTTGCGGCTGCGCGAGCACACGCGGGGCATGGGGATGCCTCCGGCGAGCTGGGGCCAGGGAGGCTTGCCCTGCGGGGCGCGGGGCTTGGCTTGGCCGGGGAGGGGGGCGCTTACCGGCCCGCCGCCGATCTTCCAGATCGAGGAGATTAGCCCGAGAGGGTTGTGGCCGGAGCGGATGAGATAGAGCACGGCGAGCTGGTCCGCCTCGCGCTCTTGGTCGCGGCTATAGCCGGCGAGCATGCGCTGACGGGAGACCTTCGCCGCCTCGGCGATGAGGGAGTCGCGGCGGTCGGCGTGCCGCTCGATGATCCGCGTGGAGACGAGGGCTTGGATCATCTGCTTGCGCCCGTGCGCGGCCTCGATGTGCGCCACCTCGTGGGCGATTACTCCGGCGAGCTCCTCGTCGTTGTGCGTGGCGAGAAGGCCGCGAGTGAGGAAGATATAGCCGCCCATAAGCGAGCCGGCGTTGATCTCCGGCGAGTTGACGAGGGTTACCGTATAGCGGATGTTGCGGCGCTTGCAGTTTTTCTGGACAATGGAGTTGGCGATGCGCACTACGCGCTGCTCGGCCTTAGGATTTTTCCACGCGCCGCCCATTTGCGCGAGGACGAGGGGATAGGCGCGGCGGCCGATTTCAATCTCCGCCTCCTCGGTGCTCAGCCATTTGATCATTTGAGCGACGAGCATTGCCCGCTGCTGCTGCGGGGAGAGGTGCGCCACGGGTGGGCGCCGTTTGGGCGCGGGGCGCGGCTGCGCGGAGGCGGGCAGGGCAAATAGCACAGCGCACAGCGTAAATGTCAATACAAACGTCCACCTCGGGGCAAGCTTGCTCATTTCCCCACCTCCCCGGTGGTGTTCACGCTAGAGAGAATGCGGCAGAGAATTGGCTCGAGGTCGAGAAACCGCTGCACGTCGGCTTGGTAGTAGTAATATTGCACCGTGCCGTCGGAATAGCGCTGCACGGTGAGCTGGGCGGCGCAGGTAACGTTGCCCCGTTTCACCCTAAGCGCCTGGGCGAAGATGTCGGGCACATGGCACACCTGCACGCCCTCCTCGGCGGGGACGACCTCGTCGGCCAGCTGCTTGAGCAGGTCGAGGAACTCCTCCGCGCAGCGCTTGGCCGGCGGCGCATTGGGCCGAATCCGCGCTGTAGCGAGCGCGCAGACGACCTGCGTTTCGTCCTCCGAGACGACGATGATTTTGCCGGGAAGCGTGGTTACCTGCCACCCCTCGGGGATGGCGCAAGTGAACTCGCCCGCGGGATCGTTGTAGGTAACAAAGCGCACCTCGCTTGCGCTGCCGGTGGGGTTCGCCTGCTCCGGGATGGCGACCGAGCGGGCGATGCGCAGGAGCAGGGGCTCGAGCTCGGAAAACCGTCCTGCCGGGGCGAAGTAGAACACAAACTGGCCCGTGCCATCGCCGCGGCGCACAGCGCGGAGCACGGCGGTATTGTTGGCCTTGGCGCGCTTGAGCTCAAACCGCTGCACGCACACCTCTGGGTTGCTGCCGATGGTGTGGGGCTGGGAGATGGGCGCTGCTTGGGGCTGGAGGCGGGCGATGACTTTCGCCGCGTTGTCCAACAGCTCGCGCGCGGACTGGGCCTCGACAGGCCTGGGGAGCGAGGCGAACAGGCAGGCGGAGTTTAACCCGGGCTGGGCAACGACAACCACGCGCCCCAAGAGCAGGGAGACTCTCCAGCCTTGCGGGTGGAGGACGGTAAACCTGCCCTGGGGGTCGGTATACTGCACGAGACGGGGCTGGGCCAGCGAGGATGCCGCGGAGAGAAGCAGGGCGAGAGCAAGCAGCGGAGCAAGCACGAAGCGCGTGGACACGGCGCATCCTCCTTCGGGGGCGGCAGCAGATGCTGCGCGGCCTGCTTTGCTATGGTAAGTTATACCCCAAAATGTTGACGAGCGGGGCCGCGGCGCTGTTCAGCAAAGGCGCGCGCCGCTGCCCGAGGCGCTGGCTTATGCTATAATCCGGCAATCCGGAGGAGACGGACATGCGCTTTTTTAAGATGCACGGCACGGGAAACGACTTTATCCTGTTCGACATCTTCCGCCGCCCCGAGCTTGAGGAGAAAATTGCCGAAAAGGTTGTTGACCTGTGCGACAGGCACTTTGGCATTGGCTCCGACGGCGTGCTCTTGGTCTGTCCCTCCGAGCGCGCTGATTTTCGCGTGGTGATGTATAACCCCGACGGGACGCAAGGGCAGTGCGGCAACGGGCTGCGCTGCTTTGCCAAGTTCGTCTACGAAAACGGGCTGACCGACAAGACGCGCTTTGCGGTGGAATCGCTGGGGGGTATTGTCCAGACGGAGTTGACGCTCGATGGCGAGCGCGTGGTCGCCGTGGAGGTGGACATGGGGCCGCCGCGGCTTTCGCGCGCGGAGATCCCGATGCGCGGGCCGGATACGCCGCAGGTGGTGCTTGAGCCGTTGCGCATTGAGGGAGAGGAGTTTGCCATTACCTGTGTCTCCATGGGCAACCCGCACTGCGTAATTTTGACCGACGCCGTGGACGAGGTAGACTTGGAGCGCTGGGGCCCGGCGTTGGAGCACCACCCGAGCTTTCCCGAACGCACAAATGTGGAGTTTGTCCAGCCGCTTTCCCCGCGGGAGCTTAGGGTGCGCGTATGGGAGCGCGGGGCGGGAATTACCCTGGCCTGCGGGACAGGCGCTTGCGCGTCGGCGGTTGCCGCGCACCTTGCCGGCGAGACGGAGCGCGAGGTAACCGTTCATCTTCCCGGAGGAACGCTTGGGGTAAACTGGGCGCCGAGCGGGCATGTGTTCTTAAAAGGCCCGGCGGAGCTCGTTTTTGTGGGCGAAGTCGACATTTAGGGAGGAGAGCAATGAGGCGAGCGAAGCGACTGCTGGACCTGCCCCCCTACCCGTTTACGGAAATCGCCAGGCTGAAAAAGAAAGCCCTGGAGGAGAGCGCGGACCTCATTGACTTCGGCATCGGCGATCCCGACCAGCCCACCCCCGAGCACATCGTCGAGGCCCTGTGCCAGGCCGCGCGTGACCCAGCGACGCACCAGTACGACGAGACGGACTGGGGGATTCCCGAGTTCGTGGAGGCCGCGGGGCAGTGGATGGAGCGGCGATTTGGAGTAAAGCTCGCCCGCGACGGGCAGATTAAGGTAACCATCGGCTCCAAGGAGGCCCTCGCGCACCTGTGCTGGGCCTATGTCGACCCGGGCGACATCGTCCTCGTCCCGGACCCGCGCTATGCGGTATATGAGGTTAACGCGGGCTTTGCCGGCGGCGAGGTGTATCACATGCCGTTGCTCAAGGAAAACGACTTTCTGCCGGATTTTTCGGCGATCCCCCGCGAGGTTGCGGAAAAGGCAAAGCTGATGTTTTTGAACTATCCCAACAACCCCACGGGGGCGCCGGCAACGGCGAAGTTTATGCAAGCGGCGGTAGACTTTGCGCTGGAGCACGACATCATTTTGGCGCACGACGCGGCATACTCCGAGGTGTATTTCGACGGCGAGCCCTCGCCCTCGGTGCTCCAAGCGGAGGGCGCGCTGGACTGCGCGATTGAGTTTCACTCGCTGTCGAAGACGTACAACATGACGGGCTGGCGCATTGGCTTTGCCGCGGGGTGCGGCGAGCTGGTGTCTGGGCTGGCCAAGCTTAAGTCAAACGTAGACTCAAACGCATTTATGGCCATCGAGCGGGCGGCGGCAGCGGCGCTGAGCGGCCCGCAGGAGTGCGTGGAGAAGATGCGCGAGCTTTATGCGCAGCGGCGCGATTGGCTTGTAGACGGGTTAAACAGCATTGGCTGGCCTGTGCCCCGGCCGCGGGCGACGTTTTACGTGTGGGCGCCGGTGCCTCGGGGATATGACTCGGCGGGGTTTGCCGCGGCGCTTTTGCGCGAAGCGGGCATTCTCGTCACCCCGGGCACGGCCTACGGGAAAAACGGCGAGGGATTTGTGCGCTTTAGCCTGACCATGAAGGCCGACGACGTAAAGGGGCGGATCGAGGAGGCAGTGGCGCGCATCGCGCGGATGGAGCTGAGCTTTGACTAGCGCGGGCAGATGGCCGAGCAGCTAACGCTACCGATAGTGCACATCGTCGCGGAGACCGTTCCCGAGGGGTGGGAGCGCGCGGTTGTTGCCTGCTGGGAGCAGGGGGCGCGCGTGCGCACGCAGTACGACCGGCCGGGCGACCCGGAGAGCCGCGACGTGCTGCTCGTCCTCGCCATTAGGCGGCCCATGGCCGAGCCGCGTATTCACCGCGCGTTTCCCGGGGGGATTCACGACCTCGAGGTCTATCGCCAGGAGGTCGTGGAGGGGATACACGACCACTGGATCGACCCCACCGCGGGGAAGTGGGAGTATACCTATCACGAGCGGCTGACGGCATATCGTGTGCCCGGCCGCGCAGAGCCGGTGGACCAGTTGGAGTATGTCGTGCAGGCGCTGGCAGAAGCCCCGTATACGCGCCGAGCGCAGGCGATTACCTGGAAGCCGTGGGAGGACGCGGGGATTAGCGACCCCGCGTGCCTGCAGCGAATGTGGTTTAGAGTGTTCCACGACGAGCTGGTGCTTAACGTGCACATGCGGAGCAACGACGCGTTTAAGGCGGCGTTTATGAATATTTATGCGTTTACGGACCTGCAGCGAGAGGTTGCCGAGCGGCTGAGCGCCCGCCTGGGGCGGGAGATCGCCGTTGGGCAGTATACGCACATTTGCGACTCGTTTCACATCTATGGCGCTTATTTCGAGGAATTTGAAGGCTTTCTAAACACCCTGCGCACGAGGACGTTCGAGCAGCGCGTCTTTCGCACCGAGCAGGTGGCAGAGCTCATTGCCGAAGCGCGGGAGGAGATCGCCCGCTCGCTCGCCCGGGAGAGGGAGACGGGGCGCAAGGGGTTATAGCGCGCTCCTCCGGAAGCGGTTCTCGCGCCGCTCGGCAGGACTTGCCCCGGCTGAGATATTTCCGGTCTTGCCCGCAAAAAGTTTCCCCGGCTACGCTTTGTGAGGGGGCGCTGGCCCTGCTGCCCGCGCTGGAATACGGGGCAAGCCGCGGTTTTTCAGCGAGACAGCATGGCGCACGGCGACGCCTAGCTCCCTCACCCGCGCGCGCAGCTCGTGCAGCTCCTCCGCCGAAGGCTGGACGCGCGAGAAGCGCAGGCGCACGAGCTCGCCAATGGTCGCCCGAACGACGCGCAGGGCGGCGGGATAGCTGCGCAGGCTCTCCGAAGCGCGGGCGAGGAGCTCGCCCGCGGTCGTCGCCGGCGAGCACGGGCCCACAGCGGGCCGGAGCAGGCGGCAGGCGCGGGCATAGAGCTGCTCGAGCTCGGCATAGGGCCCGGCGTAGCGCTTGCGTTGGACAAGTTTTACTACGGAGTTGCGCCGCGAGTAGACGACGATCCACGCCAGCGGAATAATAAGCGCCAGCGTGAGCAGATAGCGCCGGAGTACGCCGAGCACCTTGCGCGCGGCAGCGGAGAGCGAGGTAAACAGGCGCTCGGCAAAGGAGATGGCGATAACGCGCTCCGGCTGGCAGTCGAACGGGATCCAGCCCACGTTGGGGAAGTAGGCCTCGACCCAGGCGTGGCGGTCGGCGTCGGTAACCACCCAGGCGCCAAGCTCCGGGTCCCACGTTCCCGGAGCAAAGCCGCTGACCACGCGTGTGGGCACGCCCACGGCACGGCCCATTAGGGCAAGCGCCGAAGCGAACTCCGTGCAAATGCCCTCCCGGCGCTCAAGCACGAACTGCACGGCGATGTCGCGCGCGGGGTCATAGGGGGCCGCGGTGAGGCGGTAGGCGCAGGTTTTCTCTAAGTATCGCTTAAGCGCGACCATCTTGTCGTAAGGCGTTTTCGCCCCCATGCAAATCTTCATCGCCAGCGGTACAAGAGCGGCCGCGGAGTCGCGCACGGCGAGCAGGCCCTGGCGGTAAACCGCGGCGGGGTATTCCTCGCCCGCGCGGCGGAGGATCGACGGCCGCGTGGTGTTTACGCGTGAGACGACGGTGTATTTGTCGCCCTTGCCGAGCACGGTGGAGGCGTTGACGAGCCCCATCTCGTCGATCTCCAGCTTTGCCGAGCGCGAGATGACGCGAACCGGGGTGGCCGCCGCGGGAAGTTTCATCCCCAGCGGCGCGGCGAGGGTAAACTCCTGGGTAAGCAGGCGCTCGTGCCGGTCGCGGCGCTCAAGCGATGCAGGCCGCTGCCGCGGGGCGAATTCCATCTCTTCATATTGCGAGGTCGCGGAGAGCCACGATGTGCCCGTCCACAGGTTGTAGATCTCTGCGCGCCAGTAGGCAGGCTCTGAGCTCTTGACGTACATTATGGGAAGGTTTGCCGGGTAAATGGGGCCCACGCCCGCGCGCAGCTCGGCGTCGAACAGTCCAAACGGCTCTTCTTCTTCGTCGATGTCTAAAACGGTGTTCATACGCACAAGCGCGCTGGTAAACAGCTTGGGCGAGATGTGCGACAGGCCAAACGCGAGAACGGAGCCCAAACCTAAAACGAGGACGAACACGAGGCACGTGGCCAGGAGATGATCCGCGGCGGCGCGCGCCACGCCGGGGCCGATAGCTTGGGCGCTGTGCACCACCCCCTGGTGGACCAGGCGGTGGTAGCCGATGAGGAACACGCTGGCGATGATAAACACAAAGAACGTTGCGGGTACGTCGAGGTTTACGCTGAGCTGGCCGGCAAGCCCAAACACGGACAGGCAAAACACAAGCGAAAACAACTGCGGAGCAAAGCGCACGTGGAAGAACGTGGTTAGCGCGCAGAGATAGCCCATGGTGGACAGGAGGGCCAGGTCGCGCGTGGTATAGGCCTCCATGGGCAGGGCGAGGCTGAAAAGCCGCGGGTCGGTAACGATCATTATCCCCACGCAGGCCACGAACATGAGCGAGAGCAGATAGGCCAGTGGGCGGGGGAGCCGTGAGGCGCGAATGGCGAGGGCGATCGTTGCCCCGAACAGCGAGAGCAGAAAAAGCATCGTCCCCATATAGTTGGAGCCCACGGTGAGGCTGACGAGGAGGGTTGCCGAGAGCACGGCGAGGAGGGCGGCGAGGTGGCTGGGCAACGCCGCGCGCACGCTGAGCTGCTCCTCGTTGTGGTAGGTGACGACGGCCATGCTAGCCCTCCTCGAGCTTGCGCACGAGCGACTCGCCGCGGCGAATAGTTACCGTCGTCGCCCCGTGCGCCTGCAGGCGGCGCAGCAGGCGCCCGGCGGCGCCATCGCCTTGTTTTGCGCCCGGGGCAAAGCTCTCCGGCTCCAAGTAATAGACGACGGTGGCGTGTCCCGCAGCAAGGGCTTGGGTAATGGCGTGGGCGAGCTGCTCGTCGAGGTTGCCTGTGATCACGATTAGCCCTGCGCCGCGCGTGATCTTGTTCAGCCAGCCGGTGAGCACCTCGCCGAAGGCCATATCGCTGTCCGCGGTGACCCGCGCCAGCGCCTCGAGCAGGGGGTCGTCGCTGCGCGCGTCGTCGGGGAGGTAGACGGACCAGTCCTCGCTCCCCACAGCGACGAGCTGATACTCGAAGCGCAACTGGTGCACGAGGCGGCCGATGGACGCCGCGATGCGCACGGCGTACTCGAGCAGCGACTGCCTGCCCGAGCCGAGGTCGGTCCCCTTGGTGAGGTCGAGGGCGCAGACGATCTCGCCCGTGGTCGCGTGCTCATATTCGACGACAACGAAGTGCCCGGCTTTGGCCGTGGCCTTCCAGTGAATGCGGCGCAGGCCGTCGCCGGGGCGATATTCGCGAATGCCGTAAAAGTCCACCCCTTCGCCCACGCGGCGGCTTACCGCGGCGAGAGCATCGCCGAACGTCGTTCCCCCGGCGAGGATTGCCGCGCGGCGCAGGTGCAGGACCTCGGGGTAGACGACGATCTCTCCGGAGAAGCGTTCAATGGGCCGGCTGAATTGGTAAATGCCGAGGACGTCGGTGGTCTCGATGCGCGCGGAGGAGAGGCGATATACCCCGCGCTTAAGCGCGCGCACGCGATACTCGACGACGATGGACTCGCCCGCGAGGAGGCTGAGCACGGGTGTTTCCGCGTGGACGAGGGCCAAGCCCTGGGGAAGGTCGAGGACGATGCGCACGAAGCCCTTGGGGAGTATCCCCTCGTTGGTGACCTCGATGGGGATGTTTGCCGTCTGGCCCTCGTGCAGGCGGGCCTCGGCGAAGTGCACGCGGCAGCGAATGCTGTTTAGCGTGCGCGAGCTGACCACATAGGAGGCCCAGGGGAGGCAGGCGACCATGGCGGCCATTAAAAACAGCCACTGCAGGCGGAAGATTATGGCCACGGTGAGCAGAAAGAGAAAGCCGAAAAAGATCGCCGTGCGCACGGGCCGCGCTTCGGCGCGCAGGCTGCGCCGCCAGCGGCGGAGCGACTCGATGATAAACGCGGGAGCGTTGAGCAGGGCAGTGGCCACGGGCAAACCTCCGCACGAGGCGAAATTACGCGGGCACCGGCGCCATGGGCACGGGCACCTGCTCTAAAATCTCGCGAATGACGGTATCCGCGCTCGCCCCGTCGGCGACATACTGCGGGTTAAGCACCACACGGTGGCGGAGCACGGGCAGGGCGACGCGCTTAACATCGTCGGGAACAACATAGTCGCGGCCCTCGAACGCCGCCGTCGCCTGAGCGCAGCGGAACAGGCTGATCGAGGCGCGGGGCGAGGCGGGTAGGGTTAGCTCCTTTGCCCGGCGCGTGCGGTTGGCGATGTTCACGATATAGCGCTTTATCGAATCGTCCACATATACCCGGCGCACGGCCTGCTGGATCTCGACAACGTCCTGCGCGGTGAGCACGGGCTCGAGGTCGTAGATGGGATGGCGCAACGTTTGCCGGGTGAGCATCTCCACCTCGGCGTCGGGATCGGGATAGCCCACGTCTACGCGCATGATAAATCGGTCGAGCTGTGTTTCGGGCAGGGGAAAGGTGCCCCGCAGCTCGACGGGGTTTTCCGTGGCCACCACGAAAAACGGCCGAGGGAGGGTGTGTGTCTCGCCGTCTACGGTAACGCGGAACTCCTCCATGCACTCAAGCAGGGCCGCCTGGGACTTGGGCGTTGCGCGGTTGATCTCGTCGGCGACGAGAACATTGGTAAACACCGGCCCGGGGCGAAAGACAAACTCGCGCTTTTGGGGATCGTAAATCGAGCTGCCCGTGACATCGGAGGGGAGGAGGTCTGGGGTGAACTGAATGCGCCGGAAGCTGCCCTTAATGGAGCGCGCGATGGAGCGGGCGAGCATCGTCTTCCCCACCCCGGGAACGTCCTCGAGCAGGACATGCCCCCCAGCGAACAGCCCGGTAAGCACCATGCGTACGACCTCGGACTTGCCCACGATTACCTGCTCGACAGCGTCGAGCAGCCGCTGCATGTATTGCTGTAACTCACCGGGCTTCATGAGCTGCTCCTCCTCGGCAACGGGATGATAGTACGACGCGCCGACCGGCGTGGGCGTTCACGGAGATCGCCGCGCCGCGCAGGGCGACGGTTACCGCGCCGTCGGCATCGGTTCGGAATAGCGGAATATGAGCCGCGAACAATTGCCGCAGCAGGGCGGGGCTGGGCGAGTCTCGGCCCCGAGCGCCATCGGCGGAGATGACCACAACACGCGGCCGCAGCGCACGAACCAGCGCCCCCTGCACTTCCGCCCCGCGCCCGCAATCGGGCAGCTTTAGCACGCCCGCCCCTCCGCTTGGGCGAGGGGCACGCCGCGGTCCGGGGTCGCCGACCCCGCAGCCGACAACTATTACGTTACCATTTTTGGCGATGTTAACACAGCGTACCGCCCGCTGCGCCGCGAGATATGTTACCACAGTTGCCGCGGTTCCGCGGCCGAGGCTAAACGTCAGGCCGTCGGCGAGCTCGAGCACTTGGGCCCCTCTGCCCCGCGCGGCGAGCATGACCTCGACCGCGGCGGCGCTGCGTGCCACTTCGGGCGAGACAAGCAAGCGATCTACGGGGACTTCGGCAAGCAGCCGAAGCAATGGCTGCGGCCCGCCGACAAGCGGAGAGGCGACGATTAGCGCATCTACGCGGCGCACGCCCGCGGAAAGGAGATAGGGCAGGAGCACGCGCTCGCCCCGCTCTCCCCCATCGCCAATAACGAGCACGCGCCCATTGGCCCCATGGACCACGGCGCAGTCGGCATCGCCGACATCGAGAAACACCGCGCGCGTGCTGCGCAGGAGGACCTGCCCGGCGACGACCGTGGACCACAAGGCGAGCACGCCGGCAACGAACAATAGCGCGCGGGCAACGCGGGCCGGGACCTGCTGCTCAGGCTGAACCATGGCGCACGCCATCATCGTAACATTAGACAAGCGAGGGGCCAAGGGTGTTGGGCTGTGGGCTGAAATGTGCCAGCTAAGCAACAAGGAGCGGGAGAAGGGAAAAAGCGCGCTTTTTCGTATATACAAACAAGTGTTTGTGTGATATGATGGAGCGGGAGACAGGAGGTCGGCCAATGGAGCAACTGACCAAGCGGCAGAAGCAGGTGCTCATGGCCATCGCCGAGCACATCGAGGAGCTCGGCTATCCGCCCACCGTGCGCGAGATCGGCCTGCGCCTGGGGCTGCGCTCGAGCTGCACGGTGCAGCGCCACGTTGAGGCGCTTGTGCGCAAGGGTTTTTTGCGGCGGCAGGGTCATAAGTCGCGGGGGATCGAGGTTGTAGACCGCCCGGATTCGCCCGCGGCGCGGCGGCTGGCCATTGCCGGGCGCTCGCAAACGGTGCTCGTGCCCCTGGTGGGGCGGGTCGCGGCGGGCGTGCCTCTGCTTGCCGAGGAGCATATCGAGGGATACCTCCCGCTCTCGCGCGAGCTCGTCGGCGAGGACGAGGTGTTTATGCTGCGCGTGCGCGGCGACAGCATGATTGAAGCGGGGCTTTACGACGGCGACTACGTCGTCGTTCGGCGCCAAGCCCATGCGGAAAACGGCGACATCGTCGTCGCCATGACGGAAGACGGCGAGGCCACGGTAAAGTATTTCTATCGCGACAAGAACAAGATTCGCCTGCAGCCGGCGAACAAGGATATGGAGCCTATCGTCGTGCGCAACGTGACGATTTTGGGCAAGGCGATCCTCGCTATTCGGCCGCTCAGCCGCGCATAGCCCCCCGCTAGGATAAGAAAGAGGAGATTGCACCTGCGCTTCGTAAAGAAGTTGCGCGGGGGGAACGCTTCTTGCGCGAAGGGGCGCGAGGAGGCGGCGATGGGCGAACTGCGGCTGCCGCGGCGCTGGGTGGAGCGCAGGTGCGAACGCTCCGCGGTGGAGCGCTTGCGCGGGGAGCTGGGAATTAGCCCCGTTGTCGCGCGCGTGCTGGCCAACCGCGGAGTGGTCGACCCCGAGGCCGCGCGCAGGTTCCTCAAGCCCAACCCCGAGGCATTGCACGACCCCTACCTTATGGCGGGCATGGACGCCGCGGTGGACCGCCTGGACCGAGCGATCGCCAAGCGCGAGCCGGTGCTCGTTTACGGCGACTACGACGTAGACGGGGTGTGCGGGGCGGCCCTGCTCTGCCGGTTTATCCAGAGGATGCGCGGCGAGGTGGGCTATTACATCCCCGGGCGGATTGAAGAGGGCTATGGGGTGCACGAGGATGCCGTGCGCCAAGCGGCGGAGGACGGGTTTGGGCTAATCGTGACGTGCGACTGCGGCGTTACGGCGCGGCGCGAGGTGGCCCTGGCAAACGAGCTGGGCGTGGATGTAATCGTCACTGACCACCACGAGCTAAACGGCGAGGTGCCCGCGGCGCGCGCGGTGCTCGACCCTAAGCGGCCGGACTGCCCCTATCCGTTTAAGGAGCTTTCGGGGGTGGGGGTGGCGTTTAAGCTGTGCCAAGCGCTGGCGGCGCGGCGCAAGCTAAACGTGCGCCAGTTTCAGCGCGATTTTTTAGACTTTGTCACCCTGGGCACGGTGGCCGACGTTGTCCCCCTTACCGACGAAAATCGGACGATGGTTCGCTACGGCTTGCACTGCCTGCGGCTGTCGAGCAAGCCGGGGATAAAGGCGCTGATCGACGTCGCCGGCTACGCGAACCGCGCGCTCGACACCTATGCCGTGGGGTTTGCCCTGGGGCCGCGGCTAAACGCCGCGGGGCGCATGGAGGACGCCAAGGTGGCCATGCGCCTGCTGCTCTCCGCGGACCGCGGGGAGAGCTTTCGCCTGGCGGAAAAGCTGGACCGCATAAACCGCGAGCGCCGCGCGGAGGAGATGCGCATCCTCGCCGAGGCGCTGGAGCAGATCAACCGCACGGTAGACCTGGAGCGGGAGAAGGTTATCGTCCTCTCCTCGCCCACGTGGCATCCGGGGGTAATCGGCGTGGTTGCCTCGCGCATTAAGGAGCGCTTCGGCCGGCCGACGATCCTCCTCTGCGAGGACGGGGAGACGGCGGTGGAGCTGATCCGGAGCCGGAAGCCCGATCTC
>CAZMGT010000061.1:0-22034 GCA_964565895.1 uncultured Armatimonadia bacterium
GTCGCCCGTGCCCACGGCGTCGCTAAGCATGCTGTTCGGCGGAGGCGGGCTGGGAAGCAGCGTGGTTGTCGGCCCCGATTCTACGGCCGCGGGCGCAGGGGCTGCGCCGGCGGAGGCTGAGGAAGAAGGCGGCGTGCCCGCGGGGGCAGGGCAGCCCGCTGCGGGAGAGACAGTTTCCGCCCCGCCGCCGCAGGCCGCCGGCGAGGAGGAGTATTACGCCGAGGAAGAGGAAGGCGCGGCGGAGGAAGAGGAGGGGGCGGCGCCTGCTGCAGGGGCGCCCACCGCTGCGGCGGGCCCGGGCGGGGTTGTTGCCGCTGCGGGCGACCCGCAAAGCGCACTGTGCGTGCGCGAGATGTATGCGATAAGCGCCACGGGGCAGTGCGCGGGCGATGGGAAGATTATTCCGTTTTGCGGGCCGACGACGGCAACCGCGGGATATATCGACAAGGAGGGCAGATACGTCCTGCAGACGACGCTCGCCGGCCTGCAGGAGATGATCCGCAGGGGAATCAAGCGGAAGATACGGCTTATGGCGCGGGCCGATGCGCTTGCGGACAGGAAGAATATTCCGAAGGAGATCGACGACAAGCTGTGGGAGTGCGCCAGGGCCACGGTGGCGCGGGAGACGCGGCTGAATCCGGCGACGGATCCCGCGCGCTGGGCGCAGCGGGTGCGGGAGGAGTATGAGGATTTGGTGGTGCTCTACAAGTATGGGGTAAAGGCCTGCCCGTGGTTCGACGCTAAGTCGCGGCCGAAGCTGGTGCACCTCGGAGGTTGATCGCGATGAGCAGGCATGTGGCGCTGTGGATGGTGGCGCTGATGGTATTGGGGCTGTGCGGCGCGACCGTTGTCGGGTGCAAGGGTGGCGGCGGCGAGGAGGAGACAGCGACCGCTGAGGGCGAAGAGGAGTATGCGGAGGAGGAAGAGTACGCCGAGGAAGAGGGCTATGGCGAGGAAGAGATGGCCGCGGCGCCGGGCGCTCCTGCGGCCCCTGCGGCGCCTGCCGTGCCCACGCCTATTGAGATTACCGAGGAGCAGGCCGTTGACGCGCTAATGCGCGTGGCCGAGGAGAAGCTCCCCGAGATCCCCAAGGGGAAGAAGTTTGAGGACGTTGTCCCCGACCTTGCCGCGACGCTCGGGCCGTGGGCCCGTGAGCTTACCCCGAGCGAGGGCAAGAAGCTGCCCGAGGATGTGCAGAAGCAGTATGACGCGCTGATGGCCGCGAAGAGCAAGGCCGAGGCCACGGAGGCCCTGCGCAGCATTGTACAGTGGGCCGTCTCCGAGGCGTTTAAGAGCGGGACGGAGCAGATGCTCGCCATGTATGCCAAGGCGCTCGCCGAGGGCGCAGCGCCCGAGGTGCCCAGCGCCGAGGAGCTGCCCGAGGGCGTGGACCTTTCCGACGAGCGAATTTTCGGGCCATTCGATCCCGAGGCGCGGCCGGAGTTTATGACGACCATGGTTCCCGATGCGCCCGTGTATTGGCACAAGCAGATTCCCGCGACGACGGCGCCGCCCCAGCCGGCCTATGGGACGCACATCTGGCCCAAGGACCGCGACTATAGCGGGCGGAGGTTTGCGATAACCGACCAAGACGCGCTGAGGAGCGGAGCCGCGGCGGCAGGGGAGGAAGCTGCACCGGAAGAAGGGGCGGCAGAGGGCGAGGAGATGGCCGAAGAGGAAGAGGGCGGCGAAGAGGAGGAGTAGCGTAGGGGGACGGGGTTTGGGCAGGCGGGAGCAGGAATTTGTCCGGAAAAACGCAAAAGTCCGCCCTCGCCCGGCGCGAGGGCGGTTTTTTTCACGCACAGGGCTGGACAAGGTCGCGCGGAGGGATGTGAGCCATGGGCAACGTGTTCGAGGGGCACATTGAGGGCAAAGGGCTGAAGATGGGCATCGTGATTAGCCGATTTAACAGCTTCGTGACCACGCGCCTGCTCGACGGGGCAATGGACGCCCTTTTGCGCAACGGTGTGGCCGCGGAGGACGTGGACGTTGCTTGGACCCCGGGAGCGTTTGAGATTCCCCCCGTGGCGCGGGCGATGGCGGAAAGCGGACGCTACGACGCGATAATATGCCTGGGGGCGGTAATCCGCGGGGATACGCCGCATTTTGACTACGTTGCGGGGGAGTCGGCGAAGGGCATCGCCCAGGTGGCGCTGTCTGTGGGTGTGCCGGTGATCTATGGGGTGATTACCGCGGACAACCTGGAGCAGGCGATCGAGCGCGCGGGCACGCGGATGGGCAACAAGGGGGCGGAGGCGGCGACGGCGGCGATCGAAATGGCGAACTTGCTGCGCGCGATCGGCCAGGGGACGTAGGCGACCTCGCGAGCTGAGCCTCAACGATAAACAGCAGGGCAGGGAACGTAGCAGGAACTGGGCGAGCAGCGGCGCCGGCCAGGCAGAGGAGCACGAGTTTGAGGAGGGAGCGCGATGACGGAGCAGGGACGAGGGATAGGTGTAGGCGCGGTGGTCGCCGTGCTTATTGTGGGGATTCTCGCGGGGGCCGCGGGGTGCTTTGCCGTTTTGTCCTGGCAAATGCCCCGGCTAGAGCAGCGGATTATGAGCCGCATTCCCTCGCCCGGGGCGGGCGGGGCGACGCCTGCGGCCAAGCCCACGCCCACGGCGGCGAAGCCCGCCGCGCCGGCGGTTGTCTCCTCGGAAAGCGAGGCGATTAAGGAAGCGATTCGCAAGGTTAACCCCGCGGTGGTCCACGTTACCCAGCGACGAGAGATCTACGACCTGCTCTGGGGTCGCGCCGTGCCTCTGGAGACGGGCGCGGGGACGGGGTTTGTTATCGACGCGGAAAAGGGCTATGTGCTCACCAACCAGCACGTGATCGCCGGCGCGGACGAGGTTTATGTGCGGCTAAAGCGCCGGCCGGACGAGGAGCAGGAGCTGCGGGCGCGGGTTATTGCCCAGGATGTGGTGCACGATTTGGCGGTGCTGAAGATTCCCGCGGAGGACCTGCCCCAGGTGGAGTGGGGCGATTCAGACAAATTGCAGATGGGCGACTGGGTTATTGCCCTGGGCAGCCCCTATGGCTATGAGCACAGCGCAAGCATCGGCATCGTCAGCGCCCTGCATCGGTATATCGAGGAACAGGGGCGGCGGTATGAGGATATGATCCAAACCGACGCGGCGATTAACATGGGCAACAGCGGGGGGCCGCTGATTAACATCTCCGGCCAGGTGGTGGGGATCAACAGCATTATTTCCACGAGCTCGCCAGGCGGGGCGTCGGCGGGGGTGGGGTTTGCTATTCCGAGCAACCTCGCGCGCAAGTATGTCGCGGAGATGCTCGCGGAGATCAAGGGCGGGTATATCGGAGTGATGATCGGCGAGGTCCCCGAGCCTATGGTGCGCGCCTATAACCTGCCGGGGTGCGTGCTTGTTACGAGTGTGGAGGAGGACTCGCCGGCGAGCGAGGCGGGGATCGAGCCGGATGACATAATTGTGGAGATCGACGGGGAGAAGATTAGCTCCGCGGAGCAGGTGGTGCGCATTATTAGGGGGCACAAGGCGGGGGACAGGGTGCGCATGCGGCTGTATAACTTCCGCACGAGGCGCTTCCGCTGGGTAACGGTGACTACGACGGAGCGGGGCTAGGCCGCCGCGGGCAAGTGCGGAGCAGGAGAGGGAGGATGAGGCGAGGAACGGCAGCGGTGTGCCTGTCGCCAGCCCGGGCAGGAGGATCCCTGTGCAGCGAGTTGCTCTGTGCGCGGCGTTGGTATGTCTCGTGCGCTGCGCGGCCGGCGCCCAGCCGGCACCGGCTCCGGCGCTGGCGCAGGACGCGTTTGCCGATGTTCCCCGCGGGCACTGGGCATATCAGGCGCTGCACACCCTGCGCAAGTATGGGATCGTCGAGGGCTATCCGGATGGGACGTTTGGCGGCGGGCGGGAGCTTACGCGGTATGAGTTTGCCCAGGCGCTGTGGCGGGCGGTGAATTTTTTGCGCAACAGCGGGGCGCTGCGCGGCGCGCCGGGGATGCGCGGAGACCGCGGGCAGCGGGGAAGGGAAGGGCCTGCAGGCTTGCCTGGCAAGGCGGGCGAGTTGGCGCGCGGTGGAGCGCAGGTTGCCGGGCCGCGGGGGGCGGAGGGCGAGCCGGGCCGAGAGGGGCCTCGCGGGGCGCAGGGCGAGGCGGGGAGCGCCGCGGGGACCATCTCGCGGGCGGAGCTGCGCGCCATCGTGGAAGATGTGCTTGCGGGCGAGCGGTGGGTTGCCCCGGAGGAAGCGCAGCGGGCGCTGAGGCGGCTGCTGGAGGAGTTTGAGCCGGAGATCTTTCGCCTTGCCGACGAGGCGGACGAGCTGCGCCTGCGCCTGGACGACTTGGACCGCAGGGTGCGCTACTTGGAGTCTACCCAGCCGGAGATCGCGGGGCGGATCCAGTACGACTTCGCTGTGGACGGCAAGACCCTGGCGACCTATTTCGAGCCCAGCGTGCGCATTCGCCGGCCGCTTTATGAGCTTGCCTATTACACCTACGTGGGACGGGAGTGCGCGGGGCGCGTGCTCAGCGGAAGGGCGGCCGCGCTGAGCGAGCAAGGCCGACCGCTGCGCGAGAACGCCCTTGCCGCGCCGATCGCTGTCGCCGTTCCCTACGAGAGCCACGTTACCGTTGACGTGGAGAAATGGCTGAAGCGATTTACGTTTCGCGCGCGGTTTGGGCGGCAGTGCGTGGGGTTCGGCCAGGGGCTGGTGTTCGACAACCGCGCCTGGCCCATCGTTGGGCTGCGCGTGCAGGAGATGCGCGAGGACCCGCGCTGGGTGTATTTCATCGGAAACCTGGGCAACGGGGACTTCGTTATGGTCTCGCACAACGTGCGGCAGATGGGAAAGCTGCGCGTGGGGACGACGACGGTGCAGTCCGGCCTGGGCAAGGAGGAGATCTACGGGCTGGACGTGGAGACGAAGGTTGCCGGGCGGGCGGTTTGCGCGGAAGTTGGCTTTCGCCACCGCGACCAAAGCGGGGCCTATCCCGAGGATGCGGGCTGGGCGGCGGTGGTGCGGGCGAACGTGGTGAGCAGGCCGCGGTTTACGCTGCGGTTAAGCTATGGCTTTGCGCGGCCGGGGTTCGCGAGCCGCACGGGCTACGACGCGCGCGACCTGACGCTCTCGCTGCTTACGCCAGAAAGCAGGATATACAGCGCGCGGCAGACGACGGATTGGTATCGCTGGCTAGAGGCGCCGCTAAAGCTCGCGCCCGATTCGCGCGTGTTTTCCGCGGAGGCGGAATGGCGCGTGCGCGGGCATTGCCTGCGCGTGCAATATGTGCGGCGGGCGGTGTATAGCACGGGGCAGAGGCTGCCCGACTTGGTCGCCGTTTCGAGCAGCTTTCGCCTGCTCCACGGGGTTGATGTGGATGTGTTGGGAGCGGCGGCGCTGGGGGCCGGGCCGGGAGCGGGGGAGGCGATCGTTAGGGCGCGGGTGCAGTATGATTTTTAGGGGATGATGAAGGGATCGCCGTGGGCTGAGAGAAGGATCATGCGGCGCAGGGGAGGATGTCGACGGCGAACAAAAAGTAAAACGGGGCCGTTGACATGATGAGGAGAATAAACTAAACTCCCTGCGTCGTTTGAGGGGCAGCAGCACAATCTGCGTGGGGAAGGAGGTGCGCGAAGAGGAGAGGGCGAGCGAGTGGCGCGAGAAGCCCGCGGAGTGAGCCAGAGGGAACAAGGAAGCTCAGCTCGCAAGGCGGGCGGGTTTGCGCCGCGGCGGAAGTCCTCTCCCCCTACGTCACGCGTGTGCTCCTGCCGAGGTGTAGGGACGATACCGCGTAGGAGGAACGAGGATGAAGAAGGCAGTGACGCTGTGCGTTCTGGCGGCTTTGGTTCTGGGCGTAGGCACGGTCTTTGCTCAGCAGAAGCCGGCAGTACCTCCGGACGTCCCGCCCGATCACTGGGCCTATGATGCGGTGCGGGACCTCTACGAGGCGGGTCTGCTCGAGGGGTATCCCGATGGGACGTTCGGCGGGGACCGCACGATGACGCGGTATGAGTTCGCCATGGCGCTGGCCCGTCTGCTCTGGGCGATTCCCAACATGCCGGAGCTGAAGGGTCCGAAGGGCGACAAGGGCGATCCTGGCCCGCAGGGTCCGCAGGGTCCGCGTGGGCCGCAGGGTCCGGCGGGGCCGCAAGGGCCGCAGGGTCCGCGTGGTCCTGAGGGTCCGCGTGGTCCGGCAGGGCCGCAGGGTCCGCAGGGGCCGCAGGGGCCTCCTGGGCCTCCGGGGAAGTCGCCCAGCCCTGACGAGATCCGCCAGGCCGTGGAGCAGGTGGTCAACCAGCGGAACCTGGTCAACGCTCAGAAGCTGACCGACGAGATCAACAAGCTGCGCGACGAGTTCAAGGAGGAGCTCCAGGACATCCAGGACCAGGTAGAGCAGACGGTGAAGGACCTGGACCAGCTCGAGGGCCGGGTAACCGCGTTGGAGAACAAGCCGGAGGCGATCACCGGTAGCATTTCCTGGCACACGGCCTGGGCTCCCGTCGGCGTGGCGACGAATGTGAACAGCATCTACACCACGCTGGCGATCGCGCGCCAGGTGAACTCCAAGACCTCGGTGATGGTCTCCCTGCGCGAGGACCTGAATGCCGGTGGGTTCAACTTTGGCAACGCCGACGAGGCGTATGTCCGGGTCGACGACACCTCGCTGTTGGGGACGGACGTCAACCTGGTCATGGGCCGGCAGTACATCGGCTACGGCTACGGCCTGACCTACAACACGGACGGGCTGTGGGCGAACACCGGCCGGCGCACCGGCGTTCGGGCGATCGTCACCGATTGGTCGTTTGACGCCGAGGTCGCGCTGATGCCCGCGGGCGAGGTTGTCGCGCGCGTGGCCGATGACATCGGCGACGACATCGACGTCGGCGTTACCGCGGTGATCGGTCGTGCGGCGCAGAACCAGAACCGGGTCGGCCTGGACGCGGTATGGGTCTGGGACGACGATCCCGGCCGGGAGAAGGAACTCCGCGCGGAGGCGGTGTACAACCTGAACACCGGCGCCATCGCCTGGTTCGCGGAGGCAGACCTGGTCAACTCCGGCGACTGGGATGTGCTGGTTGGTTACTCCAGCGTGCCGCTGGCGGCGTACGGCGGTGCGGGGAACGTTGGCGTGGCGGCCACGATCCTCAACCCGTTCGTGCGTAACTACGGCGACGGTGGGTTCTGGTATCGCGTGCTCGACACGCCTCTGCCGTTCACCGTCGGCGAGACCACCCAGTACATCAAGGCTGTCTATCACGACGACAGCCGTGACTGGCGTCTGACCTACCTGCAGAGCGACACCACGGACTACGCCGGGGCGATCACGGGCATCCCGATGGGGACGTTCGCGGCGATCGGCACCGACATCAGCATCGGTGGCGACTTCTGGCTCGGCGTAGACGTTGGGTCGCAGCTGGGCGCTGGCGGCGCGACCTTCGCGCGGGTGAAGGCCGACTGGTCGTTCTAGGCCGGCCTCGCCAGCAACCAGGCCAACAAGAGCGGCTCCGCAAGCGCGGAGCCGCTCTTTATTTTTTGCCTTCACAGGGGGCTAACGAGCTTCGCCCGCGGCAAAGTAAGTGCAATACTTGGCCACAGGGCAGCCCGCGCAGCGCGGGTTGCGCGGGCGGCAGCGCGCCCGGCCGTGGGCGATCATGTTCAGGTGAAGCTGGAGCTTAAGCTCGTCAGGGACGAGCGGGGCGAGAAGCTTGTGCGCGCGCTCGGCCGTGCACCGCTGGGGGATTAGCCCCAGGCGCTTGCTTACGCGGAGCACGTGCGTATCAACGGGAAACGCGGGCTTGCCCAGGGAGAAGAGGACGACGCAGGCCGCCGTTTTCACCCCCACCCCAGGGAGCTGGCAGAGGAAGCGAATGGCTTGGTCGGGGGCCATGCGCTTGATGTGCGAGAGGTCGCAGCGGCCGCGGGCTTGGCGCAGGGCACGAAGGATGGCGCGGATGCGCGGGGCCTTGGTGTTCGCCAGGCCGCCCACGCGGATGGCCTGGGCGATCTCGCGCACAGGGGCCTGCGCGGCGCTGTCCCACGAAGGAAAGCGACGGCGGAGGTTTTCGAACGCGCGGGCGGAGTTTACCCCGGACGTGTTTTGGGAAAGAATGGTGCGGACGAGGCTGTCTAGGGGCTCTGGCCGCTTTGAGGCAGGCGGCCGGCGGCCGTATTCGCGCGCGAGGAGGCGGTCGATGGCCCGCACGAGGGTGCGCGTGGCACGGCGGGAAGGGGAGGAGTGCTTTGCTTTGCGCGCAGCCATGGCCAGGGGGTGTTCTTCGGGCAGAGGGAACTTGCCTGCCCAGGCGGCACGTTTGACGGGCAATGAACGGTGTGCTAAAGTACGGGGGCGAGTGTGAGGGAGATGAACGCACGCCGGGCAGCGATGGCGGCGGCTGTTGTCTTGTGCGCCTGCGGGATAGCCCTGGCGCAGGGCGGGGGTTATTTTTCCGCGGCGAAGGAGGGGCTGTTCTCGCCCACCGCCGTTTACGTCCCCGAGGAGCGCGAGGAGCGCGCGCCGGTGCTCTCCGGAGTGCGCGTACGCGCGCTGCGGGACTTTCAGGTAGACATTCCCGTTGACCTGGGGGGCAAAACGGAGATTACCGTGGGGCGGACGAGCCCGTTCAGCGAGGTAGGGCCAGGGTTTAGCATTTGGGGCGACGACAGCGCGGGGACGCTGCGCCTGGGCTTTCGGCGGCGGTTTGGACGGACGGCGTTTGAGGTCGGGGGATGGACGACGGAGCGGGGGACGGGCGGGCACTACGCGCGGGTGCGGCGCGAGGTGGGGTCGAGCGCGAGCATCGACATCTCGCGGGCGCGGGAGCTAAGCGGGAGCAACCTTTCGCTGAGCTCGCTTGCCGTGCGCTACCGGCCGAACGACCGCTGGCTGTTAAGCGGCGACGTGGCGGAGATCAGCGGCGGGGGGACGCGCAACGTGTATACGCGGGTGCGGGCGTCGTATTCGTTGTCCGGGAGCTTGGGCGTGTCGGTGCTCTGGCGGGAGCAGGGTGCGCCGGGCGGGGGTCGGCGCGGGTTGCTTGCCGGGGAGCTGGACTTTAGCTTTTAGGCTGAGGGAGGCTCACCGCGCGGCAGGTAGCGAAGGTTTACCAGGCGAAACACGTTACATATAGTGGCCGAGCCCCGAGCAATGTAAAAACCGGGGCTTTTGTTTTGATCCAGGGAGGGTGAGATGGGAAGGGCTAGCCTGCCCTGGCTGGCGCTGCTCGCCGTGTGTTGCATGATGGCCCGCGCCGAGCAGCGGTTCGGCAAAGTGACCATCGAGGCCGAGCGGCACGTGTTCGATGCCGCGCGGAATATCGTGGAGGCCAGCGGTGGGGTAAAGATCACCAGCGGTGGGATGACGCTGGTCGCGGAGCGGGTGACCTATAACGTGAACACGGGCGAGGCCGTGGCCGAGGGGCAGGTGGTGATTAGCGAGCCAGGGCGGGAATTTCGCGGCGCAAGCTGTCGTTACAATTTCCAGAGCGGCGAGGGATATGTGAAAAACGTTTTCGCGCGCGACGAGACGCTCGGCGTGCGGCTTTACCTGAAGGGCGGGGAGATCGAGATCCGGCCGGCGTCGTGGATCTTGCGCGACGCGCGCATCTCCACGACGCTTGAGGAGGAGCCGAACTATTTGGTCACGGCGCGCGAGGTGGAGCTTATCCCCGGCGACCGGTGGTATGCGCGCGACGTGAAGCTTTATGTGTTTGGGCACAAGATATTGTCTACGTCGGAATATTCGCGCTCGGTGGTCCACCCAGAGAAGTTTGTGCTTGATTTGTTGCCGGACTTTGCTTATACGCCGGAGGAGAGCTTTTATATCGAGTACGACCGCGAAACGCGCATTGGGGGCGACATTTGGGCGCGCGGTTTGGCGCGCCTTTCCCCGCGGAGCGGGCTGACGGGCGAGGCCTCGGTGGAGTTTCGCCCGCGGCGGGGATACTTTTACGCGAAGGCCTCATATCGGGACGACCCGCGCGACCCATTTTTGCCGTGGCTGCGGGTAACGCGACTGCCCGAGGTGGGGGCGACGTATCCGCTGGTTGCCCCGCGGAAGAGCTTTGACCTGGTGGCCCACGCGGCGTGGGGGCGATATTTGGAGTATCCCACGGGGAGCTATTCCTCGCGGACGATCTGGCAGTTGCGCGGGGGGCACAGCGAGCTGAAGATCGGAAAGGATACCAGGTGGCGCTATGAGTTTGGGGCGTCGCACGCGGAATATGGCAGGGGGAGGAACTACGACTGGGCCTATGGCGGCGTGTTTGTCCGGCACAGGTTTGGAAATGACTTACACGTGTCGCTAGGCTATTTGCGCTATTTCGTGCGCGGGAGGACGCCGTTTTTGTGGGACGATATTGACGTGCCGCACGAGCTGCGCACGGGGATCAGGTTTCCCCTGGTGGGGCGGTTTTATGGGCAGTTTGTCGGGCGCTACGATGTGGAGCAAAAGCGCTATCGCGACACGCAATATAGCCTGCTTTATCGGGACACGGACTTTGTCTATTCGGCGACGTGGCTGCAGCGGCGACGGGAGCTTTTGCTGGAGATTAAACTGCCGCTGACCGATGGATGGTTTTAGGGAGTAGCGAGCGCGGAGAAGGGGAAGTGAGCAAGAGGTGGCCGTAAACGCGCTGGAGCCGGTAAAGCGAGCGCTGGTGAGCATTTGGGACTCGTTCGACGCCGGGCGGCGCTTCGTGCGCAAGCACTGGAAGACGGTGGAGAAGATTAACGCGCTGGAGCCGGAGATGCGCCGACTGGCGGACGCGGGGAAGCTGGCTGACTGGACGCGGGCGAAGGTCGAGGGGGCGAAGACGAAGGAGGACCTGGACGAGGTGCTCGTCCCCGTGTTCGCGGCGGTGCGCGAGGCGGCGCGGCGCACGGTGGGCATGCGGCCGTTTGACGTGCAGCTTATCGGGGCGATCGCCATTCACGACGGGAAGATCGCGGAGATGAAGACGGGCGAGGGGAAGACCCTCGTGGCGACGATGCCCATCGTGCTTAACGCGTTTTTGGGGCGCGGGGTGCACCTGATTACGCACAACGACTATCTCGTGAAGCGCGACGCCGAATGGATGGGGCCGATTTACGAATATTTCGGCCTGACGGTGGGCATTATCCAGGCGGGGATGGACGCCGAGGAGCGGCGGGCAGCATATGCCTGCGACATTACCTATGCCACGAACAGCGAGGTGGGCTTCGACTATCTCCGCGACAACATGGCGATGACGCCGGAGGAGCTGGTGCTGCGCGAGCTGTACTATGCGATTATCGACGAGGTAGATAGCCTGATCATCGACGAGGCGCGCACGCCGCTGATCATCTCCGGCCGACGGACGGCTTCCTCGGATCTCTACCGGCAGATCGACGCCCTCGTGCGCAAGATGCGCAAGGACGTGCACTATACCGTGGACGAGAAGCAGCGCCAGGTGGCGCTGACCGACGAGGGTGTGGCGCTTGTCGAGCGCGAGCGGGGGATTAGCAACCTCTCGGAGCACGTGGAGCTGGTGCACCACGTTAACTGCGCGCTCAAGGCGCACGCGCTGTTTAAAAACGGCGTGGACTACGTTGTGCGCAACGGCCAGGTGATTATCGTCGACGAGTTTACGGGGAGGCTGATGTATGGCCGGCGGTATAGCGAGGGGCTGCACCAGGCGATCGAGGCCAAGGAGCGCGTCGAGGTGCAGCACGAGAGCCAGACGATCGCCACGATTACGTTCCAGAACTTCTTTAGGCTATATGAGCGGCTGGCGGGGATGACGGGGACGGCGAAGACGGAGGAGCTGGAGTTTCGCAATATATACGGGATGAGCGTCGTCGAGGTGCCCACGAACCTGCCCGTGATTCGCAAGGACTATCCGGACGTTATCTATAAGACGCAGGAGGCGAAATATCGCGGGATTTTGCTGGAGATAATCCAAAAGCACGCCATCGGGCAGCCGGTGCTCGTGGGCACGCGCTCGGTGGAGGTCTCGGAGCACCTTGCCTCGCGGCTCACGGCGCGTATGTTGCAAACGCTGTGCATGACGCGGCTGCTGCAGGAGCGGCTGGACCAGCGGCGCAGCGAGTTTTCGCGCGAGGAGCGGGAGGAGATCCAGGCGACGCTGAACCGCAAGCTGGAGCAGATTCGCCCGGCGGATATAAAGCGGCTGGCGAAGAAGCTGGGGATTCCCGAGGACCCGCTGCACAAGGCAAACATTCGGCGCATCGCGCAGATGTTGGGGATCGAGGAGCACCAGGAGAAGCTGCGGCGGATTCTCTCCGACGGGATCCGGCATAACCGGCTGAACGCGAAGAACCACTTCCGCGAGGCGGAGATAATCGCCGAGGCGGGGGCGATCGGCGCGGTAACCATCGCCACGAACATGGCCGGGCGCGGGGTGGACATTCAGCTCGGGGGGGCGCCTAAGCGGCACCGCGACACGAAGAAGGACTACGAGAAGGTTAAGGCGTTGGGGGGCCTGCACATCATCGGCACGGAGCGGCACGAGAGCCGGCGCATCGACAACCAGCTTCGCGGGCGCGCGGGGCGCCAGGGCGACCCCGGCTCGTCGCGCTTTTACGTTAGCCTGGAGGACGAGCTGTGGCGGCTGTTTGGCTTTCACGACCGGTTTAAGGGGTTGCAGAAGAGCTGGCCGGAGCACGAGCCGATCGAGCATCCGCTGCTCTCTAAGCTTATCGAGCGGGCGCAAAAACGGGTGGAGGAGCACCACTACGAGATCCGCAAGCACGTGCTGAAGTACGACGATGTGATGAACACCCAGCGCTCGGTGATCTATGAGTCGCGGCGGAAGATTTTGCTTGGCGCGGATGTGAGCGAGACGATTCGCGACTTTATCCGGCAGACGGTGGGGAACGTAGTGCAGGCGCATTGCGACCCGCACGTTCCCGCGGATGAGTGGGACGTTAAGGGGATGTATGAGGAGCTGCGCACGGTGTTTCCCGTGCAGCGGTATCTCTCGGTGGAGGAGCTGCAGGAGATCGGCAACGCGGACGAGCTGCGGGAGAAGGTGGAGGAGACGGCGCTGAAGGCCTACGCCGACCGCGAGGCCAGCCTGCGCGAGCAGGGGCACGACCCGCGGGCGCTGGAGCGGAGCATAATGCTCTACGTGATCAACGACCTGTGGACGGAACACCTGGCGGCGATGGACAACTTGCGCGAGGGGATACACCTGCGAGCGCACGCGCAGGTGGACCCGCTGGTGGCCTATCAGCAGGAGGCTTTTGCGATGTTCGAGCAGCTAAAGGCGAACATCGCGGAGACGGTTACCCGGAACCTGTTTGCCGTGCGCGTGGTGGAGCGTCGGCCGGCGGCGATTCGCGACATTCAACTGCGGCGGGGCGAGGACATCTCGGCGCTGGGGCGCGAGGGCGCGGTGCCCGCGACCGACGTGCGCGGGCCAACGGTGGGGCGGAACGACCCCTGCCCCTGCGGCAGCGGCAAGAAATATAAGCATTGTTGCCTGAAGAAGGAGCGCGAGGCACAGCGGAGCAGGATTGCGGCGAGGTAGGTGGGGACGGTGCGCGAGCAGGTGACGCGGGAGCTGCGGGAGATTTTGGACAGCCTGGCCAAAGTGAGTGATCGTCTTTGACCTGGCGGGCAAGCAGCGGCGCATTCGCGAGCTTCAGGCCGAGACGGCTAAGCCCGGATTTTGGGACGACCCGGAGAGAGCCCGCCGGCAGACCCAGCGGATAAGCGAGCTTGAGGCAGAGGTTGAACCGTGGGAGGAGCTGATCGCCCGCGCGCAAAACGCGGCGGAGCTCGCCGAGCTGCTTGAGCAGGAGCGCGACGAACAGCTCGAGGCGGAGCTGGAGCGCGAGGTGGCGGAGATCCGCCGGCGCTATGAGGAGATTCGCCAAGCGACGCTGCTCTCCGGAGAGCACGACCGGAGCAACGCCTACCTTTCCATAAACGCCGGCGCGGGGGGCACGGAAGCCCAGGACTGGGTGGATATGCTCGCGCGGATGTATACGCGCTGGGCGGAGGATCATGGCTACGAGACGCAGGTCGTGCACCAAACGCCGGGCGACGGGGCGGGGACGAAGAGCATTACCCTGCACATCCGCGGGCCGAACGCCTATGGGTATTTGCGCACGGAGGTGGGCGTGCATCGGCTGGTGCGCATCTCGCCGTTCGACGCCAGCCGCCGGCGGCATACCACGTTTGCCTCGGTAGACGTTATCCCCGAGCTGGACGAGGAAATTGAGATCGAGATCGACCCCGGCGACCTGAAGGTCGAGACGTTTCGGGCGAGCAGCGCGGGCGGGCAGCACGTGAACAAGACGGACTCCGCGGTGCGCATTACCCACCTGCCCACGGGGATCGTGGTGCAGTGCCAAAACGAGCGCTCGCAGCACCAGAACCGCGCGCTGGCGATGAAGATGCTCCGGGCGCGGCTGTATGAGGAGGAGCGGCGCAAGCGAGAGGAGGAGCTGGCCAAGCTGCGCGGGGAGAAGCCGCCCATTGAGTGGGGGAGCCAGATCCGCTCCTACGTGTTGCACCCCTATACGATGGTTAAGGACCTGCGCACGGGATATACCACGAGCGACGCGCAGGCTGTGCTCGACGGGGAGCTGGACCCGTTTATCCGCGCGCGGCTGGAGCAGCTCGCCGGCGAGCGCGCGGAGGAGGGGGAAGCGGAGCAGGGGCAATAGCCGCAAAGCAGGGTTTTTGAACCTTGGCGCCGCGGGAAGGCGGCGCTTTTTTGTTGGCAGGGCTCGGCCCGGCCGGCCTAGGACGAAGCGGCGGCAACGGCGGCGGGCGAGGGATGTGGCGACTTAGGCTGGGCAGGGCGAGCCGAGGACGAGCGAGCGGGCGCGAGGGCCGCAGGTGGGCCAGGGGGGCCGGGAGGGCCCTGGGGGCCCGGGTCGCCCATGTGCCCGGGACGGCCTGGCGGCCCCTGGGGGCCGCGCGGCCCGGGAGGGCCCTGAATGCCCAGCGGGCCCTGAGGCCCGGGGGGACCTGCGGGGCCGGGGTCGCCGCGCGGGCCTGGGTCGCCCTTTGGCCCGCGGAACTTGTTCTCGGGCGAGGTAAGATAGCGCCACAGCCGCCACAGGGCGACGGCCGCCTCGTAGCGCGTTATCGGCTGGTCGCCGCGGAACGTGCCATCCGGGTAGCCTTCGAGCACGCCGATGGCAAAGAGCTCGGCTACGGCGTCGCTAAACAGGCGCCCGGAAGGGACATCCGGGGGTAAAGCGGCCTTCTGCTGGCACAGGCCCGCCGAGGTCGCGCCAAGCAGAAGGAGGCAGGACAACACCGAGCGGAGCACCGCGGCGGCCTCCCCTCCGAGAGGGAGATTCGATGGACAGGGGGGCGATCCTTCCCGACCGCGGAGAGGCTAGCCGGGGAGCCTTCCCTGCTGGCGCGCGCACTCGAAGGCGAACACCGCCGCCGCCGCAGCGACGTTAAGCGAGGGGAGTTGGCCGGCCATGGGGACGGCGGCGAGCTCGTGGCAGGCGGCGAGGGTCTCCGGGCGCAGGCCGCGCGATTCGTTGCCGAAGAGCAAGGCCACGCTGCGGTTGAGGTTTAGCGAGAAGCAGGAGGTCGGGGCGTCGGCGGTGGTGCCGATGAGGGTAAGGTTTAGCTCGGGCCAGGGGACGTCGGCGAAGCTTTGCCCGCGGGCGATGTTTACGCAGAACACGGCGCCCGCGGAGCCGCGGACGGCTTTGGGGCCGAACGGGTCGGCGCACTGGCCGAGGAGGAGCACGCCGTCGAGCCCCGCGCCCTCGGCGATGCGGAGCAGGGCGCCGACGTTGCCCGGGTCCTGAATGTCCTCGCCGACGAGCAGCGCGGCGGGGTTGCCGACAATGGCCTGCACGGGAGGAAGGCCGGGGAGGGGAAAGATGGCCACAGCGTCGACCGAGCCCTCGGCGTCGATGGCCCAGTCGAGCACCTGCGCGGCGACGAGATAGGCGGGGGGCTGAGGGTGGGGAAGCAGCGCGCGGAGGGCCTCGATGTCGCGGGGGACGCGGGGCGGGTCGCGCAGGAGAAGCTCAAGCGGCTGCCAGCCGGCGCGGAGGGCCTCGCAAACCGCGCGCGCGCCCTCGGCGGCGAACTGGCCGGCCTCGCGCCGCGCACGAGGGGCGCGCAACAGCTCGCGCAGGTGGCGGATGCGCGGGTTTCGCCGGCTGGTTATCGATTCCGCCATAGTGAGGGCGGAGCCCCCCGCGGGGCAGGCGGCGCGGAACGCGACGCGCTATGCGGCGAGGGCCTGCCGGGCGATGTTTACGATCTCGTCGAACGCCTTCGGGTCGCGCACGGCGAGGTCGGCGAGGATCTTGCGGTCAATAGCCACGCCCGCGGAGCGCAGGCCGGCAATGAACCGGCTGTAGGTCATGTCGCGCTGGCGGACGGCGGCGTTAATGCGGGCGATCCACAGCTTGCGGAAGTCGCGCTTGCGCTGCCGGCGGTCGCGATAGGCGTATTGGCCGGCGTGCATAACGGCTTCTTTGGCGACTTTGTACCACCTGTGGCGGGCGCCCCAGTAGCCTTTTGCCGCTTTAAGGATTTTCTTTTTTCGCCTGTGCGAGGCGACGTTGGTTTTCACGCGAGGCATGGGGTTTCCACTCCTTTTGCGCTAGAGGTAGGGGAGGAGCTTGCGCACTTTTTTGCGGTCGCCTTTGAACACGTCGGTGGGCAGGCGCAGGCGCCGCTTGCGGGCCTCGGTTTTCTTGTAGTTAAGGTGGCTATGAGTGCCGCGGCGGCGCATAAGCCGGCCGCTGCCCGTAAGCTTAAACCTCTTTTTCGCAGTAGCTTTCGTTTTCATTTTCGGCATGGAAAACACTCCCTAGACGGCGCACGAGCCGCTGCCGGAGAAGGAACGGTGGGTTTTCGGAGAAGGTTCCGCTTAGTCGGAGGCCTTGGGGGCGATGATCATGGTCATGTTGCGGCCCTCCAAGGCGGGCATACGCTCGACCTCGCCCACGTCGGCGAGCTCCTGCGCGAGGCGCATGAGCTTTTCGCGCGCGAGGTCCTGATGGACGATTTCTCGACCGCGGAACATCATGTTAATACGCACCTTTCGCTTGCGCTCCAGGAAGCGGCGTGCGTTTCTTAGTTTCACCTGAAAGTCGTGCTCGTCGGTGGACGGCCGGATACGAACGGTTTTTAGCTCGAGGCTGCGCGCGTGCCGGGCGCTGTCTTTTTCCTTTTTGCGGAGCTGGTACTTGTACTTGCCGTAGTCCATAATGCGGCAGACGGGCGGCCGCGCGTTGGGGTCGACCTCGATCAAGTCCAAGTCCAGCTCGCGGGCGATCTGCAAAGCCTCGCGGGGGGACATAATGCCGATTTGCTTGCCGTCCACCCCGATAACCCTCACTTCACGCGCCCTAATCCGCTCGTTAACGCGGAGATTTCTGTCTATCCGGCTTCACCCCCAGCCAGTTCTTGGCGAAGTGTGCTAATCAGCTCCTGCACAGGGCAGGGGCCGAGATCGCCACGCTTCAGCCGGCGCACCGACACCTGCTCCGAGCTTACCTCGCGGTCGCCGACGATAAGCATCACCGGAATCTTCTGCAACTCGGCCTCGCGCACCTTGTAACTGATTCGCTCCGAGCGCTCGTCAACCTCCACGCGAAAACCGTTTTCCCGAAGCTTTTGGGCCACGGCGCGGGCGTACTCATTGTGCCGGTCGGCGATGGGGAGAAGGACGATTTGCACGGGCGCAAGCCAGAGGGGAAACGCCCCGCCGTAGTGCTCGATGAGGATGCCGATCCAGCGCTCGATGCCGGCAAGCACAACGCGGTGGATCATCGCCGGGCGGTGCTCCTTGCCGTCCTCGCCGATATATGTAAGGTCAAACCGCTCGGGAAGGTTGAGGTCGCACTGGATGGTAGAGCCCTGCCACTCGCGGCCGAGGGCGTCTTTGAGCTTAAGGTCGATCTTCGGGCCATAGTGCGCGCCGCCGCCCTCCTCCACGTCGTAGTCCAGGCCGAACTGCTCCAGGGCTTGGCGCAGAGCATCGGTGGCCCGCTCCCAGAGGGCGTCGTCGCCCACGGCCTTCTCGGGTTTTGTGGAGAGGACGTAGCGAAACTCCTCGAAGCCAAATACGCGGAGCATCTCCTGGCCGAACTCGATAACGCCGCAGATCTCGCTCACGAGCTGGTCCGGCGTACAGAAGATGTGCGCGTCGTCTTGGGTGAACCCGCGCACGCGGAGCAGGCCATGGAGCACGCCGGCGCGCTCGTGGCGATAGACCGTGCCCAGCTCGAAGTAGCGGATGGGCAGGTCGCGGTAGCTGCGGGTGTGGCTTTTGTAAATGAGGATGTGGCCCGGGCAGTTCATGGGCTTTACGCCGTACTCCTGGCCCTCGATCTCGGTGAAGTACATGGGGTAGCCCGTCTGGTAATGGCCGGAGATGTGCCACAGCTCGGAGCGGATGAGGTGGGGCGTCCAGACGAGCTGATAGCCGCGCTTGAGGTGTAGGTCGGTGAGCCACTGCTCGATGATCCGTTTGAGCATGGCCCCGTTGGGGGGATAGAACGGGAGGCCGGGGCCGGCCTCGGGGAAGAACATGAACAGGTCGAGCTGGGGGCCGAGCTTGCGGTGGTCGCGCCGCTCGGCCTCGGCCAGGCGCTCTTGAAACTCCTCAAGCTGCGCCTTGGTCTCGAAGCACGTGCCGTAGATGCGCTGCAGTTGCTCGCGCGACTCGTCGCCGCGCCAATAGGCGCCGGCGATGGAGAGGAGCTTAAACACCTTGCCCACGCGGCCGGTGCTCGGCAGGTGCGGCCCGCGGCAGAGGTCGACGAACTCGCCCTGGCGATAGATGGTCACCGGCTCGTCGTCGGGCAGCTCGTTGATTATTTCCACTTTATATTTCTGGTCGAGCTTGCGGAACAGCTCAAGCGCCTCGTCGCGGGAGAGGACCTCGCGCACGATGGGCAGGTTGCGGTCGACGATCTCGGCCATGCGCTGCTCGATGGCCTGGAGGTCGTCCGGGGTAAGGGGGCGGGGGAGGTCGAAGTCGTAATAAAAGCGGTCCTCAAGGGCAGGGCCGATGGCCAGGCGGGCGCCGGGGAACAGCTCGCACACGGCGTGGGCCATGACGTGGGCGGCGCTGTGGCGCATTACCTCGCGGCCCTCGGGGTCGGCGAACGTGAGGATGGTGAGCTGGGCGTCGGCGTGGAGCGGCTCGTTAAGCCCGATGAGCCGGCCATTGACCTTTGCCGCGAGGGCGTCTTTGGCCAGGCGCGGGCCGATTTGCTCTGCGACCTGGGCGGGCGTTGTGCCGCGCGGGACGGAGAGCGAAGAGCCGTCGGGCAGAGTGATACGGATCGCTTGGGCATCGGGAAGCTGACCAGCCATTTTTCGGCACCCTTTTCGGTACGGCGGGCGGCGGGAGAACTCCGGCACAGCCCAGCGCAAGCTAACGGCAAAACACGGCAGGCGCAAAACAAGCAACTCGCCCGGAAACGCCCGGGCGAGTTAGATTCCACTGGTGGGCGGTGCTGGATTCGAACCAGCGACCTCTTCCGCGTCAGGGAAGCATTCTAGCCACTGAACTAACCGCCCACGAGCAAAAGCGCAGCAAACCATTTGCGATCGGCGCAAAAAGAGTATAGCAAAGCGCCTGGGGAAAGTAAAGGCTTGCCCGAGGAGTTCGGGCCAGGCAGGAGGCGGCTGGAGCGGGCCAGTTTGCCGCGGGAAAGTTGGCCCGGGCCATGTAACAGGATTGTGACGTAAAGAACATATGCTTCCCATGCCACCTCTGGTAAAATAACAATGCTGTGTCGTCGCACAGTGCGACGGGTAATGATATATCGTAGCTGCCCCGAGGAACTGGCTCGGGGCGCATGCACCGCTAGCCGGTACCCCCCCGCACTGCTGCGGCTCTCTTGGTAGAACTGCGGCAGTGTGCGGCTAGCGGTGCGGTCTTTTTGGCCACCGCAAAACCGTGCCGCCCTCGGCTCGCTCGGGGGCAGTCTCGTCCCCTCCCCAAGCAAAGGCAAGCGCCCGTATCCTCTTGTCGCCCTAGCGCGCTAGGAGGCGGCGAGCCATTCCTCCATGTTTTTCGTCTCCGCAAGATACTGCGCGCGAATACAGGCCAGCGCAGCGACGTTAACGATATCCTCGGCGGAGCAGCCGCGGGAGAGGTCGAACGCGGGCAACGCCGTGCCCTGAACAAGGGGGCCAAACGCCCGCGCGCCCCCGAGGCGCTCGACGAGCTTGTAACAGATGTTCCCCGCGTCGAGGTCGGGGAAGATGAGGACGTTGGCCCGCCCGGCCACAGGGCTGTCCTGGCACTTGCGCGCGGCGATTTCGGGAACGAGCGCGGCGTCGCCCTGAAGCTCGCCGTCGACGAGGAGGTCCGGGGCGCGTTGGCGCACCCGTTCCGTGGCCGCGACGACCTTGTCCACCAGGGGGTGCTTGGCGCTGCCGTGGGTGGAGAACGAGAGCATGGCAACGTGGGGCTCGGTCTCTAAAAACACGCGCGCGCTCTCCGCGGAGGCGATGGCGATGTCCGCGAGCTGGTCGGGCGTGGGATCGGGAACCACGCCGGCATCGGCGAAGAGGACCGCCCCGTCTACGCCATATTGGCGCTGTTGGGTGACCATGATCGTGCAACTAGAGACGGTTTTGCAGCCCGGAGCGGTGCCGATGCAGTAGATGAACGCGCGGATGACGTCGGCGGTAGTATGCGCTGCGCCTTGCACGCAGCCGTCGGCGTCGCGGTGGCGGACCATTAGCGGGCCGAAGTAGAGGGGGTCGGAAGCGAGGCGCAGGGCCTGCTCCTCGGTCATGCCCTTGGCCTTGCGCCGTTGGTAAAGGGTGTTGGCGTAGTCGTGGAGCTTGGGGGAGGAAGTGGGGTCGACAAGCTCGACCCCGGAGAGGTCAACGCCCAGCTCGCGGGCGCGGCGAGAGATGTCCTCTGGGTCGCCGAGAACAATGGCCGAGCCCAGTTTATCGCGAACGAAAGCCGCCGCGGCGCGTAGAGTGCGCTCGTCTTCGCCTTCGGGGAGAACGACCGTGCGCTGGGCCTGTTGCGCGCGCTCGCGGATGCGTTGCAGCAGCGTGCTCATCGTATCGCTTCCTTTCCGAAAGTGCAATTATACCGCTGGGCAAGAGAAAGCGAAAGTGAGCGCGCAACGGGCGAAGGAGAAGGGCCGCGCGATGGGAAGTGTGTCCGCGTGCGGTTGACGGGCGGCCCCCGCTCGGACAGAATGAATAGGCGCGGGCGGGCCCCACCCCATTGCGGAGGAACCCAGTTTATGGCACGGCGCGCAGAGCTGGTTTTTGCCTATATTACGGACCTGCACGTGGGCTATGACGACGTCTCCAACGAGAAGACGGCGGCGGCAATGGCCGACCTCGCCCGGCTGGACATCGACGTTCTGTGTATCGGCGGCGACCTGGTTGATTTTCAGGAGCGCCACTGGGTGCTGTGCCGGGAGCTTGTGTTTGAGCGCTGCCGCTGGCCAATGATCGCCTCGCGTGGCAACGCAGATTTTGCCGCGGGCGGAGATGAGGCATGGCTGCGCTACGTGGGCCAGCCCGCGCGGTGGGCGCTTTCGTTCGGCCCGGTGCACTTCGTCGCCGTGGGAGCGATGAACGATGACCACCGCATGTCCGTGGGCGAGGACGCGGGGGAGTTTATCAAGCGGGAGCTTAAGGGGCAGCGCGACAAGCTGGGCATCGTCCTCTGCCATGCGCCGGTGAAAGATACGACGTTTTGGTCGTGCGCGAACCGCGACGATATGTGCTTGGCGAAGCTTCTTTCGCCCGACAACCCGCCGTTTTATCTATTTCTCGCGGAGTCGGCCATGATGGCCGCGACGCTGCGCGAGCTGCCCAACGCGCGGCTGTTCCTCACGGGACACGTGCACAACGACAATCGGATGAAGTGCGACCACGGCTATGGCCAGGTATATGAGGCGGACGGAACGATTCACATCGTCAGCGCGAACATCGGGGGATGGGCCGCGGTTGGGCGAGAGCGGCGGGAGTATCGGGTGTTTGAGATCTTCGACGACCGGATAGTAATGCGCACGCGGGATTTTCTGGACGGGACATGGGTGGAGGAGCTTGAGCAGACTTTTCCCTTGTGGCCGGAAAAGTA
>CAZMGT010000062.1:0-4971 GCA_964565895.1 uncultured Armatimonadia bacterium
AATTTCCTCCCACCGGGCGAGGAGGGTGGCTACGGCGTCTACGGTGCGGTGTATTCGGGCGCGGCGCGTATGCTTCATGGTAAGCGCGCGGGCGAACCACTGCTGCTGAGCGATGCCAAAGTCGAACTCGCGCAAGAACCTTCTGCTCGGTTTAACGCGCCTCGGCGCCTCGGCCAGAGGCATGGGGCAAAAAAGGGTTTGCTTGCGGTCGAGGTGGTGCCCGTGGGTGAGGAGCACCTGCCGCCCGCCCAGCTCGAGCACGTGGTCGGGATATTTGACAACCAGAGCCGGCCGCCGCGCGCGGGGGAGAAGGCCGTGGAGGAAGCACAGGGTAAAGCTGTCGCGGGCAATGGTCCGCCCGCGCAGCCGCCGCCCTTCGAGCAAGCCGCTTAAGATCCTGTTCCGCTCCAAGTAGTCGAAAACCATGTAGTCGTGGTTGCCCACGACGTAGACATAGCGGCGCACAAGCGGCTCGCTGTCCACAGAGCACCCCTCGAGCGCCTCCAGAAAATCGCGCAGGCCGAGCCTAATCTCCGTTCCTCTGCGCCGCGGCCAGCCTTCGATCGCCGTGGTCCACGTGCCGTAGTTTAAGTCCAGCGTGTCGCCGAGGAAGACTAACTCGTCGATCTGCCCCAGCGCGCGCAGGCGGCGGACAACGGCTCTCTGCACCGCGGGGCGGCAGATCTCCGAAGCGGGGTCGCCGAAGTGGGCGTCGGAGATGACCACAACGCACGTGCGCTGGCTCTCGGTGGCGGCCACAGTTCTCACCCCCAGCGCGGCGCAGAGCTGCGCCACGCGCGCTTTTCCGCGCGGCGTTCTGTGCCGCCTGAGGCAAAACCTGCCCTGCGAGCAGGCGCCGCGCGGCGCTCTGCCGAACGGCGCAGCCCGCGAAGGGCGGGTGAAGCAAGCGATGCTCATTAAGCGCATGGACGACGGCGTGCCGTTTGACATGGGCCCAGGCGATACGCGTCGCGTTATCGGCCCCGAGGAGGGCGCGCAGCACCTGACGTTCAACTACGCGCGCTTTGCCCCCGGCCAAGCGTTTAAGCAGCACATCCACGAGCACTCGGAGGACCTGATTCTTGTCCTGGAAGGGGGCGGGGTCATTAGGCACAACTGGGCCGAGCACCCCATTGCCGCGGGCGATGTAATCCTCGTCTCGCCCGGGGAGTATCATGGAACGGTAGCCGGCCCGAAGGGGCTGGTATGCGTGTCCGTGCAAGCGCCCATTGACCCGAAGCTCTACCGCGGCGGCGCCCAGCCGGCGGAGCGCTGAGCGCCGCGCGAAGGGCACCGAGGTGCGCGAGCTGCGTCGCACAGGCGGTCGTGCAGCGGCGAGCGTGATTTGCGGCGCGCGGTGGCGGAGGGCCTTGCAGAAATGATGAGCAGGTTCAGAAATTGTCGAGCGGATTTGCTCCTTTTCCCATCCGCGCGTATCGGAGGAACTGGTTCGCGCGAATGAGGTTCATGTCCTTCGCCTTAAAGCAGCGGGCGATTTCGGCCAGGGCCGCGCTTAGCTCGGCCTGCGTCTTCGCTGCGCCAAGCATTTGCCTAGCCATGCCCAGCGCCTCGTCATACTCCCCGAGCATTAGGTGCAGGGAGATAAGCGAGTCGGCCCTCGCCTGACGGTGGCTTTCCGCGGCCTGAAAAGCAAGCCTGCGTTCGTTTGCCGTGAGCTGAGGAAGCGGAATGGCGGCTAGAGGATTGGGCTTGGCGCTGTTTTGCTGATAGTCTAAGAATTGGTTCGCCGCAGCCACGTCCATCTGCGCGGTAAATGCTTGCACTACCAAATCCACCGCCTGGGCGATCTCCTCCTCGTTGTACGCGCAAAGCATAAACGCAAGCTTTGCCGCTTGCCTCGCTTCGTCCACCCTCTGCGCTCGACGGAATACACGATACGCTTCCTGCCAGAACTTCGCCGAGCTGAAATACCACGGCCTTGTGCGCAGGCATTCTTCGACGAACGCCAGAGCGTCGTCCGCGCGGCCGGCGTCGAGGTAGATGTCTACCACGCGTTTGTACATCACCGTGCGCGGACCATAGGCAAAGCGCGGCCCAAGCAACTCGTTGCCGCGCTCGATTAGCTCAAGGCCCTTCTCCGTCTCGCGGCAAATGTGCGCCGCCCACAGGCCCGTGGCCACCAGCCCCTCCACATACCACTCGCCCGGGACATTGCAGCAGAGGATGCGCGAGACAAGCTCCAGGTTCTCCTTGTGCTTTTTTGCTTTCGCGTTGGCCTGCGCGACAACCCAATATGCCTGGGCTAGCGGGCGGAGCTGTCCCGGATAGTCCGCTGGGTTGTAGCGGGCGACGATTTCCCGCGCGACCTTGACCAGCGGCTTGCTGCTCGCGCGTGCGTTCTTCGGGGCCGCCGCCCACAGGTCGCTGAACTCCGCCAAGTCCTGAGCTAGGTCAGCGCGTGCGCTGAGCGGCAGAAGGAAGAGCGCAGCAACAAGGCAAAGGAAGGCGCGGTGCATAGCACCTGCCTCCGATTTTTCCGGCTGTGTGGCCGGTTTGTGTCGTCCTTCTTGGCCCTGCGGGGGGATCCTTTGCGCGGCCAAAAAAGCGTAGCATGCTCATCAAGGAAAGACACGTCGCGTATTCCATCGCGACCTCATTGTTAAATGCCGGTAAAACTTCTGCCCCGTCGCTTGACTTAGGGCTAACCAGGCAGATAAGATGGCAGAGATTGGGCGCGAAAAACCCCGGTGCGGGGCCCATACGATGCGCAGCGCACCTTTCCGGTGGTCGGTTGGTGTTCTGTTCTCCGCTGCGCTTTTTGTTTCCGCGGCACACGCCACACCGCAGCAGGAGCTGGAGTGGGCCGAAGAGGCGCTAGCGCGCGGTGAGCTTAACTCCGCGCGCGCCACTCTTTCCCGCGCGCTTTCCGCCTATCCGCTAAGCCAGTTTCCCCAGTATGAGCAAGCGCTTTGCCGCGCAGCCGCTGAGCTGGCGCTTGTCGAAGCGAAAGCCAACGCCGAGCATGAGGCGTATGCGATCGTCAAGCGGCTCGGGGCAGTGGCTGAGAAGCACAACTTCGCGGCGACGCCGCAAGCCTGTTTGGCCCTCGCGGAGCTTTTGCTCGCTGGGCGGCCGGAAGAGCTGATGCCCGTAGCTGGGCGGGACAAGCGGCGGGAGCTGGCGCTTGCCGTGCTCGACCATCTGCCGTTGTTTTCACCGGCCACCGTGCGCGACGTTGCCCTGCAGGGACGCATTTGCGAGCTCCTGCAGCGGTGGAACTTGAGCAAAGAGGCGGTGGGGATCGGCTTCCGCGCGTTTTGCTTGTGTCCATACGAGACGGAAGCGGTGCGCCAAGCGGCGGAGCTAGTGTCAGAGCAGATGTTCCTCCGCGCGGTTTCCCCGAGCGCTGCGCAGCCGTTTTTTGAGTTTCAGCAAACAGGCAAGCGCACGGAAGGCGTGCCTGAGCTGCCCGGGTTGCGGCTGGGCGGTGAGGCGAAGCAGGCGCTGCTTGCCGCAGCGGGGCAGTATCCGCGGTATCGCACGGACATTCTGCTATATGTGAGTAGGTATGAGAAAGCGATAGAGGCTCTCTGTGGAGAATATGGGCAAGCGCAGACCGACGCCCTGCGGGCGGCGAACGTGCACGAGATCGCCCGCTGCCTGAAGGCCCGCGATGGGAACTTGCTGCTTGCCAACCGCTTGGTGGTCTATGCCTCGCGCGGGGTAAGAGGCGGCAAGGTGGCGGTCGTCCCCGGCTCGCCCAAGTGCACGCTGGATTTGGCCAGGCTACGCTCAAAGGCGGCGCTGAGGGTTGCTGCTATGCCCGTCGCTCGTTTGCCCGCGGGGCTTAGGGTCGGGAGACAGAGCGAGCCATCGCGCCTTGTTGCGCCTGTGTTAGCCCAGGAGCTGATGGCGATAGCCCGTGCGGCGGCCGCCTCTGGCAACGAGTCCATGCTGCCCTCCTCCGTTGCCATCGGCGAGATAGTGTCCGCTAAGCGCAAGGAACTGGGGCTGGCCGCCCTAGAGAACGCCCTGTTTCGCTCCACGCCCGAGGTCAGCGAAGCGTCGGCGCTTATTGCGCGATATCGGCTGGAGCTTGGCGACTTGCGGAAGCTGTGGGAAAGCATCACGCGCTCGCGCCCTGGCTCGCGCACTGAGCAGGCTGCCCGTGCGCTTGTGGCATGCCTGGGAGGGGACCGTTTTGCAGAAAGCGAGGCGATCGATAGGGCCGACGCGCAAGACAAGCTGTTTTTAGTTGAGGTGCTTACCCTGGCGGGGAGCCTGTCCAAGGCAGGAGCGCTGTTGTCCGAGGTGATCGCCGCCCAGCAGGAAGCATCGGGCCAGCCCTCCCTGCCCATCCTGTGGCGTGTGTTGGACCTTGGCATGTCGCTCAGAACAGCCGGGGAGCTTCGCGAGGCCATCTCCTGGCTGGAACGAGGGTTGGCACTGGCCCGGAATGAGGAAGGGGGCTATAACCGCGAGTTTGTGCGCCCGGTAGCCGATTTGCTTCTTCACCTGGCGATGCTTAAGTCAAGCGTGGGCGAGCACGAAGCTGCGCAAACGCTGTTAGAGCAGGCAGCCCAGGTCGACGCAGGCGGACTCTTTGCTAGCGTTGCCTTGTCGCTACGTTATGCGGACCTTTTGCGCGAGGGGCGTACCGCAGAGTATAGAGCGCACTTTCTCCCGATTGACAAGTGGGATCCCGGGCGGGCGCGCAGCCGCGCTGCGATAGAGGTGGCGCGGAGCTTTGCGCGCGAGGGCGACGTTGGCAAGGCTCAGGAATGGATAAGCAAGGCCGCGGAAGAGTTGCGCAAGCGGGGACTAGCCGCCGAGGCCAGAGTGCTGCTGCGCATCGACCGCGAGGCCGTTCTCAACGAGTGGGGCGACAAATAGTCGGCCAGAGGTGGCGAACTTGCCCTGCTGCTCCCAGGCTGAGCACCCTGCAAATTGAACACCGGCGAGGCAACAGAACAGCCTCTTCTGGAGGTGACGTACCTGTCTAGGTATTGC
>CAZMGT010000062.1:5071-21208 GCA_964565895.1 uncultured Armatimonadia bacterium
GGCAGCGCTGCAGTTTGGGGCAAGAGGGACATCCCGCCTGAGGTAACGACGGTCCTTGGCGGTATAGAACACAATCGCGACCTGCTTGTGCGCGGAATGGGCTATGCCACGGTGTGCGCAATAGGCAACCCGCGGTATGCCGAGCAGATGGGGCTACCCGCGACAGCACAAGACAAGCTGGAGCAGGCGGATCATCTGGAATTGCAAAAGTGGGCGTTTTCGGGGGAGCGCTTTCGCTGGGAATACATGTATTACGCGCCGCGTAGCCCTAACGAACAACGTCGGGGCTATATTTGCGTCTTCGATGGCTCCAGAACATGGTCGTTTAACCCGCTCACGCTGGTAGGAATGGTCCAACGCGGGCTTTCGGACAACGGGCTGATTTTCCAGCGAGACCTGTGGCGAGGGACTCTGCGCCTAGAACCTCCAGACACTCCGTTGGAAGCATTTTGGCTTGCCCGGGTGTTCGCCCGAGGCATGGCCTTTTACCAAGGCGAGGAGGCGGTCGACGGTCATCGCTGCGCGAAAATACAGGTGCGCTACGCCGACGGGGAAGTGAGCACGCGCTGGCTAGCCATTGATGCCGGGTTCTTGCCGCTTCGCGAAGAGGCAACGTGGCCCAACCCAACGACGATGCCCGGCGTGGCGCTCTACCGGTCCGTAACGCGAGCCCTAGGATTTGCGCAAACTACAGGGCGAGCGTGGGTGCCGCAGGGATACCTCACGACCATACTCCACACCCCGGCTGGCTCCGAGAGCGCCGTCGTTCAAAGAAGAGTAGTCATGTTCTTGCACGACTGTTCGTTCGACACCGATCCTCCCGAGCACTTGTTTCGGCTGGAATTTCCGGTAGGCGCCAGCGTGGGCTCGTTGGGGAAAAAGATCGCGGTCGTCGGAGGAGATCCTAGGCCGTTTTTAGATGCCATCGCTGACCATCAGTACCAGGCGCTGGATCGCCTTGCCTCCTTACTGCAGGAAAAAGCGGAATAACCCACAGATGCAACATGCGACGGCCAACCGACGCTGCGAGAAGGGTGTATGGTGAGAGCCTTGTCGTATGAATAGGCGATATATTTCCCCCTCCCCGAGCCCTCCTGGCAGCACGTCAACGGACCTTCGCGCCACGCGGCGCAGCAATCGCGCCCGCTGCAACGTTAGCGCCGCCTGATACATTATGTTTTCGCTTGACGCGCCGCCCAAAACGGTCTGGCTCAAGTGCGCCTCAATCCGCTGAGCGGCGCTGCGTAGGCGCACAGCGGGGTGCGTGCTGAGGGATGTGCGAAGGGGGCTGTGGTTGCTGGAGGGCTTGGCGCGGGGCGCGGGGAACTGTTCCGCACGGCGCTCCGCGCAACGACATTTTCAGGGCAGAAAGCGGGAGGAGAAGATGGCCGAAGTAATTCGCGTTACCGTTTGGAACGAGGGGCGGCATGAGAAGAAGCACGAGAAGGTGCGCGCCGTGTATCCCGAGGGGATGCACACGGTAATCGCCAACTACCTTAACAGCCAGCCGGGGATCGAGGCGCGCACGGCAACCCTCGACGAGCCCGACCACGGCCTGACCGACGACGTGCTCGAGAACACCGACGTTATCACCTGGTGGGGGCACCTTGCCCACAACGAAGTGCGCGACGACATTGTGGACAAGGTCCACCAGCGGGTGCTCGAGGGCATGGGGCTGATCGTTTTGCACTCCGCCCATTTCTCGAAAATCTTCCGCCGGCTAATGGGCACCTCGTGCGCGCTGAAGTGGCGGGAGATTGGCGAGAAGGAGCGGCTGTGGGTCGTCGCCCCCGGGCACCCCATCGTGGAGGGCATCGGGGAGTATATCGAGCTCGAACACACGGAGATGTACGGCGAGCACTTCGTTATCCCCGAGCCGGACGAGCTGGTGTTCATTAGCTGGTTTCCCGGGGGCGAGGTGTTCCGCAGCGGCTGCTGCTTTTACCGCGGCGCGGGGAAGATCTTCTACTTCCGCCCGGGGCACGAGACCTATCCCATCTACTACAACGAGCAGGTGCTGCGGGTAATCGCCAACGCCGTGCGGTGGGCGGCGCCCGTTGCCGGGCCGAAGTACGTGTTGGGCAACGTTAAGCCGCTTGAGGAAGTGCCCAGGAGCAGCTAGCCCTGGCCGACAAGCGAGGCGTTGCGCCGTGCGAGCGAGGGAATGGGTCGCCGCGTTGCGGCAGTTTGGGCCGGAGCAAAGGGCGCTGTTTCGCCAGCTTTACGGCCCAGACGAGGCGCTGCACGCCGAGCGGCGCCAGGCGTGGCTTGCCGCTCTGGAAAAGTTCGCGCGAACGTTCGGCGAGGAGCGCGAGGTGCTGCTTGCGCGCGCGCCGGGCCGGGTAAACCTGATGGGCCGGCATATTGACCACCGCGGGGGCGATGTTAACCCCATCGCCCTAAGCCGCGAGGTTCTCGTCGTAGCAAGCGGGCGCAGCGACGACACGATCGTCGCCCACAATGTAGACGAGGCCCAGTATCCGCCGCGCCAGTTCTCCATTTCCGCGGAGCTGCCCGAAAGCAAGGTCTCCTCGCTGGAGGAGTGGGACCGCTGGACGGCGGCGAAATTCCAAGAGCGCCAGCGCGCAGGCACCGCGCGGGAGTGGATCAACTACGTCAAGGCCGCCGCTGTGTACTTTCAAAACCGCTTTCGCGAGCCCTCCGCAGCGCTTTCCCCACGCTTGTGCGGGATGGACGCCGTGTTCTCGGGCAACGTGCCCCCCATGGCTGGGCTGTCCTCGTCGTCGGCGCTGTTTGTTGCTGCGGCAGAGGCGCTGCTTGCCCTGAACGGCGTTTCGCTGAGCGAGGAGGAGTTTATCGCCGCGTGCGGCGAGGGCGAGTGGTATGTCGGGACGCGCGGGGGCAGCGGCGACCACGCCGCGATAAAGCTCGGCCGGGCGGGGCAAGTGTCGCATATAAGCTTTGCTCCGTTTTCCGTAGACTATGCTCCATTACCCGAGGAGTATCGTGTCGTTATCGCCAACTCCCTTGTTCAGGCGCACAAGGCGGGCGGCGCGCGCGACGTATTTAACAGTCGCGTCGCGGCCTATGAGCTGGGGCTTTTGCTGCTGCACCGGCGGTTTGCCGAGCTCGCCCCGCGCATGCCTCGCCTGCGCGACGTTAACCCGCGGGCGCTCGGGGTAAGCGAAAGCCATGTGCTGCGCATGCTTGCCGCACTGCCCGAGCGCGCCACACGCGCTGAGCTTTGCCAGGAGCTGCTCGCCGGCGAGGCTCGCTTGGAGGAGATCTTCGCCTCGCACAGCGAACCAAAAGAGGGCTATGCCTTGCGCGGGGTGTGCCTGTTTGGCGTGGCCGAGTGCGAGCGCGCACGCCTTGCCCCGCGGCTGTTGGAGCGCGGCGATGTAGAGCGCTTCGGGCGGATGATGAGCATCTCGCACGATGGCGACCGCGTTGCGCGCACCCTGCGCGACGGGCGGCAGGAGCCTTTTGCTGCGCCGACATCTGGGCGCTACCTTGGGGAGCTTGCCGAGCGCTGGGAGCGCGGCGAGGGCGACGGCCCGCGGGCGTTGGCCGAGCTTCCCGGAGCATATGCGTGCAGCGTGCCGGAGATCGACCTTATGGTTGACGTAGCGCAGGCCGTGCCGGGCGTGGTCGGGGCGCAGATCTCCGGGGCTGGGCTGGGGGGCTCGATGATGGCCCTGGTGCGCGCCCCGTGCGCGGAGGACCTTGTCCGCGCCCTGGCCGAGCGCTACTACGAGCCGCGGGACTTGCCCGTGGCGGTGGAGGTATGCCTCCCCGTCGCGGGATCTGGAGCAATAACCTCTCCCGCGCGGCAGGGCGCCGGGGAAATCTAAACGAGCGGAGTGACTGCCGTGGCCGAGGACCTGTTTTCTAGACGATTACAAAACTTCGCCCAATATGGCGACCTTCTCGGGTTTAACCTCGCCTGCGTCGCTGAAGCGCTGGACACCATCGCGCATCTTAACGAGCTAAACGTCGGGGGCGAGGTCGTCCAGGAGCGCATCGGGGAGTTTAAGGAGTGGGACCCGGAGATCTTCCGCGTAGACAAGGACTGCGAAGACGGCTACGTCCGCCGCCTGGAGGAGCGCGGCCAGCCGACAATCCTCCTCTCCGAGGAGGCGGAGCGGGTGGAGCTAAACACGAGCGCCACGGGCGAGCCCATCTACGCCGTCTCCGACCCGTTCGATGGGAGCTATTTGTTTAAGCGCGGCATTCCCGACTTTTGGTATACCTCGCTCGCGTTTTATTCGCATGAGGGCAAGCCGCTTACGGCAGTTGTCGGCGACGCAGTGCACGGGGTAATGGCGTTCGCCAGCGACCAGGGTGCCTATGTGGGCAGGCTCGCCGGCGACCGCCTGGAGCATGTGTTTGCCCTTAACGCGGAATATCGGCGGAGAATGGGACGCAAGGTTGTTCAGGAGATCGAAGAGGCAAGCGTGGAGTCCTATGCCATGAAGCCGGGGAGTTTCCTTAAGCCCCTGGTGGACGAATACGCCCCGCTGCTTTATGCGTTTAAGTTCTTCCTCCCCAACGGCGGGCCATATGGGTTCGTTGACGTTGCCGAGGGGAAGATCGACGTTTATTTCGCCCGGCAGCAGCCGTTTGTAGATGTCTTCCCCGGATTGCTCATCGCCCTGCAGGGAGAGACCGTGGTTACCGACTTCTCCGGCGGGCCCGTGCAGTTTGTCCCCGATGTGCACACGCGTTTTGACGTTCTCGTGTCTACAAACCGCACGCTGCACGACAAGGTGCTCGAGGAGATCGCCCGCTGTCGGGGCGGCGGGCAGGAGTAAATCGCTGGGGCACAGAGCGGAGGGATGACCGTGGGTGGCGAGAGACAAGCGGGCGGCCTTCGCGCAAGCCGCAGGGAGTTTGTCAGGCGCGTGGGGAGCGCGGCGCTCGCCGCGACGATGGGCAGCGAGGCCCTGGCGCGCGCCTATGCCAACCCGGGCAAAAAGAAGGTGCGTATTGGCGTGGTGGGCGGCGGGTTTGGCTGCGCGTTCTATTGGCACGAGCACCCGGACTGCATCGTCCAGGCGGTAAGCGACCTGCGCGAAGACCGGCGCCAGCGGCTGGTTAAAACCTATGGCTGCAACCGCGTGCACAACTCCCTCGAGGAGCTCGTGCTCGACAAGACCGTGGACGCGGTGGCCATTTTCACCGGCGCGCCGGACCATGTGCGCCATTGCGTGCTCGCCATGGAGCACGGCAAACACGTTATCTGCGCCGTGCCCGCGGCGTGCAGCCTCGAGGAGTGCGAGCTGCTGATCGATACCGTAAAGCGCACGGGACTGACCTATATGATGGCCGAGACGAGCTACTATCGGCAGGAGGCGATAACCGCGCGGCAGTGGTTTCGCGAGGGGAAGTTTGGCGAGCTGTTTTACTGCGAGGCGGAGTATTTGCACGACATGACGCACGACGGCCCGCGGCTGTGCTTCTACCAGGGCAAGCCCACCTGGCGCTATGGTTTTCCCCCCATGCTCTATCCCACCCATTCGCTGGGCCTGTGGGTGGGCGTCACGGGCGAGCGGCTAACCGAAGTGATGTGTTTGGGCTGGGGCGAGCCGGACGCCCCGATGATGAAGGACAACGTCTACGGCAACCCGTTCTGGACAGCAGTGGCCTGCTACAAGACAGAAAAAGGGCATATGGTGCGGCAGGTCGAGCTCCGCAAGGGGGCGACGGGGCACTGCGAGCGAGCGTCGTGGATCGGCAGCGAGTTCAGCTTCTACATGCCCCACCCCAACGGCACGCCGGCGATTATCGTCAAGCGCGGGGAGAAGCCGCAGCGGTTTGAGCAGCCGCAGTATTGGAAGACGGACATGCTCCCCGAGCCGCTCCGCCACCCCAGCGGGCACGGCGGCTCGCACACGTTCCTAACGCACGAGTTTATCGACGCCTTGGTTAACGAGCGGCGGCCCGCGGTTGATGTCTACGAAGCTGTGGCCTATACCGCGCCCGGGATCGTGGCTCACCAGTCGGCGCTGCGCGGCGGAGAGCAGATGAAAATTCCCGACTTCGGAAGAGCGACATAGCGAAAACGCCGCTAGCGCCCCTTCTCCCGCTCATCTAGGCGGAACTGGACGTTAATGTTTACCCTGCCCTCGGCGGGCTGTCCGTTCTTCACGGCCGAGGAGAAGCGCCAATCCCTGCGCACCCATTCCTGCGCCGCGCGGTCGAGCTCGGCGTCGCCCGAGCTTTTGAGCACGCGCACGCCGGCAAGCGCACCATCTTTGCCCACGCGCACCTCGAGCTTCACCGTGCCCTCCGCCCCTCGCAGGCGCGCCCGTTGTGGATAGCGAAGGGGACGCAGGGCGCTGCCGCTAGCCGGGCGCGACGGTCCAGCGGTGGGCTCGGCCCGCTCTGCTAAGCCGACGGTCGGGCCCTCGGGCGTCGGCTCGGGCGAAAGCCCAAGCTGCTTCTTGCCCTCGGGAGCGGCCGCGGCGAGCGACGCGGCCGAAGCGGGGAGGGCCGGCGGGGCGGGAGCCGCCGCAGGGGCACTCGGCGCGGCGGCGCGGTCGGCAATGGGCGTGGGCGCTTGCGCTCCGCTGCCTTCCCTCTCCGCGGCGGGGGCCCCGCCTCGCCCAGGCCGGCCGCCCGCGGCAAGGCCGGGCGCGGAAGCGGCTATCGCCTTCCCTCCTTCGGCGACGAGCGCCCTTGAGCCGCGCTCGCCCGCAGGGGCGTACGCGCCGATGAGCTGCGCGCCGTTGGCGCTTGCCTCCACCTCGGCCGCCAAGCCCACCTGCCTGCGCGAGGCAACGGCCACCGGGCCGGCGGGCAGGGCAGGCTCGGGAGCAGGCGCTGAGTTCGCCAGGCGCCCCTCAGCGCCGCCCTGCGCGGGCGCGGGCTGCGCGTCCTCGGTGAGCCGTCGCGCCGCGGGTGCCATTTTCGCCTGCGCCGGCCTTTCCGCCGGCGTGGGCTGCGGGGTGCGAGGCGTGCGCTGGTCGCTTAGCTCCACGGGAATTTTCTCCTCCACCGCCCCCAGGCGCGCCTGGCTGTGCAGCACCGGGCCAACCCACGCCAGCAACGCCACGTGCGCGGCAAGCGATGCCGCCGCTGCCGCGGCAAGCGCCCGCTTGTCCCTTGGCTTGCTCTGCTGCGCGCCGCTCACCGCGCCACCTCGCTTTGGCTTTAGCGCGCGGCAAGGGGAAACGCCGCGCGGCGCTTGCTCCTCACCGCGGGCGAAAGCGGCCCATCGCCCACAGCGTAGGTGGCAACGATTTGGTCCGTGGCGACGTCCACGGCGAGGACTGTGTCCTCGGAAAACACGGTGAAATATGCCGTCCCGCGGGCATAAGTTGCCCCGGAAGCCCCGCCCTGAACGGCGATCGCCTCGCGCGAGACCTCGCCCGTTGCTGTGTCATATGTGCCGATCGGTCCGCCGAACCCGGCGAAGTACCCCTTGCCTCCAGGAACGATGAGCAGGGTCGTCGGCGAGCCGCCCAGGTCAATAGGCTGGCCGACCACGGCATCTGTCTGGGGGTCGATAACATAGACGCAGCCGCAAACTTGGCCGTAGTCCCCGGTGCACAACACATGTAGGGTGCCGTCTGGAGCGTTGGCGATAACTTGGGGGTTTGTGCCCACGGCGATCGCAGCCGTCACCTGGTCCGTAGCCGAGTCGATAACGGACACCGTGCCCTGGGTGTAGCCCGAGCCTGTGAAGCCCGTGTTTGCCACGTAGATCTTTCCCCGGGCAAAGGCCAAGCCCTCGGGCGCCATGCCCACGGCGATCGTCTTGATCACCGTCCCGGCGACAAGGTTGACCACGGCAACGGTGTTGGCAAGGAGGTTCGAGACATAGGCCTTGTTGTCGCTTACCGGCAAAATGGCGTAGGGGTTGGCCCCCGCGCCGAGGTCTATTGTTGCCGTGGTGCTATAGGTGCTGAGGTCTACGACCTGAATGTTGTTGTCGCCGGAGTTTACGACATAGGCGAGGTTGTTGCGCACGACGATTTGGTTGGGCCACGTGCCGGTGGAGAAGACGTTGTTTTGCACCTCGCCGGTGTTCAGGTCAATGGCGCTTACCGTCTGAGCGAGGGTGTTGAGGACATAGAGCATCCGCGCGCCGGGCTGCGGCGTGGGAAGCCCGGGAATCGTTAAACCCCCGCAGCCGGTGCAGACCAGCGCGCCCAGCGCGACGGCTGCAGCGAACGAAAACAGAGGAACAACCCATTTACGCCGAGCTTTCAACGGGACGCCACTCCTTTCCGCTTTCAAAAGCTTCGCCACAGGGCAAGCTTTAGCTCGCGCCCGGGCATGGGATAGCCGCTGATTAGCTCATAGCGCTTGTCCAAGGCATTGGTCAGGGATAGCCTCGCCTGCCAGTGCGAGCCGAGTTTGCGGCCGATGTGCACGTCGAGCAGGCAAAAGCCGGGGAGCGAGGCGGTGTTTGCGAAGTTGGTATAGCGCAGGCCCTCCCCGCGCAGCACAACGGTGGCATAGCCCTGCGCCCCGCGATAGCTCAGCTCGAGCTCGCCCACCGCCTGCGGCTGATAGGGCAGCAAGCGGCCGCGCTGGTTAGGGTCTGGCGAAAGATTTGTCGGCCGCTGCAGGGTAATGTGGCTGGAGAGCTCAAACTGGCCTAGGCGGGCGCCGTGCCAGCTTAGCTCCGCGCCGTAAAGCTGCGCGCGGCCGACATTGCCCGGCTGCCACTTCCCTCGCGCGTTGGGCTGCCAGACGATTGCCTGGCGCAGGTCGGTGAAAAACAGCGCTGCGCGCAGCGTCCCCTCGCGCACGAGGCGGTCGAAGCTCACGTCGAGCGTATGGCCCAGCTCCGGCCGGAGGTTTGGGTTGCCTACGGAAAACGCATCCTCTTGCCAGTAAAGGTCGTTAAACGTCGGCGCGCGGAACGAGCGGGTAAGATTTACCCTGAGCACCTTTCCCTCGGCAAACTCGTGCGCATAGCCCACATGGGGGCAAAGCTGCGCGCCAAACGCGCTGTGCCTCTCCAGGCGCAGGCCGCCGATGTAGCGGTTTGCTCCCCGCCGCCGTTTGCCTTGGACGAACGCCGCTGCGGTGCAGTCGCTATGCCACCCGCCGGTGCTCGCCGAGCGCCCGCGGTCGCTGCGCAGCTCGACGCCCCACGTGGCGCGAAAACGCTCGGAGTCGCTATAGTTCGTCGCGACAAGCTCAAACGCCGTCTTGATGTTCGTTATCCGGCTGTCAATGGGCACTGGCGCGTCGGGGTCTACGTAGTGCAGGAGAAACTCATCGTGGTGCAAAAGCGCGCGCCACTGGCCATCGCCGGTAATGTGGCGGTAGGAGGCGAGGAACAGGCGCTGGTCGTCGGCCTGCCAGGCGTGGGGGCTGGGAAACTGGATGCTCCCGGGGACGCGTTTGCGCAGCCGCCCCACTTGGTAGCTAAGCTGCAGCTCCGCGCCGCTGGAAAAGCGCCGATCTACCCGCAGCGCCCCGCGCAGCGCGCGAAAGCCGGCGTTTTGCCTGCGCTCAATGGCCCCCGTGCGGCCAATGTAGGGGTAGTCGTTGCGGGCAGATGTGTGCTCCACGTCAAACGCCAGACGCAGGCTGCCCGCGCGCGCCGTTGTGTGCAATACCTCGCGGTTGTGCCCGAAGCTGCCCAGCTCCGTGCGCACCGTGGTCTCCGGGCGCTCGCCCGCGCCGCGGGTGATGATGTTGATTACCCCGCCAAGGGCGTCCGCGCCATAAAGCGTTGACCCGCCGCCGTACATCACCTCGATCCGCTCCACGTTGCACAGGGGAATGTCGGCAAGGTCCACGGCGCCGGCTTGGGCTGTGTTTAGCCTGCGCCCGTCCAGCAGAACGAGCACCTGGCCCGAGGTATGCCCGCGCAGGGAAAGGCTGGTTACCGCCCCGCGCGCGCCATATTGGCGCACCGCTACGCCAGGAACAAGGCCTAAAACGTCGCGCACCGATTCTCCGCCGAGCTGCTCGATGCGCCGCGCGGGGATGGAGAAGACCTGGCGCGAGGCTTCGGCTTCCGGCTCCTCCAGCCGCTCTGCGGTAACAACGACGGTAATCTCGGGGACTTCCTCGGGCGGGTTTTGCTCAGGCTCCTCGGCGAGGGCGAAGGCGCTGAGGAAAAACAGCGCAAAAGCGCCCCAAACGAAAAGCGCCGCGGGCTGTGGGAGGGGTTGGCCGCGGCTGGTGGCTTTGGAAAACAATAAGACGACCTCCTTGCCCGCGAAGGAGTCGCTCGTCGCGCTCGGGGTCGTCTCCTGGCTTCCGGCTGCGCCGGCGGCGCCTTCGCGCCGGCCCGACCCGCGCCTTCCCAGCTTACGCCAGTGGCTTTGTGCGGGCCGTCTCGCCGGTCACAGTTGCGGGGCAGCGACGGATTTGCACCGTCTTCCGTTACCCCGAACGCTTCGGCCTGGCTTGTTTGCGGGAGTGTAGCACTTCGCCCGCGCGGCGTCAACAGGGGCGGGCAAAAGGCCGTTCCTCGCCCGCTGTTCCTCCGCCGGGGCAGGCGCGCGGCGCCGGGGCGAGAATTGCGAGGCGGCTAATTTGCAAGAGGCAGAAGGGAAGCAAACGATGCGCGAAGCCGAAGCAAGCGTCGCCCTTGTTGCCGTGCTCTGGCTGCTTGTTTGCGCGGCGCCTGCGCTTGGCCTTTCCGCGCGAGGGCCGCTGCGCGTGCACGAGAAAAACCCGCGCTATTTCGACGATGGCACGGGCCGCGCGGTATATCTCACCGGCTCGCACACCTGGGCTAACTTCCAGGAGCGGGCGTATCCCGAGACGCCGCAGTTTGACTTCGAGGGCTACCTCGATTTTCTCGAAGAGCATAATCACAATTTCATTCGCCTGTGGACGTGGGAACACGCGGCGTGGATGCAGTTTACCGAGCGCAAGATCGTGTATTACCCCAACCGCTATGCGCGCACGGGCCCTGGGATGGCGCTAGATGGCCTGCCCCGGTTTGACCTGACGAAGTTTAACGGGCAACACTTCGCCCGCTTGCGCAGGCGCGTCGCCGCCGCGGCGGAGCGCGGGATTTACGTCTCGATAATGCTCTTCCAAGGGTTTAGCATCGAGCAAAAGGGCACGCGCGGCGTAGACCCGCGCCGCGGAAACCCGTGGGATGGGCATCCGTTTAACAAGGCGAACAACATAAACGGCATAGACGGCGACGCCAACGCCAACGGCGAGGGCGAGGAAACCCATACCTTGGCCCTGCCCGCGATAACCCGGCTGCAGGAGGAGTACGTCAAGAAAGTTATCGACACGGTGAATCACTTGGACAACGTGCTTTATGAGATCTCTAACGAAAGCCACGCGCAGTCCGTGGCCTGGCAGTATCGCATGATCGAGTTCATCCAGCGCTACGAGGCGCAAAAGCCCAAGCAGCACCCGGTGGGGATGACGATGTGCACGCGGGGGAACAACGAGCAGTTGTTCGCCAGCCCCGCGGAGTGGATCTCGCCCGGCTCCTGGGGCGGCTATCGCGACGACCCGCCCCCCGCCGACGGCCGGAAGGTAATCCTCAGCGATACGGACCATCTGTGGGGCATCGGGGGCAACTACGCTTGGGTGTGGAAGAGCTTTTTGCGCGGGCTTAACCCGATTTTCATGGACCCTTATCGCGACGCGCGCCTGGGCGGCAAGTACGACACGCGCTGGGACCTTTTGCGCAAGAACTTGGGCTATGCGCGGAGCTACGCCGAGCGTATAGACCTCGCTTCGGCCCTGCCCCACGGCGAGCTGTGCTCGTCCGGCTATTGCCTGGCCAACCCGGGCAGGGAGTATGTCGCCTACTTTCCCACCGGCGAGGGCACAGTAGACCTTACCGCGGCGAAGGGGGAGCTTGCCTGTGAGTGGTTTTCGCCGCGGACGGGAAAGAAAACGCCGGCGGGGAGAGTAAAGGGAGGGATGAAGCAGCGGTTTCGCGCGCCGTTTGCCGGCGATGCCGTGCTTTATCTCGCGGCGGCGGCCTAGCCCGCGCGCCGCAGCAAGGGAGCGAAGCGGTGGCTAAAGAGCAGGGCGCAAGCGACAAAAAAGGGATGGTTTGCGTGTGCATTCTCTCCGAGGTGGGCGATATTGCCCTCGCGGAGTCGCTGCTGCGCGCCGCAGACATTCCGTATTTCGTGCACGGCAGGCAGGCGTCGCAGCTTTTCGGGAGGTTCGTGCCGGTAATGAGCGCGCGAATAATGGTTCCCCCGGACCGCGCTGACGAGGCGCGCGAGCTGCTCGCGGATATCGCCGGCCGCGAGCCGGAGCGCGAGCAATAGCCGCCTGTGCGTTGCCCGGCGCCCGAGTGAGCACTACGTAAACCAAATGATCTCCCCCACGTGCGGCCAGATGGCCTTGATTACGCCCCACACCACGCCGGCAAGGAAAAACTGGCCGATGGCCATCCCGAGGAAAAACGGCACGAGGCGGCGATAAGCGGGCGCGCCGCCGAAGCGGATGATTAGGCTCTTGGCGAGCCAGGCCACGAAAAAGGCAAACCAAAGCTGGTGCCCCACCGTGGCCGCCATGACGAAGCCCAGCGGGCTGAGCGACGTGCGCAGCATTAGCCCGCGCACCATGACGAGCAGCGCGGCCATGCCAAACCCCACGCCCGCGGCCACGCTCCGCGGAATGTCCGGCCCCACCGGCGCGTCGATATAGCTCGAGGTCTGGTCCCACGCCTGGCGGCAATAGGTAATGCGCACCCCGCCCATAACCGTATTCGGCCCGCCCGCGAGAACGTTTGTCCCGTAGTGATAGTACGTTTGGAGGAACATTACAAAAGCGAACAAAAGCCCGACAACGACGGCGCTGAGGCACACGTAGACCATCGTCTGCCGGCGCAAGCCCACCTCGTCGGCGAGCTTAAAGCTCTCTAGCTGATACACCGTCGCTTGGTTGTAAAACCCCCCGTGAACGAGCCAGAAGAACGTCGTCCACACGCTCATTGTGCGCCACGAGCCGCCCACCTTAAACGGCCACACGCCAAACAGCGAAAACAAAAACGTCCGCCCCACGCTGTGGGGCAGGGCCCAGACCGAGGGCGTGCCCGTCTCCGCGCGAATCCGGCCGTAGCTGATTAGCGCGGCGAAGAGCATGGCGAAGAACATCGCCGCAACCCAAAGCGCCATCCCCGCGATGCGGCAAAAGGCGAGGATCGCGGCAATGCTTAGGACAAGCCCAAGCACCGCCGCGCGATAGGGCAGCGGCTCGCGCGAGTCGTCCACCGCGGGATCGTTGTAGAGCGCCTTGCGCCACACGCGACGCAGATGCTCGCGGGCGATGTAGAGCAGGAAGATGGCCATGGCGATGTGCCCGCCCATGCCCTGCTCCGTGGGGAACGGAAAGCCTGCCTGCTCATAGCCCACAGCGCGACCTATAACGGCGGCGAGGTTCTCCAGGCCGTAGAAGAACCATACGGAAAAGAGCGTCTCCAAGCTCATTAGGTAGCCCAAGCCGATAAGCTCCGGGCGATACCAAATGTTGACGTTGCGCAGGGCGTCGAGCGGCCGCTCGGTGAAGATCTGGCCGATCCAATATCGGTTGCCCGGGGCGGCCACCGCCGGGTTAAACCCGTGCAAAATGTTAAACCCGTGGAACAGTGCGACGAGGCCAAAGCCAATCCACGTATATGGGTTGGAGAGGAACGGCCTGCGGCCCCACGTGGGCTCGGTCTCCGTCATGGCCAAAGGGATCGAGGTTATCGCAAACGCTAGCCGCTCGCGCTCGGCCCACTGCGCGCGCAAAATGGACCAGATGCACAGCGCAGCGACCCAATATGCGACGAAAAACAAAAGCCACAGGGCAAGCGGCCCAGCCCACGCCCCATAGGGCGCGGCGCCCGTCTCGGAGCCTTCGAAAAATGTGCGAATAACCTCGTCGCCGCGCGGGCCGAACCAGGTGGGCAAGTACTGCTGCATTAGCTCATAGTTGTTCTGCGGGTCGGCGAAGTAGAAGGGGACCACGGGATAGGGCAAAAAAGCTTGGGTTACCCCTACCGCGGACATTACGCAGCCCACGGAAATGAACACAAAGAGCACGGCAAGCTCCTGGCGGGAAAGCTCAAGCCGCCTTAGCCTGCGCCGCAGCAGCGGCCGCAAAACGGCGAACAAAATTAGCACGGCGAGCGCGGGAATGGGCGGCACGGACTCCGTTATCTGGCAGGTAAACGTAATCAGCTCGACCTGGCGGATCCACAACACGATGAGCGCGAGGAGGACAATGCCGACAACCGCGACGCGTGGGCTAATGCCGCCGTGGGCGGGGGTGGGCTGTGCCGCGCGCTGTTGCTGGGGAGCTGCTTTTTCCGCCAAGCTCTCACCGCGCCTGGCTCGGGCGCTTGGTATTATTCGGCGCACAGCAAACGGTTTCCCTGCGGCGCAGCGAGGCTGAGCAAACCCGCAGCGCGCGGCCGCGGGGGAAGGGCTTGTGCTGTGGGCGACGGTATATCCGTGGGCGGATGCGCTTGTTATAGCTCGCTTGCCGAAAGAGGGGAGCCAGTGGGCGAAAGTGCATGGGCGCGGTGCCGCGCTGCGTTGCGCCGGGCGCGCCTTCCCAAGCCACCGTGGTGGGCGGCGCTTGGCTGCGCGGCGGTGTTCGCGCTGCTCTTGCTCACGGACGAGCAGACGCGCCGCGCGTGCGATGTGCTGTTTGAGATTCTCCCGCTGCGCTTTGCCGGATACTTTCTCAGCGAGCTGGTGGACTATCCGCTGCTGGTCGCCGCGGTGGTGCTTCTCGCCGCCTTTGGCGGGAGAGATGGGCGAAGGGCTGCCGCGGCGCTTGTTGTTGCTCTTGTTGCCCAGGCGATTTGCGTTGAGGTTCTACGCGACATAGCGGGCCGGGCGCGGCCGATGGTTAGCGGGGGAGCAACGGAGTTCCTCGGGCCCGCGCTGGGCGTGCCGGGGCACGATTCCCTCCCCTCGGGCCACGCGGCAACGGCGTTTGCCCTGGCCGTGGTTGTTGGCGCGTATTGGCCGCGCGGCCGCGGGGCGGTCTTTTGCTTTGCGGTCGCCGTAGCCCTAGCGCGGATTGTCGTGCGCGCGCATTTTTGGGCGGATGTTTTCCTGGGCAGCGCAATCGGGCTATATTGCGGCTGGCTCGCTGTGGTCAACGTTGCCCCTTTGCGCGGGGGCGAGCTTGCTGCGCTCTCGCGCCCAAGGCAGGGGCCGGAAAAGGGGAAGCGAGATGAGGCAGATATCGCCCAGCGAAAAGAACATGGGCAAAATTAGCCAAGCGCGAGTTCCCGAGGGGGCGATCGCTGCGTGGTGGCTGGGCCAGGCCGGGTTTGCCTTTAAAACCCCGGCGGGGACGGTACTTTTCGCCGACGCCTATCTCTCGGACAGCATCGGCGAGCGCTACGAAAGGGCGCGGCGCACCGTTCCCGTGCCCATCGAGCCCGAGGATGTGCGCTGCAACATTTTCCTCTGCACGCACGACCACGGCGACCACCTTGACCCGGAGACGATCTCGCGCCTCAAGTACCGCGCCGAGATGACGTTCGTCGGGCCGCGCAACTGCGTTCGCCACTTTCGCGAGCTGGGCGTGCCCAAGCGGCAAATGGTGCTTCTTGAGGCCGGCGATGAGGTGCGCCTGGGCGATGTCACCTTGCACGCGACGTTTTGCGTGCCCAACGAGGAAACCGTGCTGGACAGCATTGGCTTTTTGCTGAGCACGCCCGACGGGCCGACGATCTACCACACCGGAGACACGGGGTATACGCGGTTTTTGGGCTACTTGGCCAAGTACGAGATCGACGTTATGCTCACGTGCATCAACGGGCGGTTTGGCAACCTAAACATCCGCGAGGCGAGCCGCCTGGCCCAGCTCCTGCGCCCGGCGCTGGTCGTTCCGCATCACTTCGAGCTGTTCCGCTTTAACCAAGCCGACCCGCAGAAGTTCTGCGCGCGGCTCGCCGCCGACGGCGTGCGCGCCAGGTGCCACATCCCGCGGCACATGAGAATGTTCCTCTGCCGCCGGCGAAAGTGACGCGCGGGCCTCGCGGGCGGGGCTAGTCGAGCAGCCTTATGCGAATGTTGCGATAGGCCACGGGGCCGTGGTCGCCTTGGATCATTAGCGGTCCGCGCGCCTTTTCTGGCCCGGGGAGCGCGGCGCGCGTGGGGCCGCCCACCTCGACGTTTTCGTGAATGACCACACCGTTGTGCACGACCTTTTCGAAAAGGGCGTTTTTAATCTTCTTGCCGTTGGCGTCAAACCGCGGGGCGCGGA
>CAZMGT010000063.1:0-4555 GCA_964565895.1 uncultured Armatimonadia bacterium
TAACACCGACGCCGAGCTCTCCCTCCTGCGCCACCTTTACGCGGGCCAGCTCGAGCCGTTCGGGAGCATAATCACCCGCCGCGGCTACGCCCCCGTGCAGTGGAACGTGCAGATCGCAAAGATCGCCGGACAGCGCATTACGCTCAAGCAGCCGCTGCGCGTGGACTGCCTTCGTCGCTGGCGGCCGGAGCTATATAGCGTTTCGTTTGTCCCCGAGTTCGGCATCGAGCACCTGCGCATTGTCTTTCCCGATATCCCCTACCCCGGCCATCTTAAAGAGCGCGGCTATAACGCCATCTACTTCGACCACGTGCTAAACGGCTGGGTGCGCGAGGTGACGATCGTCAACTCCGACAGCGGGATAATCCTTGCCGGCAGCAAATGGTGCACCGTGCAAGACGTTACCCTGCTCGGCCGCAAGGGGCACTATGGGTTTCAGTGCCGGGTGAATACTGCGGACTGCTTGTTCTATCGGTTTAATATCCAAGCGCCGCGCATCCACGGGTGCAGCATCCAGCACAAGGTAAGCGGCAACGTTTACTCCACCGGCTCGGGCGAAAACCTAACGTTCGACTCCCACCGCGACGCCCCGCTGGAGAACCTCTATGAGAACATAACCGTGCGCTGCTCAGGGTTTTACGCCAACCCCATGGCGAGCAGCGGCAACGCCACGTTTGGTCCGGCCGCCGCGGCGCGCAATACGTATTGGAACATTCGCTTCCTCGGGCCGAAAACGCAGATCATTAAGCCCTCGCGCCTGAACGAGTGGCCCCAGGGGAACTTTATCGGCTGGCATGGGGAGGTAACGTTTTTGTTTCCGGAAAAGCCCCCGAGCGACGTTCTCGTCGACCTTCTCGGCCAGCCCGCGGAGCCCGCCTCGCTGTATCGCGCGCAGCTTGCTCGGCGCCTGGGCCAGCGCTGATTTTTTCCTTTCGCGCAGTGATCGCCGCCTCGGCAAGAGAATAGGGCGATAGCGCCGGCGAGCAAATGTGCGCCGCGCGCCGCTTTCCCCCTGGCGGGGCAAGCGTTGGGAAACGGAGGTTTGCCAAGCGATGGACGTACGCCAGGTTCGTTCTTCCGTTAGCCGCTATGTGGTTGCTTTTTCCGCCCTCGTTTTGCTTTTTGGCTCCTCATGGGCAAGCTTTGCCGCAGAGCTAAAGCTTCCCGCGCTGATTAGCGACAACATGGTCATCCAGCGCGACACGAAGGTTCCCCTCTGGGGCACGGCCGACCCGGGCGAGCGGGTAACCGTTACCCTGGGCGATCAGCAGCGCAGCGCCGTGGCCGACAACCGCGGCCGGTGGCGGGTGGAGCTTGGGCCGTTTCCCGCAGGCGGCCCGCATCGGCTAACCATCGCCACCGCGCGGAGCAAGGTCGTTGTAAAGAATGTCCTCGTGGGCGAGGTGTGGGTCTGCTCGGGGCAGTCGAACATGGCCTTTGCCCTGCGTGGGGCGCTTAACGCGGAGTGGGAGATCGCCAGCGCGACCTATCCCAAAATCCGCCTGTTTATGGTCGAACGGGCCACTGCCGACCACCCTCTTTCCGACGTTGTTGGGCAGTGGGTGGAGTGTAGCCCGCAGACAGTGCCCGGCTTTTCCGCCGTCGCCTATTTCTTCGGCAGGGAGCTTTACACCACGTTGGGCGTGCCCGTGGGGCTGATCGAAAGCGCCTGGGGCGGGACGCCCGCCGAAGCGTGGACAAGCGCCGAAACGCTTGCCGCAGACCCATACTTTAAACCTATCCTCGACCGCTGGGCGCAGATTACCGCGAACTATCCCAAGGCGCTAGAGCAGTATCAAAAGAAGCTGGAGCAGTGGAAGGAGCAGGCCAAGCAGGCGCGGGCCCGGGGCAAAAACCCTCCACGCCGGCCGCGCCCCCCTGCCGGCGGCCCTGACGACCCCCATCGCCCCTCCGTCCTGTTCAACGCGATGATCGCCCCGCTTACCCCCTATGCCATTCGCGGGGCAATTTGGTATCAGGGCGAGTCTAACGCGAGCCGGGCGTATCAATATCGCAAGCTCTTTCCGGCGATGATCCAGGACTGGCGGCGACACTGGAACCGCGGCGATTTTCCGTTTCTGTTCGTGCAGCTCGCGAACTTCATGCAGCGCAAGCCCGAGCCCTCGGAAAGCGCCTGGGCGGAGCTGCGCGAGGCCCAGCTCATGGCCCTCTCCCTCCCCAACACGGCGATGGCCGTGATCATCGACATCGGCGAGGCAAACGACATTCACCCCAAAAACAAGCAAGGGGTGGGGCACCGGCTGGCGCTTGCCGCGCGGGCCATCGTCTACGGCGAGGACATCGAATACTCCGGCCCGCTGTTTGAAACGATGACCATCGAGGGGAACAAGGTACGCATTCGCTTCTCGCACGTCGGCGGGGGGCTGGTGGCCAAGGGCGGCGGCCCGCTAAAGGGCTTTGCCATCGCGGGGGTGGACCGCAAGTTCGTCTGGGCGCAGGCGAAAATCGAGGGCGACAGCGTCGTCGTCTGGAGCGAGAAGGTCCCCCACCCCGTGGCCGTGCGCTACGCCTGGGCGGACAATCCGGAGTGTAACCTATACAACAAAGAGGGCCTGCCCGCCTCGCCGTTCCGCACCGACGACTGGCCCGGGGTTACGGCAAACGCGCAATAGCGCCTACTTCTCCGCGGCCCAAGCGCTCAGCGGGCTCAGCGCCGGGGTAAACTGCGGCGGCTTGCCCTTCGCCGAATAAGGCGAGAGCAGGACGGCGACGGTGCAGCGCGACACCTTCTCGGGCAGACGCACGACGAGCTTTTTGATGTGTGGCTGCTGAGCTTGAGGCTTGGGCGGGTTTGCCGAGCGCACCTCAAACTGCGCCCCCTGCGGGGCGAGGATGCGCGCCAAAAGCCGCGCCTCGCCCTGGCTTAGGGTTGCGTTGGCACCCGCGAGCTCGATCCTCGCCGGCGTGTGCATGGCCCAGAGAACCTCCACGGGCTGGGCCGTTTCGATCTCGTCAACGACGAGCACGTGCGTGCGGTTAAGCAGGGCCACGCCGCGCCACACGCGCTTGGCTCCGGCGGGGCGATATGCGGCGGAGAGGTCGGCGATGGCAAACGCGCGGTCGGGCGTGGAGCGAAAGGCGACGAGTGGCGCTTTCGCCCTGGGGTCCTGGTTTTTCCCGTCGAGCAGCAGCGTATTGTGCCCCTCCGTGCGCAAGCGGTAGTAGGTAAACCTTTGCTTGCCGAAATACCCGGGGAGGTTGTAGTTGTCCGCGCCAAGGTCTACCGCCCAGCGATAGCCTAGGGCGTCGAGCACAAACGTCCCCAGGTCGAGGTGGCTGTGGTTCGCGCGGTTATCGCCGCCCTTAAAGCCCACGAAAACGGCCTTCGGGTCCTCCCACGCGCTGCGGAAGAAGGCCACGGCAATGCGCTCGAACTTCTTGTCCAGAGGCAGCCCGCTGGCCTTTGGCCCCTCGCCGCGCGGGTCAAACCAAATTACGTCGTGCACCGTGGGAGAGCTCGGCCGGTTGCGCTCGTGCCAGGCGTATATCGGCCGGTTAAACTTTTTCGCCAGCCAAAACATCTCCGGCGCGCGGCCCGCCTGTTCGCCGCAGTCGGCGAAGTTAAACACGCGGTTTAGCGGGCCCACGGCGTAGACGCGAAACATCCCCGCCTCGGCAAACCCCGGCGTGCGCAGAAGCCCGGCGTCGGTGCCCAGCGCCGTGTCCAGCGCGGCGAGGAAAAACACGTTATAGCTCGTCGCGTAGTTCCAATAGCCAGGGCCCTCGTCCCACCCGCCGTCGGGGGCATAGCGCGCCATGGCCAGCTTAATCGACTCCACGGCGTGGTCCAGAATATACTGCGCGAGCTGCGGCTCCTCGTCGCCCACGGCCAGCGCGCCGATCGTTATCCCTCCGTTGCACACTTGGTTCCAATTAAACGAGCTGCGGCTCCACCACCCGCGGCGCTCGTAGACCTGCTGCGCGGGCTTAAGCCCCTTTTCGACGATCGCCGTGCGCACGACGTCGCGCTCTTTGGGGGTAAGCACGTCGTAAAGCCAGTCGTAGCCGATGCCAAACGCGTGGGTCATCTCGGCGGTGTCCAGGAAGTGGCTCGGGTGCCAGTCTTTGAACGCTGCCGCGGCAAACAGCTCCTTTTTCGCGCGCTCGGCAAATCGCCGGTCGCCCTCTAGGCGGTACACCAGCGCAAGGACATATATGCGGTTAAGGCAGCGCCGGCTCTGGCTGAGCAGGCGCGGGCCGATGAGCTTATACTCCACCGGCCTTTCCTTAAGCGTGCGTTCGGCGGACTTGCGGATCGCCTCATACCACTTCCTGGCCAGCGGGTAGCGCTCGATGTTTTGCCGAATTTCAGCAAGCCCCTCGTCGGTGACGATAAGCCGGGGATGGCCGGGCCTTAAGTTCTTGATGCTCACCTGTGTCGCCGATCCTTGATCGTCCGCGGCGCTGGCCTGGGTGATAAAGACCGCCAGCGCAATGCCAGCGATGGTTGCAAGCAACGCGCCTTTTCCGGGGTTACGGAAAATAATTGCTGCTCACCTGCCTCTCGCAAGCTGCGCGCCCCTGCTGCGCTATG
>CAZMGT010000063.1:4655-21198 GCA_964565895.1 uncultured Armatimonadia bacterium
TTTCCCTTGTCGTCGGTGGAGCGCTTGTCGTGTCGGCAATCGTCGCGCTGGGGGGTTGCCCTGGGTTAGTCGGCGGCTTTCCTCCGCAGGCGACGCCGACGCCCCTCCCCGGGCATCCTGCCTCGCAGCAGGTTCAGCAAATGTTCTCGCTGCTCTTGCAAAACCCACCTCAGACCCAGGCTGAGTTAGACAACATCCTCTCCTTCTTCGAGCAGGCCGTAGAGCAAGATCCCAACGACGCCGGCGCGCAAATCGGCGCGGCCATGACCTATCTCTTGCGCGCCGTGGAGGAACTGTCCCAAACCTACGGCTTTGAGCTTCCCTTGGGGACGAGCGAGGCGACGATTACCAGCCTCAGCGATGCCGTGGCCCTGGTTCGCGGAGCCAAGCCCGCGGCCTGCGTGGAGGACCTCGTTGGCGCTTGCCTGTTCCTGCGCCCCTCCGCTGTGGGCGTTAGGCAAATCATCCCGGGGACGGAGCCCCCGCTGAACATCAACGAGCTTCAGCAAAGCGTCGAGACGGTGGTCATTCCCGCTTTGGAGAACGCGATTTCCGCGCTGCAGGTGGCGGAGAACATTACAGACCCGATCATGGTTCTCACTCCTCCGGAGGGCGACTCGATTACCATCACCAGCGCCGATGCCTATGTTTTGGAGTGCGCCGCGCAACTGCTCCGCGCTTTGCTATACCATCTCGTCGCCTACTCCCTGGACTTCGGCAACTTCGACTGGTCGGTTTACGACAGCCCCACGGCGCCGGACAGCGACGGCAACGGGATGAGCACGCCGGCGGAGTATCTGCCCCCGGATCCGTTCCTCACTTTGCGCTCCGATGGCGCGACGAAGATGAGCACGGCGCTGCAGGCTCTCCTTCGCGCCATCTCCTGCGCGCGCACGGCGCTGACCAGCGCTCCCTCCACTCACTGGTGGTATGCCGAGCGCCCGCAGGATCCCCAGAAGCACCAGTATGTGCTGGACAAGCTTAACGAGGCCCAGGAAATCCTCACCGGCCCGACGACGCAAACCCTAACCTATCGCGACTCTACGGGGACGGAGCGCACGGTGGAGCTGCAGCTTAACGCCCCGCGCATTTGGAACAATCCGGTAAGCGACATTAAGGACCTCATGCCCACGTTCGAGCTCTCCTCGGAGGGAAGGATCGTCGGCGTAAGCTGGCCGGACAAGACGTTTAACGGTGTGCTCGTTAACGGCAATGAGCTTCCGCCGGAGTTGTTCCAGCCGCCCATCGGCGGAGAGGGCGGCGGGAGCTCGTAGCTCCGTGGCGTGCGTGCGAGGTGCCCCAGGGTAGGTAGAAAGCTGGCTTTGAACATGAGCGGCAGCCGTGCCCCCCGTTCGGCGTGGCTGCCGCTTGTTATTTTCGCTCTCGCCGTGTGCGTCGCGCCCGTCCGGGCCGGGCCAGCGGAGGTTTTTCTCGACTGCCGGCCTGGGCCGCTTGCCCTGAGCAGTCCCCCGCTTCCCGCAGCGTTCGCCGGCGCGTGCCGAGCAAGCGAGCCTGCCTCGCTCGCTGCAGTTGGCCAGCCTGAGCTGACAAGCGGCGCGCACGCCGAGCGGCTGTTTGCCGAGCGCTTGCCCGACGGCACGGGCCGCGCGCTGCGCGTGGAGGGAAGAACATGGCGCTTTTGCACGCCCTTGGGCGAAAGCCGCTCGCCCTGGCGGCTTGCGCTTGAGCTTTGCCAGGGTGCCCTGCGCGGCGCCGAGGTCGCCGAAAACGGCTCGCTCGCCCTTACTCTCCCCGCGCGCCGGCAGGCGATCGGCGTTTGCGCTCGCGCGGGGCATAGGCTCGTCCTCGGCCTCGCACACGAGGAGTTTTTCGGCGAGGGCGAGCTTGTCGCGCGCGTCGTTTCCCCTCCGCAGAAGGCGCCTGTGGGCGATGCCCGCGCGGCGTGGAGCCGCGCCGTGTTCGAGGCCGAGCACCGCTTCGGCGACTATGCCCTCACCGCGCGCTATGCAACTACGGAGACGAACCTCCACGTCGCGGCGGCAACAGCCGTGGGGCGCGCGGGTGTGGCCCTCGCCCCGCCGGAGCGCGAGTGGGCCGTGCGCCTGCTCCGCCGGCGCGGGCGGCGCGCGCACTTTGCCTCCTATGAGTGCGCAACAGCCGCAGCCGACAACGAGCCGGTGCTGTTGGGCGCGGTGCGCGTGGGCGGGGTGGACGCTGCAGCGCGACGCTGGCGCGCCCTTTTGGGGACGCGCTACGGCGAGGCGAGGCGCGGGGGGCAGGTCGTTCTCGTCGTGCAGGGGGCGCGGGGCACGCTAAGCGGTGGGGCGTTTTCGGGCATCGTCCCCGGGTTGGGCGAATCGTACGCCGCGACGGCCCGGGTTGATGTGCGCGCGGTAGGCGTGCACGCTGGCTTGTGGCGCCCCGCGGGGCGGTTCGTTGTCGGTTGCGGGGCGTCGGTCACCGCGGGGGTGGTCACGGGCCGGCTGCGCGCGAGGACCCTCCCCGGTTTCGCCGGCCCGGGGCGAGTGCTCATGGAGCGTACGGCGGAAAACGCTCCCTTTCAGCTTTACACAGTCTCCTGCGGGGCGCGCTATCGCAGCGGGAGGCTTAGCGTATCTTACGGCGTAGCGGCGCTCGTGCCTGTGCTCTCTGCGGAGCTGCGCCGATTTCTCTTCGGCCCTCCCGCGCCGCCCCCGCCGGTGCGCCCGCGAGTGGAGATCCCCGTGGTCCACGCGCTGCAGGTGCGCTGGACGTTTTGAGGGGCGGCGTGCGCGCGAGTGCCGGCCGGGGCAAGGAAATTTCTGCCGCGCGCCGCGCGACCTTCGCCGATTTTGCGTGTCAGAGGATCTGCGCGGCGGTCGAAAGCGCGACTTAAGATGGCCCATCTGCAGGAGCATCGAGGAGGGGCGAGGTTATGAGGAGTTGGCACAAACTGCTTTGTGCGGCAGCGGGGGCGCTGCTGCTCGCTTTTGCTGGCCCGGCTGTGGCCGCGGTAACGTTTGACACTCTGCCCGATGGGCTGCAGATCCACGCCGGGCGCACGACATGTAAGGTGCTTACCACAGGGACGATAAAGGAGCTGAAGATCGACGGGGCGCTGGTCATTGAGGAAATAAGGTTTGAGGTGCGCGAGGAGGACGGCACGCCCTATGTGCCCACGGCGGCAAACTGCAAGGAGCTGGAGGTCGCCGGGGGCGACCCTGCGCTGAAGGTCACCGCGCAGGGGACGATTCCCCCCACCCCGAAGGGGATCGAGTGCAGCTTTCGCATTGACTACCGCTTTTCCGACGACGGCCGGGTAGACGCCACGGTTGTCGTTACCCCGCTGGTAGACTTTCGCGCGCAGACCTGCGCCTACCTGGTGGAGCTTCCCCTTGATGTCTATGCCGGCCAGCCGTTCCTGTTCTCCCCGCGCGACCAAACCGGCGGGCCGTTTACCTACAAAGAGGGCTACTCGCAGCGCGGCGTGTGGCCGGCGACGTTTAACCAATATCAGTTCCAGTGGTTTGTCCCCTGGATTCGCCTCCAGCCGAAGCAGGGCCCGCCGTTTGAGATGATCTTCCGCCATGGGACGAACGTGCTTGAGGATCTCCGCCAGAACAACGTCCAGCGCTTTTGCATCGGAAGCTGGGCGGACTACAAGTATCCCACGGTAACCCAGGGCGATGCGCGGCTGATGTATGTAACGCTCATTCCCCTCACCGCGGAGGCCGCGATTCCCCCTCCGCCGCCGGCGCCTCCTGCCGCTCCCGCGGCACCGGCCGCGCCAGCCGTGCCGGGAGCCGACCCTGGGGCCGCCGGGGGCTAGCTTGTAGGCGAAAACTGGCATAACCGCAGCGCTTGGCGCTGCGTGAAAGTGCGCCGCTGCGAGGGTTTTTCTCGCGGCGGCGCACAGCTTTTTGCCCCAGCCGGCCATTGACACGGGCCCGCCGTGCGGGGTAGCCTTTGGCGGCAATTATCTACTACATTTGCGGAGCGCAGCAGATGAAAGTCTTGGAGATCTTCGAGAGTATTCAGGGTGAGTCGACCTGGGCCGGCACGCCCTGCGTGTTCGTGCGCACGGCAGGGTGTAACCTCGCCTGCTCCTACTGCGATACCCCGCAGGCGCGGAACGGCTCGGGCGTGGAGATGAGCGTGGACGAGGTGCTGGAGTGCATCAAGCGCTACCCCGTGCGCGTCGCGGAGATTACGGGCGGGGAGCCCCTGCTCCACGACGATGTCCCGGAGCTTGCCCGGCGCCTGCTCGACGAGGGCTACGCTGTCCTCTGCGAGACGAACGGCTCGCTGAACATCGACCTGCTCGACCGCCGGGTAAACCGCATTATGGACATTAAGACGCCGGGAAGCGGCATGGCGGAGTTCCTCGACCCGGCGAACCTCGCCCGCCTCGGCCCCGGGGACGAGGTGAAGTTCGTCATTTGCGACCGCGGGGACTATGAGTGGGCGCGCCGGATGGTCCACGAGCACGACCTCGTCGGCCGCGCGGAGATCCTCATGTCGCCGGCGCACGGGATTCTCGATCCGCGCGAGCTGGCGGAGTGGATCCTCGCCGACGGGCTCGACGTCCGCCTGCAACTGCAGATCCACAAGTATATCTGGGGCCCCAACGCCCAGCGGCGCTAGAGAGCCAGCCTCTCTGCAACACGCCTCCCTGTACGCGCGAGCGCGCGGAGCCTCGCGCGGCGCTTGCCCGCCGCTGCGCAGGCAGTTGAGCGAAGAGCTTATTCTGCGCCTAGCATTTCCGGTTAGCCCCTGGCAATTGCTTCCGCATTTTGCAACAATTTGAGATCGCTCTTGACAAGCCTTTTGCTTGCGTGTCATATTTGTTGCGCTTGCGCGGAGGCATTTTGGGCACAGGGAGCTTCCCATGCGCGACCCGTACTTCGACCTCCTGCCCGACTACGTCGCCGGGCGGCTCGATGAGGAGACGCGCGACAAAATTGCCGTGCACCTCGTCTCGTGCTTCGCCTGCCGCCAGGAGCTGCGCCGGCTAGAGGCCGAGGCCGCCCGCGCCGTTGCCGAGGCCGAGGGGCGCGTTACCGAGCACCTTAGCGACGAGCAAATTCAGCGCTTTGTCCGCGGCGAACTGACCGACGACGAGCGCGATGCCGTGCACGCCCACCTGGGAACGTGCACGGAGTGCGAGGCGCGCGTTTCCGCAGCGCGCGAGGAGTTCTTGCGTGCGCGCGCCCGCGAGGAGGCCGCCGCGCCACCCGTGGAGGAGAAGCCCCCTACCGCTCCGCCCCCTCCGGAAAAGCCGGCGCCGCCCGCCGTAGAGCGCCCGGGAAGGCTGAACTGGGGCGCGATCATTGCCGCTATTGCCCTTATCGCGATCATCTGGATCGCCATTGGCACATATATCTCCCGCTTGGGCGCGCCTCCCGCGCCGTCGCCTTCGCCTGTCGCTCCTAGCCCGACAGCAAAGACGCCTGCCCCCGCGACACCCGCCCCAACGCCCGAGCTTACGCCAACGCCCGCGCCCCAGGCCACCCCTGCGCTAACTCCAGGGCCGCCGAGCGCGCCCGCTGCTCCGCCCGAGGCCGTCGTCCCCTCGCCCAAGGTGCGCGTCGTTCGGCCGCGGCGCGTGCGGCCGGTGGCTCCGCGCCCTGCCCGTCCCGTTCTCGCTCTGCTCAAAGACGGCGAGCTGCGCACCGTTGTCTATACCGACGGCACCGTTGACGCGGGAATACCCCTGCCTGCGGAGCTCGCCGATGCTCTGCGCACGAAGGTGCTCGAGGGCGAGCTGCCTGGGGGCAACCCGTTTTTGCCCGTAATTCGTCCCCGCCCCGTGCGCGGCGCGCCGCGGCTTGTTGAGCCCGTGGCGACCATGCTCAGCACCCCCACGCCGGAGTTTTCCTGGGAGCCCGTGGCGCCGGGCGCGAGCTATCGCGTCGTCGTGCGCAGCGTAACCACGGAGCTTGTGTGGCAGAGCGCGTGGACGCGCGACACCGCGCTGCGCGCGCCACAGGGCGCGCTGGCCCCCGGGCGGGGATATCGCTGGTGGGTCGAGGCAAAGGTCAATGGCCAGCTTGTCCGCTCGCCCGCGGCGCGTATTCGCCTGCTTTCGCAAAGCGCCGTGCGCTATCTCGAGGAGCAGCGCAAACAGTTCGGCCGCTCGCACCTGCTCATGGGGGTTATTCTCGAGCGGCTCAGGCTGTTTTTAGACGCCGAGGCGGAGTATGCCGCCCTAGTGCGCGACAACCCCGACTCCCCGCTTGTCGTAAAGCTTTACGTGGGCCTTTTGCGCCGGCGCGGCTTGTCTCAGCAAGATATCGCTCGCAGGCTCGAGGCCCTGCGCTAGCTTTTCCCGCCTCCTAGCGCCCGCCGCACAGCTCGTTCAATCGCGCGACAACCCCGGCGATAACATCCTCGGGCGTCGAGGCCCCCGCGGAGACGCCAACTATCCTCGCCCCATCCAGCCAGCGCCGGTCGATCTCCTCCGCCGTTTCGATGTGATACGTCGCCGGGCAGTGCCTGCGGGCGACCTCGGCAAGCCTGCGCGTGTTTCCGCTGTGCCTGCCGCCGACGATGAGCATAACGTCGGCCTTTTTGCTTAGCTCCTCCGCGGCGCTTTGGCGCAGCACGGTGGCGTTGCACAGCGTGTCGCAGACGAAAACCTCTGCGCAGCGGCGCTTGAGCGCTTGGGCAACTGCGCGAAAGTTCTCGCGCGTTTGCGTCGTTTGGGCGACGAGGCCCACGCGGCCGAGCGGCGGCAACTGGGCGACCTCCTCCGGCCGCTCCACGACAAACGCCCGCCCGCGCACATGGCCCAAGATGCCGAGCACCTCGGGGTGCTCCTTTTCTCCAACGATGACCACCTCATAGCCCTGCTCGCGCAGCCTGCGCGCGCGCTCCTGAACCCTACGCACGAACGGGCAGGTAGCGTCGACCAGCTCCACGCCCAGCTCTCGCGCGCGCTGCAGCACCTCCGGAGGCACGCCGTGGCTGCGGATAACGAGCAGGCCCCCCTGGGCGTCCTCGACGCGGGCCACGGGCTCCACCCCGGCGCGGCGCAACTGCTCCACTGCCTGGTTGTTGTGAATCAGCGGCCCGAGGGAGAACACGCGCCGGCCCTGCGCCGCCTCGCGCGCCATGCGCACGGCGCGCTCCACACCGAAGCAAAACCCGGCGTGCTCTGCGACAACAATCGCTGGCTTTTCCGGCACAGGCTCACCCGAGGGGCTGCGCAGCCGCTCGCCTGCGGCGGGGTTAGTCATCCGGCTCCTCGATAGTCCCGCTGATTTGCAGCGTGCGCATGTCCCAGCGGGGCATGGATTCGCCCTCGACCCACGTCTCCGCCTTAACTAGGCAGCGCCCGTTAAGGTGCTGCTCGACATCGCCCACGATATCGCGCGTGAGCTTAAACGCATACGGCGGCTTGTCGCGTCGCGCGACTTCCACACCGTTTACGTAAAAGCGCACCGTTCCGGAGACGGGGTTGCCCATCTCGTCCGTCCCAAGCAGCGCGGTAATCGTGCTCCCCAGGGGCATCTCCGCGTCGTAGGCGAAGTCCAACGCCAGGCCAATGCCGCCCACGGGGATCAGCTCGCGCACCAGGCGGTTGATGGGCAGTTGGTCCTCGAACGGCCCGAGGTATTTTCGGGCCACGGCGTCGCGCCCGGTTTTTTTGTAGATCTGGGCGATCTTCCGGTGCGCATAGCGGTCGCGCCAGTCCATTCCCGCGGCCTCCCACGCCGCGAGCGCCCCGTCCAAGTCGCCCTTCTCCTCAAGCAACGTCGCCCGCAGGTGCAGCCCGAGCATATCGCCCGGCTCCCCGAGAAGTTGCTGCCTGTTCAGCTCCAGCGCGCGGTCGATGTCCCCCTCCTCCCAGGCGTGGATTACGGGAATGTAGTACTCGAGGATCGTGGTAATCGCCCCGGGGGAGATGTTGTCCTGCCCTTGCGTGCGCACGGTCATGTCGTACATGTCCAGGGCGGCGTAGAAGTCGGGCATGCGCTCCAGGGCGTGCGCGGCCATGCGCGGGTAGATAATCGCCCCCTCTTCGGTCCACCCGCGGCGGCGGAACCAGGTTAGCCACGCTTTGAAGTAAAACTCCGCGCCCTGGTGCATATCGCCCGCGCGGTCGAGCGCCGTGTGGCCCGTCTCGCGATAGAGCAGGTGCTCGTGCGGGTTAAACTTTAGCCCCTGGCGCAGGTCGGCCAGCCCCCGGCGCACCCAATACTCCGGCGCATGCTCCGCGGCCATCCCCGCGATCTCTTCCTCGGCGGCCAGGTTATACGCCTGGTGCCAGCCGAGCATGATCCAGTATTCCGCGAAAAACGGGTCCAGCGCCACGGCGATCTTCATCAGGGGCAGGCAGCGCGGGCGCATCGGGCTTTCGAAATACTGGTTTACCCGCCACCAAATGATGTCCGCCGCCTGCGAGCGAAACCCAGCGAACACCGCGCCCAGGGCGACGCCCGTAAGCTCGGTTAGGTTCAGCCCCTCCAGGGGAATGGGGGGCTGGGAGATGCGCCGCTGCTCGCGATATTCCTCGATCCTGCTCGCCACCTCAAACTGCACGGGAAGCAGCGCGACAACCAACGCCGCGAGAAGCCACCTTCGCCGTCCCATCGGCTACACCACCTAAAACTCGCGCCGGTCGAAGAAAATCAGCGCCACGCCAAGCATGATGAACGAATACAAAAACGCATAGCCAATCGGCCCGAGCACGTCCATGAGCTTAATCGGCTGCTCGAGCAGTATCGGCCGGGTAAAGTCGTACATCTCCATGTGCGGGGCGACCGCTCCGACCAGCCCGAGCATGACCCGGGTATACATGTGCTCGGCGACCTTGCCCATCTCCTCAAACAGCGTGTAGATGTGCCCCAGAAGATACGCCGCGATGGAGAACACGACGACGAAAATCGAGCTGGAAAAGCTGGCCACCGCGGTGACGATGGAGTTGAAAATCAAAATCTCAAACAGCGTCATCGCCGTTCCCGCAAACATCGCCGTGGAAATCGGCCCCTGGCGAATGCGGTAGACGACCAAAAACACCGCGGCCATGAGCGCCGCGCTCCCCACCACGGCGATCGCCGAGCCCAAAAACTTGCCCACGATGAAATGCGTGCGGTTTACCGGCTTGGCCAAAATCACGTGAATCGTCTTGCGCTCGATCTCCGTGGGAATGAGGCTTGCCCCGAGGACAATCGCGATAAGCACGCCGAACAAGCGCACGGTGTTAATCCCCATGTCGATGAGGAACTTCTCCTCCTCGCCTGGGGCAAAGCTTTTAAACACCTGCGAGAAAAACACCGTGGCCACGGCGAACAGCAGGAGCACGTTAAGCACGCGCCGGCGAATCGCCTCCTGCACCGTGGCCTTGGCCAGCGCCCAGATCGCGATCATTCAAATCTCGCCTCCTCTACCTCCGTCCGCCGTCCCACTTCCTTAATGAATACGGACTCGAGCGACTCGCGGAACGGCCCGTAGGAGACAATCTCCCCGCCCACCTCGCGCACGACCTGCGCCAGGTCAAACAGCGAGTGCTCGGCGGGGACGCGGAAGTGCATCTCCGGCCCCTCGAGCTCCACCGTGGCCCCCAGGCCCTTCAGCCGCTCCACGCCCTCCTGGCTCAGCCCCGAGACCACGAGCAAATGGTCCTCGCTCACGGTAAGCACCTCGTCTAGCGTGCCGAAACGCAAAAGCTCGCCGCGGTCGAGAATGGCCACGCGGTCGCAAATCTCTTCCACCTGCTCCAACAGGTGCGAGGCAATAAGCAGCGTTTTCCCCTGGTCGCGCAGCTCGACGATCAGGTCCTTAATCTCGCGCGCGGCGATCGGGTCCAGGCCCGAGGTCGGCTCGTCCATCATCAAAAAGTCCGGGTCGTTAACGAGCGCCGCGGCGAGGCCGATGCGCTGGATCATTCCCTTGGAGCACTCCGAGATGCGCACGTGCCGCCGCTTGGACATCCCCACAAGCTCGAGCAGCTCGTTCGTCCGCTCGCGTAGCTCGCGCCGCGGGATGCCCGAGAGCGAGCCAAAGAACTTAATTACCTCCTCGCCGCTTAGGTGCTGGTAGAAAAACGGGCCCTCGGGCATAAACCCGATGCGCGCCCGGGCGCGCAAGCTGCGCGGGGGCTCGCCGAAAATGCGCGCCTCGCCCGAGGTGGGAAAGATAAGCCCCAAAAGCAGCTTTAGCGTTGTTGTCTTCCCCGAGCCGTTGGGGCCGATCAGCCCGAGGATCTCGCCCTGGCGCACCTCAAGGCTCAGCTCCTTCAACGCGAGGATCTCGTGCCCCAGGGCGGGCTTATAAACCTTGGTTAGCTTCTCCGTATAGGCCACCACGGGCGGCTGCTCCGCCGCTTCCGCGGCGGGCTCTCTGGCCAGTGCTGCTTCCCCGTTGCTCATCGTCTGCTGCCTCCTCTGCCTTTGCCAAGTGCCCTCCCTCGCTGCAGTATGCTACCATCAAACCCCGTGCCTGAAAAGCACGCCCGCCGTTGACATCCCCCTCCCTCCCCGCTACGATGCTTCGACACACGCCCGCGCGGGAGGTCTGCCGTGCACCTGAAGGTCGTCGCCTGCGAGGTCCTCGCGCGCGAGATATTTTACTGCGCTGCGCGCGCTGCGAATACCGTGGATATCGAGTTTAACCCCCAGGGCTTCCACGCCGATCCCGACCGCTGCCGCGGCGTGCTTCAGGAGCAGGTCGACGCCGTCCCCGCCGAGCGCTACGACGCTCTGCTCCTCGGCTATGGCCTCTGCTCAAACAGCGTTGTCGGCTTGCGCGCGGGCAAAATTCCCCTCGTCATCCCCCGCGCGCACGACTGTATTACCTTTTTCCTCGGCTCGAAAAAGCGCTATCGCGAGGAATTCGAGCGCCATCCCGGGACGTACTACTACACCTCCGGCTGGCTGGAGCATCACCTGCGGCGCAAGAGCGAAAAGCAGGGCCCCCCGCGCGAGAACCAACAGGCAAGCTTCGCGCGCCTCGCCGAAAAATATGGCGAGGACAACGCCCGCTACCTCGCCGAGGTCCTCGGCCACTGGAAGAACCTCTACACCCGCGGCGCGTTCATCTCGTTCCCGTTCTCCGAGCACCTAAACCTTGAGCGGCGCGTGCGCGAGATCTGCGCCGAGCGCGGGTGGCAGTTTGTCCGGCTTGAGGGCGACCTGTCGCTCATCCAGCGCTGGCTCGATGGGCAGTGGGACGCAGAGGACTTCCTCGTCGTTCACCCTGGGCAGGAGATCTACGCTACCCACGACGAGCAGATCATCGCCGCGCGCTAGCCCGGCGCGCCTACCAGTGCCAAATGCTCCACTTTAAAATTACGCCCTCGTTGGTCAGCGCAACCTTGCCGAAATAAAGCCCAATTAGCGCCCCGGCAAACGTGTCGGAGAGGAAATGGCGCTGGCGCTGAATGCGCGCATAGGCCGTTCCCGCGGCAAGCGCATAAAAGACATACTTCCACTTGGGGAACTTCTTGGCATATACCCGCGCCATGGCAAACGCCGCCGTTGTGTCGCCCGAGGGAAACGACTCGTAAACCCCTTGAAACGGCCCGTGGAAGATGGTTCGGTTTCCGCTCTGCGCCGGGCGCTCGCGCCCGGTAAGGCGCTTGAGCGCCCCCGTGGCCACGCTCGCTCCGATCGCCGCGGAAAAGGCGAGGATCGCCGCGTCCTCCTCCTCGTCGTCGCCCAGCCAGTACATCAGCGCGTTAAAGCCGAGCACGCCCACCTCGTCGCCGAACCGGTTTAAGATCCTCGCCGAAGCTGCCGCCTGGGGCGAGGCAAACGCGCGATCGAAAATGGGCTGCGTCTGCTCGTCGGTGGCGATGAGCAGGCCGGTGATTAACAGCAACGGGATAGCGTCGGAGCTCTCTACCTTGGGCCAGCGAAAGTGCTCGTCCTCGTTGTCCTCCGCCCCGCGGACGATGTTCAGCGCAGCCGCCTGCTCCGCCGTATACAGCTGCTCCTCGCCCTGGCAGACGAGGACCATGTGCGGGCTATCGCTGGGCCAAAAGATCTCGCCATCGCCGGGAATGGGCAGGCTCTCTTGGCCAACGCCCACGGCAAGCGAGCCGCCCAGGGGCAGGGCCGCTTCCGGCCCGAGGGCTATCGCGCTGGCCCATACGGCGCAAAAAAGGACGACCACGAAAATCCCTTTCGCTTGGGGTTTGCCGCCGCGCGATTGTAGCACAGGGCGATCGCCCACACAAGCGCGGCGCTCGCTTGTGGGCGAAAGGCGGCGCGCTTTTTACGCGCGCTTGCCGCGCGCTGTGCCCGAGGGTAACATAGGCGGGCTGAGGGCAAGGCGCATATCGGAGGTGTCCCGCAGTGCCGGGGAAGGGCGAGGGCCTGGCCGCCGAGGGCCTACGCAACGAGCTTTCCCACCGCGAGCGTTGGCTGCGCTGCTTTCACTTCCAACCTATAGACCGCATCCCCAACGTGGAGTTTGGCTATTGGACGGATACGTTTAAACGTTGGCACGCCGAGGGCCTGCCCGAGGAGATCGACTCCAACGCTAAGGCCGACCGCTACTTCGGCTTCGACCCCAGCGTGGGCATGCCCGTCAACCTCGGGCTTATCCCGCGGTTTACCCCGAAGGTCCTTCACGAGGACGAGCGGCGGAAGGTCATTGTCGACGCCACTGGGGTTAAGTGCGAGGTGCGCGCCGACGGTTCGTCGAGCATCCCCCATTACCTTGAGTTTCCCGTAAAGTCGCGCGAAGATTGGGAGGAGTTTAAAAAGCGCCTTAATCCGAAAAGCGAGGGGCGCTTTCCGCCGGCCGAGCGCTGGGAGCGGGTTAAGGCGGAGCTAAACCAAGCCGACGTCCCCCGGCACATCTCCTGCGGCAGCTTGTTTGGCTGGCCGCGCAATTGGATGGGCTTTGAGCGGGCGACGACTTTATTTTACGACGACCCGCAGCTAATGGCCGAGATTATGGATACCATCGTGGACTTGGTGACCACGGTAATCGCCCCCGCCTTGCGCGAGGTGCAGTTCGACCAGGGCAACTTCTGGGAGGATATGGCGTTTCGCAACGGCCCGATGATCTCTCCCCGGCTGTTTGAGGAGTTTATGGTCCCCCGCTACCAGCGAATAACCTCGCTGTTGCGCGAGCACGGGGTTGACCTGGTCTGCGTAGACTGCGACGGAAACATCAACGAGCTTGTGCCCCTGTGGCTTGAGGCCGGGGTAAACATGATGTTCCCCATCGAAGTTGCCGCGGGAACGGACCCCATTGAGCTGCGCGAAAAGTTTGGCCGGCGCGTGCTGCTTAAGGGCGGGGTAAACAAGCGCGCGCTTGCCGAGGGGCGAGAAGCAATCAAGAAGGAGCTCCGCCGGCTAGTTCCCCTCGTCGAGGATGGGGGCTTCGTCCCCCACGTCGACCACCGCGTCCCGCCCGACGTAAGTTTCGCCGACTACCTCTATTACCTCGAGGCGAAAAAGGACATCTTCGGCATGACCTAGCCCGGCGCGCCCCCTGCCTGTCCTAGCTGACTCCTCCCTGCGCCGGCCGCGTCGCTAGTCGCTCGCCAGGGCCGTCCGCCCGGCCTTTCCACCGTTCTGAGCGTGTGTTTGGCGTTTGCCTACAAATCCCATCGCGCTGGCGCTAGGGACCGCCCTCGGGACAGCTTGCCCTTGCACTCTAGTTTGGCCCGGCCACGCGGTCGCAGAAGAAGTCCAGAAACTTCTCCGCCTGCACGGTAACGCTAACGTTGCAGTTGGGCTCTTTGCCCTGGACGATTATCGTCCGCCCTTGGTCGTCGACAACCACATGATAGGGCTTTACCTCGATAAACTGCGGGGCGTAGGAGTAGACGACAGCCAGAGGGTCGTGCAGCGTGGGGATTTTGCCCGGCCAAAGGTCAAGCAGCTTAACCATCGCCTGGGCCAGGGGCCGCTGCGATTTCTCGAACCTCTGCTGATAGGGCTTGGTGAGCTTGCACAAAAGGGTAACGTCGAGGGTGATCATCGTCAGGGGCAGGCCCGCGCGAAACACCGTCTGCGATGCCGGCACATCGCAGCGCACGTTATACTCGGGAAACACCTCGCGCCCGGCAAGCGCGCCCACGCCGCACATCCCGCCCATAATGATCAGCCGCTTCATGCGCTTGGCGGCCATGGGGTGCTTTTCCACGAGCGCCGCGATGTTCGACAGCGGGCCATAGGCGATCACGGTAATGTCGCCGTTGGAGTTGTTAAGCATCCGCGCGAGAAACTCCACCGCGTTCTCGTCAATGGGCTTGGTCGCCTCGTAGTCTTGGGCATAGGGATATTGGTTGGGGCGCTTGTCCTTGCGCGGGCCGGGGAGGCCGACGGCCACGGGAATGTCGTCGCGCCCCGCTTCGTGGAGCATCTTCAGCGCGATCTTCGCCCGCTGCTCAACAGCGCCCGTGTTCACGCATACGCCGAGAACCTCAAGCTCCGGCGAGCTTAGGGCAAGGCTCAGCGCATAGGCGTCGTCAATGTCCCCGCCGATGTCCGTGTCTAAAATCACCTTCTCCTTCTGCGGCGCTTGCGCCCCCGCTTGGGGATTGGCGGCACACCAGCAAAACAAAGCGCTTAACACCACGGGAAACGACACCTGCAGCACCTTCTCCATCGCGTTCACCTCGTCGCCCGCGTTGTGCCTGGGTGCTTCGGCGCGCCGGGGGAACTTTCCTACGTTGCCCGGCCAAGGAATCGCCGGCGCGCCGAAGGAACGCATGGCCCATACGCCCAGCGCCTGGCAGAAAGCGAGGGTAAGCCAATGCGTGCCCGTTTGGTTGCCCTGTGTCTGCTTGCTCTGCCCGTGCCCTGCATGGGCCAGCTCCCGCCGCTTTCCGTTGCTGTGGACTTCGAGAAGCCACAACTTGCGGGCTGGACGCTCGCCGGCGGGGCGCGCATCTCCGGCGAGCTCGTCCACAGCGGCAAGGGGGCCCTGCTCGTCCCGCCCAAGGCAGAGGCGGCCTTCGCCGTGGCCAAAAGCGACGGCTTTGGCAAGGTCTCCATGTGGGTTTACGATTCGGGCTTCGCTCGTCAAGGAAAGGAGGCCAAGGGCTACGCGTTCGGCCCCCTGTGGGGCCTGACCAACACGCGCGGCGACCGCCTGTGCTTTGGGCTAATCTGGGCCCCGTATCTCGCGGGCAACAGCTCCTACGGCTACATTAGCACTGCCGAAAACGGCTGGGCAAACCGCCGCTATGCGCGAATGAGGCGCAGCGCGGGCTGGCACCGCTGGGAGTTTTTCGTTAACAACGAGGGCGAGATTAAGGTCTTCTGCGACGGGCGCGCGGCGACGGGATTTGACGTCATTACCTCAATGTTCCACCACGGCTTTTGCGGGGTTTACTTTCGCGGGGCGCGCGACATAGACGAGCCGCTTTACATAGACGACATCGAGGTTACCTGGCAGCCGGAGCGCCTAACCAAGCTGCGCGTGGCCGTCGCCGGGCTCACCCCCGAGCCCCCGGAGGCGCCGCAGCTTCCGTTCAAAAAGCAGCTTTTGGGCAAGCACCCGCGCCTGTTTTTCACCCAGGAGGACATTGCCGAAATTCGCCGGCGCTGCAAAACAACGCACAAAAGGTTTTTCCAGCGCCTGCTCAGCGGGGCAAACTCCTATGTTCAGCAAACGCCGCCGCAAAAGATGGCCGACATGGCCGGCGACCAGGACATGATGCGCTGGGGCTGGTGGCGTCTGCAGACGTTGGCCTTCGCCTATGTCGCTACGGGCGAGCGCCGCTATGGCGAGCAAGCGCGCAGGTGGGTTATGCAGTTTGTAAACTTCGCCGACTGGGGCGCGGGGGGCGAGAAAAACTGCTCCATGGGCGCGGGAAACATGCTGTGCGGCGTGGCCTGCGCCTATGATTGGTGCTACGACCTATTTACCGACGAGGAGCGGGAGAAGATCCGCAGCAAGCTGCTTAAGCAGGTAATGGACATGTGCTGGCTGGGGTTTGAGATGCCCCAGAAAAACGGCTACTGGAAGGCCGACCCGCAGAACAACCACCTGCACCACCGGCTGTGCGGGATGCTCCTCGGGGCGCTGGCCATCTACGGCGAGGCACCCGACGCCGACAAGTATGCCGCCTATGGCGCGGAAAAATGCCGCTGGGTTAGCCGCTGGCTCGCCCCAGATGGTTCGAGCCACGAAAGCCCCAGCTATCAGGCGTTTGGCCATAGCTACCTTGTGCGCGCGTTCGACACCCTGCGCCACACGACGGGGGTAGACCTGCTTTCGCGCTCGCCGCTTTTAAACACGCCGTATTTCCGCGGGCATATGCTGCTTCCCGGGTTTTCGCGCGTGTTTAACTTCGGCGACGGCGGCCCGGAGACTTACTACTTCAACCATTACCTGTTCAAGCTCGCCGCCCAAGCGCGCGACCCGTTCGCCCAGGCGCTTGTCCTCCGCGCCTACGAGGCATCGCCGGAGTCGTTTATGTACTATCCCTGGTGCATCCTGTGGTATGACGCAAAGCTCAAGCCCGCCCCGCTGGCCCAGCTCGCCACCTGGCGCTATTTCGACGACCTCGAGGTGGCCACATATCGCAGCAGTTGGGACGACCCGAACGCGCTCGCCGTGTTCTTCAAATGCGGGCCCTACGGCGGGCACAGGCTTAACGAGTATCGGCTAAGCGAGAAGAAAAGCTGGGTTA
>CAZMGT010000064.1:0-20480 GCA_964565895.1 uncultured Armatimonadia bacterium
CTCGCCGGCCTCAGCCTGTGGGTGTGGACGGTAAACGAGGCGCAGCGCGTGCGCGAGGTGGCGGCGCTGGGCGTTGATGTCATCGCCTCGGACTGGCCGGACATGGTGCTCAGCGTCCTGAGCGAGCGCTAGGGGGCGGTTTTCTGCTCGTGGGCGGTGCGCCGGAGAAGGGTTATCGAGCTGATAAATCCGGCGCGCTCCTTGCCGTCCCAGGCAATGGTTAACGCGAGCTTTTCCTGTGGCTTCTCCAGCGTAACGGGAACATCCAGCGGCTTAAAGCCATCGTAGCCCCCCGCGCACAGGGGAATCTCCCGCCCCGCAACGCGCAGCACGCCGTGCCGCTCGTCGTTCTTCGCGCCCCACAGCAGGCGGACGGCGAGCTCCGCGCACCCGCCTGCGTTGAGCTCGCAAGAGATCTCCCGGCGCTTGAGCCAGGTATAGCGCAGGCCGTGGTACTCCTCCGGGCCTGGCGTGGGGAAGAAGTCGAGCACGTTGGGGTTTGCAAACACGGGTATGGCAAGTGTAGCGTGGGCCACGGGAAGCTCGCCCTGAGCGACGATTTTCAGCTCGCCGTCGCCCGTTACCGTTCCCGTCCAGGCAACGGTCGCCTGCGCGTGAGGGGCGAGGGAAAGGGCGGCTGGCTCTACCTTGCCCATGCTCGGGCGGAGGGAAAGGCGAACGGGCGCCGCGGCGTTGTTTTGCACGGAAATTTGCGCGCGTGCCTGGCCGGGCCCGCGGATAAGCCGCGGCCCACGCAGGGCAACGTGCTGTTCTGCGTGGGGAAAGCCGCTCACCAAGCGCACCGTGGCCAGCCACTCCTCGCCCGCCCCGAGCGACAGCTCCACGCCTTCGTGCAAGCGGTAGCCGGTGTAGAGCTTCTTCTGCTTGCCGTCGTCGAGCTGATACAGCGCGCCCGCCTCGGCAACCCACCACTCCGGCCACTCGTTTAGCCGGGGATAGTTAACCGTCAGGCCCATATAGTCGCGGTGCCGCGGGCGGTCGAAGAGCAGCTTCCCGCGCCAAGGCTTGTCCGCGCGCATATAGATGGTCAGCACGCCCTGGTCGTCCTGCGCTGCGCCGAGGAGGACATCGCTGCGCCAGGGGACGATGCGCAAGCCGCACGTTTTCATCTGCGCATAAAGCAGCCAGGTGCGTGCGGAGTTGCCGTCGCCGTGCCAGCCTTCGACAATCCCGTCCTCGCCAATGCGCGTAACGTGCTCTGCTTCGAGCTTGTCCAGCCAGGCGAGGGTTTTCGGGCGCATCTCGCGGTTAAGCAAAATAATCGCCGACTCCGCGCAGTCCGCGGTGCTGTCTGCTCCACCCCACTTGGGATAGTTGCAGATGGCGTCCATCATGCGCAAAACGATGTTTCTAAACCGCTCCTCGCCAAGAGCCATCCACGCCGTATAGTAGGCGTTGCACAAATATCCCCAGGTGTCGGGCACCCCCGCCTTGGCCACGCCATAGAGGTTTATCGCGTTAACCCACAGCCCGTTTTCGGCGATTCCCATGTCGGCCACGCGGTGGAGCATTTTGCGAAACGGCTGCTCATAGCGCTTGGCCTTCTCCGGGCGATAGACCTTCGCCGCGACAAACGCTTCGGCCAGGCCGCCGATAATCTCGTTTCCGTGGTCGTTGAGCCTTAGCGTGCTCAGGATCGGCTCGTGCCCGGCGAAGTCCCACAGGTGGCAGGGAATGTCCATGTTCTTGGGCAGGACCTCGAAGAAGTAGGCGTCGGCAATGCGCAGCGCGGCGTCTAAAAACTGCGGGTCGCTCGTTGCCGAATACAGCCGGCAGAGCACCTGGAGCATCTCGCCGTTAACCTCCGCCCCGTCGGAGGGCAGCGGGCCAAAGTCGCTTGCTACCGGAAACACGGCGCACAGGTCGCGGGCCATCGTGCACAGGCGATCGAACCACGGCGAGGGCCCGATGCGCTCGGCAAGGGGGAGCAAGCCGTCCTTGCAGTACTCCGACGCGCCAAAGACAATGCGCTCCACGTCGATGTCCGGCCGGGCGAAGTCGTCGGTGTCCAGCGAGAGCCAATCGGGCAGGCTGCGCAGGCGCGTCGTGCGCAGCATCTCGGAGTCGAGCATGTCGCGCATCGGCCCCTCATATGCCTCCTGGTCGACAAAATAGGCGGAGAGGACCATAAACGCGTAGTTGTCTGCCGCGGAGTTGTGCGGCGTCCAGATGTTGCTCTTGAGGTTTTGGGGAATAAGCCCTGTTTCCGGGTCGCGCTTGGCCATCCACCCGTGGAGGTAGCTATAGCTTGCGGCAAGGGCCTTTTGCGCTTGCTCGGCGTGCAGACGGGCGAGATTTGCCTGTGGGTTTGCCGCGGCAAAGACGGCGGCGCATAGGGCGAGGGCGACCATCGCCTGCGCACCTCCCGCAGCGGGCGCTCTGCGCGCGGCGGGCAACCGATGTCACGCTGGCGGCGGGCAAGCCCGCTAGCCGTCGTCCGCCGGCGCGGGCTTCGGCTGCGAGCGCAGGGCCAGCGCCCGCGGAATAACCTCTGCGGCGACGAACAGAGCCAGAGCGATGAGCACCAGCGAGATGAACCCGAGCACCAGCTTGGGCTGCGGGCCGAAGAAGAAGCGCCACGCTTGGTAGATCAGCGCGCCCACGGTGGTCAGGAGCATGAACGAACCGGGGATGAACGTATACATGCTCGGCCGGCGCACACCGACGAGGTACACGGAGATGACGAACAAGGCGAGGGCGGCAATAAGCTGGTTTGCCGCGCCGAACACGGGCCAAATCACCTGCGCCCCGCCGGACCAGGCGAGATATGCCGCGGGGGCAAGGGTAATGATGCTCGCCACGATGTTCGAGAGCCACTTGCTATGCAGGCGCCCGAAAAAGCGCTCGCCGGCTTCTTCGAGAACAAACCGCCCCAGCCGCGTGCATGTGTCCAGCGTGTCTAACAGCGTGGCGTTTAGGATAATCGCGGCAAAAAGCATGCCCAAGCTAAAGCTGATAAACGGTAGGCCGCGCGACAGTACCGCGCCAAACCCGCGGATAAACGCCTCCGCCGGCCCCCCGCCCTGGGCCATTATCTCGCCCAGAACAAGCGATCGGCCGTCCGGCCCAAGGTGCCGGCCGACCCAATACAGCCCCGCGCCCACGAGAAACGTTACTTGGACGGCAAGCGCCGCCTCGACAAGCATGCTTCCGTAGCCGATGGGCCGAGCATATTTTTCGTTGGGGAGCTGCTTGGCCGTCGTTCCTCCGGAAACAATGGCGTGAAACCCAGAAACCGCCCCGCAGGCCACCAGGATAAAGAGCATCGGCCAAAACGGCCCCTTTTCGGTAACAAAGCTAATGTGCGCCGGCGCGTTTACCGTGGGCGCGGCAGCAAACAGCCCCACAAAGCCAAGCACCAACCCGCCTACGGCGATCATCGAGCTTAGGTAGTCGCGCGGGGTTAGCAAAAGCCAGATGGGAAGCACCGAGGCGAAAAAACAGTAAAAGAATATAATTGACAGCCACACCTTAAACGGATCGTCCCACGCGCTGGGCAAGGAAATGGGATGCTCGTGCCCCAGCCAAAGCAGAAAGCCGAGGATTATCACGCCGACGACCGTGGCAGGGAGCAGCGGCACGCGCGCGCGATAGACAGCAAGGCCCATGACCATGGCCACCGGGATTAGCCCAAGGTTGGGGATAACCACAGTGGGCGTGGAGATTAACGTCTTCGTCGCTAAGATGGCAAACACCGCGATAACGAGGACCATGGCCAGCCACAAAAATGCCCCGAACACCAAACTTGCCCGTGGGCTGACCACCTCGCGCGCGACGTCGGAAATGCTCCGCCCGCGCATGCGCACGGAGACCATGAGGGTGAGGTAGTCATGCACCGCGCCGATGAGCACGCTGCCCAGGAGGATCCACCCCAGGCACGCCGCCCAGCCGAAATAGGCCACGGCGATTACCGGCCCGACGATAGGCCCCGCGCCGGAGATGTTGGTAAAGTGGTGGCCAAAGAGCATTACCGGCCGCGCGGGCTCATAGTCTACCCCATCGCGTAGCTCGTAGGCGGGTGTTTTGCGCTCGGAGTCGGGCTGGGCGCACTTGCGCTCGATTAGCCTGCCATAGAAGACATAGCCCAGCCACAGCAGGCCAAGCATAACCAAGGTGACGATCGCCGCGTTCATCGCTCAGCACCTTCTGCGTAAGTGGTGGAAAACTGCACGGCGCAGGCGCTGCGCGCACGTTCTTCGGCCTTCGGCGAAGCTCCTTCGGCAGGCGCACGGGGCGAACGTTTTGCCTGCGCCCGCGGCGCTTAGCCGAAGCACAATACGGAGCCGTCGAGGGTCACCAGGTAAAGCTTCCCGTCGGCGGCGAGCAGTCCGTCGAACACCGGCGGCGAGGCGAGTTTGTACTCCGCCAGCTTGTCGCCCGTCTTCCCGGATACCGCCCAGAGCAGGCCGCCCTTTTTGCCCTCGAGCGCGGCCAGGGCCTCCGCCCCGTTGAGCACCTCCAGCGGGTCTTTGGTGGTGCGCACAACGTCCGGCGGGCCGGCGACAAACAGCGTATCGCCGGCGAGGACCATCGCCCGGACAAGCAGCGGCACGCGCTTTGTCCAGCGATAGACCGTGCCCTGCGCTTTGCCCTGCGTCTTGCCCCGGCGCCGGGCTGCAGCGGCCTCGGCGCTTTGCGCGCGCTCTGCGGCGGAGCGATCGCAGGCGAAGAGCTGATACTTCTCTCCCCCGCGCCACTGCCCGTTGTTGCCGCCCGGGTAGCGGTCGCGCCCGAAGCCGTAGATCGTCTCCTTGCCCACGGCGAGAATGCGCCCGGAGGGCACGGTGTTGCCGACCTGCCACCACCCTCTCCAGCCGGCGAGAAACTCCCGGGCGTAGAGCCAGTATGTGCGATGGAACCACGTGTCGTCGAGAAACCCCGTGGGCGAGAACAAGTGCACGCGCAGCTCGCTCTGCTCCCTACAGTTTACATCGTAGCGCGACTGCCCCATGTAAATCGAGGAGCCGTCGCAGGAAAGCACATCGGTGAGCACGCCGACCATAAACATCATCCCGCGGAAGTTCTCCGGCTGTGTGCCGGTTTTCGGGTCGGGGCTATAGATGCGCTGCTTGGCGAGCACCTTGCCCGTGGCCGCATCGAGCCGGTGGAGGTAAATACCCGAATCGAGGTACGACGACCGGCCGGCGGCGAAGTATACGCTGCCCTGGTATACGAGGACGCTGCCATGCACCGGCCAGGCGGACTCCACCCTGCCGTAGCTGACCACGCGGCGCTCCTCCGGCGCAGCGCGGAAGCGCCAGGCAAGCGCGCCATCGGCCGCGCGCAGGCAATATACCCACCCGTCGGCGCAGCCGAAAATAAGCAACCCGCGGTAGTAGCTGGGCGGCGAGTCCACGCGCCCGCCAGCGATAAAGCGCCAAAGCACCTTTCCGCTTGTCGCATCGAGGGCGTAGACGGTGTGCGCGTCGATGTCCGCGAGGAACAGCTTCCCTTCCGCGGCCGTTGCCGCGCTGAGCTTCCCTCCTAGGCGCGTCTGCCACAGGGTGTTAAGCTTCGCTGGGGCTTCGGTTCCCGCGACACCGCTGCGCAGGGGGTCATGGCGATAGGTGGGCCAGTCCGCGGGGCGGGCCTCGGCGGCCAACGCCGCGCCATAGGCCGGCCCCTTCTCAAGCACTGGCTCGGGCGCAGTTGTGCGCCGCTGCTTCTCCCCCGGCGCAAGCGCGTTAAAGCCCCGGAGCTTAGTATGCAAATAGCAGGCGCAGGCGTGCGGGGGCACGTAGATTAGGCCGTTGGCGGGCATTATCCCATACTGGCACACCCCACGCACCCAATGGTGGCGCAGCGGCCGCTCGCCGTTTAGCGGGATGAACTCGATCCCCGCGCGGCCGGCGAGAATGAACCGCTCCGTGGCCTTGTCGCGATAGCACCGGTGGTGGGCCATCCCCGGGTTTAGGAACGCTCCTTTGGTGTCAATCGTGCGCTTAACCTCGCCCGTGTGCAGGTCGCGACCGACGGCATAGTCGGGGCCGCGGCGTGCGGGCGTCTCGCCCACCCAAACGAGGCCATCGGCAAAGAACACGTCCGTCGGCGAGTTATAGCCTTCGCGGCAGGGGCAGCTCCACAGCTTCTCACCAGTTTTCGCAGAAAGGGCGATAAGCTCGCCCTCCGGCGCCTGGCCCCCGGCGATACTGACCACCCAGTTCACGGCGCGTTTTTGCGCGCTCTGCGCTTGCGCAGGCAGCCGGTCGGCGCAGAGCACCACGTCTTCGGCGACGACAAGCGTCGGCGCAGACCACGTGGGCCGGTTGAGGCTCGTCGGTCGCGGTGTGCGCCACAGCCTCTTGCCCGTCTTGGCATCGAGGCACACCACCGCGGCGGTGTTTTGGAAAAACACTCGGCCGTCGGCGACGGCAAGCGTAAGGGGGAACAGCCCTAGCGTGTCGTCGTCGTTTTTGCGCCACAGCTCGCGGCCGGATTCTGCGTCAAGCGCGACGAGCTGGCGGTGGGCGGGCGGGACGGTGGGCTGCCTGCGCTGGGCTGCCGTGCGCTGAGCCTGAGCATCGCTGATCGCCACGTAAAGAACCCCTTGATCGTAGACAATCTCATCGGCGCCCTCGGTGTTCTCGTAGGTGCGCACCGTCTTGCCCGTCGCTGCGTCCAGCGCGCTGACCGGCTGGCCATAGCCCAGGGTAACGTAGACGCGGTCGCCCACGGCGACGAGCCGACGGGGAAGCTCCGCGGGGCCCGTGCGAAAGCCACGCAGGTGCCACTCCCAGGGGCCGATCTCTCGCTCCCACAGAAGCACACCGTTGAACGCATCGCGCGCGACAAGGAACCAGCGTGCGGGAAGCCTGATCGAGGCGGTTGGCCCCTCGTCAACAATAGCGAACACCCTGCCGTTGGCGCAGACGACAGCGCTGACGCTGGCGAGCTGCTCGTGCGCGCGGGCCCAGCGGGGGCTACCCACCCATTGCAGCCGGCGCGGGGGGCCTACGCGCAGGTCTTTGGCCACGGCGTTGTTGTCGGGGCCGTGGAGAAAGTGCGTCCACTGGTCGACATCGGTGGGCCAGGGCTTTTGCGTTTTGCGCCAGGCCTGCCCGCGCTTAATGTAGGCAACCCCGCCCGGGCGCAAGACGCGCATTACCTCGGCCATAGAGATCCGCCCGAGGTTTTCGGAGACGACGAGGTTTACCGTGTTGTCGGCATGGGGCAGGGTCCTATAGGGCCAATGCTCCACGGAGACGGGGCCGTAAAGCCCGCGGCTTGCGATATAGCTGCGCGCCTTTTCGGCGTTGCCTGCGTTTGGCTCAAGAACGTGGACGAGAAACGCGTTGCTCGCGCGCAACGCCGCAGCCAGCCGCCCATCGCGGCAGCCAACCTGCACGACAAGCCCCCCGGCAACGCGGGTGTCGCGCAGGATTTTCTGCGCCAGCTCCTGCGCCGAGGGCTGCTGCGCTGCCTTGGAGGAGATTAGCCCGCTGGCCAATATTCCCAAAACAAAAGCGGCCAGGAAGAATACCCAAGCAAGCTTGCCTGCGTGGTTCATTAATGGCGTTCACCCTTTCACTGCCCCAGGCAGACGAGGTGACCGTCGAGCGTCGTAAGATACAGCCTTCCCCGGGCCACGGCTAGGCCGTCGAAGGTCGGCGGCGAATCGAGGCGCAGCTCGGCGAGCTTCTTCCCGTCGCGCGCGGCAAGCGCCCAGAGCAAGCCACCCTTGCGCCCCTCAAACGCGCCCAGCGGGTCCGCCGGGTCCACCACATCGGGCGGGCCAGCGACGAACAGCACCTGCCCGGCAAGGGCCATGGCCACGCCGCGCACGGGGGCGTAAATCTGCCAGCCCGCGCGCAGCGCGTTGCGCACGTTGGCGCTCTTGCCCGGCGCTTTGCGCGCGGCCTTCTTCCACGGGCCGGAGAAGATGACGTAGCCCTTTTTCCCGGGGAAGAAGAACCTCTGGCGCGAAATGCTCCCATAGGCCTGGACGCCGTAGGCGTTGTTTTCGTCGAACACCAAAAGCTGCGCCCGGCTTACCGCGCCCACCGCCCACTGCGTGCGGTTAAACCACGACGGGTCGAGCAGGCCCGCGGTGGAGATTAGATGCGGCGCGCCCCCTTGGCCGCTGTCTAGGACCTTCATTTGGCGCATGTAAACGTCGCGCCCGTCGCTGACGAGGATGTCGCAAAGCGCCCCGGGGAGCGAAAACGCGTCGCCCGGGGGCATCTCGCCCGTGCGCGGATCGGGGCTATACACAACCTGCTCGCGGAGCATTTTGCCCGTCGCGGGATCGAGCATGCACAGATATATCCCGCCGTCGAGATACGAGGACCTCCCCGCGGCGACGTAGGCGATGCCGTCCCTAACAAGCACGCTTCCATGCACAGGCCACGCGGACTCGAGCTGGCCGTACGCTCCCACAAGGCGCTCTACGGGCGCGCAGAGCCGGCGCCAAACGAGCGCGCCATCCTCTGCGCGCAAGCAGTAGACCCAGCCATCGGCGGAGCCGAAGAGGACCAAGCCGCGGAAGTACGTCGGCGGCGAGTCTACACGCCCGCCGGCGATAAACTCCCACACAAGCGAGCCGCTATCTGCATCGAGGGCAAGCACGCGGTGCTCGTCAATCGCCGCGAGGAACACCTTGCCCGCGGCGATCGTCGGGGCGCTGAGCTTCGGGCCGATTTTCTTTTGCCAAAGCACGCGCGGCGATGTGGGGGCAACGCTTGCCGTCGTTCCGCTGCGCAGCTCGTCGTGGCGATATGTGGGCCAGTCCTCGGGCGCTGCGGCGGGCCCGAGAGGTTTGCCATAGGCCGGGCCGCGCTCGAGCCGTTTTTGCACGGAAAGCGGCCTGAGCTGCTCCCCTGCGCGAAGCTCCGGGGCGAGGGCGAAAAACCCGTTAAGCTTTGTCGCAATGTAGCACGAGCAGGGGTGGGGCGTGACATAGAGCAAGCCGTTGCACGGAACAACGCCAAACAGGCAACCCCCGCGCGTCCAGTGGTTTAGGTAGTTGCGCCCCGTTTTAAGGTCGACAAACTCCACCCCGCGGCGCGAGCTTAAGATATAGCGCACGGTAGACTTGTTGCGGTAACAGCGGTGGTGGTGGCCGACGTAGAAGATCTTGCGCGTAAGGATCTTTCGCTTAAGTTGGCCCGTGCGCAGGTCCAGCCCGAGGAGCGAGTACTGCAGCTTGTCCTTGTTTGCGATGAAGTGCTTGTTCTTCGGCGTGCCCTCTTTTACCGGAAGATGCTCGTGCACCCACACCAAGCCGCCAATGACGAACACATCGGGCTGGCCGAAGTGCGCCCACCCGCCATAGCGGTGCTTCCAGAGAAGCTCGCCCGTCTTTCCCGAGAACGCATACAGCGTTCCGGGGATCGTGTGCCACGGGTCGCGGATCTCCATCTCCGGCTGAGCGAACAGAAGCACGCCGTCGTGGTAGACAAGCACGCACAGGTCGTGCATCTCCATGCCAAACAGGGCGACGAACTCCTCCGCCGGCGGCCGGGCAATGCGCCAGAGCTCCTTCCCCGTGCGCAAGTCGAGCGAGACGAGCTCGTTTTGGTCTACGAGAAACACCTGGCCGTCGCCCACGGTGAGCTCCAGCCGGCCAAATGGGCGCACGGAGTCGGCCTTGGAGTGCACGCCGACAAACCCGCTTCTCCTCCACAAAATCCGCCCGGACCGAGCGTCGAGCACGCAAACGCTCTTCTTCACCGGCGGGGCGTCCGGCGTGGAGGGCTTTTGCGCCGTCTCGTTTATCCCGAGGATGAGCAGCCCGTCGTCGTAGAGGATCTCGTCGGTATACTCCGTCTCTCGGTAGACGCGCAGGGTCTTGCCCGTGGCGGCGTCGAGCGCGCTCAGGGGGGCGTTAAACGCCAGGGTTACATATACCGTATCGCCCACGGCAACGAGCCGCTTGGGCAGATGCGTCGGCTGGTTAAATCTTCCGAGCCATTTTGCGCTCCACGCCCGCCAGCCCCACTCGCCCATGGGCCGCTTCCAGAGCAGCGTTCCGTTAAACGCATCGCGCGCGACAAGATACCACTTGTCGGGCAGGCGGCCGTCGATCCCCGCGGGGGCCTCGTCGGAGATGTAAAACACCCTGCCGTTGGCGGAGACCATGGCGCTCGTGCTCGGGACAGTGTCGTGGTGGCGCGACCAGAGCGGCCCGGCGGTCCACTGCAAACGGCGCGGCGGGCCAACCACGCGGTCGTTGCCCACGGCGTTGCCGTCCGGCCCGTGCAGCCAGTGCGTCCACTGGTCGATGTCCTCGGGCCAGGGCTTTTGCACCTTCCGCCACCCGCGGCCCTTGCGCACATAGGCCACGCCTCCGGGCCGCAGCACGCGCATTACCTCGGTCATTGACACCCTGCCCAGGTCCTCGGCGACAAGCAGATTAACCATGTTCTCGGCATAGGGCAGCTTGCGCCCGCGCAGGGTGGCCGCGGAAACCCTGCCATAAAGCCCGCGGCTGCGGATATACTCCCGCGCGCGGCGCACGTTTTCCGCGCTTGGGTCTAGCCCGTGCACGAGGAAGCTTTCGCTTGCGCAAAGCGCCGCCGTTAGCCGGCCGTCGCCACAAGGCAAGTGGACAACCAAGCCCCCGCGCACGCCTGTGTCGCGCAGGATTTGCCGGGCCAACTCCTCCGCGGACCGCGCCCGCGGGGCGGCCCACGAGGCGAGCAGCCCAGCCAAGGCGATAACGCAGACGGCAACGCCAACAACTGTTGCGCGGTTGCTCTTGCTCATCGCTCCGTTCGCTCCTTACGCCTAGCGCGCGGTGCTAAAGCAAATGAGTTTTCCCCCCACGGTAGATACAAACAGCCTGCCCTCTGTCGCGGCAAGGCCGTCGAACCTAGGCGGCGAGGGCAGCTTATACTCGGCGATCTTGCGCCCATCGGCTGCGGAGAGCAGCCACAAAACGCCACCCTTGCGCCCCTCCGCGGCCGCGTAGGGGTCGCGCGCATCGCTGATCTCAGGCCAGCCGCCAACGACAACGGCGTCCGCGGCGAGGATTAGCGCGCGCGCCTGGAACGGAAGGCGGATGTGCCAGCGAAACTTGCTCATGTCCGGCTGAAGGCCGATGTCTTTGCGCGAAAGTTGGCGCGCGGGGAAGTCCGACTTGCCGCTTAGCGCAGAAGCCCAGTCTATGTCCTGGGCAAAGAGCAAGCACCCCTTGCCGTAGCTTTCGCTATAGCCCACGATGCGGTTGGGCAGGAACGTTTGCAGGCCGCAGACCAGATCGCCGTTAAACGCCAGAAGCTGGCCGTAGGGCACGGCGATGGCGTATTTTAGATATGTATAGGCCACGGGGAGGCGGCGCATGTCGCCGTAGCCCAAGAACCAGTGCGAGCGGTAAAACCATGTGTCGTCGGTTAGGCCAGAGTTGCAGAACAGGTGCAGCGCGGGCTCGGCTCGCGGCCGAAGGTCGGCCGAAAACCGCATGTGCCGGAGGTAAACGTCCCCAAGCGTGCCCTTCGCCGAAGCCTGCTTCGCCGCCTCGCCGCCCGCCAGCGCTGCGGCCGATATACCGAGCACATCGTTCTGCACGCCGGCCATGGTAAACGGCCCAGAGTTGTCCTGGTCATAGGGCGTACGGACAACCGCCTGGTGCACGACCTTGCCCGTGCGCGGATCGGCGGCGTAGAGGTAGATTCCGCCGTCGAGGTACGACGAGCGCCCGGCAGCAAAGTAGGCCAGCCCATTGTGCACGAGCACGCTGCCGTGCACGGGCCAGACGGATTCCACCTGGCCCCGGCAAACGATCCATCGCTCGCGCGGGGCGGCGCGCAAGCGCCAGGCAAGCGCGCCATCGCTCGCCCGCAGGCAGTAGACGTGCCCGTCGGCGCTGCCGAACAGGACAAGGCCCTGGTAAACGGTCGGCGGCGAGTCGACTCTCCCGTCCGCGGCAAAGCTCCAGAGCAGCTTGCCGCTTTGTGCGTCAAGCGCAAGCACGCGGTGCTTGTCTACCTGGGCGAGATACACGCGCCCCTGGCAGACGGTTGGCGCGGTTAGCTTTCCCCCGATCTCCGCCTCCCAAGCGGGCCTGAGCGCGTTGCCCAGCTTGGCTGATGAGGCCCCGCTGCGCGCCCCATCGTGGCGTAGGGTGGGCCACTGGCGCGCCAGCTCCTGCGGGGAGGGGGCGGGCTCGGCCGCCGCGCCGAACGCTGGCCCACGCTCGAGCTCGGGCGCGGTTTGGCGCTCCGGCTCTGAGCCGCGCGGGGAAAGTGCGAAAAACCCGTGCAAAAGAACCCCGGCGTAGCAACAGCAGGCGTTGGGCGGCACGTAGACCATGCCATAGCTGGGCATGATGCCGTATTGGCAGCCCCCGCGAACCCAGTTGTTCCGCGCGTGCCTCCCGCCGGTGAGGTTAAAAAACTCAAGCCCGCGCTTGCTCGCGATAATATAGCGCTCCGTGGCCTTGTTTCTGTAACAGCGCGGGTGGTGGCCCTCGGTAAGCAGGCCGGTGATGTCTAGCGTGCGCCTAACCTCGCCTGTTTTCGGGTCGCGCCCCTCCGTGCAGAACAGCCCCGCCCAAACCAGCCCATCGGCAACGAACACGTCGGCTGGCGCGTGAAAGTCCGGATTGCACGGGGCCGACCACAGCACGCGCCCGTCGGCAAGCGAAAGCGCGGTGACGTTCTTGCCATATGCGACAAGCGCCACGCCGTGCTTTTCGGAGACGACAAGCGTGGGCGCGTAAAACGGTTGGGCGAATACCGCGGGGCGCCCGCGCTTTGCCCGTGGCTTTTGGCTCTGCTGGGCGATCTCGCGCCGCCACAGCTCGCGCCCCGTGCCCAGCTCGACGCAGCACACCGCGTTGCCTAGCTCAAACAACGCGCGCCCGCCGGCCGCGGCGAGGGTCATCGGCTGCAGCGCGGCCATCTCCGGCCCGGCCTTTGTCCAGAGGACCTTCCCCGAGGCCGCGTCTGTGGCAACGATGCGCTTCGGGCTTTCCCGCGGGGGAGCGATTCCCTTGCGATAGGCGGCCTCGGCGGCCTCGAGCGAGGGAAAATCTACCGCGGCAACGAGAAGGACCCCGTCGCTGACCACGATCTCGTCCGCGCCCTCGGTGCCCTGATATGTGCGGAGCACCTGCCCCGTCGCCGCGTCGAGCGCGGTAACCGGCGCCGTAAGCCCGAGGGCGACGTAAACCGTCTCGCCCACGGCGACCAAGCGACGCGGAAGCTGCGGCGGGCCCGAGCGAAACCCGCGCATGTGGCTAACCCAGGAAGCGATGGGCCGCTTCCAAAGCAGCACGCCGCTAAACGCATCGCGCGCGACAAGCCGCCAGCGCGGGGGCAGATGCATGAGCGTGGGCGGGGCTTCGTCGATGATGTAAAAAATGCGTCCCCCGGCGCTGACCATGGCGCTCACGCTCGCGAGAAGATCGTGGTGCCGCGCCCAGGTTGGCCCGGCCTCCCAATGTACGCCGCGCGGCGGCCCCACCTCGGCGTCGTTGGCTACGGCGTTGTTGTCCGGCCCGTGCAGGTAGTGCGTCCAGTCGCTGATGACATCGGGCCAGGGCTTCGCCGTCTTCCTCCAGCGGCCCGCCTGCTTTACACAGGCCACACCGCCCGGGCAAAGCACCCGCAGCACCTCGGACATGGGCACGTCGCCTAGGTCCTCGGCGACAAGAAGGTTTACCACGCCGTCGGCATAGGGCAGCTCGGCGCCCGCCCAGCGCGCGAAAAACACTTCTCCCTCAAGCCCGAGCTGGCTGACATAGGCGCGGGCGCGAGCGATGTTTTCCGCGCTTTCGTCCAGGCCGTGCACGAGGTAGTTTCCGGCGCGGGCAAGCGCTGCCGCGAGCCGGCCGTCGCCGCAGCTAAGGTTTACCACGAGCCCGCCACGCACCCCGGCGAGATCTACGATGCGCAGCGCTTCACTGTCCGGCGCTGGGGACTGTTCGGCGCTGGTTGGGGGCCTGACTATGCACAGGCCGGCAAGCGCGAGGATGGAAAAAACAGCGAGGGCAACACTAGTGCGGGGCAAACCTGTCAAGGCCGCTCACACTCCCTTAAGCGGCGCGAGCTAAGGCGGAAAGCAAGGCCGCCGCCCACGAGCACCGGCGAGCTGCTGCCGCGGCCGCGCCGCTGGTTGAAGATATCACCGCCTGTCGCGCGCGGTCAAGCGGAGCGAAACTGCGCTTGGCGGGGAGCAGTACGCGACAGCGGGGGCTCCGCTGAGCCCCCGCCGTGCACGGCGCCTGTCTGCCAAGCAGAGCGTAGCGGCTAAGCTATCCCGCGCCGCGGCGCGCTCCGCGCCTGCCACCCGGGCCACCGGGGCCGCCTGGCCGGCCGGGGCGGATCTGCTGCCGGAGCGCGTCCTGAAGCGCCTGGAACGTCTCCTCGCCGAGGACCTTGACGAGCTGGGTGTCGATGTCCTGCTTAAAGTTGCGCAGTTGCTGCAGCGCTTGGCGATTGCCCTTCCTTACCTCCTCAAACACGGCCTTGCGCTTGTCATACGCCTGCTGCAAGATGGGGCGCACCTTGGCCAGCGTCTCGCTGTCCACCTTTAGCTCAAAGGCAAGCAGCGTCCAGTAGCTCTCGACCACGCGAAGCTGCATAAACATTTGCTGCTGCGGACCGCCCGGCCGCTGAGCCTGTGCCGGCTGCCACGTGGCGCACAGCACTACCGCAACGACAAGGGCAAGCCCCGCCAAACCGATCCATACCCGTCTCATCTGCGCTCTCGCCCCTTTCCCTTCGCATTGCTAAACTTACCGACGCACAGCGCCCCCCGAAGTTCACCGCGCGTTGCCGCGCACGCTACTTCACGTCCTCCCGATGCTCTTTGATAAACCGCCCGCGCATATACCCCAGCCAGGGGTGGACGTAGCGCCGATTAAGGTCGATCTCCGCTACAGCAATCGGCTCAAGCTCGGCGCTGTCCTCCCGCGCCTCGGCGAGCACGTTGCCTTCGGGGTCTACAATCCAGCTCCGCGCGCCATAGCCGCAGGTGACGAGAAAAACGTGGTTTTCGATCGCCCGCGCCTTCATCAATGTTTCGTTGCCGCCCCAGATAGGGAGGAAAATGATCTCCGCGCCGTCCAGGGCCATGCGCTGGGCGGGGTCCACATATTGCACGTCCCAGCAAATCATCATCCCTACTTTGCCGAAGTCCGTCTCAAATACGCGGTAGGCGTCGCCCGGCATAACCCCGCCCTCGATCTCCTCGCGCGGGACGTATACCTTGCGATACTTGCCCACGATCTTTCCCTGGCGGTCAATCAGTATAGCGGTGTTATATACCGCCCGCCCTTCGCGCTCGTTATAGCAGGCGACGAGGTAGCAGTTATACTTTCGGGCCATCTCGCCCAAGCGCGCGGAGGTCGGCCCGGGAATAGGCTCGGCGACATCGGCGTATTTCAGCCCCGTGCCGACCATGGTCATCGCCTCGGGGAGGCAGATAATGTCCGGCTTGTGCTTGGCCACGCGATCGATCCACTGGCAAAACTCCTCGATGTTCTCGCTGGGCCTTTTGTTTCCCCGCGGCCGGTGATGAATCGTAGCCACGCGGACAATCCGCGGCGGGGGCTGAGGGACCTCGGCCAGGCGCACGTCGTCCCACCACACCGTCCCCCCGGCGTTCCAGCCAAACAGCAGCTCGATCTCCACACTGGCCGCCTCGTCGGGAGCGGGGGCCACGGCCCAAACGTGGCGCCAGCCGCCTCCCGCGTCCTCGGTGCGAAAGACATATTCCGGCTGGCCGGCGCGGTCGCCGTTGCTCTTGCGCCAATCCAACCGCGGGACCACGCGCTGGCGCTCGAAGGCCACGCCCTGTGCGCGATAGTAGGCATCGAGGCGATACCACGCGCCGGGCTTGATCCCCCCGACGGCAAGGACCCAGCCGCCATATTCCACGCGGTCGCGGCAGCGAATGCGCAACGAGCCGGCCTCCGGCCCGCGCGAGACTTTCGCATCTACCGCGCACTCGGGGAGGATCTCCTCCCGCGCCGCGCTGGGCTTCCAAGGGCAGTTTTCCGGAGAAAAAGCGTTGTGCTCGCTCAAAACAGTCTCCATGCCATAACCTCCCGCGGCAAACGCGCAATACGCCAGCGCCATGCAAGCCAGGCGCAGCGCACGTGCCTCCATCGCCGCTCACCTCCGCGCGCTGCTCGTTCTGCTCCGTCAGCGGCCGCTCCTGCCCAAGATAGGTATTGGCCGACGCGCGCGGAACTACCCTGCGGAAAAACCAGGAGGTTTGCCATGGCGCGCACCGTGCAGCGTAGCAATGTCCCCTGCTATCTCATCGGCAACTGGCTCGTGGGCGCGCGCGTGGATACCGACCGCGGGTCGTACACCGGCGACACAATGGCCACGCGGCAGCGGCGCTATCGCGAGCGGGTGTGGGTTGTCGCGCGGCGGCTCGTGCGCCCAGCCGATCGGCAGCGTGCGGAAGGCGAGCTGACGATCGACGCCCAGCCCACGCCGGCAACCGTTCGGCTAACGGCGCGGGCCGAGGTTGCCGGCGATGGCGTGCGCGCGCTGTCCGTCGTCCTGCGCGACCTCCCGCGGGGCGAGGTGCTCGGGCCGCTGTGGCGGGCCGTGCCCCTGGGCGAGGGAGAGCTGGCCCTGCCCTATCCCCAGGAGCTGCACACGCCGCTCATCTTCGTTCGCCTGCCCGGGGACGCGTTCTTGTATTTCCGCGCGGCCCAGCGCGGCGTTTGGCAAAAGCGCTTTTGGGCAGCCGCGCAGAGAGAACGCCTGACGATCGAGCTCGAGCATCCGCTGCCCACGCCCACCTCCTCCGCGCAGACGCCGGAGTGGCACTTTGGCGTAACGGCGCAGCCGGAGCGGGTCGTCGCCGAGCACTGCGCACAGCTCGAGCGAGCGCTCGGCTTGCGCCCGTGGGAGAAGCGCGACGATGTTCCGCAGTGGGCGCGGGAGATCGCGTTGGTCGACGTTCTCCGCGCGGGGGCCGCGGCCGACAGCCGGCGCGTCCCTCTGGACGCTCTGCGGTCGGTTGTTGAGCGCCTGGGAGCGAGGCGCGTGCTCGTTCTTGTGGAAGGGCAGGGAGAAGAAACTGTTGGCACGCTGTGCCGCAAGGTGCAGGAAGCGGGTTGCCCTGCGATGCTCACGGTGGACGCCGAGTCGCTTGGTCGGCCGACAGCGGATGGCGCAGGCTGGGCGCGCGAGCTTGGCGATGCCGCCGCGCGGGTCGCTCGCCGGTTTCGCCCACAGGCGCTGCTTATCCGGGGAGTGCGCTTTGCCGACGCGGCGGACCACGATGCGCTGCTCGCCGCACTTGCCGAGGCCAAGGGGCGGCTGCGCCAGGAGTTTCCCGAGCTGCTGCTTGCCTGCCACGGCTGGCGCGATGTTTTGGGGGCAATTTTCCCCTTGCTCGCCGCGCGCCCGCCGGAGCGCTGGCCGGCGGTTTTCTCGCGCTATTGCAGGTGCTTCGACCTCCGCGCAGAGGAGGCCACCGCCCGGCAGGAGGCCGCTTCAGCGACGGGCGACCGCGGGCCGGAGGTTACCCGGGCGTGCCTTCCTGCGCTGCTTCTTCCAACGGCGGACGCTGCTTCCGCCCAAGGGCGCGTTGAGCGGGCGCTTGTCCGTGCCGAGGAATATGCGCGCAGGTTTCTTTAGCGAAAGAAAAAGGGGGAAATGGGCCGTGAGCGTGTGGAGAAAGGTCGGGCTGCTCCTTGCCCTTCTTGCCCTGCCCGCCTATTGCGCGAGCGATGCCGTGCTTACCCTCGTGGGCAAGGGCGCAGGAGCGACGAGGTATCGCGGGGGAGGAAAGGTGGAATTTCTCGATGTCTCCCTCGCCGACCAGCTCGTCCATATCGGCGACGGGCGGGAGATTCCCCTGCGCCTGAGCATTGGCTACAACGTTCTGGAAACGGCCCCCGTGCTGCTCACCTCGCGCCTGGGGAGCGAGTATTGGACGGTTTACCACTATGCTTCGGAAAGCGCAGCGCGCCTCTATACGCGGGAGAACATTGACCTCTCCCGCGCGGGCGAGGCCACGGCCACTGCTAAGCGCGCGTGGACCGCCAAGGACGAGCGGCTGAGCAAGGGCCTGGTGAGCATTCGCAGCAGGCGCTACTTTCTCATTGACCAGCCCAACGGCAAGTGGCTAGACGTCGTCGACCCGCCGCCGTTTTTCAGCCGCCCGGAGGTCGCGCTTAAGCTAACGTTTACCCTGGCCAACTTGGAGCGCTTCTCCCTCAGTTTCGCCGAGGTACGGTCCACATGGAAGCCCGGCGCCGGGCTTTATGCCATGCTCGTCGTCACCGATGCCGATGGCGAGCGCTTTCCCGTGCTCTGCGCCGAGGGCCGCGCCGAGGCCGGCGCGTGGCGGGCGCCGCTCGTTCCCGTCGTCCAGCAGCTGTTGCACGTCCCTGCAGGCTGGGTTAAGGCAACGCTGCCCCAGAACGTCCCCGACCAAGTAACCCTGAGCGCGACGGTCTCGGCAATGACGCCGAGCGGGCCCAAAGTCGTGCGCGTGCAGCGCGTCGTTCGCCGAGGCGAGGGGCAGACGGCGAGCGAGGGGGTCGCTGCTCCCGTTAAACTGCCGGAGCTTCCCCGCAACGCACAAGGCGTGGTGCGCGAGACGCGGGCGATGTGGGTCGCCATGCGCGACATTACCACGCGCGCGGGGATCGAAGACGTCGTCCGGCGCGCCGCGCGGGCGCGGCTGAATATGCTCGTGCCCAACGTTTTCGTGCGCAGCAGCTTCGTTTGCAAAAGCGACCTTTTCCCCATGGCGGAAAGCGTCGAGGAGGGGCTTGACCCCTTGGCCTACTTAATCGAGCTCGCGCACAAGGACGGGCTTGAGGTCCACCCCTGGTTCTGCGTGACCTATCGCGACGCAAAGGCGCGCGAGCTCATCGGCGGCGTGGATTTGATCCAGAAAAACGGCAAGCCGGCGACCCACGGAGCTTGCGTCCATCGCCCGAAGTACCGCGAGTTCATCGTTAACCTAATGACCGACGTCGCGCGGCGCTACGACGTTGACGGCGTCCACCTGGACTATATTAGGAGCATGGGCGACTGCTACTGCGAGGCCTGCCAGCGCGAGTTTAAAGAAAAATTCGGCAAGCCAATGAGCGAGGCCACCGAGGAGGAGTGGGTCGCCTGGCACAGAGAGGCGGTGGGCGACATCGTGCGCCGCGTGGCGGAGAACGTGCGGCGAGTGCGGCCGAGGGCGAAGATGTCCGCGGCGGTGTTCTCCTCGCTTTCCAGCGGCGCGCGCCAGGGGCAGGACCCCGCGGGCTGGGCGCGCAACGGTTGGCTCGACATCGTCATCCCCATGGACTACAAGCTAGACACGATGCTCGTGCAAACGTGCGAGAAAAGCTTTCTGGACGTTCTCGACAACGACGACTGCCTGGTCAGCGGGCTGTCCATGTATATGCGCCAGGAGGGCCAGGCTGTTCCCCGGCCGCCGGAGCTTGTCGCCGAGCAAATTACTTTGGTGCGTAGCCTGGGCATTCACGGCTATTGTCTGTTTGTGAGCAGCTACCTAACCGACGAGATAATCGCGCGCCTGCGCGAGGAGATAAATACCGAGCCCGCCGTGCCCTACTTTCGCTAGGGCGCGGGGCGCGGGAAATACGCTGCTTTTGCGCCGCCTGGGCAAAGCTGCTTGCCCGGGCGGCCAGCGAGCAAAAGAGCACGGAGGTTTTTGCACATGGCAAGCGACGAACGGATGAACATTCTCTACATCATGACCGACCAGCAGCGGTTCGACGACCTGGGGCTTTACGGCCTGACGCCGGTTAAAACGCCCAACCTGGACGCCCTGGCCAACTCCGGTATGCGCTTCGACCGCGCCTATACCTGCTGCTCGCTCTGCTCGCCGGCGCGGGCCTCGATGCTCACGGGGAAGTATCCCCACACCCACCGCATGTGGAACAACAACGACATGATGCAGTGGGCCTGCCGCAACCTGCCCGACCACATCGAGCTCATTAGCCAGCGGCTGGCCGTTGTGGGCTATCAGTGCGGCTATGTCGGGAAGTGGCACTGCGGGCGGGAGAAGGTGCCCAGCACCTATGGCTTTGTGGGGATGGACGTCCCCAACTACGGCAACCCTTACGCCACGCCGCAGTATCGCGAATATATCGAGCGCCACGGCCTTACCCCGCCCAAGCGCAAGGTCGAAGTGCAGGCCACGGCCCCGCCCTATGGCCCGATCGCCGGCGTGTTTGAGGGCGACATCCGCGCGCACGCTACGTATTTTTTAAGCGAGTATGCCATTGACATGATGCGCCAGTTTGCCGAGGAGCGCGAGCGCAGCGGCCGGCCGTGGTTCATCTTCCTCTCCTACTGGTATCCGCACCATCCCTACATGCCGCCTACGGAGTATGCGCAAATGTTTAACCCGGAGGATGTCGAGCTCTGGCCGAGCTTTAACGACGACCTTGCCGGCAAGCCGCCACACCACAAGCGCTATCGCGAAAGCTACCACCGCGCGTTAGAGCACGACGAGGACACGTGGCGGCTAATCCTCGCGCGAGCATTTGCCCAAATGACCTACCTCGACGCGCAAATCGG
>CAZMGT010000065.1:0-19856 GCA_964565895.1 uncultured Armatimonadia bacterium
TGCCCGCGAGCTCCTCGTTGTAGATGTAGGCGAAGCCCACATCGTCGGGGCCCGGCGGACGCCAGTTGGTTACCGCAGAGGGGCAGGAAAAGATGTCAGTGTTCTTGATATAGGGCTCGATCTCTTCGGGCCACATGGGGTGGCCGCCGTTGCAGCTCCAGCTCTTGTCATCGCCCGGGGAGTCGGTGGGGTTGAGGCAGTGGTTGTCGTACTGGTTATCGTGGGCCCAGGGGAACTTCTCGTCCCAGTCCTCGGAGTACATCAGGCAGGCGGTGATTAACTGCTTTTCGTTGCTCAGGCAGCTCGCCTGCCGCGCCTTCTCGCGAACCTTGGCGAACACGGGGAAGAGGATGGCCGCCAAGATCGCGATAATGGCGATTACGACAAGCAGCTCAATAAGTGTGAAGCCTCGCCGATCCATTGTAGCCTCCCTCTCTCGGACGTCGGTCAGACTAGCAAAGGCTTCAGCAAAAAGCGCTGCGGCACACTCCCTCCTTTCCCAATAATTGTACTTTTGTATTCGAGGCCTGCCGCTCCGCCCCTCCGCGGGGTAAATTTTTCTGGGCGAAAAAATAGCGAAAAATACGGGCAACTAGCGGTCGCGAGGTAAACTTGGCGCGCGAACGTAGGGAAAGTTTAGAGGAAGGGGGAGCGCTGTGAGGAAAATCAACAAAGATTAAAAACTTTAGAACCACCAACCAGGCCCCGACGTCAAAGGCAGTTGGCATAGCACGTACCCGTGCTCTCGCCGCAGAGCGGGGAAAGGAGGGATGGCTCGCTGCTCTTCTTCGCGCGGCGGGAGGCGGAGCGAAAACCGCAGATGAGAGGAGGCGCTTGCTTTGGCTAAACGCGGGTTTACGTTGATCGAGCTGCTCGTGGTCATTGCCATCATTGCCATTCTTGCTGCGATCTTGTTTCCGGTGTTCGCAAAGGCGAGGGAGAAGGCACGGGCCACGGCGTGCTTGAACAACGTCAAGCAGATTGCCACTGCGGCGCTAATGTATGCCGAGGACTACGACGGCACGATGTGCTGGTCGCACTACGGGGTGTACTACTACCAGCTCCAGCCGTATATTAAGAACACGCAGATTTACTACTGCCCCTCGGACGGGGGCTCGGCCTATTACACCGACATGCGGAAGGCGGCGAGCTGGCTGGACAACGCGATGATCGACGCCGCGCTGGGAACGACCAACGGCGCGGTGAACTATAGCTACTGCATGAGCAACGACGTCTCCGGCAAGGGGTGGGGGACCGGTGTGCGTAAGCTGGGGCAGATTGTCGCTCCGGCGAAGAAGATCCTGCTTATCGACAACGCGCACACGAGCACGTACATTAAGCTGAACTGCTACCCCCACGCCGGCGGGCACTACGACCACGTGGGCGCCCCCGACGCGAACACCCCGGGGACGTGGTTTAGCAATGATCCCTCAGGCAAGGCGCGCATTGACTGCCGCCACAACGAGGGCGCCAACGCCGCGTATGTGGACGGCCACGCGCGGTGGATTAACCAGCCCCCGCCGCCGGTGGAGTGGGACAAGGACACCCCGTAGGAGTAGCTAACGCAGTAGCGAGGATGGGGCGGCCCAAGGGCCGCCCCGTTTCTCCTGTACATCGCGGAGCAAAACCGCCCAGGGCGCGCGGCGGCCCCAAAAAGCCGCGCGAGGCCGCCGAAAGCGGAGGGTTGGGCGCTGCTCAGGCGGCGGCCGGTTTAGCGCTTGCCCTAGAAGATCCTCGCGATTTCGTCGGAGGGGAACACGGGGATCGGCTCGCGCCGGCCGGCGCGACGCCAGGTTACGCCGGCGGCTTTGTCTACGGCGAAGCCGATGTGTGCCGCGACGACGCCCGCGGCGCAAAGCCGCGCGAGGGCTTCGTCCAGGGCGTGGGGGCGCAAGCCGACGAGCAGCGCGCCGGAGGAGATCGTCCCCAGCGGGTCGAGGCCGAATGCGGCGCAGGCGCGCTCTGCGCCGGGGACAAGGGGGATGGCCTGAGCGTCGATGTCCAGGCCTACGCCGGCGGCTTGGGCGAGCTCCCACAGCGCGGTGGCCACGCCGCCCTCGGTGGGATCGTGCAGCGCGGCCAGGCCGGGAAGGTCGCGCAGGGCGCGGGCCTCGCGCGCGACGCTGATCCCCGGCTCGTGTAGGTAGCGCGTAAACCGCTCCACCTCCTCGGAGGCGACCCCGCGGCGAACAAGCTCCTCGCCCCGCTCGCGGGCGATGATCGCCACGCCTTCAAGCGGCACGCCTTTGGTGAGCACGATGGCGTCGCCCGGGCGCAGGCCGGCTGGGGCAACCAGCCGCTCGCGCTCTACCTCGCCAAGCATGTGGCCGGAGACGATGGGCCGGTCGAGGCCATGGGTCACCTCGGTGTGCCCGCCGACAAGGGCAACCTCTAGCTCGTCGCAGGCGCGGGCGATCTGCTCGAAGATGCTCTGGGCAAGCGCGGGGGGCGCGTGCTCGGGGAGGAGGACGGTGGCCAGGAACCAGCGGGGGAGGGCGTTGTGGCAGAAGATGTCGTTGGCGTTGACGTTAACGGCGTAAAAGCCGATTTCGTCGGTGGCGAAGGTTATCGGGTCGGACTTGGCGACGAGGCACACCTCGCCGAAGTCGATCACCGCGGCGTCGTGGCCGATCTGGGGCCCGAGGCGCACGCGCGGGTCGCGCCGGGGGAGCGCGGAGAGCAGCCGGCGGAGCATTTCCGGCGGGAGCTTGCCCACGGAGAGGCGGTTCACGGCGCATCCTCCCCTTGCACGAGCTGGAGCACGCCGCGCACGTCGGCGAGGATCCAGTCCGCGCCGGCGTCGCGAAACTGCTCGGCGGTGCCCGAGCCGGTAAGCACGGCGGCGGTGGCCATGCCCAAGCGCCTGCCGGAGATGACGTCCACTGGGTGGTCGCCGACCATCAGCGCGCGCTGTGGAGCGACGCCGAGGAGGGCGAGGCAGCGCTGGACATGCTCCGGGTGGGGCTTGGGCTGGCGAACGTCGTCGCGCGTAACCAGGACGTGGCACGCCTCGCCGATCTCGGGGAACACAGCGCGCACGGCGGCGGCGCAGTTGCGCGTGACAATGCCCAGGCGCAGGCCGAGCTGGCGCAGCTCGGCAAGAGTCTGCGCCGCGCCGGGGAGGAGGCGGCCCTGGGCGGCAGCGGCGAGCTCGATCTCCTCCACCGCGCAAAACAGCTCGCGGCGCAGGGCGCGCGCGTCGCCCCCTTGGGCGGCGTACCGCTGGCAGGCGTCCTCGATGCGCTCGAGGACATAGCGCGCGCCGCCCTGCTCCTCGGCCAGGCCATAGCGGGCGAGGATCTCCTCCACCCGCCGGCGCATGTGCTCAAAGTCGATGGTTAGCGCGGCGATCGTTCCGTCGAAATCGAAGACAATCCCTGCAAAGCGCGGCATGTGGCGCACCTCGGCTGCGCTTTGGCGGAACTTTCGAGCGCTGCCGGGCAAAGCCCTGCGCGGGCTGGGCCGAAGGAGTTGGGTTGCGCCGTGCGAATTGGTTAGCGTCCCAGACACCCCAGCATGTTGCGGAGAGAGCGCCGTGAGCGAACATTCCCCAGGCGGCGGATTTCGCACGCTAAGCTGGAACGACGCCGAGGGCGCGCTGGAGATCATCGATCAAACGCTGCTTCCGCGCGAGCACCGGGTGGTCGCCCTGCGCACGGTGGACGAGGTGTGCGAGGCGATTAGGGTGTTGCGCGTGCGCGGGGCGCCGGCGATCGGCTGCGCCGCGGCCTATGGCCTGGCCGTCGCCGCGCGGAGAAGCCGGGCGCGGGAGCGCGGGGAGCTCCTTGCCGAGCTGCGCCAGGCCGCGGACAAGCTGCGCGCCACGCGGCCCACGGCGGTGAATCTGTTCTGGGCGGTAGAGCGCGTGCTTGGCGCGGCGCAGCGCGCCGCGGGGGGCGTGGACGAAGTCGTTCGCGCGGTGGTCGCCGAGGCGCAGGCGATCTTCGACGACGACGACCGGCGCTGCCGGGCGATCGGCGCGCACGGGGCGGAGCTTGTTCCCGATGGGGCGAACATTTTGACCCATTGCAACGCGGGGGGCCTGGCCACGAGCGGCTACGGGACGGCGGTGGGCGTTATCCGCGCGGCGCACGAGCAAGGCAAGCGCGTGCACGTTTGGGTAGATGAGACGCGGCCGCTGCTCCAGGGGGCGAGGCTCACGGCGTGGGAGCTGAAGCAGCTGGGCATTCCCGCGACGCTTATTGCCGACAACATGGCGGCCACGGTTATGGCCCAGGGGAAGGTGGACCTGGTCGTCGTCGGCGCGGACCGTATCGCGGCCAACGGCGACACGGCGAACAAGATCGGCACGCTGGGCTTGGCCGTGCTCTGCGCGCGGTTTGCCGTGCCGTTTTATGTCGCCGCGCCGTATTCATCGATCGACTTGAACATCGGCACTGGGGCGGAGATACCGATCGAAGAGCGCGACGCGCGGGAGTTGGTCGAGCCCTATGGCCTGCGCATTGCCCCGGAGCTTGGGGGGAGCCTGGGGGCCTATAACCCGGCGTTTGACGTGACGCCCCACGAGCTAATTGCGGCGATAATTACGGAAAACGGTGTGCTGCGCCCGCCCTATCGTGAGCGCATCCGCGCGGCGAGCGCCGAGGGAACGTGAGGAGGTTCGTTTCCCGTGGAGCAGCGAGCGGAGATCGGAGTGTTTGGCGGCTCGGGATTTTACGAGTTTGCGGAAAACCTAGAGGAGGTTAAGGTTGACACGCCGTTCGGCCCGCCCAGCGACAGGGTGTTTTTAGGCGAGGTTTGCGGGCGGCGAGTGGCGTTTTTGCCCCGCCACGGCCGGGGACACGTTATCCCTCCCCACCGCATCAACTACCGCGCGAACCTGTGGGCGATGAAGTCGCTCGGGGTGACGCGGATTATCGCGCCCACCGCGGTGGGCAGCCTGCAGCCGAACATTAAGCCGGGGGATTTCGTTATCCTCGACCAGTTTGTAGACCGCACCACGGGGCGCGCGGACACGTTCTACGACGGCCCGACGACGACGCATATTTCCACCGCCGACCCCTATTGCCCGGAGCTGCGCAAAATCGCGTTCGAGCAGGCGCAGGCCCTGGGGCTGTCCGTGCATCCCGAGGGGACGGTGGTTGTCATTCAGGGGCCGCGGTTTTCCACAAAGGCGGAGAGCGCGTGGTTTACCAGCCTCGGCTGGCACGTGGTGAACATGACGCAGTATCCGGAGTGCCCGCTGGCGCGGGAGCTGGAGATGTGCTACTGCGGGATCGCGCTGGTTACCGATTACGACGCGGGGCTCGTCGCCGGGGGCGAGGTGGAGCCGGTGAACGTGGAGATCATTTTGAAGATGTTCGGCGAGATGGTCGAGGACGCGAAGAAGCTTACCGAGGCGATAATCGCCGCGCTGCCCGAGGAGCGAAGCTGCTCCTGCGGCGAGGCGCTGAAAGGCGCGCAACTTTAAAAGGAGGCCCGCCCGTGGGCGAAACGCCGGACTTGCTCATCGTGGGCTCGGTGGCCTTCGACACGATCGAGACGCCGCGGGCGCGGGCGGAGCACCTGCTCGGCGGGGCGGCGACCTATGCTGCGCTTGCTGCCGCGAAGTGGGAGATTCGCCCCGCGGTGGTCGGCGTGGTGGGCGAGGACTTCGGCGAGGACGAGTTTGCCATTTTGCACAGCGCGGGGATAGACACGACGAGCCTGGAGCGCCGCGCAGGGGAGACTTTTCGCTGGAGCGGGCGGTATCTGGACGACCTCAACGAGCGCGAGACGCTGACCACGGAGCTCGGCGTGTTTGCGGAGTTTTCGCCGCGCGTGCCCGAGGAGCAGCGCGGGGCGCCGTTTGTGTTCCTCGCGAACATCGACCCCGAAATCCAGCTCTCGCTGCTCGAGCAGCTTGAGCGGCCGCGGTTGATCGCCGCGGATTCCATGAACCTGTGGCTGAACACGAAGCGCGAGGCGGTGCTTGAGGTTTTCTCGCGGGCGGACCTTGTCTTGGTCAACGAGGACGAGGCGGCGCTGCTTAAGCCGGGCGCGGGGCTGCGCGTGGTGGGGGAGTATCTCTTGAGCTGCGGGCCGGACTACGCCGTGGTTAAGCGGGGGGAGCATGGGGCAGTGCTCGTCGCGCGCGAGGGGATGTTTTTGTGCCCGGCATATCCTGTGCTTCAGGTGGCCGACCCCACGGGCGCGGGCGATACGTTCGCCGGCGGGCTGATGGGCTATCTCGCCGCGACGGGCGAGGTGAGCATGGAGCACCTGCGCCGAGCGATCGGGCTGGGGACGGTGGCCGCATCGTTTTGCGTGGAGGAGTTTGGCGTGGGCGGGATTCGCGAGGCGACGCTTGCTGAGCTTTGCGCGCGGTATGAGGAACTTCGGCAAATGATGGACCTGCCCCCGCTTGAGGGCTAGCGGGCAAAGAAGGGAAGTGCGAGATGGCCAGGGAGCTGGAGCTGGTTAAGTCGAAGATCCGCAACATCCCCGATTTTCCGATTCCCGGAATTTTGTTTCGCGACATAACGCCGGTGCTCCAGGATCCGGAGGCGTTTGCCGAGGCCGTGGGGGCGCTGGAGGAGTTTGCCCGGGACTGCCAGGGAGAGGCGATCGTGGCCATCGAGGCGCGGGGCTACATTCTCGCCGCGCCCATCGCCCTGCGCCTGGGCGTGCCGTTTATTCCCGTGCGCAAGAAGGGAAAGCTTCCCGCGGAGACGGTTGCCGTGGAGTACTCGCTGGAATATGGCACGGCGACGATCGAGATGCACCGCGACGCGCTGAAGGAGGGCCAGCGGGCAGTGCTTCTGGACGACCTGCTGGCCACGGGCGGGACGGCGCGCGCCGCGGCGCAGCTTATCGAAAAGCTCGGGGCGCAGGTCGCGGGCATTGGGTTTTTGATCGAGCTTACGGAGCTTGGCGGGCGGAGGCTGCTCGAGGGCTACCGCGTGGAGTCGTTTGTTAAGTTCTAGCAGCAGCCGCGGGCAAGCGACCGCGCACAAGGCAAACGGCCGCCCGGGCGAAGACGGGGAGAGCAAAACGGCGCTAAGCTGTCCCCCAGGCCGCTAAGGCGTAGGCGTGGGCTGCGCTGCGGCGGAGAGTGAAAATGGCAAGGCGCAACTTTCGCAGGCGGCACGAGCCATGACCAAGGGGAACCCGTGGCGCGCCTCAGGGCGGGCATTTGCACGCTAGGTGAGGAATCTAATGGTTAGCGGATAGCGATAGTCGCGGCCGTCGGAGGCAGCAACTGCCGCGACGATGGGAAAGACAATGTCCAGGATGCCCACCACAAACAAAATGGGCAGCCCAATGACAAACAGCGCCAGCAGCCCCGAGACGAGGATATAGATGGTCATCGAGATTTGAAAGTTAAGCGACTCCTTGCCGTGGCCGTCAATGAACGGATGGTCGTTTCTCTTAATAAGCCACATTACCAACGGCCCAATTATGTTGCCAAATGGCACACCGACGAGTTGAACGAGAGCGAGAAGATGGCAGAGCATCGCCCAGGTGCGCGCCGACTTTGGTGCGGCCTCGGTCATTTTCGCGCTCCGCAACTTTCCTCGGGAAAAGCCCTTGCTCTCACACTTTTGTTCGCGGGGCACAGGCGAAGCTCCTGCGGCGCGCGCCAGGGCGGCGCTGCACCGCGCAGCAAGCTCGGCGCCGGCTTAGTATGGCGGCGGCACGGGGCGGGAAACCGGTCGGCATCCGCGCGGCGCATGCGGGCGCTGGCTTGACGGAGGGTCATGCCGTCCATAGACTATAGGGCCAGAGTGAGCGAGGGAGTGATGCCAGTTGGGATGGTCTCGGGATTGAGCGAAAGCAAGAGCAAGCCGCGCTCGCTTTCGGGCATCCAGCCCTCGGGCGAGACGCACATAGGCAACTACTTCGGCGCCATTCGGCAATACGTTGAGCTGCAAGAAACCCACGACTGCTTTTACTTCCTCGCCGACTACCACGCGCTGACCAGCCTGCAAGACAGGGAGCTCCTCGCGGAGTATACGATCACCTTGGCCGCGGACCTTTTGGCGCTGGGGCTCGACCCCGAGCGCTCGACGATCTTCCTCCAGTCCGATGTGCCCCAGGTGACGGAGCTAACGTGGCTGTTGTCCTGCGTCACCCCAATGGGGCTGCTCGAGCGCTGCCACGCATATAAGGACAAAATCGCCCAGGGGATCTCGCCCAGCCACGGATTGTTCGCCTATCCCGTGCTCATGGCCGCGGATATTTTGATCTACGACTCCGACGTTGTCCCCGTGGGGCAGGACCAGAAGCAGCACCTTGAGGTTACCCGCGACATCGCCCAGCGCTTTAACAAGACGTTTGGCGAGGTGTTCGTGCTCCCCGAGCCCTACATTCTGCCGGACGTGGCCACCGTGCGCGGGCTGGACGGGCGGAAGATGTCCAAAAGCTACGGCAATACGATCGGCATCTTCGAGGACGAGCAAAGCGTGCGCAAAAAGATCATGCGCATCGTGACGGACTCCACGCCGATCGAGGCGCCGAAGGACCCCGAGCGGTGCAACGTGTTTAACCTCTATCGGCTGCTTGCCCCGCCGGAGGAAGTGGAGCAGATGCGCCGGCGGTATCTCGAGGGCGGCGTGGGCTACGGCGAGGTCAAAAAGGAGACCATTCGCCTGTTTTTCGAGAAGTTCGGCCCGGCGCGTGAAAAGCGCGCCGAGCTGCTTGCCGACCGCGACTATATCCGCGATGTGCTCGCAGAAGGCGGGCGCAAGGCGCGCGAGAAGGCGCAGGAGGTGCTCGACCGCGCCCGAGCAGCCTGCGGCTATGGGGTGCGCGGGCGCGCGCCAGCCCCGGCGCGGTAGGGCACTTGGTAGAAAATCGGGCCGCATTCGAAGCAGGCGGCTGGGGGCCTCCCCCCAGCCGCCCGTGTGGTTTTTTGCTCGGGCCGGACGCGACGCATGGGCGCCGCGGGACGAACGCCGCGGCGGTTTTCCCGCGACGAAAGTGGAGTTTGCTTCAGCTCTCAGGAGGAGAAGCAGGCGGGGCCAGCAAGTGCCTTGTCGGCGTGCCGCGCAGGCTGCGGTGAATTGTGCGCAGGATGGCCTCGGCGAGGGGATAGGCGGGCGAGTCGGTGGTCATGCGGAAGTCCCGCCCGCGGAGGACCTCGGCGCAGCGGGCCACCGCGGCGCTCGGCGGGCCATCTTCGTCAATGACCTTGAGCGCGAGCGTGACGAAGTCGCGCACGATGGGGTTTGTGCAGTCGCGGTGGACGAGGGCGAGGAAGTCCTGCGGCGAGAACTTATTGCGGCCGGCGAGGATCTCCCTCAACCGCCAGCTCCGGCCGTTTTCGCCCACGCCGGCGATGGGGTAGGGATACCACGAGCCGATGGGCAGGTTGTTTGCCGTGGAGATGAAGTTGGCCTGGGGGTCGAGCACCTGGGGCATAAGCTCGGGCGGGATACAGCCCAGCCACTCGTCCTCGCCCGTCCAGCCCTCGTGAGGCAGCCGGGTGTTGTTGTTTTTGCGAATGGGAATGCGGCAGAGCGTCCAGTAGGCGATGTGGCCGTCGGCATCGGCATAGATGAGGTGCGCCCCGGGGGCGATGTACTGGGCCACGGCGCGGCGGAACTCGCCGTAATTACGCGCGCATCATGGCGAGCACGGCCTCGAGCGAAGAGGTGAGCTCTTTGAGCGGGACATATTGCAGCGCATAAACCTCGCCCGGGCGCACGCCGCGGAGAAGATCGTTGACCACCGGCCCGTGGCGCGTGGAACGCACGGTGATCATCAGCGGCTCGCGGCCGCGAATGCGGATCGTCTCCCTGCGCTGCTCAAACGGAAGCCACTGCCCGTTCCACAGATATTGCTCGGGGTTGTTGGGGTTTGTGCGCTCTTGAAACAGGTCGCCGATGTCGCCGCCGAGCGCGGTGACACCCCAGGCGCAGCGCTCATTGAAGCCGATGAGCAGGCCGGGCGCGGCGGGGAAGCCAAGGCTCCCCCGAACGTTGTAGCGCCCGCCGCAGAGGTGGATTTCATGAAACAGAGGCGGGACGCTGACGGTAATCTGCGGGTCGCTTTCCAGGATGGGTTTGCCCGTGGTGGACTTTGCCCCGGCGACGCACCAGTTATGGCTGGCGTGGGGCGCGGTAAACGGCGGGGGAAGCCAGGCGACGCCCCGGCGGGCTATTTCCTTTAGCCGGCGATAGGCCTCGGGTAGCAGCGGCGGAAGTCGTCCTCGGAGACGATCGCCGCGGAGTCGTCAACGAGCGGGGCGGGCTGGGCACAAGGCAGCGGCTAAAGCAAGGCAACGCGCGGCTGGCACAGGGCAGTGCTTTGGCGAGGAACGAACAGGCTAGGGCATGACCTCGTCTACGGCGACCGCGCGCGACTGCTCGGCGGACATGACACAGGCGAGGACCGCGGCCCAGCTGTTGAGCACGGCCTCGCCGGAGGTTTCCGGCTGCCGCCCCTCGCGGATGGCCGCGGCGAGCTCGGCGAGCACGGCGGGCTGGCCGGAGCCTAGGCGCTGCACCGTTTGCTCGTCGGGGGTGTGGTCTTGAACCTCGCCCTCGGCGGGGGCGAGGAGCACGCGCCCCTCGTCCCAAATAATCGCCCCGCGCTGGCACTGGATGCGCCAGCGGCCGTCCCAGGTCGTCTCGCTCCCCGGGCTAACCCAGCCCGCGGCATAGCTTACCGGCACGCCGCTTTGCATATGCAACTGGGCCATGACACAGGGGTCGTGGTCGAACCACGACCAGGCGGGGCGAAAGCTGTGGCAGCGCACGGCGCGCACGTCGTCGGCGAGGAAATAGCGGAGGAGGTCGAAATGATGCACGGACATGTCGATGAGCAGGGGCTGGCGCATTTTTAGGCGGTAGCTTCCCGGAAACTGCGGGGCTTTGTGGAACTCGATGGTTACGTAGCCCACCTCGCCCAGGGCGCGCTCGCGCAGGAGGCGGCCGATAGCTCGGGCGTGGGCGCGGAAGCGGTAGTTTTGGCTAATCATGAGGATCTTGCCCGCGCGCTGGGCGGCGGCGATCATCGCTTGGGCGTCGTCCATGGTTTGGGCAATGGGCTTTTCGCACAGCACATGGCAGCCCGCCCCAAGCGCCTTTTCGCACACCTGGCGGTGGGCCTCCGGCGGGACGACGACGAGGACGACCTCGGGGTCGGTTTCCGCAATGGCGCGGGAGAGGTCGCTGAAGCAGAGGTGGCGCTCGGCGAGGCCCTCGGCTACGGCGCGGTTAATTGCCTCCTCGCGGATGTCGACATAGCCGCAGGGCTCGAAGTCCGGGGAGTTTTTTACGTGAAAAAGCCAGGAATAGCCGAAGCCGCCGATGCCGACCTGAAGCAGGCGCACAACAACCCCTCCCCTGGGAGAAATCGCTGATGAGAGTTCTTTAACAGCGGAGCCATCCCTGCCCCGCGGTGGAGAGGAGACGGGGGCAAGACGGCCGAAGCGTGGGGCAGACCGGACCGAGGGGAGTGGAGGCATGAGGCTCGGGTTTCGCACGGCGGGGTTTCGCAACCAGCCGATTATGGACGCGTTGGGGACTATTGCCGAGATCGGTTATGACGGAGTCGAGCTATGCTTGGAGGCGCACGGGCTGCGCCCGGACGAGGTGGGGCCGGGGCGGCTGGCGGTAATTGCCCAGCACCTGCAAAACCTGGGGCTGGAGCTCGCCTCTGTGAGCTACCACGGCGACGGCGAGCCGCTGGAGCGGCGGATCCCTAATACATTTCGCGCGCTTGAGGTCGCCGCGCAGATCGGCGCGGACATTCTTATCGTAAATACGGAGCGGCCGGACTGGGCCAACCGCGAGGAGCAGTGGCGGGCGATTGTGGACAGGTTCAAAAAACTCTGCGCGGCGGCGGAGGGCTATGGCATTGCCGTTGCCGTGGAGCCCGAGCCGGGGCTCGTCGTGCACGGGATGGAGGAGATGGCGCGGCTGCTGGACGAGGTGGCCTCGCCCGCGCTGAAGATTAACCTCGACGTGGGCCACTGCCACATTACCGACGACGTGCAGCGGACCATCGGCCAGTTCGCGCAACACATTGTCCACACGCACATTGAGGACATCCGCGGGAAGGTGCACGAGCACCTTGTGCCCGGGGAGGGGGAGATCGACCTGCGCGGGGTAGTGCGCGCGCTGGCCGCGGCGGGGTATACGGGCTACCTCACGGTGGATCTCTTCCGCATCGCGGACAACCCGGAGGAGTACGCGCGCAAGGCGTTTTCGGCAATGCAGGCGCTTTTGCCGGAGCAGTAGGGACTAGCGGCGCCGGCTGAGCTCGCGGGCGAGCTCGCGCTGGGCGTCGCGCTCGGCGATTTGGCGCTTGCGCTCGAACTGCTTTTTCCCGTGGCAAATGCCCAGCTCGATTTTGGCCAGCCCGCGGCGGAAGTAGAGGCTGAGGGGGATGAGCGTGGCGCCCTTTTGCTCGGCGACGCGGGCGAGGCGGCGGATCTCGCTGCGCTTGAGGAGCAGCTTGCGCTTGCGCCTGGGGTCGTGGTTGAACTTGCTCGCGGGGTCGTAGGGGCTAATGTGCATGCCGTAGAGCCAGACCTCGCCGTCCTCCACGCGGGCGTAGGCTTCGGTAATGTTTGCTTTGCCGGCGCGGATGGACTTAACCTCGGTGCCCACGAGGACGATGCCCGCCTCGATGGTGTCCTCGATGTTGTAGAGGTAACGGGCGCGGCGGTTGCGCAGGACGATTTGCTTTTGCTCGGCCACTGGCCCGCCCCTAGGTTAGGATTGCTCCTCCTCGGCCTCGGCCGGAGGCTGCTCCTCGGGCTGGGCGGGGGCCTCGGCCGGAGCCTCGGGCGCGGCCTCGGCTTCGCCCTCCGCGGGAGCCTCGCCCTCAGCGGCCTGCTCCAGCGCCATAAGCACGCGCTTGGGCAGCGTGACGATGGCCACCGGCGTGTCCTCCGGCTGGAGATACTCGTAGTCGCCCTTGGGCAGGTCGGCGATGGTCACCGGCCGGTCGAGGCGCAGCGGGGCGACGTCGACCTCGATCACCGGAGGGACGTTGGTAGGCAGACCGCGGATCTGCACCTCGTGCGTGGCCAGGGTAATGTTCGCCTCGGAGGGGAGGTCCTCTTCCGGCGTGCCCACGATCTGCAACGGCACGGAGACGGTGACCGGCTTGCTGAGATCGATGCGGATGAAGTCGATGGCCAACGGGCGGCGGGTAATGGGGTGGCGCTGCACGTCTTTGACGAGCGCGGGCTGGCGCTGACCGTCGAGATTGAGGTAGATGATCTGATGGCCGCCGCCCTTGCGCAAAAGATCCTCGAACTCGCTTTCCGGGACCTTAAGGGTAATCGTATCCTGGCCTAGGCCGTAGAGGACAGCGGGGATGAGGCCTTTGCTGCGCAGGCGGCGCGCCGGCGCGGAGCCGACCTCGCTACGCTTCTCCACGGAAAGCTCGAGCTCTGCCATCGTAAGCCCTCCCCAGCTCCGCGGCGAACGACGCGCCCGCCGGCGGGCGGCGCACGCAGTTTGCCTAAAGACAACTAATATGCCCGACCGCCAACCTGCGCGACGGCTCGGGCATAGCGCTGCGCACAGTTAGAAATTGGCTGGGGCGGGAGGATTCGAACCTCCGAATCCCAGATCCAAAGTCTGGCGCCTTACCACTTGGCCACGCCCCAGCAACAAACGGCGACAACAAAACGCCGCGGCGGGCTAGCCCTCGAGCACCCGCCGGGCAAGCTCAAGGTCCGCCGCCTTGTCAACGTCCATCCCGACCTCGGGGTCGGGGCAGATAATCGCCCGCGCGCTGCAGTTAAACATTTTTCCCGCGCGCCGTTCGACCTCGGCGATCGAAGCCACGCGCAAGGCAAGTTTGAGCAAAAACACCGGCCCGATGCGCAGGGCGAGCTTAAGCGGGCTTTTTCTGGCCTCAAAAAAGCTAAGTATCGCGGCTCTGTTGTCCTTTAGGAACTTTCGCGAGGCCAGGACGAGATTTCCACCGGTAAACTCGCCGTCGCGAACCTTAACCCAGGTACGCTGCGCCTCGGGATACTTCTCCAAGCATACCTCGCGGGCGATGACAGGGTAGCAAAACTGCGCCCCAGTGTCAAGCGAGGCGCGCACGAAGCGGTCTACCGCCTCGGCGGTAAGCAGCGGGAGATCGCAGGTGGAGAGGAGCACGTAGTCCTGGCCCTCGGCGCCCGCCGCGGGGGTGCTCAGGCCGTCGATCCCGCGCATTACGTTGTCGAGGATCGTCTCCCCGGCAGGGGTAAACCGCGCGGGGGTGTCGGCGAGCGCCTGGGCGACGCGCTCGAACCCGACGACGAGGATCTCGCCCACCGTTTGCGCCGCAGCGAGGGCGTCCACGACATAGCGGACCATGGGCTTGCCGGCGATCTCCACAAGCGCCGTTTCCTGGACCCAGCACGCCTCGTAGAGGTCGCCCTTGGTCACTCCTCCGGCAAGGACGACCGCGGGAACAGCCACAGCCACCGCCTCCCTTCGCCGGCGAAGTGCGCGCAGTTTGGATATTGTCACTGGGCGGGCGAGCCGTCAATGGGGCGGACGCCGTGAGTGACAGTGCGCGCGACGAGCGTGCGCGCGGCAAGGCGGCGGGCGGCGGCGCGGGCGAGCTGCGCGGCCTCGTCCGGAGAGGGAAGGAGGGTGAACACGGCGTTTCCCGCGCCGGAGACGATGGCCCGCCGGCCGGCGAGGTCTTCCAGGCGAAGGCGCAGGCGGCGGACATCGGGGCGCAGGCGCTCTACCGCGGGCTGGAGCGAGTTGTAAAGCGCCTGCGCGGCGGAGGCCGGCGCGGCGAGGCGCTGGAGGGCCTCACCTGCGCCGAACGGGGGGTGGTCGGGCTGGGCGTCGAACTCGCGGTAGACCTCGGCCGTGGGCAGGCCCTCGCCGGCAAAGCACAGGACGAGCCAGAGCTCGGGGCCGGCGGGAAGGGGGTGGAGGAGCTCGCCCCGGCCGCGGCCGAGCTGCCGGCCGCCGCGGAGGAAAAACGGGACGTCGGAGCCGAGCTGCGCGGCGAGCTGCTCGAGCTTTTCCGGGGAGAGGTTAAGCCCAAGCAGGTCGTTCAGGCCGACAAGCGTCGCCGCGGCATCGCTGCTTCCCCCGCCGAGGCCCGCGCCCGCGGGAATGCGCTTGGCGATCTCGATATACGCGCCGGAGCGGCAGCGGGCGGAGCGCAGGAGGAGCTGCGCCGCGCGGAAGGCGAGGTTCTCCTGGGGGGTGAGGGGCAGGGCGGGGCAGTGGCACTCTAGGCCGGCGGGGCGTGCGGTGATGGTCACCACGTCCGCGAGGCCAATGGCCTGGAAGATCGTTTCCAGCTCGTGGAAGCCATCCGGCCGGCGCTCGGGGCGCACGGCGAGGTAGAGGTTTACCTTGGCGGGGGCGAGGAGCTTTGCCGCGCTCATCGCGCAAGCGCCTCTTTCAAGATATTGGCCAGGGCAACCCACTGAGCAACGGAGATTTGCTCGGCGCGCGCGGCGGGGTCGACCCCCGCCTGGGCAAACGCCCGCTCGACCAGCGCGCGGGGGAGGGGCGGGTCGAGGCGGCTGGCAATGGCCTTGGCCGCCATTTTGCGGCGCTCGCCAAACGCCGCCTGAACCAGGCGCTGGAGAAAAAGCTCATCGCTGGCGGGCGGCTCGTGCGCGCGCGGGACGAGGACGACGATCGCCGAGCGCACGGCGGGCGGAGGGTAGAAGCAGTTGGGGCTCACGCTGCGCACGATGGTTACCTCGGCGGCATATTGGCAGCGCACGGAAAGCGCGCCATAGGTCTTGCTTCCCGGAGCGGCGACCATGCGCTGGGCGACCTCCTCCTGCACCATGAGAACAATGCGCCGCAGCCGCTCGCGGGCGTCGAGCAAGCGGTTGATGATCGGCGTAGTCAAGGCATAGGGGATGTCGGCGACGACGAACCACGGGGCGCGCGGAGGAGAGAGGAGGGCGGGGAGGTCGAGCTTGAGGAAATCGCCCTGGAGGAGCTCGAGGTTCTCCAGCCCGGCGAAGCGCTCGCGGAGGAACGCGCACAGGTCGGGGTCGATCTCCACGGCGAGGACGCGGGCGGCGCGCCGGCAGAGCTCCGCGGTGAGCGCGCCGAGGCCCGGGCCGATCTCCAGCACGTGCGCGTCGGGCGTGAGCTGCGCCGCGGCGACGATGTCGCGCAGGGCGTGGGGGTCGGTGAGGAAGTGCTGGGAGAGGCGCTTTTTTGCACGGCGCTTTAAGAACGCCAGCGCCTGGCGTGTTTGCTGGGCGAGCGAGCTCGGCATGGGCCAGGGCCTCTACTCGAAGAGCTTTACCGTTAGCTTTTTCGTGCCAAACGCGCGGGATTCTTCCTTTGTGTCGAAGCACAGGTCAATGCGCAGGCCTTTTATCGCCCCGCCCACGTCGGCGGCCACCGCCCAGCCATAGCCGGGGACGAACATGCGCGTGCCCAGGGGGATAACATTTGGGTCAACGGCGACGATGCCCCGGCCGGCGGGGACGCCGATGGCCGTGAAGCCCGTAGCGTGGGGGCCGCAGTCCTCGGGGCCGGGGTAGTAGCCGGTGGCTACGACGGTTAGCTCGCGCGCGGGGATGCGCGGCTCGCGCGAGGGGAGCGTGCCCCCCGTGCCCACGCGGATGACCTTGGGGACCATCTCGCGCAGGGTGGTTTGGCTGAGGACGACGTTTTCCACCACGCCATCGTCGCGCTCGTAGACGCGAAGGAGCTGGCGCAGGCGGCCATTTTGCCAGCGCTGGCCGTCGATGCGCACGAGGCCGCGGCGAAGGGTGGGGTCGTCCACAACCTTTACCTCGTAGGGGACATCGGCCTCGCGCACCGCCTCGCGCACGGCAACGCGCACGACCTTAACGCCCATCCCGTGGAACACGGGAGCGAAGCGGCTGGGGTATACGCGGTCGTTGGGGCCGAGGGGGATGTCGGCGGCTTTAAGCACGAGCCAGACGGGGAGGCCCTCGGTGGCCGTGAGCTTAACCTGGCGGCCGTCGGCGTGGACCCAGAGCTCGACCTGGCGGGGGTTTGCCGTGCAGGCAGCGGAGGCGAGGAGAAGGAAGGCCGCGACGAGCGCGGCCAGGCGAGGCGAAGCGCTGCATGGAGGGGCGTCGGCCATGGCCTCAGCTCCAGGCGGGCGCAAAGGCCCGCTGTGTCGGCGGGTACAAATAGGTGAGCGGGGGAAGGCTGTCAAGTTTTTTGGGGCGAGCGGGGCGGTTTTTGCGCAGGTATTTGACTTATCGTTAAGCACAGAACGCCCAGCGCGCCTGTTTACCGGCCCAGGCGGAGGGGTGAAGGCTTTGTCCGCGGCTGGGCAGAAGCTCTGCCCGAAACGCACTATTCCACAGGTGATCGCCCCATGGCCGCCATCGTTTTAGAGCGCGTGAGCAAGTGGCGCACGGTGCGCCGCGAGGATGGCTCGCGCGAGCGCATTTGCGTCCTGCGCGAGGTCTCCCTTGGCGTGGACGAGGGGCAGGTGCTCGCCATTGTAGGCCCCTCTGGGGCGGGCAAGAGCACGTTGCTGCGGCTACTCAACCGCTTGGAGGACCCGGACGAAGGCGAGATTTTGCTCGACGGCACACCGCTTTGCGAGCTGGATGTGCTTGACCTGCGCCGGCGCGTGGGAATGGTGTTTCAGCAGCCGGCGCTGTTTGAGGGAACGGTGGCCGAGAACATCGCCTATGGCCCGCGCCTGCGCGGACGCTGGCGGGGCGTGGACGAGGGGGCGGTGCGCGGGCTGCTGCACATGGTTGGGCTGCCCGCGGAGTATGCCGCGCGCCAGGCGCAGGAGCTTTCCGTGGGCGAGGGGCAGCGGGTGGCCATCGCCCGCGCGCTGGCCAACGAGCCCGAGGTGCTTCTGTTGGACGAGCCCACCTCGGCGCTCGACCCCGGCGCGGCGCGCTATGTCCTGGAGACGATTCGCGAGATTAACGCGCGGCTGAAGCTGACCGTGGTTATGGTAAGCCACACGCTGGAGCACGCGCGCGAGGTAGCCCAGCGCGCGGCGCTGCTTATCGGGGGGAAGCTTGTTGAGGAAGGGCCGGCGGAGGTTGTTCTGCAGCGCCCGCGCACGGAGCTGGGCAGGCGGTTCGTCGCCGGGGAGTTTCCGCAAACGGAGGGGTAGGGGAAATGTCCTATATCGAAATTCCGTTTCAAAACTTAGCCGTCGCGGGCGTGTTCGTCGCTTTAGCGATCGCTCTTTCGTACCTCGGCCGGCTGGGCTTGGAGAAGACACTGGTTGTCGCCAGCGCGCGGACGTTCGTCCAGCTTATGGCGGTGGGCTATGTTCTGCGGCTAATTTTCGACCTGGAGAAGTGGTATTGGGTGGTGCTCATGCTCGCGGTGATGACCCTCGTCGCTGCGCGCTCGGCGTCGCAGCGGGTAGAGCGGCCCGTCCCCCACCTGCAGAAGATCATGATCGGCGCGCTGTTTGTCGCGCTGAGCACGACGCTGGGGGTCGTTGCCGCGTTTGTTCTGCGCTTGGAAAAGTGGTATCAGCCGCAGTATACGATTCCCATCGCGGGGATGATTATCGGCAACGCGATGAACGGGGCGGCGCTTGCCGCGGATCGCCTGAGCGCGGAGGTGCGCCTGCGCAGGCGGGAGATCGAGGCCATGCTCTCGCTCGGAGCGACGTGGCGCAGGGCGGCGGAGACTTGCGTGCGCACGGCGATGCGCGCGGCGCTCACGCCTACGGTAAACACGCTCATGGTCTACGGCATCGTGCAGCTTCCCGGGATGATGACCGGCCAGATCATCGGCGGCGTGGAGCCGGTGGAGGCGGTGAAGTATCAGATAATGGTCGCCTATATGCTCGCCGGGGCGGTGGCCATGAGCTCGAACATTACCGTGGCCCTGGCCTGCCGGCAGCTATTTACGCGGGCGCACCAGCTTGCCGAAGCGGCGGCCTGAGTTTTGCCGCGCGCGACGGGGGCGGCCGGGGCTGAGCCCCAGCGACGCTACGCCGGGCACCGCGGGGAAGGCTACTGTTCCTCGGGTTTTTTCGCCTGTTTTAGCTTTTGCTTTAACTCGTTGAGGAAGTTCAGCGCGGCGAGCGGGGTGAGGGAGTTGATGTCGAGCGATTCGATTTGCTTGAGGTAGTCCAGCCTGGGGTCGGGCTCGGCGGGGCCAAACAGCGAGAGCTGGCCCAGGGAGAAGTCCAGCGGCGGGGGCTTGACCTTGCTCGGGGCGGGACGGCCGGCGCGCGCCTCCTCCTCGAGGCTCCACAGAACCTGCTTGGCGCGCTCGATTACCCCCGCGGGCAAGCCCGCCAGGCGCGCCACCTGAATGCCGTAGCTGCGGTCCGTTCCCCCGCGCACGATGCGCCTGATGAACACCATGCGCTCGCCCTCCTCGCGCACGAGGATGCGATAGTTGCGCACGCGGGGGAGCTGCTCCTCCAGCGCGTTGAGCTGGTGGTAGTGTGTCGCGAACAGGGTTTTCGCGCCGATGACGTTGTGGATGTACTCGGCCACGGCCCAGGCGATGGCTAGGCCGTCGAACGTGCTTGTTCCGCGGCCGATCTCGTCGAGGATAATTAGGCTGTCGCGCGTGGCGTTGTGCAGGATGTTCGCGGCCTCGGTCATCTCGACCATGAACGTAGACTGGCCGAGGGCCAGGTCGTCGTGCGCGCCGACGCGGGTGAAGATGCGGTCGATAACGCCAATGCGCGCGGATTCGGCGGGGACGAAGCTGCCCATTTGGGCAAGCAGCACGATAAGCGCCACCTGACGGAGGTAGGTGGACTTGCCGGCCATGTTCGGGCCGGTGACGATGAGCAACTGGTCGGACTGGCAGTTGAGCAGGGCGTCGTTGGGGACAAAGCGCTCGTCGAGCAGCATGGCCTCGACCACGGGGTGCCGCCCCTGGCGGATGTCGATGACGTCGGAGTCGTCGACCACGGGGCGGACGTAGCCGCGCACGGCGGCGACCTCGGCGAGGGTCGCCAGAACGTCGAGCTCG
>CAZMGT010000066.1:0-19392 GCA_964565895.1 uncultured Armatimonadia bacterium
GGGCTTGGGGTCGCGCATCACGTTTGCCGGCCCGCCCATAACCACGGCCAAGCGGTCAACCCGTTTTCCGGCAAACGAAGAAAGGGGCAGGCCGCCCCACGGATTCTCCGGCGGCGTTGGGGTAGGGGAGGGCGAAGCGACAGACTGAGGGAGGTCTACAAAGCGCACGCCACCCTGCCCGCGCGCGAGCTCGCCACGCATCGCCGCGCAGCCGCAAAGCAAAAAAGCGACCGCGCCGCACAGCGCCGTAGACGCGGCTTTTGCTCGCACGAGCTCCTCGCCGCCTCCGCTGCGCGCTCGCCTAGCGCTTGGAGAACTGGAAGCCGCGCCGCGCGCGCTTGCGACCCGCGTGCTTGCGCTCCTTTACCCGCGGATCGCGCGTGAGCAACCCGGCCTTCCGCAGCGGCACGCGAAACTCTTCGCTATACTGCAACAGGGCGCGGGCAATACCGTGGCGCAGCGCTCCCGCCTGGCCGGAAAGCCCGCCCCCCTTCGCCGTGGCCTTAACGTCAAACTGCCCCTCCGTGCCGGTCACCACAAATGGCTCCTTAACCAACGTCTGCAGCGTTAACCGGGGAATGTACTCCTCCATCGCCTTGTCGTTGACGATGATCTTCCCTGTGCCGCCGGGAATGAGCCACACGCGGGCCACGGCATTTTTGCGGTGTCCTGTTCCGTAATATGTTTGCCCTTCGGCCACGGTTGTTGCCCCCAATCTAAATGTCCAGAGGCTCCGGCTGCTGAGCCTGGTGCGGATGCTCCGGCCCCTGGTATACCTTCAGTTTGCGGAGCATCTTTCGCCCCAGCTTGTTGTGCGGAAGCATCCCCTTCACGGCGTGGATAATCACCTTCTCCGGGTGCTTTTCCAGCATCCTCTTTGTGTTGGCGACCTTCAGGTGCCCCGGCTGCCCGGAGTGGCTGTAATAGAGCTTGTCCGTAAGCTTCTTGCCCGTCAGCTTAACCTTCTCGCAGTCGGTAACGATCACATAGTCCCCGCAATCCACATGTGGCGTATAGCAGGGCTTGTGCTTGCCGCGCAGCCGCCGCGCGATCTCCGCGGCCAGCCGCCCGAGAACCTTCCCCTTGGCGCTCACCACATACCATTTGCGCTCGATCTCATCGGCCTTCGCCGAGTAACTTTTCACGCTTCGTTCACCTCCGTCGCGCCCGAACCGCCGCGGTCGCTTCCGTTCAATACTTCACCTCAACCAAGCACAACCCACACGCCGGCGCGGTAGGCCCCGCTTGGGTCCGGTCGCGCGCTGCGATGATTCGCTCCATCTCCTCCGGGGCAAGCTTCCCCCGGCCGACCAACAGCAGCGTCCCCACAATATTGCGCACCATCTTATATAAAAACGCGTTTGCCTCGATGACAAAGTGCACAAACTCGCCCTCTTCCACCCACTCCGCGCGCATTACCCGGCGCACCGTTATCTCGTTGTGCCCGCCCGCCGAGGCAAACGAGGCGAAGTCCCGCTCGCCAAGCAGGGCCTCGGTGGCCCGGCGCATCGCCTCCAGGTCAAGCTCGTCGCCGATGGGGCAGGCGAACCTCCCGCGCACCGGCGCGCGCGTGGGCGAGCGCAGCAGCGTATAGCGATATACCTTCGACTTCGCCCACTTGCGCGCATGAAACTCCTCCGGCACGCGCTCGGAGAGCCTCACCGCGATCGCTTGGGGTAGAAGCCGGTTTAACCCCTCGCGAAACCGCTCGTCGGGGATAGAGCACCCCGAGCGGAAGTTAACCACCTGCCCCAGGGCGTGCACACCGGCATCGGTGCGGCTCGCCCCGTAAACGCGCACTTGCTCCTTCGTCAGCCGCTCCAACGCTCGTTCCAGCTCGCCCTGGATCGTCGGGGCGTTGGGCTGGATTTGAAACCCGGCGTAGTCCGTGCCGTCATACTCGACAATCAGCCGAATGTTCCGCTCGCCCACTGCCTCAGCCCCGACGCTCCCCGAGCGCGCTACAGCGTAAGCTCCAGCGCGGCCATCATCGCCGAGTCGCCCCGCCGCCGGCCGATGCGCGTCACCCGTGTATATCCCCCGGGCGTGCCGGCAAAGCGCGGGGCGATCTCCTCAAACAGCTTGCGTATCGGGTCGACCTTCTCGATCCCCTTCTTGCGCTCCGCGGGCGTCACTTTGCGCTCCGTGCCTAAAATGCGCGCCACCATGCGCCGCGAATGCACGTCGTCGGTCTTGGCGATCGTGATCAGGCGCTCCACAAGCTTGCGCGCCTCCTTCGCGCGCGCCTCGGTGGTTATGATCTTCCGGTCCTCGCTCAAAATCAGCGCCCGCGCTAAGCTCCTGAGCAGGGCCATGCGCTGGTCCGTCGCCCTTCCTAGTTTGCGGTGTGCCTTGCGGTGCCTCATCGTCCCTCACTTCCCCCGCGCAACTACGGCTCGTCTACGCCCACGCGAACCTCAAACTCGTCCTCGCCCAAATCCTCGTCTTCCAGCTCCGTCTCCTGGCGCAAGCTCAGCCCGTTTTGCGCCAGCTTTTGCTTAACCTCAAGCAGCGACTTCTTCCCGAAGTTGCGGATACTCATCAGGTCGCTCTCCGTGCGCTGCACGAGCTCGGCGATGGTGTTTATCCCTTCCTTCTTCAGGCAGTTGTACGTGCGCACGGAGAAGTCCAGGTCCTCGATGCGATACTCCAGCGCGCGGTTGCGCGTCTTCTCCGCTTCCTCTTCCTCGCGCCGCTCCTCTTCCTCGCGCTCCTTGAAGTCGAAGAAATAGTGCAGGTAGCGGTCGAGGATCTTCGCCGCGCTGCTAATCGCGTCCGCCGCGGTGATCCCTCCGTTGGTCCACACTTCAAGCACGAGGCGGTCGAGGTCCGTCTTGTGCCCCAAGCGCGTGGGCTCCACGAAATAGTTCGCCTTGGCCACCGGGCTGAAAATCGAGTCCACGGGGATGATCCCCAGCTCGTTGCGCTTCTCCTGCTGCTCCGCGGGCACATAGCCCCTGCCCGAGCGCACCTCGAGCTCCATAGACAGCCGCGCGTCGGGCGAGGTAAGCGTGGCGATGTGCGTGTCCGGCCGGACGACCTCGATGTCCGGCGGCGTCTGCAGGTCCGCCGCGGTAACTTCGCCCTCGCCGCTCGCCTCGAGCGTCACCTTCCACGTCAGCCCGTCCTCGATCTCCCCGTCCTCGGTCTCCATCACCGGGCGAAACGCGAGCTCCTTTAGGTTAAGGATAATCTCCATAACGTCCTCGCGCACACCGGGAATCGTTGTATACTCGTGCACCACGCCATCGATCTTCACATAGGCCACGGCCAGCCCCTGGACGAACGAAAGCAAGATGCGGCGCAGGGCGTTGCCCAGGGTCGTCCCAAAGCCGCGCTCTAGCGGCTCGATAAGGAACTTGCCGTAGGTCTCATCCGGCGTGCCCGCAAGTTTCTGAATCTTGGGTCTTGCGATGTTCAACATAACTCCAGCCCTCCGTCCGCCTCCACAGCGCTGGCTATCGCGAGTAAAACTCCACGACCAGTCGCTCGTCCACTTGCGTGTCGATCTGGTCGCGGGTGGGGAGCGAGAGCACGCGCCCCGTCAACTGGTCGTAGTCCACCTCGAGCCAGGGGACCTGCGGCCGCCCCATGGCCGCGTTTATCGCGTTTTGAATCGGCTGAATCCCCCGGCTCCGCGGCTTGACGGAAATCACATCGCCCTCGCGCACGAGATACGAGGGGATGTTCACAATCCTCCCGTTAACCATGATATGCCGATGGCTCACCAACTGCCGCGCCTCGGCGCGCGAGGAAGCAAAACCCAAGCGATAGACCACATTGTCTAGCCGCCGCTCGAGCAACTGCAGCAAAATCTCGCCCGTGATCCCCTTCTGGCGCACCGCGCGGCGGAAGTAGTTGCGAAACTGCCGCTCGCTTACCCCGTAAATGCGGCGCATCTGCTGCTTTGCCCGCAGCTGTATCCCATACTCGCTCGGCTTGCCCGCGCGCCGCTGCCCGTGCATCCCCGGGGGATAGTTCCGCCGCTCGAGCGCGCACTTGCTCGTATAGCAGCGCGCCCCCTTAAGATACAGCCGCTTGCCCTCTCGCCGGCAGAGGCGGCATCGCGGTCCGGTATACCTTCCCATCGGCAGTCAGTCCCTCCCTGAGCTGCGCGGCTAGACACGGCGCCGCTTCGGCGGCCGGCAGCCATCGTGCGGCACGGGCGTCACGTCGCGAATCGCGCCTACCTCCAGCCCCGCCGTCTGCAGCGAGCGAATCGCCGTCTCGCGGCCCGACCCCGGCCCTTTCACGTGCACGTCCACGCGACGCATCCCCTGGTCCATCGCCTTCCGCGCCGCGGCCTCCGCGGCGAGCTGCGCGGCAAACGGCGTGCCCTTCTTCGTCCCCTTAAAGCCCACCGTCCCCGCGCTCGCCCAGGCGATAACGTCGCCCGCGCGGTCGGTTATCGTGACGATCGTGTTATTGAACGTCGACTTGATGTGCGCGATACCCTCGACCACGTGCCGCTTCTCGCGACGTTTCCGTCCCGCCTTGGTTGCCTTTCTTGCCATACCGATACCCCTTCTGCCCTCACCGTCTAGCGCCACTCAGCGCCCCACGCGGCGCAACAGGCGCATCAGTGCGGCGCCTTCTTTTTCTTCTTAATGCCCACCGTGCGCTTATGCCCGCGCCGGGTGCGCGCGTTGGTCTTCGTGCGCTGCCCCCGCACGGGGAGACCGCGGCGATGGCGAATACCGCGGTAGCAGCCGATTTCAATCAGCCGCTTAATGTCCGCGGCCACCTGCCGGCGCAGGTCGCCCTCCAGGGTATACTTGCGCTCGATCGCCTCGCGCAGCTTGGCCACCTGCTCCTCGGTCAGGTCGCGCACGCGAATGTCCGGGTCGATCCCGCATTCCTCAAGCGCCTTCTTGCTGCGCGAGCGGCCGATGCCATAGATATAGGTTAAGCCAACCTCCACCCGCTTGTCCGCGGGAAGCTCTACGCCGGCGATTCGCGCCATCGCTCACCCTCCCTAGCCCTGCCGCTGCTTGTGCTTAGGGTCAGCGGGGCAGATTACGCGCACCACCCCGCGGCGGCGGATGATTTTGCAATGGTTGCAGATTTTCTTTACCGATGCCCGAACCTTCATCTCAAACGCCTCCTTCGGCGCAGGGCCCACTCCCCCCGCGCTTTGCGGCGTCGCCTCTGTTTGGCCTACCGCTTGTCCGGCGGCCCGGGGCGCTCGCGGTGGAGCCAGGTAATCCGCCCACGACTGAGATCGTACGGCGAGATCTCCAACGTCACCTTGTCCCCGGGCATAATGCGGATAAACTTCATCCGAATCTTGCCCGAGACGTGGGCGAGCACCTCGTGCCCATTGTCCAGCTCCACGCGAAACTGCGCATTGGGCAGCTTCTCCTTCACCGTGCCGTTAACGCGGATGGCCTTCGCCTTTTGCCGGTCCGCCGGCAACGCCTACCGACTCCCTTTCCCCGAGGGCCCGCTCGCGCTCAACGGGTGAGCACCTCCGGCCCCTCTTCGGTTATCGCCACTGTGTGCTCAAAGTGCGCCGAGGGCTTACCGTCCCTCGTGCGCACCGCCCACCCATCGTCGTCCGTATACACCTCGTAGCTGCCCATGTTAACCATGGGCTCGATAGCCAGGGTCATCCCCGGGACAAGCTCCGGCCCCGGCTCCTTGCCCACCACATTGGGCACCTGCGGCGCCTCGTGCACGGCGAAACCAACCCCGTGCCCGCACAGCGCGCGCACGCAGGAGAAACCATGCACCTGCTCGATATACCGCTGTATCGCCCACGAGATGTCCCGCACGCGCCGCCCCGGCTGGCACGCGGCGATGGCCAGCTCCAGCGCCTCGCGCGTGCGCAGGACAAGCTCGCGCACCTGCTTGTCAACCTCGCCTACGATAAACGTCTCCGCGCCGTCTACGTGCAACCCCCCATACTCTACCCCAAGGTCGATCCCCACAATATCCCCCTCGCGCAGCACGACGTCCGGGGAGGGTATTCCATGAACGACAACGTCATTTACCGAGGCGCAAATGCTCCGCGGAAACCCATAAAGCCCGAGAAAACTCGGCCGGCCGCCGTGGCTGCGCACCACGTCCTCGGCCACGCGGTCGAGCGTGAGCGTATCGATCCCCGGCCGAATAAGCTCGCGCACGGCCTCCAGCGCGCGCCTCAAGATGCGCCCGCCCTCGCGCATCGCCTCGAGGTCCGCGGCGCTTTTCAGGACGACCTCGCCGGACTCCCTCGTCGTGCGCCCCCCCTGCGCCCGCTCCCCGGCCTTTCTAGCGGAGAGCGGCAATCTGCTGCTCGATGGCCGCAGCAACCTCCTCCACCTTTCCGGCGCCATCTACCGGGCGCAACAGCCCCCGCTTCTCGTAAAACGCAACCAGCGGCGCCGTCTGTTCCCGATACTCGCGCAGGCGCTCGCGAATCGCCTCCGGGCGGTCGTCTGGCCGCTGCACCAGCTTACCCCCGCAAATGTCGCATACCCCTTCCTCCCGCGGAGGCTTCCACTCCACGTGATAGATCGCGTTGCACTGCGAGCATGTCCGGCGCCCGGAAAGCCGCCGCACCACCTCCTCCTCGCTCACCCGAATCTCGATTACCGCGGAAAGCGCGCGCCCGCTTTCCCTCAGGATCTCCTCCAGGCCCTCCGCCTGGGGAATCGTCCGCGGAAAGCCGTCCAAGATAAACCCCTCGCGGCAGTCCTCCCCCGCGAGCCGCTCGCGCACGATCCCTAAGACGATCTCGTCCGGGACAAGGTCCCCCGCGGCCATAATGGGCTCGACCTTTTTCCCCAGCTCGGTTCCCGCGGCCACCGCCTCGCGCAGAATGTCTCCCGTGGAGAGCTTCGGCCAGCCGTGCCTTTGCGCCAAAAGCTCCCCCTGCGTCCCCTTTCCCGATCCCGGCGGCCCGAGCAACACCAAGTTCATCTTCCCACCTGCGCTACTTCAAGAATCCCTCGTAGTTGCGCATCAACAGGTGCGCTTCCATCTGCATCAACGTATCCATCGCAACGCCGACCACGATAAGCAGCGACGTTCCGCCAACCAGGGTAAACGTGCGCACGTTGGTGATAATCGGAATATAGTACGGGGCAAGTGCAATAATCCCCAAAAACAGCGACCCGGGCAGGGTAATGCGCGTCATCAGCCGGTCGAGGTACATCGCCGTCGGCTTCCCCGGGCGGATCCCCTGAATGAACCCCCCGTTTTTCATCAACTGCTCGGCCACTTCAGTGGGCCGGAAGGTCACCGCGGTATAGAAGTAGGTGAACAGGACGACCAGCCCAAAGTAGATGATCGCCGCGATGACCCCCAGCGTGTTCGTCCCCGGCTGAAAGCCCGTGATCCACGCCTTGGCCGCCTCCATTTGCTCCGGCGAGATGTGCAGGAACGTGAGCGCATCGCGGGGCATGAAGTTGACGATCGTCGCCGGGAACATGAAGACCGAGATGGCGAAGATAATGGGAATAACCCCGGCGGCGTTTACCCGCAGGGGAAGATACGTCTGCACCCCACGATACATCTTGTGCCCCACCACGCGGCTGGAATAGGTTACCCGTATCCGCCGCTGCGCCTGCTGCACGTAGATAATCCCCATAATCATGCACGTCAGCAGCCCCACGAGAAGCACGATGTTATACCCGTGAATGGCCCCCAGCTTCCACGACTGCACCGTCCGGCTAATCTGCGTGGGAAACGCCGCCATAATCCCGCAGAAGATGACCAAAGACACCCCGTTGCCGATCCCCTTGTCCGTAATCTCCTCGCCGATCCACATCAAAAACGCCGTCCCCGCGGCCATGGTAATGACCATTTGCACGATGGTAAACGTGTTCGCCACGACCACGCCTCCCCCGCGCAGGACCATAACCCAGCCGAAACCCTGCAGCAGCGCCAAAAACACCGTGGCGTAGCGGATATATTGGGCGATCTTCTTCCGCCCATACTCCCCCTCTTCGCGCTGCAGGCGCTCGAAATAGGGCACGGCAAACGTCAACAACTGAAAGATAATCGAAGCGTTGATATAGGGCATTATCCCCAACGTGAGGATAGACACGCGCTTCATCGCCCCGCCCGTAAACGCGTTGAGCAGGTCCATAAACCCCCCGCCCAGGCTGGGAATCCAATTCCGCAGCGCCTCGCGATCGATCCCCGGCAGGGGGATGTACAAGCAGATCGCATACACCCCGAACATGAGCATGACAAACTGCAGCCGCTTGCGCACGTCGGGGAGCTTAAGCGCCGCCGACAGCGTCTCCATCATCTTCGCCGACTGCGGCCTGACCGTTGCCATTTAGATCACCTCGGCGGTTCCCCCGGCGGCCTCGATCTTCGCCTTCGCCGACTCGGAGAACGCGTGTGCCCGCACGGTGAGCTTCTTCGTAAGCTCCCCCTCGCCGAGCACCTTTAGCCCATCCTTAAGCTTGCGGATCATGCGCCTTTTTAGCAAAAACTCCGGGTCGACAACCGTCCCCTCCTCCAGCTTGTCCAGCTGGCCCACGTTGACGATCGCAAACTCCTTGCGGAAAATGCCGATGTTGTGGCTCTTTTTGCTCAGCCCGCGGAGCATAGGGATCCGCCGGTGCAGGGGCGTGCCTCCGCCCTCGAACCCGCGGGGAACGCTCTCCCGCGCCTTCTGCCCCTTCTGGCCCCGGCCGCAGGTCTTCCCCTGGCCCGCGGCGTGGCCCCGCCCCACGCGCTTGCGCTTCTTGCGCGATCCGGGCGTCGGTCTAATCGTGGACAGGTCCATCTCGCGCACCCCTTATTCCTCGACCTCTTGCACTTGTACGAGGTGGATAATCTTGTTCACCATCCCGCGCAGCTCCGGCCGGTCCTCGATTACTACCTCCTGGTGCAGCTTGCGCAGGCCAAGCAGCCGCGCCGTCCAGCGCTGGTCCCGCGCGTAGCCGATCGGGCTGCGCACGAGCTTTACCCGCAGCTTCTTCGCCTTTTTCCTCCGTCGCGCCACGACCGCCCAGCCCCTTTCCTAGTCCCGGGTGAACTTCAGCCCGGCCTCGATCGCCGCCTCGGCCAGCGCCTTCACCCGCCCGTGGAAAATGTGCCCCGAGCGGTCGAACACCGCGCGCGTTATCCCCTTGCGCACCGCGCGCTCGGCGATAACCCGGCCGACAACCTTCGCCGCCTCGATGTTCGACTTCGAGGCCAGCCCGTCGCCCACGGACTTCTCGCACGTCGACGCCGAGACCAGGGTATGCCCCCGGTCGTCGTCGATGAGCTGCGCGTGGATGTGGCGCAGGCTGAGATAGACGCACAGCCGAGGCCGCTCGGCGGTGCCGTGAATCTTCTTGCGCACTCTCTTATGCCGCCGCCGCAACGCGGCCAGTCGCGGATTCTCCTTGCCCACGATCGGTTCACCTCACGCGCCCCGGCGCGCGGCCCGGGGCGCAGGAAATCTCTTACCGGCCCGGGGCTCCGCCGCCCACCGCGGCCTTGCCCGCCTTGCGCTTAATGCGCTCGCCTAAGTAGCGCAGCCCCTTTGCCTTGTACGGGTCGGCGGGGCGTTTGGCGCGCACGTCCGCGGCAAACTGCCCCACCGCCTGCTTGTCGATTCCGCGAATGGTAATGCGAAACTGGTTGCTCCCGTCCGGGGTAACCTCGGCCTCCAGCCCCTCGGGAATATCCATTTCCACGGGGTGAGAGAAGCCCAGCGACATGACCAGCCGCCGCCCCTCAACCTGCGCGCGGTAGCCCACGCCGTAGAGAATGAGCACCTTCTCAAACCCCTGCGTCACACCGGTAACCATATTGGCGATGAGCGCCCGCGTCAGGCCGTGCAGGGCGCGGCAGCGCTGGTCGTCCGAGGGGCGGCGCACGACGATCGCCCCGTCCTTCAGCTCCACGGAGATGGGGGAGGGGATGCGCTGCTCCAGCTCGCCCTTGGGCCCGCGCACGGTAATTTTGTCGTCCTCGATGTGCACCTCTACCCCTTCGGGAACGGGAATGGGCATTCTACCGATCCTGGACATACTGGCACCGCCTCTCCCCCGGACGAAACTACCACACGTGGCAGATCACTTCGCCGCCGATGCCCAGCTTGCGTGCCTGGCGGTCGGCCATAACGCCCTTCGAGGTGGACAAGATAGCGATGCCCAACCCGCCCAGCACGCGGGGCACGCGGTCCTTGGTGACATATATCCGCTGTCCCGGCTTGCTGATCCGTTTGATGCCGGTGATTACTTGCTCGCGGTTTGGTCCGTATTTCAGCCTAATGCGCAGCACGTTTTGCTTATCGTTGCTGAGCACGCGGAAGTTTCTGATGAACCCCTCGTTGCGCAAAATCTTAGCGATCTCCACCTTCAGCCGCGAGGCGGGGATCTCCACGTGCTCGTGCCGCGCCTGGCTGGCGTTGCGGATCCGTGTGAGCATGTCGGCCACAGGATCGCTCATGCTCATGGGGCAGCTCCCTCCCCGAGTCCGGCCGGCGCGCCGGCCGGAGATGCTACCAGCTCGACTTGGTCACCCCAGGGATATGCCCCTGCAGGGCGAGCTCCCTGAAGCAAATGCGGCACAGGCCGAACTTTCGCATATACCACCGCGGCCGGCCGCAAATCCCACACCGGTTATACTGGCGCACCTTAAATTTCTGCGGCTTTTGGCACTTAACGATCAGCGCCTTCCGAGCCACCGCTCTCCCTCCTCGTTACGCCTCGCGCAGGGGCAGGCCCAGCGCGCGCAACAGCGCCGCGGCTTCCGCGTCGGTCTTCGCCGAGGTCACAATGGTCACGTCCATCCCCTGCACGCGCTCTACCGCGTCGTACTCGATCTCCGGAAAAATCGTCTGTTCCGGAATACCCAGGCTATAGTTGCCGTGGCCGTCGAACGACTTGGGCGAGAGCCCGCGAAAGTCGCGCATCCGGGGCAGGGCAATGGTCACCAGCCGGTCAAACAGCTCATACATCCGCTCCCCGCGCACGGTGACCTTGCACCCGATGGGCATCCCCTTGCGGATGCGAAAGTTCGACACGGACTTCTTCGCCCGCGTCACCGCCGGCCACTGGCCCGAGATCTTCGCCAGGTCGTTCATCGCCGCGTCGAGGATCTTCCGGTCCTCGCGCGCCCCGGAAACGCCCATGTTGATGACGATCTTCACCAGCCGGGGCACCTGCATTACGTTGCGATAGTTAAACTGCTTCATCAGCGCCGGCACCACTTCTTTGAAATATTTCTCCTTTAACCGCGCAGCCATCGCGCCGCTCCCTCGCTTACTCCTCGTCGATCAGTTGCCCGCATGGCGTCCACGGCCCGGTGGACTTCTCCGTGCGCTTGCACACGCGCAGCTTGCGCCCCTCGCGAAACGTCCAGCCCACGCGCGTGCGCTGCCCGCACTTGGGGCAAATGAGCATTACGTTGGACACGTGAATGGGGGCCGGCTTTTGCATTTTGCCCCCCGGCTGGCGCCCGCGCGGCCGCTGGTGCCGGGTGACGATGTTCGCCCCCTCGACCAGCACCCGCTGCTCCTTCGGGTAGCAGGCGAGCACCTTCCCCTGGTGCCCCTTGTCCTTGCCCGAGATGATCTCCACAAGATCGCCTTTTCTAATGCGCAGTTTCGGCGTAGCCATCGCTCTCGCCCCTACCAGACCTCCGGCGCCAAGGAGATGATTTTCATAAAGTTCTTGTCGCGCAGCTCCCTGGCCACCGGGCCGAAAATTCGCGTTCCCCGCGGATCGCGGAACTGGTCAATAAGCACCGCGGCGTTGTCGTCGAAGCGAATGTACGACCCGTCCGGCCGGCGCAACGGGGCCTTCTGGCGCACGATCACCGCGCGCACAACCTCCCCGTCGCGCACCTGGCCCGTGGACGTGGCGTCCTTCACCGCGCCCACGATAATGTCCCCGATGCTCGCCCAGCGAGCGTTGCCCTTGCCGATAACCCGGATGCACATAATCTCCCGCGCCCCGGAGTTATCGGCAACCTTAAGCCGACTCATTGGCTGAATCATCGCTCTTCCCTCACACTGCTCCTCTGGCTTATCCCTCTTCCTCCTGCTGCCGCTTGTGCTCGGCGATGATCGCCTCCGCCAGGTGCGGGGGCACCTCCTCGTAGTGCGAGTGGCGCATGGTATAGCTCCCCCGCCCGCCGGTCAGCGAGCGCAGCTCCGAGCCATATGTGGCCATCTCGGCAAGCGGCACAAGGGCGTGAATCGTCTGCATCCCGCGGTCGGAGTCCATCCCCAAAATCCGCCCCCGCTTGCCGTTTAGGTCGCTGATTACGTCGCCCATGCACTCCTCGGGGACGACGACATCGGCTTGGACGATGGGCTCGAGCAAGACGGGATCCGCCTGCTCCATCCCCTTGCGGAAGGCCATTGCCGAGGCGATCTTAAACGCCAGCTCCGAGGAGTCTACGCTGTGATATTGCCCGTCGAACACGGCCACGCACACGTCAACCACGGGAAAGCCAGCGAGCACCCCGTGCTGCATCGCCTCGCGCACGCCCTTCTCCACGCCCGGGATATACTGCTTGGGGATCACCCCGCCCACGATCTCGTCCAAGAACTTAAACCCCTCGCCCCGCTGCAGCGGCTCCAAGCGCAGGTGCACGTCGCCAAACTGCCCGCGCCCGCCCGTCTGCTTCTTGTAGCGGTGGTGCACGGTAACCGTCTTGCGTATCGTCTCCCGATAGGGGATCTTCGGCCGGCCCATCTCCACGTCCACGCCGTAGCTGTCCTTCAGCCGGGCGAGAGCGATCTCCAGGTGCAACTGCCCCATCCCCGAGATAATCGTCTCCTCGGTATCTGCGTCGCGGAAAAAGCGAAACGCAGGGTCGGCCTCGGCGATGCGCGCCAGGCCCGTGCTCATCTTCTCCTCGTCCTCGCGGCTCTTGGGCTTTACCGAGGCGGAGAAGATGGGCTCGGGCAGCTCCGCCGGCTCGTAGACAATCGGCTTTGAGGGATCACACAGCGTATCGCCCACGTCGGCGTCGAGCTTCGGCGCGGCGACGATGTCCCCGGCCACGGCGCTGTCCAGCGCTTGGCCCGGGGGCTTGCCGCACAGCGCGACAAGCTGGCCGATCTTCGTCTTGCTCGACTTCGTCGAGTTAAGCACGGTCATATCCGACCGCGCCCGCCCGCTGTAGATGCGGAACAGGCAGATCCGCCCCACGTAGGGGTCCACGAGGATCTTAAACACCAGCGCGGAAAACGAGCCCTCCGCCGTCGCGGGCAGCTCCACCTCCTCCTCCGTCCCCGGCTTCTTGCCGGCCACCGGCCCCGAGGACGGTGGGGGGCCGAGGGCGACCAGCGTATCGGCCAACGCCAAAGCGCCAATGTTCTTCGTCGCGCTCGCGCACAGCACGGGCACGCACGCCCCCTGGATCATCGCCTGGCGCAGGCCGGTCACGATCTGCTCGTCGCTTAGCTCCTCGCCCTCCAAATACGCCTCAAGCAGGGCATCGTCGGACTCCGCCGCGGCTTCGATCACCGCCTCGCGCGCCGAGGCCACGGCGTCGTTCATCTCCTCGGGAATGTCCGCTTCCCTCTCCGGCCCCTCGCCCTCCGCGATATACGCCTTCATCTTGAGCAGGTCCACAAAACCGCGGAACGAGGCCTCGCTCCCGATGGGCAGGTGAATGGGCACGGGCCGCGCGCCAAACCGCTCGCGCACGGACTGCACCGTGGCCTCGAAGTTCGCGTTCTCCTTGTCCAGTTTGTTCACAACGACCATCCGCGGGACGTTATATTTCTCCGCCGTTTTCCACGCCGTCTCCGTGCCCACTTCCACGCCCGAGGTGGCGTCGAGGACGACCACGGCAAGGTCTACCGCGCGCAGGCAGTTAATCTGCTCGGCGACGAAGTCCACGTAGCCCGGGGTGTCCAGGATATTCAGCTTCTTTCCCCCGTGCTCCGCGGTGCACAGCGAGGCCATAATCGAAATCCCCCGGGCGACCTCCTGGCTGTCGTAGTCGGAAACGGTGTTCCCGTCCTCCACGCGCCCCAGGCGCTCCGTGGCCCCCACGTCGTAGAGCAGGGCCTCCACGAGCGACGTCTTCCCCGCTCGCGCGTGGGAGACAAACGCCACGTTGCGGATGTCCTCCGTTGCGTATGTCTTCATGCTGCGCATCCTCCCGCGCAGGAGCCAACGCTACTGCGCGCGCTCCAGAATCTTTTCCACCCGCCACCGCTTCTCTTTGGACAGCGGACGCGTCTCCACGATCTTCACCGTGTCCCCGGGCCGGCACTCGTTGTTCTCGTCGTGCGCCTTAAACTTGCGCGTCCGCCGAATAACCCGCTTATAGAGCGGATGGCGCACCAACTCGCGCACGGCAACGACCACCGTCTTGTCCATCTTGTCGCTCACGACGACGCCGACCTTCGACTTGCGCTGTCCCCGCTGCCGCTGTTGCGCCATCGCTACTCCTCCGCTCGCTGCGCCTCAAGCGCCAGTTCCTTCTCGCGCAGCACCGTGGCGATGCGCGCGATTTCTTTCCTCAGCCGCCAAATCTCCTTAACGTCCTCGCGCTGGCTCAGCGCCATCAGTCGCCGGCACTCAAACAGCCGCTGCTTGGCCAGCTCCAGCTCGTTGCGCAGGTCGTCTAGGGGCATGTCGCGAAAGTCGCGGGCCTTACGAAGCGGCATCCTCGAGACCCTCCCTCGCGACGAACTTCGTCTTAATCGGCAGCTTGTGCCCCGCGACCCTCATGCACTCCTTGGCCACGTGATAGGGCACGCCGGAAAGCTCGAACATAATCCGCCCGCGCTTAACCACGGCGACCCAGTACTCCGGCGAGCCCTTCCCCGAGCCCATGCGCGTCTCCGCGGGCTTTTTGGTCACCGCCTTGTCCGGGAAAATGCGGATCCACAGCTTCCCCCCACGCCGCGTGCCGCGCATAATGGCCACGCGCGCGGCCTCGATCTGTCGGCTGCTAATCCACGCGGGCTCCAGGGCCTGCAGGCCGTAGTCGCCGAACGCCAGCTCCGTGGCCCCCTTGGACATGCCCTTCATCCGCCCGCGCTGGGGCTTGCGATATTTCGTCCGCTTAGGCATGAGCATCGCTCTGCGCCTCCTCGGCCGGCGGGGCGACTGCGGGCTCCTCCTCGGGCTGCGCGGGCTCCACGCGCGGCTGCTCCAGGGCAGGCCTCGCGCTCGCCGCCGGCTCGGCCACGGCCTCCGCCGCCTCGCGCTCCGCGGCCACCCGCGGGCGCACCCGCCGCCGCTCACGCGTCTCCCCCGGCGGGGCGACCTTTTCTCCCGGCGGAACGTCGCCCTTATAGATCCACACCTTTACCCCGATCGGCCCGTACTTCGTGTGCGCCGTCTTTACCGAATAATCAATGTCCGCGCGTATCGTCTGCAGGGGGATCTTCCCATCCTTCACCGTCTCGCTGCGGGCGATCTCCGCCCCGCCCAACCGGCCCGAGACGGTGATCTTTACCCCCAGCGCGCCCATCTTCATCGTTCGCTGGCACGCCTGGCGCATCACCCGGCGGAACGAAATCCGCCGCTCGATGGCGCTTGCGATATTCTCCGCGACGAGGTCCGCGCACAGGTCGGGGTTCTTGATCTCCTGCACATTGACGTGAATCTTGCGCCCGGTAAGCTTCTCCAGGTCGTTTTTCAACTGCTCCACGCCCGAGCCCCCGCGCCCGATAACCATCCCCGGCTTGGCCGTGCCGAACGTAATGCGCACGGCGTCGCCCACGCGCCGCTCGATGCGAATGCTCGTTACCCCGGCCTGCTTGTACCGGTCTTGGATAAACTTGCGAATCTTGTAGTCCTCGAGCACATACTCCCGGTAGTGCTTTTCGGAAAACCAGTTGCTCTCCCAGTCGCGGATGATTCCCAGCCTAAACCCCGAGGGCCTGACCTTTTGTCCCACTACGAAGCCCTCCTTTTCTTGCGCGCCGGCTCCTCGTCGCTGAGGACAATGGTAATATGCGACGTGCGCTTGCGAATGCGATATACCTGGCCCCGCGCGCGAAAGCGCACCCGCGGAATGGTAAACGACTCGTCCACGTAGCACTCACAGACCCAACACTGGTCGCGCGACATATTCTTCTCCGGGTCGTTCTCCCCGTTGGCCGCCGCGGAGCGCAAAACCTTAAGGATCTTGCGCGCCGTGGGCGTCCCCAGGGTCTCCAGGGTCGCCTCCGCGGTGGGATAGTCCATCCCGCGGATAACGTCGATCACCCGCCGCGCCTTAAACGGCGAGACCCTGACATATTTAGCAGTGGCCCGTGCCTCCATCGCTTCCGTTCTCCTCTAGCGCACGCGGCTCGAGCGCTCCGATCCCGGGTGCCCGCGGAACGTGCGCGTGGGGACGAACTCCCCCAGCTTGTGGCCCACCATGTTCTCCGTGATGAACACGGGAACGTGCTTGCGCCCATCGTAAACGGCGATCGTGTGGCCCACGAACTCGGGGAAGATCGTCGACCGGCGGGACCAGGTGCGAATAATCTTGCGCTCGCCCGTGCGGTTAAGCTCGGCGATTTTCTTCAGCAGCTTCGGGTCGGCGTAGGGACCTTTTTTAATGGACCTGGCCATTGGCTCTCACCCCGTCACCTCCGCGGCTACACCTGCTCGCCGCGCCGATTTCTGATGATCATCGCGTTAGATTTACGCTTTTTCCGCGTGCGACGACCGAGCGTCGGCTTGCCCCACGGAGTCACGGGGCTCTTGCGCCCGATGGGGGCCTTCCCCTCGCCGCCACCGTGGGGGTGGTCGTTGGGGTTCATCGCCACGCCGCGCACCTTGGGCCGCCGGCCGAGCCAGCGCGACCGCCCGGCCTTGCCCAGGCGCACGTTGGCGTGGTCTACGTTGCCCACCTGGCCCACGGTGGCCATACACCGCGCGAGAACCAGGCGCACCTCGCCCGAGGGCAGGCGCAGGTGGCAGAACTTGCCCTCCTTGGCCAAAATCTGCGCCCACGTCCCCGCGCTCCGCACAAGCTGGCCCCCGCGCCCGGGCTCCAGCTCTACGTTATGCACCAGCGTCCCCAGGGGCATCTTCTCCAACGGCATGGCGTTGCCCGGACGAATGGGCACGCCCTCCTCGCCGGAGAGCACCTGGTCGCCCACGTTCAGCCCCCGGGGCGCGAGAATATAGCGCTTCTCCCCGTCGGCATATTGCAACAGGGCGATATTTGCCGAACGGTTGGGGTCGTACTCGATGGACTTGACCACCGCGGGCACGCCGAACTTGTCCCGGCGAAAGTCAATTACCCGATAGCGCCGCTTATGCCCGCCCCCGCGGTGGCGCATCGTTATCCGCCCCATGTTGTTGCGCCCGCCCGTCTTCTTCAGCGGCCGGACAAGCGAGCGCTCGGGCTGCGAGCGGCGCACGGTCGTCTCCCCGACGAGCACCTGCATGCTCCGCCGGCTGGGCGTCGTTGGCTTATACTCTTTAATCGGCATCTTCGCTCTCTCCCGCGTTACTCGGGCGCCTCGAGGAACTCGATCTTATGCCCCGGCTTAAGGCGCACGATGGCCTTCTTCCACGCCGCCGTGCGCCCCGCGGGCAGTCGCCCCTGGCGCCGGCGCTTGCCCTTAACGATCATCGTGTTTACCTTCGCCACTTCCACCTTATAGATCTGCTCGATCGCCTGCCGTATCTCGTTCTTCGTCGCGTCCGTGCGCACGCGAAACGTATAGCGCCCCTTCTCGCTCTCCGCGACCGACTTCTCGGTAATCACGGGCTGGATGATAATGTCATAGGGCGAGGCCCTCACTGCGCCCACACCTCCTCGATCTTCTCCACGGCGTCGCGCGTGAGCACCACGGTGTGGCAGTTTAAGATGTCGTAGACCGAGAAGGCCGGGGCCACGCGCACCTCCACCCCGGGCAGGTTGCGCGCCGACTTGTAGATGATCGGGTCGTGCTTGCCCTGGACGAAGAGCACCTTCTTGCCGTCTAGGTCCAGCGCCTGAAGCATCGCCCGAAACTCCTTCGTCTTGGGCTGGGCCATCTCAAACGGCTCGATGACGACCAGCCGCTGTTCGGCAAGGCGCGCGGAGAGCGCCGAGCACAGGGCGTTGCGCTTTAGCCGCTTGGGCAGCTTGCGCCGCTTGCGAATCCCGCGCGGGCCAAACACCACGCCCCCGCCCTTCCACTGCGGGGCGCGGATCGACCCCTGCCGCGCGCGCCCCAGGCCCTTCTGCCGCCAGGGCTTGGCCCCGCCGCCGCGCACCTCCGCCCGCGTCTTCGTCTTCGCCGTCCCCAGGTGCTGGTTTATCTGATAGGCGACGATCGCCTGGTAGACCGCTTCCTTGTCCACGGGCCGCGCGAACACAGAGTCCGCCAGGTTAACCTTCGTCCCCGTCGGCTCTCCCTCTTTGCTATAGCACTCCACTTCCGGCATTACTTACTTACCCTCCCGCACAGTTGCCCGGCGCTAGGCGCGAATCTGGACGTACGACCCATTCGGCCCGGGAACCGCGCCGTGGAGCAAAATCAGGTTGCGCTCCGGGTCCACGCGCACCACGCGCAAGCCCTTTACGGTAACGCGCACGCCGCCCATGCGCCCCGGGTTTTTCTTGCCGGGAAACACGCGCGCGGCGTCGGTCGCGCCCCCGGACATCGGCCGGCGGTGGGCCTTCGACCCGTGCGTCGCCGGCCCGCCGCTAAACCCGTGGCGCTTCATCGCCCCGGCGAAGCCCTTGCCCTTGGAGATGCCGGTTACCGCCACGCGGTCTCCGGGCTGAAACTGCTCCACCGTAAGCGCCGAGCCCACCTCGAACTTCGAGCAGTCGTCGAACTTCAGCTCCCTGATATAGCGGGGGAGCACGGCGCGCTCTTTTTCCCCAACCTTCTTGGTCACCGGCTTAATCCCCGCCTTGGCGAACTGGCCGGCATCGGGCTTGTTGACCTTCGACGCGGAAACCTCGCCAAACCCCACGCGCACCGCCGCGTAGCCATCCCTCTCCGGCGTGCGCAGCCCCACGATGGGGCAGGGGGGCGCCTCGATCACCGTCACGGCAATGGCGTTCCCCTCCTCGTCGAAAATCTGCGTCATCCCGACCTTCTTGCCGAAAATCCCCTTTGTCATGTTCGACCATCTCCGCGGCAAGCTAGAGCTTAACCTCAATGTCCACCCCGCCGGGCAGGTCCAGCCGGCTCAGCGCATCCACCGTCCGCGCGTCGGGGTCAATCACGTCGATCAGCCGCTTGTGCGTGCGGATCTCAAAGTGCTCCATTGTCCTGCTGCTCCGGCCCAGCGCCGTGGGCTTTACGATGCAATACACGTTTTTCTCCGTGGGCAAGGGCACAGGCCCCACCACGCGCGCCCCGGTCTGGGTTACCGTCTCCACGATCTTCGCCGCCGACTGATCGAGCAGCTTGTGGTCGTAGGCCTTCAGCCTAATGCGAATTTTGTTCGTAGGCATGACCCCGACACTCCCTTCCCGGACGGCCCGCGCCGGCTATTCGATAATTTCGGTAACCACGCCGGCGCCCACGGTGCGCCC
>CAZMGT010000067.1:0-18189 GCA_964565895.1 uncultured Armatimonadia bacterium
GGGCGGAGAGGTATGTGCCAAGCAGGGAGAGGCCGACGAGGACGGCACCGAGCTTGCCCTCGGCGACGAAAAAGCCGCGCGTGGTTTTGATTCTCCGGCTGACCCATCCGCCGAGCAGGATCATGGCGAAGAGGTAGAGCGAGATGACGACGTAGTTGAGCGCCCCGAAGCTGGGGTGAGCGATCTCCGCGGCCATAGGCCCCTCCTTCCACGAAGACGCGAAAGCAATTCTGCGCCCCCGGCGGCAGTCCTGCATGGGGGGCAAAGGTGAGCGCCTGCGCGCGGGGAAATGATCGTTCGCCCAGGTTGGGGCGAGGCTGTGCGTTGCCCTTTGCCTTGGTTTGCCAGCCACAAAACAGACGAGGGGCGAGGGACGAGCGGAGCATGCGACCAGGCGCGAAAGCAAGAGGCCGTCGGGGGGTGGGGGTGAGGTTTGCGCCGTATGTTTTTGTCTCGCCGTTTTTCCTGCTGTTTTGCGTGTTCGTCGTTTATCCGCTGTTTTATTCCATTTGGCTGAGCATGCAGGATACGGCGATGCATAGCCGGGTGTTCGTGGGCCCGGAGAATTTCGTAAAGCTCATCCACGACCCGCTGTTTGGCAAGGCGCTGGGGAATACGTTTTACTTCCTCGCCGGCTCGCTGCTGCTGCAGCTTCCCCTGGCCCTCGTGCTCGCTTTGGCGCTTAACTCGCCGCGCATTAGGGGGACGATTTTCTTCCGCTTTGCGTTCTTTTCGCCCGTGCTTATCGCCGGGGTGTTTATCGCGATTATCTTCGGGCTAATTTTCGACCACGAATATGGCTTGCTCAACCACATTTTGCGCTCGCTCGGCGTAGACACCACGCCGCTGAACTGGATACGCAACGAGAATCTCGTTATGCCGGCGATCGTCCTCGCCGGCGTGTGGCGCTGGGCGGGGTTTAACATGATCTACTTCCTCGCCGGGCTGCAGGGGATTCGCCAGGAGCTTTACGAGGCGGCCGCGGTGGACGGGGCGAGCTGGTGGCAGTCGTTCCTGCATGTAACCTTGCCCGGGCTGAAGCCCGTGCTCGTGTTCGTCGTAGTTATGTCCACGATCGGCTCGATACAGCTATTTGACATTCCCTATATCCTCCTCGGCGGGGCGGGACCGAACGACGCGGGGCTTACCGTGGTGATGTATCTTTACCGCACGGGCTTTCAGTATACGCGCCTGGGCTATGCGGCGACGATCGGCTGGGCGATTTTCGCGATTATTTTCGCGCTGTCCATGGTGCAAATGCGCATTCTGTCGCGGGGGATCGAGGAGCCGCGGGAGGAGCGCGGGCCAGCGATAAAGCTGCCTGAGCTGCCCGAGCCGGTGCGCCTGGCGCTGCTGCTTGGCGCGGTATATGTGCTGGGCATTTTGCTTTGGGTGTTGTTTTGGCGCGTGTGGCACGCGGGCGAGCCGCGGCCGCCCTGGCCGCTGGGCTTGGCGCTTGCCGCGCAGTGGAGCGCGCGGTTTTGCGCGCTGGTTGCCTGCGTTGCCGTGGGGGTTTACGTTGTCGGGCGGTGGCTGGCGAAGCTCGCCGCGGGGCTGCCCGGGCGAGCGCGCGCTGCCCTGCGCGCGGCGCCGGTGTGGCTGGGCTATGCTGTGCTAATTTGCGCCACGGCGGCCGTGCTTATTCCCCTGGCGTGGATGGTTGTCTCGTCGCTTAAGCCGGGGAGCGAGATCTTTAGCCCGCCGCACTCGGTGATCGCCGCGCACCGCGCGGGGCGGGAATATCCCGGGGTGTTCGTCGTGCTCCACGACCTGCTCACGCCGGATGAGCCCACGCTGGAGAACTATCGCCGGCTGTTTGCCGAGCTGCCGTTTGCGCGGTTTTATGTAAACTCCGTTTTCGTGGCCAGCGCGCAAACGCTGCTGACGCTGTTTTTCTGCTCGCTCGGCGGCTATGCGTTTGCCAAGTTTGCCTTCCCTGGGCGAAGCCTGTTGTTTACCATCGTGCTCGGGTCAATGATGATCCCGTTTCATGTGCTGCTTGTCCCCCTGTTTGAGCTGATGCATCGGCTGCACTGGTTCGACACGTTCCGGGCGATTATCATTCCGTTTAGCGCAAGCGCGTTTGGCATTTTCCTAATGCGCCAGTACTCGCTGGGCATTCCCAACGACCTGCTGGACGCGGCGCGGATCGATGGGGCGTCGGAGTTTGGCATTTATTGGCGCGTAGTTTTGCCCCTCGTTAAGCCGGCGCTGGGCGCGCTGACGATCTTTGTGTTCATGGGCTCGTGGAACAATTTTCTCTGGCCGCTGATCGTCCTGCACAGCGACGAGAAATATACCCTGCCCTTGGGGCTGGCGAATCTCGTCGGTGTCTATAGCCAGGAGTATGGGATGCTTATGGCGGGGACGCTGCTCTCTACCCTGCCTGTGATTTTGCTCTTTGTTGCCATGCAGCGCGAGTTTGTCTCCGGGATAACCCTGGGCGCGGTGAAGGAGTAGCGCCAAGGGCGGCGGAGGACGCTCAGGCGAGGTTTGCAGGGCGCTTTAAGAACACGGGGCGCGCCCGGCGGAGGGCGCGCCCCGTTGTCGCGCTAGCGAGCGACGGCTAGCTCGGCGTGGGGGTTGGCGTCCCTGTGCCCTCCGGGGTCGGGGTGGGTGTAGGCTGGGGGAGGGTGTCGGTATACTCCTTGTCCCAGAGGACGCGGATACGGTTATTCATGGGGTCGGCGATGTAGATGTAGCCATCGGGGCCCACGGCGATCCCCCACGGGTAGCCGAACATCGCCTGGAGGGCGGGGCCATCGAGACAGCCCGGAGTGCCCTGGCCGGCAAGCGTGCTCACCATTCCCCCGGACAGCGCGCGGATGCGCGAGTTGAGCGCATCGGAGATGACGAGCGTGCCGTCGGCGGTGAGCGCCAGGGAGACGGGCATGCTAAACAGGGCGAGGTACGCGGGGCCGTCGGCAAAGCCGCCGGGGTACCAGTCGCGGGCAGCGGCCTGGGAGGCGCGGACGGGCAAGGGCGCGTGTGTTCCGCGCTCGCGCACGTATGGCCCGCCGCCGGGCTGGCCGGCGATGGTTATTACCTGCCCCTGGGAGATAAGGCGGATGCAACAGTTCATCGTGTCCGCGACGTAGACGTTGCCCGCACCGTCTACGGCGATGCCTCCGGGGCCGTCGAACATGGCCTCGCCGGTGCGCCCCGCGGTGCCGTCGGCATAGCCTGCGGTTCCCGTCCCAGCGAGGGTGGATACGACATATACCGCGCGGGCGGAGACGGCGCTGCTTGCGCTCGCTTGAGGGGCGATGACTCTGATCGCATTGTTGTCGGTATCGGCGACGTAGACGTTGCCCGAGGCGTCAACAGCAACGTCGCGGGGGTAGTTGAACGTGGCGACGTTGGCTAGGCCGTCGTCGAAGCCGGCCGAGCCGGTGCCCGCGAGGGTATAGACCACGCCGTTGGAGAGGACGCGAATGGCGTTGTTATCAGAGTCGGCGATGTAGAGGTTACCCTGGGCGTCGAGGGCCAAGCCCTCGGGATAGCCGAACAGGGCCTCGGTAAGGGCGTCGCCGTCGGCAAAGCCATAGACGCCCGGAGAGCCGGCGATGGTCTGCACAGTGCCTCCGAACGTGCGGGGAAGCATTTCCGCGCGGACAAGCCCCGCGCCGAGCGCGGCCGTCGCCGGGCCGGGCGGCGAGATCATGCGAATGACGTAGTTTTGCACATCCGAGACGTAAATGTTGCCCTGCGCGTCTACGGCGACGTAGGCGGGGGTGTCGAACAGGGCCTGGAACGCAGGGCCGTCGGCGAACCCGGGCTGCTCCGGCCCGCTGCCGGCGATGGTGCTCACCCAGGGCTGGGGGCCAACGGAGGTTATCGGGGCGAGCGCCGCGTGCCCGGGGTCGGGATCGTTGGCGGGAAACGCTTTAAGCGAGCCCCCCTCGCCCGCGGCATCGGCGTGGACGATGGCCGAGTTGTCCGAGCCGGCGACAGGGGTGACGGAAAAGTAGCCGCCGCCCACGGGTTGAAAGGCAAACTCTATTCCCAAAACGACGTTTCCCTGGCTGTCGCGCGCGGTGGCCACGAACTGCTGCGAGTGGCCCACGCCGAGGGTCGCCGAGGGCGGGCTGAGGGAGACGGAGGCCACGGTGCTGGCGAGCGTAAACGTTACCGGCGGGTTGGCCCCGGGGCGAAGCTCGACAGCGACATCGGTGGCCTGGGCAAGGGGGGTGTTCGGGTCATCATTGGAATAAGCGAACACGGAGACGTAGATTAGCCCCACGGGGAGGTTTTCCACGAAAGCGGTGGTCGCCCCGCCGCCGGGCTCGCGGACGAGCTCCAGGGGAAGGTCGGGGCGGATGAGCTCCTCGCCCTGATAGAAGATGTGCACGCGGAGGAGGTCCGTGCCCGCGGGGATAAGGCGGGCGCCCGCGGGGGGCCAGTGCACGGTGATCGTTAGGCTCGCCGGGGGCTGTGAGCGCTGGCCCTGGCCGCTGCCCGCGACGGGCACGAGCGGGCCCCCGCAGCTAATAAGCGCCGCCCCAATAGCGGCGAGGCACAATACGGCGGCCACTGCCCGAAACGCGTTCATTTCCCTCACCTGCCCTGAATAACGATCGGCATACTTGCGCTCGGCGTCGGCGTTGGCGTGGGGAGGGGGGTTGGGGTGGGAGTGGGCAACGGCGTGGCCGTGGGCGCCGGCCCGGGCGTTGGGGTGAGTGTTGGGGGAGAGGTAGAGAGCCGGAACGTAAACTGAGTTATTTGCATTTCATGGATGCGCGGCGTGGCCACGAAGTAGACGGAGAACTGGCGGTCGCTCTGGGGGTCGAACTCCGCGAGCAGGCGGTCGACGTTTTCTAGCTGCACGCCGCGGATCTCGGTTTGCCCCACGGGAATGGCGGGCACGTGGAGGATGCGGAACACCTCGGGCGCGCCATTTTGCAGGGCTCCTGCGCTGAGCACCTGCTCCAGGGAAAGGCCTGCGGTGTCGCTTACATAGATGTCGAGCGCGGCGCTGTCTACGCTGTTGTTGCTAATGCTTGCGTCGAGGGTAATGCTCTGCAGGGAGGCGAACTCCTGGGACACCTGTTCGTAGCCGGAGACCTGGGACAGGTCAACGCGCACCTCGCGGAAGCCCGTATAGTCCACAAGCAAGATCGAAGAGTCGGGGTCGAGGACGGCGTTTTCGAACCCGGGGGCGGAGGAGAAGTCGATGATTACCGTTACTGTGTCGCCGGTAAACGAGGGGTCGAGGGTAATTTGGAAAAAGCCCGTCTCGGGGTCGATCTCCACGCCCTCGCCCATGATAATAACGATAGCCCCGGCGGGGATGGTGTCGCCGGGGAGAGGCGGCGTAGTGCGGATGACCACGGTAATCGTGCCCGCCTGACGGCGCGCGACGGTGGGGACGTAGACATAGCCCTGAGCCTGGCCGGGGATTTGCGCAGTTAGCGAGGTGTCGCGGTCGAGCCCGAACGAGCCCGTGGGCTGGATGGGGATTCCCGCCGGCGTGGGGGTGGCCTGCGGAGGCTGGAACTGAGGAAGTGAAACGGCGCACCCGCCGAGCCAGGCGGCAAGGCAGAGCGCGCAGGCGACGGCAAGACAAAGGGATAGCCGAAGAAACATGAACGGCCACCTCCGCCGGATGGAGTTCGTGGCGCCCCCCGAGTGCGGCATCGCCCACTCACTTCTTGCCTGTGTGGTTGGCCTCCTTTGCGCAGCGAGAAAATTTTTAAGAAATTTTTTCAGGCTGGGTGACCCGCTGCGCACGTTGCGCTATGTGGGGGAGAGCACGGCCTTGACGATCTTCCGCTGTGCAGCGAGGCGAAACGCCTCCTCCCAGCGGTCGATCGGCCCGCGGAAGCCGATGAGCGGGCCTACGCGGAGGGCGCCTGCGGCAAGGAGCTGCAGGACGGCCTCCCAAGTGCGCCAGGTGTGGCTGAACACCCCCTGCAGGCGGGCGCCCTTTTGCACAAGCGGGTCGAGGGACAGGCCCACGGGCTGTGGGCCCCAGCCGATTTTTGTTATTTGGCCCCCCGGCGCAACAGCGCGCAGGGCAAGCGCAAGCGCGCGCTCGTTTCCCGCAGCGTCGGCGACGAGCGGGACGCCGAAGCCCGCGGTAAGCTCAAGCACGGCGTCGAGCGGGTCGTCGGAGTCGGCGTCCAAGGTGAGGTCGGCGCCGAGCTCGCGGGCGATGGCCAAGCGCTGGGCATCGGCGCCCGTGCCCACGACGACGACGGGCGAGGCTCCCGCGGCCTTGGCCACCTGGAGGCAAAGCAAGCCGATTGGCCCGGGGCCGATGATCAGCAACGGCTCGCCGGGGCGGATGTCGCTGTTGACCACGAGGGCGTTATAGGCTACGCAGGCGGGCTCGGTGAGCGCGGCGTGCTCGAAGGGCAGGCCCTCGGGGATGCGGTGCAGGCAGCGCTCGGGGACGCGCACGAAGCGGGCGAACGCGCCGTCGGCGCCGTAGCCGAAGCCCTTGCGCGCGGGGCAGAGGTTATAGCGGCCGGTGCGGCAGGCGGGGCAAGCGCCGCAGATCTCCGCCGCCGTCTCGCTGACCACGCGCTCGCCCTCGGCAAAGCGGCGGACCTCGGGCCCGACCTTGGCCACGACGCCGCAGAACTCGTGGCCGAGGATAACCGGCGTGCGCACGGGGAAGCTCATTTTGTGCTCCCACATCTCGATGTCCGCGCCGCACACGCCGGCGGCCTTTGTCTCAAGGAGCACGTCGCGCGGGCCGATGGCCGGCTCGGGAACATCGCGCAGCTCAACGGCGAACGGGCGCTGGTCGAACTTTACCACGGCGCGCATCGCGCTTTTCCTCTCGTGCGGAATTAGCCCCAAAACTGGGCGATTTTTCTGCGCAAGAAGGCGAGCGAGCGCTCGGTTCCCGCATCGCCCTCGGGATTGCTGTCCTCGTGGCTGATGAACCCGCTGTAGCCGATCTCGGCCAGGCAGCGGAAGATGGGGTCGAAGTCCACCGCGCCCTCGCCCACGACGGAGTGCTGGTATTGCCCGGGGAGGCGGTCGCTGGCGTGCATGTGCCACACTTTGTGCTTGACTGCGCGGAGGACAACCATGGGGTCCTCGCCGGTCATCAGTTGGTTGCCGGAGTCGAAGTTTACGCCGACCCAGCTATGCTCCACGCGGCGGAAGATGTCGAGGTAGACAACGGCGTGAAGGGCGAAGTCCTCGGCATGCCACAAGCGGTCGCGAAAGTGGTTTTCAAAACCCAAGCGCACGCCTCGGGGCTGGGCGTACTCCGCCAAGCGAAGGAGGTATTCGCTCGCCCAGCGCACGCCCTGCTCGCGCGACACCCCCTCGTGCCGGCAGCCCGCGGTAACGCGCACGCCCGCCGCGCCGAGCACCGCGGCGAGGTCTACGAAACGCTGCATTTTCTCCAGCTCCGCCTCGCGCACGGCCGGGTCAGGGTGGGTAAAGTCCGAGGCGCAGCACAGTTGCGAGACGCCCAGCTCGTAGCGCGAGAGCAGATCGCGGATCTCCGCGGCGCGCTCCTCGGTGGGCGGGTCGATTAGGGCGTAGTAGATCTCGACGAAGCCCAGGCCGAGCTGGCGCGCGCGGCAAAACCAGTGTTCGAACGTGGGCTGGCCCTCGCTGAGCATGGAGGGCAGCCAGCGCAGCGGGGCCCAGGAGAGCTTGGGCTTGTCCATCGGGCGCTCCTTAAAAACGACGATGCGCCGGCGGGTCGCCCCGCCGGCGCACTGCCGTTCGCCGGCAACGTGCGCGCGACCTTCCCCGCGCTACATCTGGTAGCTCTCCGGGTGCCCGGGGAACCGCCTCAGCCGCCCGCGGATGGGGTCGAGCTGCACCGGGGCGACGTCGGCGGGGATGTCGAAGTTCACCTCGTTGAGCCCCGGAGCGAGGGTTACCTGCTGCGCCTCAAATTGCCCCTCCTCCGTGCCATAGATGCACAGGAGGAGCACCTGAACGTTGGAGGGCAGGCCGCCCAGGCGATAGCGCCCGTCTTGGCCGACGACGGCGAAACGGTGGATCGGGCGCGGGCCATGCTGCGTGGGGACGGCGGCCATGACAATGGCCCCGACGAACGGCTCGCCGCCGCTGCCCGTTACCGTGCCCGCGGCGACGGCGAGCTTGGGCCGGGCAATGACCCGCACGCGCGCTTCGCCGGTGAGCACGATCTGCTCCGTGCGGCCCATCTCGGGGTCGGGCGGGATGGTTGCCGTGGCGCTAACCGTGGCCAGGCCGGGCTCGCTACCTGCGCTGAATATGCCCGTGCTGGAGTCGATGGACCCTACGCTGCCTTCGGCCAGCGCCCAGGTAACGTATTGCTTGGGGACGAGGAACGCGCGCGGCCGGGTTTGCCCGTCGCTTGTCCCCGCGCGCACGACAAGAGCGCGGAACTGCACGAGCTTGCCCGTAGGCACGGCGCGGAAGCGAGGGAGGACGACGAGGCCCGTGCGCGCGATGTCCGCGGGGATGGGCAGGGGCCGGGTGCGGTTTCTCAGCCGCTGGCGCACGGCCATGCGCTCGGTTACCGGTTGAAGGTCGCTGCGATCGCTGGGGGGCATAATGCCCACGTCAATGCCCCGGTCGTCGCCCAGGGGAACGTTGTCGAACGCGAACCTGCCGTTGGCGTCGGTCTGGACGCTCTGCTCGCCGCCCTCGAGAATGACCCGCGCGCCGGGGAGTGGGTCGAGCGCCGCGGACGTGGTCGGCTCGTCGAGGACGATGATCTCCTGGGAGTCTGTCTGGCGGAGCGAGACGCGTGGGACGTAAACGTAGCCTTCGACGGTGCCCGTGGAGTCGAGGAGCGTTTCGCCGGCGCTAGGTGTTTCCCCCAGCCCGAGGATGGCGCAGCCGGAAAAATAAAAAACCGCTGCGCAGGCTAGCGCGAAGAGCGCGGCAAGCCAAGCAGATCTCATGGCAGCACCCTCTCCCGTTGCGCCGCAAGCAGCCAAAGCTCAAGCGAGCGGCTTGGTTTTCGCCTGACCGCGTTCTTTTTGAAGTTTTCCATAATTTGGGGCAAATGCCGCAGTAATGGCGCAGAAAAAGCGGAAGTTTGACCGATTTTTTGGCGAGCGGCCCATGCAACAGCCGCGCGCTCGGGGTGAACCATCTGCGCCAAGACGGGGGAGCTCTTGCCAAACAGCCGAGGGGGGCGCGAACGTGGCAGGGGCCGCCTACTCTTCCTCGCCGAAGACCTCTGCGGTAAACGTGTAGATGCGTGTCTTCTCGTCGCGCCAAGCGTCGGGGGGAAGGCCGGCCTTCATGCACGTGTGCGCGAGGAACTCGTCGCGGTCCCAGCCCCACTCGGGGGCCACCTGGGGCAGAAGCAAGCCGCGATATGGCCCGCGCTCGACAATCAACCCATGCTGGCCGACGACGATGTGTTCCACGTTGTCTAGCGGCTGAGGCGGGCTGAGCACGGAGATCTCGATGCGCAGGTCGTCTACCTCGGCGGGGGTTACGGGTGGGAAGCGCGGGTCGTGCAGGGCCGCGCTGCGGGCCATCTCCACGACGGCCTGCTGGAGGGGCGGGCCGGGCTCGATGAGGCCGATGCACCCGCGCAGGCGGCCGTCTTTGGTCTTTAGCGTGACGAACACGCCGCTGGGCTGCGCGAGCGCACCTGTGGGCGGCTCGTCCGGGGAGAAGCTTTCGCCGCGCGCAGCGGCTTCCACTGAGGCGCGTGCTAGCCGCAGGAGTCTCGCCCGTTCCGCCTGGTCGAGCATGCGCCCCACTCCCGTCCGCGCGCGCAACGCACGGGATTTTCGCTATTATAAGAGCGGGAAGCGAGGCCCGTCAAACAACCACCGGGCCGGCGATTGACAGGCGGCTTCGTTAGTGATAGCGTAGCAGCGGTGAGCGCCTTGCCGGAGAGGCACGAGATTTTCGCGGCGCTGGGGAGCGAGGTCCGCTTGCGCATGCTGGAGCTGATCGCTGCGCACAAGGAGATGTGTGTGTGCGAGCTTGTGGACCAGTTCGACATGGCGCAAAGCGCGATCTCCTCGCACCTGCAGATCCTCAAGCGGGCGGGGTTGGTTGAGGATCGGCGCTCGGGGTTTAGGGTGTTTTACCGCGTTGTCCCCGAGGCGCTGGAGCAGGCGTTTGAGGAGCTGCGGGCGTCGATTCGGGAAAAATTGGAAGCCTCGCGCGACGAGGACCCTGAGGCGCGGTGTGAGGCGCGGCTTTTGGCGAAGGTGTAGGGGAGCGGCGTTTTTTTTTTGTTGCAAGTGGTCAATCGATATATCGCGATATAGCGATGTAGAGATTGCCGGGCGGGGCTGATTTTTCCGCCAGGGCGAGGCTCCTTTGACAAGCGTGGACAGCGCTTGCCAGACAGAGGAGCGAGGGCGCGATTTTAAACCGAACCCGCTGTGAGGTGAAGAGACATGGAAAGGGCGGAACTAACAGAGCTTTTGCGGTTGGGCTTTGTCTTTCACGGGCACAAGTGCCCGGCGATGCCCCTGGGCCTGCGCGCGGGGGTTGCCGCGATGCGCGCGCTGGGCGTCGAACGCGCCAAGGACAAGGAGCTGCATGTCATTTCGGAGACGGGCAAGGGGCACGCCGGGGCCTGTTTTCTCGACGGGGTGATGGTGGCCACCGGCTGCACCTACGGCAAGGGGAACGTGGAGAAGCTTTACTACAACAAGCTGGCGTTTACGCTGGTTGATGTTTCGCGACAAACGGGGGTGCGGGCAAGCATTGTCCCGCATTTTGTGGAGCAAATGCTGCGCTCGCCGTTTGTCAAGTTGCGCAGGCAGGGCGTCGCTCCGCAGGACATCTCAGACGATGTTGTCGAGCCGCTGATCGAGCGCATTTTGTCGCTGCCCGAGGAGGAGTTTCTCCGCATTGCCCCGATATCACAAGCGCAGGTCGTCCGCGGCGCAGGGGTATTTGATGCTGCGCCGTGCGACTGTTGCGGGGAAATGGTGTTCGTAGACAAGCTCAAGGACACGGCAAAAGGGCGGCTGTGCCTGGGCTGCGCCGAGGGCGGGAAAGAGGGCGCTTAGGTTTTCATGTCCCCCGTTGCTTTGCTACCACTTGTATTCTTCGGCATTTCCACGGTGTTCTCCATGCTCGGGATGGGGGGATCGCAGCTTTACATTCCGCTGATGTTTTGGTTTGGAATGGACTTTAAGACGGAGGCGATTCCCCTGGGGATGTTGCTAAACGTCGTCTCCAGCGCCTCCGCGGCAGTTACCTATGCCAGGGAAAAACTTGTGGAGTGGAGAGTGGCGGTTACATTTGGAGCAACCATGGTTTTGTTTGCCCCGCTTGGGACGTGGGCTAATATCTCGCTTCCCACAAAACCGGTGATTTTAGTGTTCGCGCTGTTCACGGCGAGCGCCGCAGCGCTGATGCTTAGCGGATGGAAGCCCAAACGCGGCGAGCTGACGACAAGGCAAAAGGGGGCGCTGGGGCTGTGCGCGGGGAGCGTTTTGGGGTTTTTCGCCGGGCTAATCGGGCGCGGGGGAGGCAGTTTCGTCGTGCCCTTGCTCTACTTGGCCGGGCTATCCCCGAAAAATGCCGCGGCAACTTCGGCATTTGTCGTCACCTGTTCGGGAAGCTCCAGTTTCCTCTCGCATATCGCCACCGCAGCGCGGCCCAACTGGGCGCTGTGGGCGGCGTGCGTTGGGGCGGTTCTCGCGGGGAGCCAGCTTGGCTCGCGGGCAATGGCGAAAAAGCTTAAACCGCGCGCGGTGCGGCTGGTATTTGGGATTGTCCTGCTTGGGGTTGCCGCGATTCTCATTGTTAAGGATGTTCTGCTGGGCTAGTGCGATCGGTTGCAGGGAAGCGGCGCGGCGAGGGGCACACGCGGCACGGTTGTTCCTGCAAAAAAATTTCCTTTTGTTCTGGAAAACGGTTGACGGGCGGCGGGAAACGCTTTAGCATATAAGCAAATACTTAAGGGCGCTTCCCGTGCGAAACAGCAAGGTGTTAGCCCAAATATTCTCCGCGCTCGCTGCCGAGCCGCGCGTGCGCATTGTTCAGCTGCTCGGCAAGCAGACGTTGTGCGTGGGCGAGCTGGCGCGGCGGTTGGGGATGACACAGGCCGCGGTGTCGCAGCATTTGCGCGTGCTGCGGCAGGTGGGTTTGGTTGCTGCGGAAAAGCGGGGGAGCTTCGTGCACTATAGCCTGGACAGGCGCGCGGCGGCAGCGTGGAAGCGGGCTGCGCAGGAGCTGCTCACTCCCGCGCCGCGGGAGCAGCCGTGCGCGAAAAGGCAATGCCGGTGAGGAGGTCTGGCGATGTGTGAGAAGGTTAAGGAAGGGTGCTTGAAGCCGGAGGAGCTGAAGGGGAAGCCGGAGGAGTGCTCGCCGGAGCAGATTAGGAAGTGCCACGGCGAAGGCGCTACGCCGGAGAGCCACCCTTGTGTTCAGGGGAGCAAGGAGTAGGCAGCGAAGTCTCGCTTGGTCTCCCTCAACGGCCCGGGTCGCCCGGTGCGGGACCCGGGCCGAACTTCTTGGCCAGCCGCGATAGCGCCGCGCCGATGAGCGACGCCTCAAGCCCGTCTGCGGCGTTTGCGTGCGACGAGGAATAGCGGGCGCACTCCTTGTCCTCCCGCAACATCTGCCCGTATCGCGCGGCAAGGTTATACTGCTCCCGCGCGAGCGTCTCGTTGCCTTCGCGCAAAGCGTGCACCGCCTGCACAACATGGTCGAAAAGATGGATGGTGTTCTCCGCATAGCGAAAGACGCGCTCGTCCTCGGCCACGCGCGCGGCGACGCGCTCGGGCAGTGGCATTTGTTTCACCTCATCGATGATCTTCCGGCAGAGGGCAATTTCCTGGACCGTCTCCACGAGGTCCGGCCCGTCGTCTGTGTCCCAATGCGTGGCGAGATATTTGAGGTGTTTGTGGGGAAACAGCACGGCGTCGTTACGAGCAAGCCGCGGGGCGAGGACGTACTTTAGCTCCGTTACGTTGCACAGGGCCTTCTCTAAATGACCGTAAAACTCGCGCATGCGATCGGCGGCTGGCCCGTAGCGGTGGAGCAGATAGTCGCTAAGCAGCGCTTGCGCGTCGATATGTGGGTTCCACAACATTTGGGCAAACTGCCAATTGGTTAAGCATTTCGTCCCCCATTTGTCGGTGGTCACGTGCATGTAGTGCATGTGTCGGGCGCCAGTATTGTAGTAATAAGGGATGTCTTGCGCCATTATATTGTGGTAAACAATGGGCAGGCACTTATAGCGGGAAACGTTGTAGTATTCGCCGATGAAGATTTTCCCTTTGTAGTATCTCTTTGGGTCGGTTGCCCAGCGGGCGTATTGCTGTGCGTAGCGGAGGTTGTATTCTGTGCACTTGCGCGAATTAAAAGGATGAACGTAGCACCGGCGAATGGGGAAGAAGGTGACGATGCAGTTGTCGTAGTCGAAGTCCTCGGGCAACGGCCGCGTGGGCGGGGAGATTAGCTCCGCATAGGCGAGGAAAATTACCTTTACGTCGCGATTCAGCGCCCCCGCGCGCCGCGCGCGAACGATCTCTTGGCGCAGGCGGTGCACGAGGAGAAGATAGCGATCGGTAGGCGTGCCGAGGGCGCGACAGGATTCACACTCGCACCAGTGGCCCCAGTCGAGCATCCAAAAGTTAATGCTGTCCGCGTATTTCCACTCGCCGGCGGCAAGATCGTGGATGATGTTTTTCATAAACTCGGCGACCGCATGAGGATTTGACGTGCAGAAGTTGTCGCCGAAGGCACCGCGAATGTTGAACGAGCGCTTGCCGCCGCGCAGACAATACCACTCCGGGTGCGCCTCGCAGTAGCTGAGGACGCCATCGCCGTTTTTGTCACCGGCGAATTGTGGGCTTATGGGGTAGGGGTCGGGTGGGTTGCGCTCGTCGCCGGAAAAGCGGGGGTGATCGTAAGGGTAGGGGCTGTGCGGGTTTAGGAAGCGAGACTGGTGTTGGTGTCCTCCGCAGGTCATGTGAATGCCGAGCTTTTTGAGCAAGGCGACGTGCGGGCGGTCGACACACCAGAAATTCATCCGGTTGCGCGCCATCCAGAGAAAAAACTGCGGCGTGCCTCTGCTCTCCCAGGCCCAAAAGCCACGGCTGAGAAAGCCCGGGCGCTCGGCGACGTCGAGCACGGGGAGGCCAGCGTATGTGCGGCGGGGCACTTCCTCGTTGAGCTCCCCCGGGCCAAACCAGCGCACGCCCAACCGCTGAAGCAGCCCATAGACGCCGTAAAGCGTCCCCACCCTGCTTCCGCCGGCGACGACTAGTATTCGATCGCCGCCAACCTCTTTGCCCAGCACGCGATAACCTTGCTCGCCGAGAGAGGCCAAGCTCTCCTCTGTCAGCCCCAGCTCGTTTGCGAGCCTGCGCGCGTAGGAGTTTGATCGAGGCCCGCCGACAATGATCGCATCTCCGCCTGTGAAAGCGTCGTCGTCGACAATGGGGAAGCTTTCCCGCGAGCTCTCGTCGGCGCCAAACATCAAACACAAATAATGCCGCAATTGTACCGCGGCAAAACACTCCGTGCATACCGTGTCGTCGCTCTCGTCGGTGTCGAACCAATTGACGTGTTCTTCGTCAAACGCCGCCTGTTTTGCGCCGGGATATTTGCCGATATTTACCACAATACTCGGATACTGCGGCGCCGCGAGCGCCAGGCAACACCAAGCAAACAGTCCGACCACCGCAATTGTTCCCACACATCGACAAGCCCCTCGTGTGCGCGCGTTTGCTGTGCTGGTCATTACTTTTGCGGCCTCCTTTGCGCGAAAAGCCACTGCGCAAAACCTTCTTCGGTTACCGCAAGGTCCCAGCAAAAGTGGCCCACACCCTGATATTCGGAATACCGCGCTTTGGCGCCGAGCTTCTCAAGCTCGCGGATTGCATTTCGGGAACGATCGACGGGGACAACTTTATCCTTGTCCCCGTGAAATACCCAAATAGGAATATTGGTGACCAAGTGGGCAGTGTCGTCGGGCATTCCACCACAAATTGGCGCTGCCGCGGCGAATAGTGTGGGATATCGAGTGATCAGGTCCCATGTTCCATATCCGCCCATAGATAACCCCAGGACGTAAAGGCGCTGGCGGTCGATGTTAAATTCTTCAAGCACAGCGTGGAGGATCTCCAGCGCGAGGCGCAGCGGCTGTGTCGGCTGAGGCTCCTGTTTGTGCGAGAAGCTCCACCACTGTACGTTAACCCATTTCTGTCCCTTGGGGCATTGCGGGGCGAGGACAAAGCAGGGGTGTTTTTCCTGGTATTCGGGAAGCACCCAAATTCCGGCGGGAAGTGTGCTTGCGCGGGTAATGTTTCCCAAATTGTCTGCGCCGCGTTCGCCCGCCCCGTGGAGGAACAAAATGAGTGGATAGCTCTGGGAAGCATCGTACTCGCGCGGGACAAACAAGCGATAGGGAAGGGTGTTCCCCTCACTGTCGCGATAGATGCGCGCTTGGAACACGGTCGTCGCAATGGCCGCGACGCGCGCCTTAAGTTGTTTTATCTGCTCGGCGCGCTCGGGCGCGGGCACGACCTTTTCCGCAGAGGCTACGGTAGAAAGAGCCAGCGTTAAGGCAAGCGAAAGCGCTCGAAGCATGGCTTTCCTCCTCGGTTAGCTACCTGCGCAACTTCCCCTCAAGCGCGAGCAAGCCAAAGCGCAGCGCGTCTTCGATAATCCGGCGCTGCTCGGGGTCGTCGCTTGCCGCCAGCTTTTCGCGCATGCGCCGGATGAACTCGCCGCGCACCGTTCCCTCGGGGGCTTCGAGCTCCGGCGGGAGCACGGTCTCGTCGCGGACCTCCGCCCAGAACAGCCTCTCGCGCAACGCCGCGGCAAGCTCGTCGACGTCGAGCTCAAACTCCGCGGGCCGGTGGCCAGCCAAAACCACGCGCACCACAGCCTCGGAGTCCGCCTCGCGCAGCACCTCGCGCAGCACGTCGGCCTGCGCTGCGCAACGCGACACGTCCACGGTTAGCCGGAGACAGCGGCGGCGCCCGAGAGGCAGCCGCTCAACCCGCGTTCCCTCGGAGCTTACCGTGACCGCAAGCGCCCCGTGCTCTGACTCGTGCGGCTCGTGCTCCACGAGCTCCGGCGAGCCGGGATACCACGCAGGCGGCGCACCGGGACCCACCGCGCGCGCTGCATGGGCATGTCCCAAGGCAACATAGGCCACGGGAAGGCCGGCGAGGTCGTCGTCGGCAAAGGGAAAGTAGCGCTCTTCGTCGGTGGCCAGCCCGCGATGAACGGCGTGGACGAGCACAACCCTGGGCAAGGGGTCATCGTCGGCGAGGGCCTCGCGCAGCTCGGCGATAACGTTGCGCCCGGGGCGGTCGGGGTCGTAGGCGATGCCCCAAATCGCTGCGCGGCCGGCGAGCTCGGCGCGCTCCCAGCGCGGCTTGCGGAACACGTGCACGTTTTGCGGAACCTCGGCGTCGAGATAGGGCGAGCCGGGCTCCGCGGGGTCGTGGTTTCCGGGAGCAATGAACACCCGTGCGCCGGTGCTCTCGCCCAGGCGCCGGGCGAGGGCCCACACCGCTTGCGCTTGGTCGGGCTGGGCGTTTTCGGCGTCAAACAGGTCGCCGGCGATAAGCAGCGCGTCCGCGTGGCGGCGCTCGGCCTCCTCAAAGCAGCGCTCAACGGCGCGCAGGAGGTCGGCGCGGCGCAACTTGCCTTTGTCTGGGGCGAGCCCGGCAAACGGTTTGCCCAGGTGCGCGTCGGCGAAGTGCACGAAGGTGACCATGGGAGCCCTCCGCGGGCGTTGTTTCGCGGGCGAGCTGGGCAGCCCCTTCGCCCCGCGCGCGGCTTTGACCACCTTGCGCCGCGCGTGCTATACTTGCCCCGGGAGTTTGTCACCCGGACAAGGGCGCGCACTTGCTGCGCGCTTGATTGATGTTTGCCCGACGCGGCACGATTGTGAGTGGCAAGGCATGGCAACGAGGGTGATCGTCGGCACGCAGTGGGGAGACGAGGGGAAGGGCTGCATCTGCGATGTCCTCGCAGCGGACGCGGACATAATCGTTCGCTACCAGGGCGGGAGCAACGCAGGGCACACGGTGGTCGTGGGCGACCAGGTGTTTAAGTTCCACCTTGTTCCCTCGGGAATTTTGCGCGAGGGCAAGCTGTGCATTATGGCCGACGGCACGGTAATCGACCCGCTGCTCCTCGCGAGAGAGATTACCGAGCTTGCCGAGCGCGGGATCGACGTCTCCGGCCTGCGCATCAGCGGGGCGGCGCACGTGATCATGCCCTACCATCCGCTGCTCGACAAGCTCGAGGAGCGCCTTCGCGGAGACCACAAGATCGGGACCACGGCGCGCGGCGTGGGCCCGGCGTATGTCGATAAGGCCAAGCGCTGCGGAATTAGGGTTTGGGACCTTACCGACCGCGAGCGGCTGCGGGAGAAGATCGACATTTGCCTGCGCGAGAAAAACGCGCTGCTCAAGCACCTCTACGACGCAGAGCCTATTTCTACAGAGCAAGTGCTCGAGCAGCTGCTTCCCGTGCTACCGACAATTCGGCCGTATATCGCGGACACGCGGCATATCATCAGCCAGGCGCTGCGCGAGGGGAAGGAGATTTTGTTCGAGGGCGCGCAGGGCACGTTCTTGGACATCGACTACGGGGCGTATCCCAATGTAACGTGCAGCCACCCCGTCGCCGGCGGCGCAGCGATCGGCACGGGCATTGGGCCGACAGCGATCGACGAGGTAATCGGCGTGTCCAAGGCCTACGCTACGCGCGTGGGGAGCGGGCCGTTTCCCACGGAGCTGGAGAACGAGCTGGGCGAGCGGCTGCGCGAGCGCGGGCAGGAGTATGGCACGACGACGGGTCGGCCGCGGCGCTGCGGGTGGCTCGACGCGGTGATGGTGCGCACGGCGGTGCAGCTTAACGGGGCGTGCAAGCTGGCCATTACCAAGCTCGATGTGCTGGACGAGCTGGAGAAAATTTGCGTCGCCGTGGCGTACAAGCTGGACGGAAAGACGTTGGATTATATGCCGGGCGACCCGGAGGAGTTCGCGCGGGTGACGCCGGTGTATGAGGAGCTGGCCGGCTGGCGGCGAGACACCTCGCAGGTGCGCTCGAGGGACGAGCTGCCCGAGGAGGCGCTGGCGTTTTTAAATCGCGTGGGAGATCTTGTCGGAGCCCCGGTAAGTATCGTATCATTAGGGCCGGAGCGCTCGCAGACGGTGATCTTGGAGTAGCTTTCGGGCGCTCATGGTGAGCCGTTAGCTCAGTTGGTAGAGCATCTGACTTTTAATCAGAGGGTCGGAGGTTCGAGTCCTCCACGGCTCACCA
>CAZMGT010000068.1:0-17241 GCA_964565895.1 uncultured Armatimonadia bacterium
ACCTCGCGATCCACCGGCCCCTCGGGGTTGTGGCCGAGGATAATCCGGCCATCAGGCAGGCGCTCGCGCCGGTTAATGCCGATATCGCACGTCGCCCGCCCCACAGCGACCGTCGCCGGCCACGTGTTCGCCGCTGCCTCCTTAACCGCGCCGGCGAGCTTAAACTTCAACTCCGCGAGAAAAGCCGCCTCGTCCGAGGTCTGCGGGTCGCCGTCGTAGTCGTCGGTAGACGGCCCGAAGTGCGTGTGCGAGCAGCAGAGGAGAACGTTCTCCTCGGGGATCCTCGCCCGGCGCGCGATCTCCGCGAACACGCGGCGGCAAAACTCACGCTCTAAGTCGATCAGGTCCAAGCTGACGATCGCCGCGCGCCGCTCGCCTTGGCGCAGGACAAGCGCCGTAGCGTAGAGCTCGCCGGCAATGCCCAGCGATGGCCCGCGGCCCGCGAACCCCGACATGGCAATGCCTACCGGCGGGGTAATCGCCGCCGTGGCCACGCCGGCGTAAAGCGGCGCTTGTTTGGGCATGGCCTCTCCCTCCTCGTCCCGTGGGCGCTGCGTGGCAGGTGAGTTTTGCCCGCGGCGGGGAAAATGTCCTTCGCCTGTGTCGTTTTCCCTGCTCTCGCTCCCCACCGCCTCAGTTCGGGAGGAGCGGGACAGCCCGCGGGGAAACAGCGCGCGACGACCCTTCGCGCGAAGGGATGAGGAAAATGGCTCGGCGGCTGCCGCTTGTTTGCTTTGTTGCGTTAGCGAGCTTGGCGTTGCTTGCCTGCTGCGCCCCGCGCGCCCAGCCCGCCGCTCAGCCGCTGCGCTGGCTGCCGCTTGACGAAGAGGGGTGGTCTATCCTCCGCCCCGCGAAAGATACCCGGCTGATTTATGTAAGCAGCAGCTCCGGCGACGACGCGACAGCACGCGCCTACAGCCCGGGCGACCCGGCGATCGGCGCGGACCCGTTTCGCCCGCGGGGGCCGCTGAAGCCGTTTAAGACGGCGCAGGCAGCCCTTGCCCACGCGCGCAACGGCTACCCGGAGTGGGTGCTGTTTAAGCGGGGCGATGTTTGGGACGAGCCGCTGGGCAGCCCGCCCAGCGGGCGCTCGCCCTCCGCCCCGCTGGTCATTGCCGCCTATGGCGCGGGCGAGCGCCGGCCGCAGTTTCGCCTCCGGGGAAGCCAACGGGCAATCCGTTTCCCCATTCATGCCGACTGCCACGACATTGCCATCGTGGGGCTTGAGTTTTACGCGCCGGAAAAGGACCCCCGCTCGCCGGAGTTTAGCGCAAAGTGCCGCGTGAAAACTGCGCTGGAGCTTTACGTCAGCGAAAAGCCCACGGCCCGCGCGCGGCGGCTGCTTATCGAGGACTGTTGCTTTCGCTTTTGCGGGGCGACGCTAATGGTCGCCCGCGGGCGGAAGCGAGAGGCCGCCCCGGCGACGGAGCAGCTCGTCTTCCGCCGCAACCTCGTGCTCGACAACTACGCCCGCGACAGCCACTGCCAGGGAATGTATGCCGCGCGTATCTCCATCCTCCTCGAGGAGAACATTTTCGACCACAACGGCTGGCTTATTCGCGAGCGCGGCAACCGCAAGGATCGTGGCGGGGCGACAATGTTTAACCACAACACCTATTTCACCGACTGCCACGACGTTGTTTTTCGGGGAAATATGTTCCTCCGCGCCTCAAGCATCGGCAACAAGTGGACGGCCAACAGCGGCCCGGCAAGCGCGCGCAACCTGGTCATGGAGGACAACCTCTATGTCGAGGGCGAGATCGGGATTAGCATCGGGGGCAACGCCGACGGCCCACGCCGCTTTCGCAACGTGAAAATCGCCAACAACGTTTTCTTGCACATCGGGCGCGGGCGGCCTACGCTGCGCAGCCTGGGCTGGGGGATCGACGTTCGCGACTGGGATGGCGGAACGATCGCCGGCAACATCCTCGTGCACCACCCCGCGCCCGGGGTAAACAACGTGCACACGCTAAGCATCGAGGCCTCGCCGCGCGTTGGGCTTTGCCGCGACGTTGTTGTGCGGGGCAATGTGTTTTGCGGCGCCCCCGTGCTGCTGCGCAACACGGCGCTTGTGCAAAACGTCGTCTTCGCGAACAATCGGTTTCTCATGCCCTGGGAGGACCGCGCGCTAATCTCCGCGCAGGGCGAGCTGCGCGGCTTTCGCTTCGCGGAAAACAGCTACTGGTCGCGCAGGCCTGCGGGGGAGTGGTTCGCGCTTGGGGGAAAGCCGGTTGCGCTTGCCCGGTGGGCGCAAGCCGCGGGCGAACAGCGTGCCTCAGCGGTCGAGCCCCAGCTCCCCCAGCCTCAGCGGACGATCGAAAACTACATGGCCCACCTCGCGCTGGAGCCGAGCTTCGAGGCGTTTTTGGCCGAGGTACGCCGGCAGTCGCGCGCGAACTGGCGCAGGGAGTTCACCGCCGCCGCGGTCAACGGCTGGGTGCGGCGGGGTTACGGCCTGGCCAAGGCCGCGCTGCAAGCCGGCCCGGGGGGTTAGCGCTCGATGTCCACCGGCGCCCCCTTCTCCGCGGACTCGTGAATGGCAGCGACGACGCGCGTGGCCTCAAGGCCGTCGTTGGGGCCACTCAGGGGCTCTGCCTCGCCGAGAACGACGGAGATAAAGTGCCTAATGCTTTGCACGCCAAAGCCCCCCGGCTGCCCGTGATAGTCCACCACGTTGAGGAAGTCGGGGAACGTCTCGCCGCGGGCGTCGAAAATGCGCACTAGGCCGCTGCTGCTCGTGTCTACGTTTACCGTGCCCTTCGCGCAGCATAGCTCGAACTTAAAGTCGTAAACGCAGGGCATGGTCGAGCTCAAAATCCACGAATTCTCCACGCAGGCCACGCCCCCGCGCTCGAACTCCAAAATGCTTTGGAAAAAGTCCGGCGTGTCCACGCCCATCGCCTGGAGCACGCCGGAGCGCGACACCGCCGTCACCCGGCGCACCTCGTCCTCGAACAGCCAGCGCAGAAGATCGACACAGTGCACGCCGAGAAACCAGGCGACGGTCGTCTTGCTCGCCCAGCGGATCATCGTCGTCGGGACATAGGTTGTGTCCGACAGGCGCACATAGGCCATTTTCGGCTCGCCCAGCGAGCCGTCGCGGATCTTCTCCCTCGTGGCTACAAACGGGACGTTAAACCGGTTGTGAAAGTCAACCATAAGCGTTACGTCGGCTTTCTCCGCGGCGGCGATCATCGCCTGGCAGTCGTCCACGGTCATGGCCATGGGCTTTTCCACAAGCACGTGCTTGCCCGCCTCCGCGGCGGCGATGACGATCTCGCGGTGAGCGAAATCCGGCGTGGCTACGGAAACCGCGGCAATGTCCTCGCGCGAAAGAAGCTCGGCGAAGTCGGTGCAGGAAAACTCCGCGCGATATTGCTCGGCGCGTTGCGTCGCGCGCTCGCCGTCGATGTCGCACACGCCGACGAGCTTCACCCGCGGGTCTGCGGCATATGTCTTGCAGTGCAGCTCGCCGAACACGCCAAGGCCAATAACGCCCACGCCCATGCGCTCCATACGCGACACGCTCCCTTGTGCAAGCTAGTCCGTAAAGCGTACCGATTCCAGCACGCAGTCTACGCCGACACAGGCCGAGGAAAACCCTAAAGCGGGCGCGCGCAGCTCAAAGAAGTAGACAAATCCCCCGCGCACAAGCGCCACGCGGCGCAGGGCGCGCCGAGGGGCACCGGTGCTGCGGTAGGTGCGCTCCGGCGCGGGCTCGCCCCCCACAAGGACCCAGCGCGCCCGGCGCAGGGCCAGGCCAGAGCCCACGGGCAGGGCCTCCAGCGCCTGGAGCGGGTCGCGCGTGGCGCAGGGCTCGCGCCAGATGGCCAGCTCCGCCGAGCGCCGCGCAAAGCGCAAAACCAGCCGCTCGCCGCCGCGCTGCGCGACCTCCCACCCCCTGGGGACGACTAGCTCTACCCCGAGCTCCGGACAGCGCAGGCGCTCGCCTTGCTCCTTGCCCTCGCCGACAAGGACGAGGTCCTCGGCAAACGTTTCAAACGCGCGGCGCACGGCGGCCATGCCTGCCAGGGGCCCGCTGCAGGCGATGATAATCGAGCTTTTCTCCCCCTCCAGGTAAAGCAGGCGCACCTCGCTCCGCTTGCCGCGAAACACCCTAAGCAGGGCCCAGCGGTCGCCCACGCGCGTCTCGCGCGAGAGGACAAGCTCGGCCTGCTCCGCGCCGCGCGCGGGTTCGCCGATAAACTGGCGCACGGTCTCGCGCGAGAACCTGCGCCCGGGGTCGAGCAGGCGAATCTCCGCCGCCCCGCTGGTCAGGCGGACCACGGTAAAGTGGTCCGCCGCCGCGCGCAACACAAACCCCGGGGGCACGGTGGCCAAAATCCCTCGCGCGGGGTCGAAGAAGTGGTCGCTTTCCTCCACCGGCGGGGGGTCGAAGATCAGCCGCCTGTCGCTCAGCTCCAGCAAGCGGTGCTCCCGCTCGGCGTCGCCGGGCAGCCGGCTGAGGACAAGCACAAGCGGCTTTTCAGCAGGGCGCACGCCGCGGCGCATAACTGGCGCATAGCCCCCGCGCCACACGACAATGTTCAGCGCATCGCCTTGGGGAACGGCGAGGGAAAACGAGCCATCCTCGGCCGTGCGCGCGTGGGCAAGCGGCCGGCCCCCGCGCAGGCGGTCGCGCCCTCCCGGCTCGGTCTCCAGCCAAATGCCGCGCCCGGCGAGCACGTGCGCGCCGATAACCGGCGCGCGCACGAGCTGGCCCTCGCGCGCGACGTACTCCACGACAACCCCGCGCAGCTCGGCCGCGCGCGCCGGCGCGTAGGACAAAGCAAGCGCCAGCGCAGCAATCGCCGCGCGGGCAACGCGCCCGTTCACTGCGCTGTCCTCCCCAGGCGCGTCACGCTAGCCGGAGGTGGGCATATACGTGGCCAGCTTCTGCGCCAGGTTGGCGATGGGCATACTCTGCAGCCACACCCGCCCCGGGCCCTTAAGCACGGCGAGAAACAGCCCCTCGCCGCCGAAGAGGATGTTCTTAACACCCTTTACGCGCTCCACATCGAACTGCACCGAGGGGTCGAACATCGCCACGTGGCCCGTGTCTACGCGCACGACTTCGCCCGGGCCAAGGTTTACCTCGGTAATCTCTCCGGCAAGCTCCACGAACGCGATCCCCGGGCCGGTGAGGCGCTGGAGGATAAACCCCTCGCCCCCGAACAACCCGGTCCAGAGCTTTTTGCGAAAGTGCATTTCCAGCTTTACGCTTTTCTCGGCACACATAAACCCGTCTTTTTGGACGATCATGCTCTCCCCCTCGCCGAGCTGCAGGGGGAGGATCTTTCCCGGAAACTCCGCGGCAAACGTAATCTGCGCCGTCCCCGAGCGACAGGTATAGTCCGTGATGAACAGCGACTCGCCGGCCAGGCTGCGCTTAATTCCCGCCATCAACCCGCCCTTCATCCCCGTGTCCATCTCAATATCGCCGATCATCCACGCCATACCCCCGGACTCCGTATACATCGTCTCCCCCTCGCGCAGCGTGCAGGTCACCGTCTGCATAATCGTCCCGTTGATCTGATACTCCACGGCGACAACCTCCCTTGCCATAATCTCGCGCCAGCAACGCCGGCGAGTACCGCTACCCAGCGAGCCGCTGCGCGAGCTCTACAAGCGTGCGCACCGCGACCCCTGTCTCCCCCTTGGGCAAATATGGCTTGTTTTCCGGCTGGTAGTCGGTGCTCGCGATGTCCAGGTGCACCCACTTTGCTTCGCCGACGAACTCCCGCAGAAAAATTGCCCCCTGGATAGAATGCGCGTTGCGCCCCGCGGCATTCTTTAGGTCGGCGATCTCGCTGTCCATCAGGTCGTCGTATTCGGGAAACAGCGGCAGCGGCCACATGCGCTCGCACTGCGCCTCGCCCGCGGCGATTACCTGGTCGATAAACTGTTGGTCGTTGCCCATAATCCCCGTGGCCACCGGGCCGAGGGTGACCAGGATCCCGCCGGTAAGCGTGGCCACGTCAACAATGCGCTCGGCCTTTTGCTCCACCGCGTAGTGCAGGGCGTCGGCGAGGATCATCCGCCCCTCGGCGTCGGTGGAGATGACCTCTACGGTCTTGCCGTTTGCCGCGACAAGCACGTCGCCCGGGCGATAGGCCGCGCCGTCTACGGCGTTTTCCACCGCGGGGGCGATGCCGATGACATTTAGCCGGGGCTTGAGCTGAGCGATGGCCCGCATCGCCCCGAGAACGGCCGCCGCGCCGGCCATGTCGGCCTTCATCTGCTCCATCCCCTCGCGCGACTTAAGCGACACCCCGCCCGTGTCGAACGTTACCCCCTTGCCCACGAACGCTAGGGGAGGGTCGCCGCGCCGGCCGCCGTTATAGCGCAGGACGATTAGCCGCGGGGGGTGGGCGCTGCCCTGGCCCACGGCAAGGAGCAGGTTCATCTTGCGCTCGGCCATCTGCTTTTCCGTAAGCACGGAGACGGAAAGCCCCACCTCGCGCGCCATTTTGCGCGCCTCGGAGGCCAGCCGCGCGGGCGTCATGACGTTCGCCGGCTCGTTCGCCAGCCAGCGCGCCCAGTTTGCCGCCTCGGCGATAATTGCTCCCCGCCGCACCTCAGGGCGCATTGCCCGCGCCTTCGCCTCGTCCACCTCGTAAATGATCAGCTCCTCGAGAAACGGGCCGCGGTCGTCGTCTTTTTTCGTCTTGTGCGTATCGAGGCGAAACGTCGCGCGGATCGCCCCGTCGGCGACCATACGCGCCGCCTGGGGCGGATCGATGCCCCCAACGCCCGCCCCATGCACGATAGTCGCCACGCGCCGGCAGCGGCGCTTGTCCAGCTCGCGCGCCGCGGTGCCGCTTACCTGCTGCACGCGGTAAAGGTCGAACTTCTCCCGCTCGCCCAGGCCGACCACGGCCACCCGCCTGGGTGGGATCTTTCCCTGGGTGTGGATTAGGGTAAACTCATTGAGCTTTCCGCGAATCTCCCCGCTGGCGATCAACTCGCTAATTAACCCACCCAGGGCCTTGTCCACCGCTCCGGTCGCCCCGCCCGGGCGCTTTACGCCTTGGAACAAGTTAACCACAATGGCGTCCACCGGCGCGTCGACGATCGACCCCTTGCGCACGACGACGTTCATCTCTCTCCTCCATGTGTGGCAAACGCGGCGCAGGTCCGCGTGATATAATCTGCAGGCAATGAGCGAACGCGCAAAGAGCATTCTCGCTGGCAAGCGCGTTGCCCTCCGTACCCTGGGGTGCAAGCTCAACCAATACGACACCGAGGCGATGCGCGAGCAGCTCCTCGCCCGCGGCTGCCGCTGCGTGGACTTCGACGCCCCCGCGGACATCTACATCGTCAACACGTGCACGGTGACGAGCAAGGCCGACCGCGACGCGCGCCGCCTGTTGCGCCAGGCCAAGCGACGCAACCCCCAGGCCGTGGTTGTGGCCATCGGCTGCTATCCCCAGGTGCAGCGCGAGGCGCTCGCCGCCCTGCCCGAGGTGGACCTTATCCTGGGCAATGTGGAAAAGCAGCACGTGGCGCACCTGCTCGAGCGCTTCCTCGCGGGCGAGCTCTCCCGCTGCGTAGTCGCGGACGTGGCGGCCCAGCGCGCGTTTTCCGACGCTTGCGTGGGCCGGTTCGCCGAGCACACGCGGGCGTTTTTGAAAATCCAAGAGGGGTGCGACAGCCGCTGCGCCTACTGCACCGTGCCGCTCGCGCGCGGGCCGAGCCGCAGCCGGCCGCTGGAGGAGGTCGCGCGCGAGGTGCGCCGGCTGGTCGCCGCGGGGCATGTGGAGGTCGTGCTCATCGGCATTCACCTCGGGCTCTATGGCCGCGACCTGCGCCCGCCCACGGAGCTTGCCGCCGCGGTTGAGGCCGCGCTGTCCGTGCCCGAGCTTAAGCGCCTGCGCCTCAGCTCGATCGAGCCGACAGACTTCACCCCGCGCCTCATCCAAACCATCGCGCAAAACCAGCCCCGCCTGTGCCGCCACCTGCACATTCCGCTGCAGTCGGGCGACGACGAGGTGCTCCGCGAAATGGGCCGGCCGTATACCAGCGCGCAATATGCCGCGCTCGTCGAGGAGCTCGCCCGGCGCGTCCCCGAGATAGCGATCGGCGCCGACGTTATCGTCGGCTTTCCCGGGGAGAGCGAGGAGGCATTTTCGCGCACCTACCAGCTCATAGAGCGCCTGCCCCTGGCCTACCTACACGTGTTTAGCTACTCGCCGCGGCCGAAAACCCCCGCGGCCCAGCGCGGCGACAGCGTGCGGCCGGATGTAAAGAAGCGGCGCAGCCGGGCGCTGCTTGAGCTTTCGCAAAAAAAGCGCCAGCGGTTTATGCGCTCGCTTGTGGGCACGGTGCAACAGGTGCTGTTCGAGCGCGACCGCCCGGGCGGCGCGGAGGGGCTGACCGACAACTACGTGCGTGTGCGCGTGCCTGGGGCGCGCGGGCTGCAGGGAAGGATACTGCCCGTGCGCCTCGTGCGCGCGGAGGAGGAGTGCTGCCTGGGCGAGCTGTGCTGAGCGGGCGGAGAAGGGGAGGCGCAGGCGGCGACCGAAGCACCGTTGTGTGCCCACCCGCCCGCGGTTGTTGCTCCGCGGGTGCGAGGAGGTGGCCCCGTGCATCGGCTGAGAACGTGTGCCACGGCGTGCTTTCTGGCGGCTGCCGCAGCGGTTGTTCTCTGCGCGCCGTGCCTGGGCCAGGCCGGCGAGAAGCCGCCGTCGGAGCAAATTCAGGAGATGTTTCGCGAGATGCATGTAACGCTTTCCTGCATTCAGCTTGAGCTGACCGAAGAACAGGCGAACTTGATTATCGAAAACGCCCCGGGGGTGCGCGCGCGGCGCCAAGCGCTGGAGCTGCGCCACGAGGAACAGCTCCGCCCCCTGCTCCCTCAGCTTCAGCGCGCGGTGCAGCTTGTGCGCCAGGGGCAGATTCAGCAGGCAATGAACCTTGCCGAGCAGGTGCGCCAGAAGATCGAGCTTATTGAGGAGGACCTGAAAGCGGGCCTGGCAGGGCTCGCCGACTCGCTTAAGCCGATCTATCTCAAGCTCACGCAAAAGCAACGCGCCGAGGTGTTCGACGAGTTCTTCCCCCGCCCGGGCACCGCCCGCGCCCTAGACCAGTTTATGCAAAACTCCCCCGAGCAGCGCGACAAGCTCAAGGCCGATTTCGTCGTGTACCTCGTCCAGCAAAGCGCGACCCAGGACGCCCAGGGCAACGAGGTCGTCGCCGATGCGCAAAAGCTGCTTGAGATCTTTTCCAAAGCGGCCAGGCTCTCCGCCGAGGAGTACAAAGCCCAGCGCAATGCGCTTATCGACGAGATCGTTGCCCTGCTCCCCAAGGGCGAGGGCGTCCAGCGCAGCGCATTGCAGGCGTTTGTGGACTTTATGTCTACCCCGGACTTGGAGCTTATCGTCCAGCGCGTGCAGCGGCAGCAGAAGGCGGGCAAGGGGGGTGCCGGGCAATGATCCGCCGCCTTTCCGTTAACACCACCGAGCGCGAGCAGATGCTCGACGTCACGGCGCAGGTGCAAGCCGAGGTGCGCGCGGCGGGGTTTGAAGATGGCGTGCTCACCGTGTTCGTTCCACATACCACCGCGGGGGTAACGATTAACGAGGACGCCGACCCGAGCGTCGTGCGCGACATTATGGAGACGCTCGCGCGCCTTGTCCCGCGCGACGCCCCGCACTATAAGCACATGGAGGGCAACTCCGACGCGCACATAAAGTCCTCGCTGGTTGGGCATTCGGTGCAGGTTCTCGTGCAGGACGGCAAGCTAATGCTTGGCACATGGCAGGGGATATACTTTTGCGAGTTCGACGGGCCGCGGCGGCGGCAGATATGGCTTAAGTTCAGCTAGCGCAAGCGCGGGCCGCCGACGTGCCGCCCCGGGAGGTGCGCCATGGGCAACGAAGTCGTTGTCGTCATGGACTGCGGGTCGACCAACGCCTCGGTGATCGCCGTAGACAGCGCGGGGGCGATCGCCGCGAGCGCCAGCCGGCCGAATAGCCCTAGCCCCCAGCCCGGCTGCCCCGAGGGCTACCTTATTTGGGACCTGGACGAGGTGTGGGGCAGGTTGTGCGACGCCTGCCGCGAGGTCTGCGCGCAGCTTGCCCCGGAAACCATCCGCGCGGTAACCGTGTGCACGTTCGGCGCCGACGGCGCCCCCGTCAAGCGCGACGGGTCGCTCACCTATCCCGTAATCTGCTGGCAGGACGCGCGCACCGAGCCCCTCGCCGCTTCCATCGGCCAGCGCATCGATCCCTGGGAGATCTACGCGATTACCGGCTATCAGGTAATCCCGTTTAACACCTTGCTGCGCCTAATCTGGCTGCGCGAGAACGTCCCCCAGGCGCTGGACGAGGCGGATTGCTTTCTCATGATGCCCGGCGTGCTGAGCATGAGGCTCTGCGGGGGCTTTGCCATCGATCCCACCGCTGCGGGGACGATGATGGCCATGGACATCGCCCGGCGCGACTGGTCGGAGAAAATGCTCTCCCTCGCCGGGGTCGATCCCTCGCTCTTCCCGCAGTGGGTCGAGCCGGGGGAGGTCATCGGCGAGACGACGGCCCAGGCCGCCGAGCAAACCGGCCTCCCTCAGGGGACGCCCGTCGTCGCCGCGGGCCACGACACGCAGTTTGCGGCGATCGGCTCCGGCGCCTCGCCGCGCGAGGCTATCTTAAGCTCCGGCACGTGGGAGATCCTCATGCTCCGCCACGACCGCTTCGAGCCCAACCGCGCGGCGTTCGACGAGGGCGTGCTTGTGGAGTGCGACGCCGTCGCCGGCTATTACAACCCCCAGCTTTTGATGATGGGCTCCGCCGTGCTGGAGTGGATCCGCGAGCATTTTTACGCCGAGGTGGCCGAGCGCTCCGAGGCCTATGCGAAAATGATCGCCGACGCCCAGGGGGTCGCCCCCGGGGCCGATGGGGTAATGTTCCTCCCCTGCTTCGTCTCGAGCACGGGGCCGACGAAAAAGTTCGGCACAAAGGGCACGATCCTCGGGCTCGAGCTGTCCACCTCGCCGGCGCAGGTCTATCGCGCGGCGCTCGAGGGCCTCTCGTTTCAAATGCGCCACGCGCTGGACATTCTCCGAGAGACCACCGGCGCTGCGCCGGAGGCCGTGCGCTGCGTGGGCGGGGGGTCGAAGAACGACCTGTGGAACCAAATCCGCGCCGACGTTTGCCGCCTCCCCATCAGAACGATCAGCCAAAAGGAGGCCACCGTGCTCGGCGCGGCGATGTTCGGCTTTGTGGGCACGGGCGTGTTCGCGTCGATCGAGCAGGCCCAGGAGCAGATGGCGGGGAGCGAGGCCACGTTCGAGCCCTCGCCCGAGGCCGAGCGCTACGAGGAGCTATATCAGCGCTATCGCTCGCTGCCTCAAGCGCTGGAGCGGTTTTACGCGGGCGCCGAGCAAGCCTAGCGCGCCCCCCCGGCCCTTAGCTCCACAGAATGACCGCCCGGAGCATATCGCCCGGCCGGGCGATGGCTGCGGCAAAAGCTTCCTGCGCCTGCTCCGGCGAGAAGCAAAGCACGGGATAGTCGCGCAGGTTTACCCTCCCCGTGACGACAAGCTCCACGGCCTCGTCCAGGTCGGAGCACGAGCGGCGGACAAAGTGCACCAACAGCTCCTTCCGCCGCGCCACACGCATGCTCAGCGCCTGCTCGTCGGCAAACGGCACGCCGATGACATATACCCGGCCGCCGGTGTCGGCGAGCTCCACGGCGTCGGCGAGGCAGCGGTCGTGCCCCGCGGCCTCGATCACCACCCGCGGGCTACTCCCCAAAGTTTCGCGCAGCTCGGCGGCGCTGGCGCAGACGACCTCCGCGCCGAACTTTCGGGCAAGCGCCCGCCGCTCCGGCCGCGGCTCGGCAAGCCACACGCGGCGTACGCCCCACGCCCGCGCCACCTGGAGCACCGACAGCCCGATCGCCCCCGCGCCAAGCACGGCCAGCGTCTCCTCGGCGGCGACCTCCGCCAGGCGCACGGCGTGCACGGCCACCGCGAGCGGCTCGATCAGCGCCGCTTCGATCGCGCTTACCGAAGAAGGGACGGGCTTTACGGAGTACTCCGGGCAGGCGATGTACTCGGCCTGCGCTCCATCGGTGGGCGGAAAGCTGGGGAACGTTATGTTGCGGCAGATGTTAAACCTCCCCGCGCGGCACATGTCGCACTGCCCGCAGTGCCTGCTCGGCTCAACGGCGAGGCGCACGCCCGGGCGCAGAGAGCAGCGCGGGCCGACCTCCGCGACGATCCCCGAGAACTCGTGGCCCATGATAAACGGGCGCTCGGGAGCCTTTCCGCCGGCGTCCCAGTCGAGGTAGATGTGTAGCTCCGTGGGGCAGATGGCGCAGGCCTCCACGCGGATAAGCGCCTCGCCTGGCCCGGGCTCCGGCCGGGGAACTTCGACCAGCCGCACATCGCGCGGGCCAAAAGCCTTTACCGCGCGCATTGTCTCGCTCATTTTCCTCGCCCGCCAACGCGTCAAATATACCACAGGCGGCCCAGCGCAACGCGGCCGCCATGTGCAGAGGTAATTGCTCCGGGCGCGGGAATTGCCCTGTGGCGCCTGCCGAGGGGTGTGACCAAATGCGCTGCCTCGCTCTTGCCTGCGCAATAGCGCTCGCCGCTGGAGCGGGGGCCATGTCAGCGTGCCCAGTATGGGCGGAGGAGGGGACGGGGGCCAGTGGCCCGACGCCCCGCGGCGGCTCCCTTGCCGTAGACAAGCCCCCACCCGACGAGGGAAGCGACCTCGCCGAGGCCATCGACGACGTCGCCTATCCGATAATCATCGGCACCGGGCTTTACCTTTACGCCCGCGACGGCCGCGCCGCGTTGAGCGACCACGCCAGCGCCCTGGTAACGGCCCTTGCTATTTCCGAGCTGTTGAAAAACGTCGTTCACTCCGAGCGGCCCAACCACAAGGACGACCGCAGCTTTCCCAGCGGGCACACGGCTACGGCATTCGCCGGCGCCGCCGTCGCCGCGCACTACCACCCCGACCAGTCGGCGCTGTTTTACGGCCTAGCCGCGGCGATCGCCTGGTCGCGTGTGGACATGCGCGAACACCGCTTTCGCGATGTGCTTGCCGGGGCGCTAATTGGCCTCGCTGCGGGGCAGTCGGCCACGGGCGAGCGGAGTTACATTCCCGTGCTTCAGCTTAGGTTCTAGCGGGCGGCGGAGATCGCCTCGCGCAGCAGGCGCGTCCCTTCGGCGCGCGAAAGCCCCTCGCGAAACACGCTCCCCGTGCCCCCGACGAACACCGTGGCCCCGGCCTCGGCCAATGCGCGGCCGTTTTCCGGGGTAACGTTTCCGTCCACCTCGATGGCGATCTCGCGCCCCTCCGCGCGCAAGCGCTCGGCCAGCGCGCGCACCTTGGGGATCGTCGCGGGGACGATTTTTTGGCCGGCGAAACCGGGGTTAACCGTCATCACGAGCACAATGTCCACGTCGTCGAGGATGTGGTCGAGGGCGGAAAGGGGCGTAGCCGGGTTTAGCGCTGCGCCGGGCGTCGCCCCGAGGTCGCGAATGCGCGCTAGCGTGCGCTGCACATGCCGGCACGCTTCGACGTGGACGACGATGATGTCTGCGCCAGCCTCGGCGAAGCGCTCGAGGTAGTCTATCGGCTCTTCGATCATCAGGTGCACGTCGAAGGGCAGGGCGGTCAGCGGACGCAGGGCGCGCACAACGTCCGGGCCGAACGTGAGGTTGGGGACAAAGTGCGCGTCCATAATGTCAAAGTGCAGCCAGTCTACGCCCGCGGCCTCGAGCTCGCGCACTTCCTCGGCCAGGCGCGCAAGATCCGCGCACATGAGCGAGGCGGAGATTTTTAATGCGCCTTGTTCCCGCTCGGGCATGGGCGTTCGCTCCTAAGGCTCGACGACGACCTTCAACCCCGCGCGGCTCTCCACGAGCTCAAACGCGCGGTGAATCTCGGCCAGGGGGACGGTGTGCGTAATCAGCCGCTTGACGTCAACCGCGCGCGCGGCAATAAGCCCCAGCGCCGCCTTGTGCTGCCGCGGGACGCTGCCGTGCGAGCCGGTAACGTAAAGCTCTTTGTAATGGATGAGGTTGCTTTCGATGGAAATAGGCGGCGTGCCCCGGGGCAGGCCGCCGAAGAAGTTGATCCTCCCCCGCGTGGCGGCAAGCTCAATGGCCTGCATCTGCGCCTCGGGCGAGGCGCAGGCGACGACGATCACGTCCGCCCCGCGCCCCTCCGTCTCCTCGAGCACGCGCTGGCGCAGGTCCTCCTCGGTGGTGGAGATGACGACGTCGACATCGAACTTGCGGGCGAGCTCCACGCGGCCCTTGGAGCGCTGGGCGACGATGATTTTCGTCGCCCCCATGTGGCGCGCGAGCTGAGCGAGCATTAGCCCCGCGGGCCCCGCGCCGATGATCACCACGCTCTCGCCCACGCCCAGCCAGCACAGCTCCAACCCGTTAATGCAGCAGGCCAGGGGCTCGGCAAGGGCCGCCTCGGCAAAGCTCAGCCCCTCGGGAATCTTGTGCACCGGCCCATAGTTAACCGTCGTCTGGTTAAGCAAAATATACTCCGCAAAGCCTCCGGGAAACTGGTAGCCGATGGCATAGTTGATCGCGCAGTTGTTCCCCCGTCCCTCGCGGCACTCCGGGCACACCCCGCACGGGACATCGGCGCCGATGGCCACCCGGTCGCCCACGGCAAACCCCTCAACCCCGGCCCCCACCTCAACCACTTCGCCCGCGATCTCGTGCCCGATGATCTGCGGCGGCTTTACCCGCGGGTTGCCGTGGTGGAAGATGCGCAGGTCCGACCCGCACACGGCGCAGGCGCGCACGCGCACAAGCAGCTCCCCGGGCCCCGCCGAGGGCGTGGGCACCTCGCGCACGACAAGGTTTTCCAGCGCTTCTAGAACCGCTGCGTTCACAGCCCTTCACCCTTCGCTTATGGCATTGCTCGCGCTAGTCGAAGACGAACATTATTTTCTGGTAAAAGCGCGCGTTTTCGGCAATGAGCGAAAACGCCTCGCCCGCCTGCTCCAGCCGAAAGCGGTGGGTAATTAGCGGGGCCACGCGCAAGCGTCCGTCGGCCATGGCCGCCAGCGCCGCGGCCCATTCGTCGTCCTCGCCGCCGCGAAAGCTCGAGTTCCAGCTCCCGCCGAGAACAAGCTGCTTGCGCAAAACCTGCGAGACCAGCTCCTGAGGGAGGGTAACGTCGGCCGAGGGGTTGCCCAGCAGAACGACCCTTCCCCCGCGGGCGCAAACGGCGAGCGCCTGGCGCACGGTCGCGGGCACCCCCGCGGCCTCTACGGCAAGATCCACCCCGCGCCCCTCCGTGGCCTTGCCGATCTCCTCCACAGGGTCGCGCTCGCCGGCGAGGATAAGCTCCGCGCGGGTAAGCTCGCGGGCGACGTCGAGCTTCTCAGGGACGATGTCCACCAGCCATATTCGCCCCGCGCCAAGCGCCGCCGCCCACTGCGCCACGAGAACGCCGATCGGCCCCGCGCCGAAAACGGCCACCGTCGCCCCGCGCCCAACGCCAAAGCGGTTTAGCGCGTGCAGGGCGACAGCGGCGGGCTCCGTTAGCGCGGCGCACTCCAGCGAGACGCCCTCGGGCACGCGCACCAAGTTCCACGCCGGCGCGCAAACGTACTCCGCAAACGCCCCGTTTGAGCGCGAGCCAAGGTAGTCGTAGTTCTCGCACAGCTCATACACGCCCTCGCGACAGGCGGGGCAGGCGCGGCAGGGGATCAGGGGAAACACCGCCACCCGGTCGCCGGCCTTCCAGCGCGACACGCCCCCGCCCAGCTCGGCGACGGTGCCCGCGAACTCGTGCCCCGGGATAAGCGGGTGCCGATGCGCGCCCTTCTCCAGCACGCGCGGGCCGTCGGAGCCGCAAATGCCACACGCCCCGACACGCACGAGAACCTCGCCCTGCCCCGGCCGGGGCACGGGCACGCGCTCCACGCGCAGGTCGCCCGGCGCATAGAGCACCGCGGCGGTCATTTGCTTGCGATTGGCCATTGCTGCGCTCCTTACCCGCGGCGCTTGCGCGCCTGCCGATCATAAAGAGGCTGCTCGCCCGTGGCAAGGGCGAGGACAAAGGAGAGGCGCCGCGCGGCGCCGAACAGCACAGCGGCGAAGGGGCGCGCGCGGCCCCTGCGATTTTCGCGCACGAGAGTCGTGCGCGGCGAGGGAGGCTTTGGCGATGGACAAGCGCAAGCGAGCGAGCTTTTGCCCCAGGCTGCCCGGGCGGCGGCGGTTTTTGGCGCAACTGCCTACGCTCGCCCTGGGCCTGGAGGCGCTTCTTTCCGCACAGGGCACGGCAGGCGAGCCCGAGGGCGGGCGAGGCTGGGAGCCCGCCTCTCTGCCCGAGCGGGGCACGGGAACCAAGGTGCGCGTGGCCTTCTTGCGCATTAAAGGGCAGTACTGGATGGGCTGGCCCGGCGCGGCGTACGATGTTGAGGGCCACCGCAAGCAGTTCGAGGAGCAAATTGCCAGCGTGGCCAAACAGCTAAACATCTCCATCCCCGTGGAGAAGGACTACATCTACGACCCCGCAGGCGCGGAGCAGTTTGTCGCGCGGGTGAAAAAAGAAGCCCCAGACGGTCTCCTCCTTATCCCCCTGCACCTGCGCGTGTGGAACACCCTGGCCAAGATCGTTGACGGTGCGGGCCTGCCCACGATCATCTACGCCCCCGTGGGCACGGCGTTTACCGGCCACCTCAAGCCCTATGAGAACCGCACGGGAACGCTGCTTATCTCCTCGTTGGAGTTCGACCGCGTGGCCCTCGGCCTGCGCATGTTTAAGGTGCGCCGGCAGCTTGCCGAAAGCCGCATTATCAACCTTAGGGGCAATCAGGAAAGGGAGCAGAAGATCCCCGGCCTGGGGACAACGTTCCACTACCTCCCGCGCGACCTGTTCGCCGAGGAGCTGAAGAAGGTCCAGGATACCGCCGAGGTCAAGGCTATTGCCAAATACTATGCCGAGCACGCCAAGGACATCGTCGAGCCCAACGAGCGCGACATGCTCAACGCCGCGAAGAACTATGTCCTCTCGCGCCAGCTCATCGAGAAGTACAACGCCGACGGAATAACCATGGACTGCCTCGGGCTCGTCGGCGCGCGGAAGATCCCCTGCCCGCCTTGCCTGGCCTGGATGATGCTCAACGACCAGGGAGCGCCCGCGGCCTGTGAATCGGACATTAACGCCGCGCTAACCTATCTGCTCGTCCAGCGTCTGCTCGGCAAGCCCGGGTTCATGCAGGACCCCGTGCCCCTTACCCCGGGAAACA
>CAZMGT010000069.1:0-16933 GCA_964565895.1 uncultured Armatimonadia bacterium
AGATAGCAAAAGGCAAGCTCGGCAATGGGGGCGACGATGCGCCGGGTATAGGAGATGGAAGAGACGCGATAGATCGTCCGCGAGCGCAGGTCGGCTCCGCGCTGAACATCGGGCCGCTGGGGAAGCTTTGCCCCGACGAAGCGTCGCGCGGCGCGCTCGTGGGCGGCAAGCCGCTCGCGCAGCGTCCCCTGGGCCAGCTTGCGCAGGCGCGGGACGTCCTCCGGCCGCAAATAAAGCCGCGGGTGGCTTTTCGGCACGCGCGCGAGAGCTGCCTGCCAGTCTGGGATCTCCCAGCGGCGCACGTTTTCCGCCAGGTCAAACGAGACCACGGGCAGCGAAACGCCCTGCTCCGCGGCGCTTACGCGCCACCACCAGCGCCCGGGGGCCAGGGGCTTTAGCGGGCGAAAGAACGTTTCGCTAATGTTGCCGAAGACAAGCGGCTGGCTCATGCTCGGCGAGCGGCTGAGCTGCAACGTATACGGCCCGCGGGCGAACGCCGGCCAGCGGAACGTTGGCGGGTTGACAAACAGCGGCCGGCGGCCGTTGGGCTCCGGCTCAGCCAGGGTAAGCTGGTGCAGCGTAGGCCATGTGCTCCTGCGGTAGACTTCGACCCTGTCCAGGCGCGCGGGCTCGCGCGCGGCGATGGTTAGCGTATGCTCGCCATCGGTATATAGGCGAAACTGCGCCTCGTGCCACGCCCACTTGCCGAGCGGCTTAAGGGTAAGCGCCCGCCGCGGCCAGTTGTCGGCGCTAATCCACACGCTGTCCGTGCTCCCGCTTAGGGCAAGCGCGCGAATGCGCACGCGATAGGCCCCATGGGGGCCGGAGAACGCAAAGCGCAGGTAGTCGCGAGGGGCGGCGTCCGGCTGCTTGGTGGCCGTGTCTAGGTAGACGTAGGCGTTGCCTGAGGCTTGGCCGGCATATTTGGTCTCCGGGGCAGCGCCGACGATCTCCGGCGCCTGTTCCGCCTCCCAAGCGGCGACGAGCTGGTCTTCCTGCGCGGACGCGACAAGGGCAAACGTGGCGAGCACAACGCAAGGGAAAGCGAGTAGGCGAGACAAAGGCATGAATGAGTCCCCCATTCGCAGGCAAGCTTTGCGCCGGGGCAATTCGGCCCCTGCCGCACGCCCCCCTGCGGCAAACAGCAATGGCCCGTCAGCGGCCCTCGAGGCAGATAACGTGGTTGAACTTAACGTAGCACACATACTTGTCGCTGACCGTTAGAATGTTGCCGCTGGGGAGCATGTCGCTGGAGAACGGAAGCTCCACGGGGGGCAGCGTCCACTTCCTTTTCGTAGTGACATCGATCGCCCCGCCGTTTTGGTCGCAGCGAAAGCCGAAGATTAAGTTTCCCCCACTGGACAGGGTAACCGTTTCGTCGCTTGTCAGCTCAAACGGCGTGGATGTTCCGATAACCTGGCCGACATCTTTTTGCCCGCAAATGAGCGGCTGGGCAATTTTGCCCGTGTTTATGTCAAACCGCCCCAGGCCGCAGTCGGTGATGTCGATCAGCCCGCGATATGCGGCGCTTGTGCGAAACGTGGTATAGAGGTTTCCGTCGCCGGCGAGCACAGGCGGCGGGGGAACGCCGGTCATCCGGCAGCCGGTGACCACGCTGGCCACATATGGCTCGGAGCCATCGGCCAAGTTGAGCACTAAGAACGTGCGCGCGTAGGGGTGCTCGCGGAAAAAGCGGGCGAAGATCTCCTGCTCCCGCAGAATGTCGGCAACGGAGCGTGCCTTGAAGCGCACGACGAGCCCCTTCGCCTCCTGCCCGGGGTAAACTACGGGCCAAAATAGCTGCTCCTGCAGCGCGTTAAGGCAGCCGGCGAGCTCGCGCGGCCCGGCTTGCGCCGTGCGCACGATTACCCGCCCGCGGAAGATAACCGGCCAATAGTCGCGCACGGAGCGCCCGGGCAGGGGGCCAACGCGCCAGAGCACTTTGCCCGAGGAAGCGTCGAGGCAGAACGCGTGCATTGCCTCGTTAACAAAAACCACGCGCCCTTCGGCCCCCGCCGCCGTGTGAAAGATGGGCGCGCCCGTGTCCGCGCGCCAGAGCAGCTTGCCGTCGCTCGCCCGCAGGGCGTAAAACGCGCCATCGCGGTTGCCGATATACAGCCGCCCGTCCATAAGCAACGGCGCGGCGCAAAAGCCGCGGCGGGAAAGCTTCGCCCGCCACACCGTGCGCCCCGTGGCCCGCTCGAGGCCATAAACCGCGCCGTTAAGCGCTGCGGCGTAAACGTGCGCCTCGTCGCAGGCCAAGGCGTGGATAATCGGCGCGCCAAGCTCCGCCGTCCACAGCTCGCGGCCCGAGGCGAGCTCTAGCGCGTGGATGGTGCCGTTTGCCGTGCCCACGAAAAGCGCGCCGTTGTAGAGAATGGGCTGGCAGGTGTTGGCGATAACCTCGCTCCCCCACCCCTTTACCCAGGCCACGCGATAGGGCCCATTGGGCTGGTCGGCGACGTGGCACGTGCGCGCGGGGTTTGCCGCAGCTTGGGGCCAGTTCGCCGCGGAGCACTGCCCCGCCGCGCAGCACAGCCCCAGCGCAAGCGCTAGCGTTGCCCGAGGCGCTGCCATTTTAGCCCTCCCATACACCTTACGTTTGCCACCAGCCGGCGAATGTGGTACAAGTCGCCGACCCTGGTGAACGGAATGTCCTGGTAGCGCAAAAGCTCCCCGCCGTCGGCGCCGAGGACATAGCACTTGGCGAGGAAAATACTAAATGAGTTCCGCGGGCTGTCCGTGGAGATCTCCTTGCCGAACGATGCCTGCCGGCGCGTGAGATACCAAAACGGCGCTACGCGCTCTACCGCGGCGACGTAGCGCGCGCTTTCCTCAAGCAAAAAGTCGCCCAAAAACCTGCCGCACTCGGGGACAAGCTCCTGAAACGGCGGGAGAATAGGGTCCCAGTGGTCGCCGAACATCTGCGCGACAACCGGCCCGAACTCGTCCCAGCGGATAACCTGGCGCACGTCGTCCTCCGCTCCGGTCCAGTGGTCCGTCCAGAGCAGGGCCGGGCCGCTTTCGCCCACGGAGGTGGACAAGCGCGCCATCCAGTGCGGCGCGGCCTCGATCGTCTGCAGCTTCTCGTCGTACATATAGCGCACGACCTTGCCTTGGGCGAAGCGGAAAAGGGCCGTGCGCGCGAGCATATACGCGGCAAGCTTTGCCGTCTGCTCGTCCCCAAGAGCGGCCCCTAGGCGGGCCAGAGCTAGCCAACGGGCGAACTGCCCGTTTGCCGCGCGCGTGCTTGTCCGGTCCTCGTTGCCCTGGCGAAAGTAGCCGCAGGTGGCCCAGTCGGCGCAGCGCAGCGCCCAGAGAGCCACTTCCTTCACCTTCTCCCAGCGCTCGCGCACAATGTCTAGCCGTCCGCTCGCCTGCGCCAGCGCCCACAACGGATAGGCGTTGTTCGCCCGCTGCTCGGCGGAGATACGCTCTGTTGTGCGGGTGACCATTCGCTCCAGCGGGCGCATTAGCTCCCGCTGCTGGTCGGGCGAAAGCGGGGTGAAGTATTCCCTGCGCGCGCCCTCAAAACAGGGCACCTCTTGCACGGCGAGCGGGTCGAGGCGCTGGGCCTCGCTGAGGGCGTAGGCAACTGCCTGCTGCTGGGTCTGCTCATCCAAATAGGGCAGCGCTTCGGCAATGGCGAGCAGCGTTTCGCCCGGGTTGGCGAAGTGCATCTCCATGCGTGAGACGTGCTTGCGCCCCAGGCTCATCGCCGGGGCAAGGTGCCCCGCGGAGATCGTTTTGCGGATCTCTTCGCGCAGTTCGTCGCGCAGCAGGGCGGCGCCCTCGCCAGCGCGGTCGCCCGGGGCGGGGTACTCGCTTATGTAGCGATCGAGGCCGGCGATTGAGAATTCGACAGCCTCGCCGCCCACCACGCCGGAGTATGGCCCGGAGTGCGTCATTATCGGATGCGGGGCGAGTTCGCCGAACAGGCGCACGGGGAAGCCATAGCGCGCGGCAAGCGCCAGCACAGGGGGCAGGGGCGCGAGCTTCTCCCCCTCCGTTCGCCAGTCGTCGGGGAGAGCGAGAAACGTAAACCTGTGGCGAACGGTTACCTCCGCGCCGTCGGCGCTTGCGCGAAACGAGGCCGTGCAACTGAGCGGGAAGTACTTCAGCCGGCGCGCCCAAGCGCGGCAACGGGCGACCAGCTCCGCGGGGAGGCCGCTTCTCCACGCCGCGGTCTGCGCCTCCAGGGGGTGGTAGAACCCGAGCACGGGAACAACGGCGACGGCTCCCGCGCCCCGCTCGCCAAACTCAAAGCGCAGAGCATCAGCCGTCGCGGAAATCGCCCTCGGCCGGCGCTGAAGGACGACGAGAACGGGCATGTCCGCGGGCATGAAGTACTCCCCGCGCATGTATTCGGTGAGCCGACGCGTGCGCCACAGGACGTTGGCCACGCGCGTGCGGAAAAACGGCGCGGGCTTGCCAAACCAGAACAACAGCCAGGGTTCGGAAAGCTCCCCTGCGGGCAGGGGCTCGCTTGTCCGAGCGACGACCACGCGCCCGCCAAGGCAGCAAGCGACCCAGCGGGGAATGGTGGGCAGGGCCTGCTTGTTCACCGCGCCTCTGGGGGCAAGCGTTCCCGTGCCGCGGAGCTTTTTCCCCGCGAACAGCTCTAGCGTTTGCCCCTGCGTGACAAAGAGCACCGCGGGGGTGAGCCGGGAGAGGTAAAACTCAAGCTTAGCGCGGCCTTCGCCCACGGCGTAGCGCCGGCAACACCAAGTAGCTTGGGCGAGGCTGGGCTTCGCGGCCCCCGCGGCGGTGCGCACCTGGCCCAGGTCGAGGTAGCCCGCGTAGGGGTAGACCTCGCGATTGCCGCTGCGCGCGTTGTGAACGTCGAAAAATGCTCGCTGCAACAGCCGCGGCCAGTCGCCGACAAGCGCCTCAAAACCGAGCGCAGAAACCGTCGGCTGGTTGCGATGCCAGGCGTCGTAGAGGCGCTGCTCGGCCCACGCGCTGCGCAGCGCGGGCGAAAAGGCAACGGTAAACTCGTCCGCGGGGCAGGCGCCGTGGGCGGCAAGCAAAAGGGACAGTACAGCACCAGCGCATACCAGCGCTGGCGTTAGGCACGCGCTGCGAAGTAGAAAGTGGCGCACCGCGCCCGCCCCCTTTCCCGCGGAGCTGGTCGCGAGGCGGCGCTGGCGTTAAAGCTTGGCGCTCTGCCAGTCGACCTCCCCGCGGTTGAGCACCCAGGGATGGTTATACATTTGGCGCAGGCTTTCCGGCGTCCCCCGGCCATAGGGGCCGGCGATGCGGTCCCAGCTCATGAAAAATGTGGCGTAGGGCATGTGCTGTATGACCCAGCGGAACTTTTTCATATAATCGTAGTTGCGCTCGCTTCCATTCCACGGCCGGCCCGCCGCGGGAACGTTAAACTCCACGCAAGCAAAAACCTTCTTGGGATAGGGATGGTGCGGCTGCGCCGGCTCGCCGGAGTCCCAGTTCATCGTTACGCCAACGATGTCTACGAATTCGTCGCCGGGGTAGTGGGAGAGGTTAAACGCGTGGCCGCGGGACTTGTCAACGGCATCGTAGACCCAGAGGAGGTTGTTTAGCTTTTTCTCCAACGTTAGGTAAAGGAATGTGTAGCGAAAAAGAGCTTTAAACTTCTCCGCGGGCTGGCGACACCACCACTTGCCGGAGTTGGTCACCTCGTTAAACGGGCGCCAGATTACGACGACGCCGTGGCGCTGCAGCTCGCCCAGGCCCTCTGCCCAGCGGTCCATAATTACGCGAAAGTTGTCGTACTCCTCGCAGCCCGGCGTATAGAGCCGAGCAATGTCCAGCGCGGGCGTGCCCTTGGGCAGTTGCTTGACAAAGCACTGGCCGCCGTCGCGGTATAGCTCGCGCGGGTCGAACTGGTGCGTGGTAATGGCCACCAAGCCCCCCGCGTTCCAATACTCAATTAGCGCGGGGTTCATCTCGTCGTAGTACATCTGGCTGTGCAAGGGGTTGGGAAAGTCGTAAAAGCCGGCGCAATAGTCCGCGCCGATTAGCCCCACCCACTGGCCGGAGACCTCGTGCAGGTAGCGGATTTCGTCGAGCTTAAAGCGGTACCAGCCGGAGAGCTTGTCCGGGACCTCCGGGCCCACCGCACCGCCGGCAAGGTGGCCGGAGATTATCCTCTTCTGCGCGCGCTGGGGAAGGCCGTGGAGGAACTTAAGCAGCTTGCGCGCGTTTTCCGAAGCGTTAGGGTTCGCCGGCGTGGGCTCGCCAGCAGCTAACGCGCCAGCGTTCGACGCCAGCGCCGCAGCGCAACCAAGCGCCGCCTTAACAAAGCGCCTGCGCGAAAGACGCCCTTTTCCCGTATGCTTGCTCCCCGCCACAGGCATCAACCTCCGCTGCCAAAACGGCCGGAGTTAGCGCACAGGCCAACTTCTCGCCGAGTAAACGCGCTCCTCCGCTTCGCCTCGGCACGCCCCGGGGCGCACCGTCGCCAAGCACAAAGCGGGTCGTGGAAGAACTAACTTTTTGCACGCAGAGGAGAAACCGACTAGCAACGGAAGGTGCGCGTAGAGCAAGCAAGCGGCCGACAAGGAAAGGAGGAGCAACAATGGAGCAACCGCGGCCTAACATGCCTCTTCTCGGCGACCCGTTTCCCTCGTTCCGCGCGCAGACGACCCAGGGCCCACTGAGCATCCCCGAGGACTTGAAGGGGAACTGGTTTGTCCTGTTCAGCCACCCCGCGGACTTTACGCCGGTGTGCACCACGGAATTCGTCGCCTTTCAGCAGCGCTGCGAGCAGTTTGAGCGGCTGGGCTGCCGGCTGATCGGAATGTCCGTAGACCAAGTCTTCTCGCACATTAAGTGGATCGAATGGATCAAAGAGAACCTGGGCGTGGAGATTACCTTCCCCGTAGTTGCCGCCAACGACGAGATCGCCTCGAAGCTGGGCATGCTCCACCCGGGAAAGGGGACGAACACCGTCCGCGCGGTGTTCGTGGTCGACCCCGAGAGCACCGTGCGCTTGATCCTCTACTATCCCCAGGAGATCGGGCGCAACGTAGACGAGGTGGTCCGCGCGGTGCACGCCCTGCAGGTGGCTGACGCCCAGGGCGCCGTCCCCGCGGGCTGGCCGAACAACGAGCTTATCGGCGACCGCGTAATCGTCCCCCCGGCCACCGACGTAAACACCGCGCAGCAAAGGCTGAAGGAGTACGACTGCTTCGACTGGTGGTTCTGCCACAAGCCGCTGGAGAAAGGCGGCTAGGGGCGCTTCCGCGGCGCCACCGAGCGCGGGGCGGGCGCGAAGGGCCCTTTCCCTGCCTTGCTCTGCGCCTGGCCTAGCGCCCCTTGGCGCAGACGATGTGGCTCTGCTTGGTAAACAGGACGTACTTGCCGCTAATTACAATAATGTTCCCCGAGGGTTGCATGTCGCTCGCTCGGGGCAAAGCGACGTTTGGGATGCGGAACGTCTTGCGTGTGAGCACGTGGATCGCCCCGGGCGTTTCGTCGCAGCGCATGCCGAAGAGGACCATTCCCCCGCTAGAGAGCGTTGTCGTCTCGTCGCTGGTTACCTCAAACGGCGAGCGCACGCCGACGACCTTATCCACGCCCTCCGCCCCGCCGCAGAGGATGGGCTTGGCGATCTTACCCGTGTCAATATCGAACCGCCCCACGGCGCAGCGGGTAATGTCGACAAAGCCGCGCGCTGCGGCGCTCGTGCGAAACGTTACGTAAAGGTTGCCGTCGCCGGCGAGCGCGGGCGGGGGCGCCACGCCGCCGTTGACGCACGCTGCAGTAAGGCTTGTCACATAGGGCTCGCTGCCGTCGGCGAGGTTAAGCACGACGCAGGTGCGCAGGGGCCGGTGGGTTTTGTAGAACTCGGCGACGATGTCCTGCTCGGCGATAATGTCGTCAACCGTTCGCGCTTTAAAAAGCACCTTTTGGTTGGGCACCGGCCCATAGGCCACGGGCCAGAAGAACTTCTGCTGCAGCGGGGGCACACCGCCGCCGAGGGCTTTCGGCCCCGCGGGGTGCACGCGGATTATGACCCTGCCCCGATAGATTACCGGCCAATAGTCGCGCACCAAGCCCCCCGGGAGCTGCGCCGTCCAGAGGACCTTGCCGCTGCGCGCGTCGAGGCAAAACGCGCGCATGGCAAAGTTAACGCACACCACCCGGCCCTGCGCCCCCGCCGCGGTTTGGGCGATGGGGGCGCCCGTGTCGCGTTGCCAGAGGAGCTCGCCGGCGTCCGCAGCCAAGGCGTAGAAGACGCCGTCGCGGCAGCCGATATACAGCGCGCCGTCCATGAGCAGCGGCGCGGCGGAGAACCCCCGGCGCGAAAGCTTTTTCTCCCAGGCGATCTCCCCGCTGGCGCAGTCCAGCGCGCGCACCGCGCCGTCGAGCGCGGCAGCGAACACGCGCCGGCCGTCGCTGGCCAGCGTGTGCACGATCGGCGCTCCGATGTCCGCCTGCCAGAGGTCGTTTCCCGTCGCTAGGTCTACGGCGTGGACGATGCCGTTTTGCGAGCCGACAAACACCCGGCCGTCGACAACAATGGGCTGGCAGGTGTTGAAGATCACCTCCCCCGGCCAGCCCTTTACCCAGGCGATCTCAAACGGCCCCTGGGGCTCGTCGTCCACGTGGGCCGTGCGCGCGGGGTTGGCTGCTGCCTGGGGCCAATCTGCCGCGGCGGCGCAAAACGGCAAGCAGAACGCGCCAAAACAGAGCAGCGGCGCGGCAGTTTTCCGCATCTCAGCTCTCCTCCCCCACGGGCTGCCAGCGCAGCCCGCCAAAGCAGCGCAGGTTGGCCACCAGCTTACGCATGTGGTATAGGTCGCCCACTCGCGTAAACGGGATATCTTGAAAGCGAAGCATCTCTTGCCCCGTCGCCCCGAGGGCATAGCACTTGCCGAGGAATAGGCCGTAGCTGTTCTGGGGGTAGTCCATAAACTTCTCCTTGCCCACGTTGGCCACGCGTCTGGTTAGAAACCAGGCGGGGCAGTTGCGCTCTACGGCGACGACAAACGCCCGCGTCTCAGGCAAAAGATAGTCCGCGAGAAACCGGCCGCACTCCGGCGTAAGGTCTAAGAACGTGGGGAACACGGGATACCAGTGGTCGCCGAACATCTGCGAGATGTTCGGGCCGAACTCGTCCCAGCGGATAACCTGGCGCACGTCGTCCTCGGCCCCCGCCCAGCGGTCGGCCCAAAGCAGCGCCTGGCCCCCGCCGTTGCCGCTCGCCGTGGTTAGGCGAAGCATCCAGTCCGGCGAGGTGTCGATCGTTTGAAACCCCTCGTCGTACATATAGCGCACGAGCTTGCCCTGGGCGAAGCGGAAGATCATCGTGCGCGCGAGGAGGTATGTGGCAAGCTGCGCGGTGTCGCTATCGCCCAAGCGCTCCGCAATGCGCGCCAGGGCGACCCAGCGCGCAAAGCGCCCGTTAGCGGCGGCGACGCTGCCGTGGTCCTCGCCCGGGATGGCGCTGGGGAACGAGCGGTGCTCGCCCTCGCCGCGGAAATAGGCGCACGTCGCCCACTCCACCGCATTTGCGTGCGCTAGGGCAACGGCTTTTATCTCCTCCCACCGCTGCTTTATGAACTCCCACCGGCCGGAGGCAGCGGCGAGCGCCCACAGGGCGTAGACGTTGTTCGCGCGGTCCACCTCGCGCACCCAGGAGCTCTCCAGGCGCAGGGCGTCCTTGCCCAGCACCTGCGCCATGTAGTCCAGCGGCAAAAGCGCGAAGTACTCGCGCCGCGCGCCGACGAAGTTGGGCACGGAGTGCTCGCGCAGGGGATCGACCCAGCGCATGCAGGCCAGGGCATATTGCACCGCCCGCTCGCGCTGCGCTTGCTCCAGATAAGGCAGGGCCTCGGCGACGGCGAGAACCGTCTCGCCGGGGTTGGCGAAGTGAAAGCGAATGCGAAACAGGTGCTTCGGGGCGAGGCAAATCGCTGGCGCAAGGCGCCCCGCGTCGAGCATCTTCTCGACCTCCGCGCGCAGCTCGCGCACAAGCGGCTGAGCCTCGGGGTGGCGAGGGATGTCTGAGGCCACGCGCTCGCCGATGTACCGTCGTAGCCCGCGGATAGTAAACTCAACGCTTTCAGCGCCGGCGACCCCGCTATATGGCCCGGAGTGAGTGGCGATGGCCTGGGGGGCAAGCTCGCCGGAAAGCTCCACGGGAAAACCATAGCGCGCAGCCAAGGCGAGCACCGGCGGAACGGGGGCCAACGTCTCGCTTTCCGTCCCCCAGTCGTCGGGAAGATCAAGATAGGTAAACCGCTGGCGAATGGTTACCGCGTCGCCGCCGGCGAACACGCGGCGCGACTCGGCGCAAGCGAGGGGAAAGCGCTTTAGCCGCCGGGCCCACGCGCGGCAGCGGGTAACGATGTCCGCGGGCAGTGCTTTGCTCCAGCGCGCCGTGTCGCTCGCCCGCGGCCGAAAAAAGCCCAACACGGGAACTATGGCCACAGCCCCCGCGCCCCGCTCGCCAAACACAAGCTCAAGCGCGTCGCCTATCGGGCGCAGCGTTTGCCCCTTGTGCTGCAGCACGAGAAGCACGGGGAGATCTGCAGGGAAGAAGTAGCCGCGGCGCATAAACTCCTTCACCGGCTGCATTTTCCAGACGATGTTCGGAATGGCGCTGCGCAAAAACGGCGCGCGCTCGCCATACCACAGCAACAGCCACGGCTCGCGCATTTGCGAGAGGTCAACCTGGGCTTTGGTCTCGCGCACGGCTACGCCGTCGGCCGCGGCATAAGCAACATATTGCGGGACGATGCTTGTCTCCGTCTGCGGGGTGTCGAGCCGCTGGCCGAGCCATTTTTTGCCGGCAAACAGGCTAAGCTTTTGCGCGCGCGAGGAAAAAAGTACCGCGGGCGAAAGCCTGCTTAGGTAAACCTCAAGCGCCGCCTCGCCCGTGCCCACGCGATACTTGCGCAGGCACCACGTTTGCTCGACCAGCTTGGGCTGGGCCGTCGCCGGCGTCGTGCGCACTTCGCCCAGGTCGCACCAGCCGGCGATGCGGTATACCTCGCGGTTGCCGTTATGCTGGTTGAGGACGTCGAGAAACGACCGCATGAGCAGGCGCGGGCAGCCGCCAGCGAGGACCTCGAATCCCAACCCGCCCACCGCGGGCAGGTCGCGGTGCCAGCGGCTCCCCTCGCGCTGCTCCGCCCACGCCGAGCGGGCGTTCGCGGCGATCTGTTGCACAAAGCCGTCGTCAGCCCAAACCGTGCCACAGGCACACAGGAGCGCGCCTGCGGCAAGGCATAGCGCTCGGCATCTGGCCATGGCAGGGGCACCTCGCATCGGCTAGTGAGTCGGGCAAGGTGCAGTTCGAGGGGCGGTGTGCTTTTCCTGCAGCGGAGGAGGAAGCCCAACAATGGGGAAGGTAAACAGCCGCGGCCGAGAGAAATAGCAGGCTCGGCAAACCAGCGGCAAGCGCCGCAGAGAGGTGATGGCACGTGGCAAAGGCAAAGCTGGCCATTGGCTCGTGGGCTTATTGCTTTGGGCCCTATGAGTCGCATCCCCACCCTCTGCCTGAGGTTGTGCAGAAGCTATCCGACCTGAAGTTCGACGGAATCGAGCTCTGCGGTTTTCCCCCGCATGCCACGCCGGAGGCCTATCCCGATAAGGCGAAGCGGCAAGAGCTGGTGAAAATGATTCAGGACGCGGGGCTTGAGGTGTGCGGCTATGCCGCGGACTTCACCGCCGTGCCCCCGGCCGTCGAGCCATATTGCAATGGGCCCTACCTGGAGCGGTTTAAGCAGTGCGTGGAGATGTGCGTCGATGTGGGCAGCCCGAGCATCCGCGTGGACACGGTAAGCAGCCCGCCCCTGCCCGAGGGGGTTGATTACGACACCGCCTGGAAGCGCATTGTCGAGCAGTGGCAGCAGGCCGCGGAGATCGCCAAAGACGCGGGCGTGCTCGTGGTCTGGGAGTTTGAGCCTGGGTTTATGTTTAACAAGCCCTCGGAGATCGTGAAGATGTACGAGGACGTGGGGCACGAGAATTTCAAAATTTTGCTCGACACGTGCCACGCGCAAATGGTCGCCGTGGTCGGCGCACGGCAGGCCCCGCCTAAGGAAACCCTCGACGGAGGGATCCTCGAGCTTATCGGGATGCTCAACGGGAAAATCGGCCACGTGCACCTCATCGACTCAGACAACACCCTGCACGACGAAGAGACGAGCACGCACCGGCCGTTTGGCGAGGGGTTCATTAACTTCGACGAGGTCATTCCGGCGATCATCAACGCCGGCTATACCTCGCAGTGGTGGAGCATCGACCTGTGCTTCTGGCCCGAAGCGTGGGAGGTTACCGAAAACGCGAAGAAGTTCCTCGAGCCTCTGCTCGAGAAGTACGTCGGCTAGCGCGAGGGCAAGCGCCAAGCAAGGAGGGAGAGCTGCGCCATGAAAGCCCAGGTGTTCTATGAGCCGAACAAGATGGAGCTCACCGAGGTCCCCGATCCCAAGCCCGCGGCGGACCAGGTGCTTGTGCGCGTGAAAGCGTGCGGGATTTGCGGGTCGGACGTGGCCTACTTTTTCGGTGACGCCTCGCTGGAGACGGAGACGGGGAAGGGGCCGCTCATTCTCGGCCACGAGTTTACCGGCGAGGTCGTGGAAGTGGGCGAGGCAGCGAAGAACCTGTTCTCTCCCGGCGACCGCGTCGTCCTCGACCCCGTGCAATATTGCAACGCGTGCGAGATTTGCAAGCGCGGGTATCCCAACTTGTGCGAGAACAAGGCGGTGCTCGGCGTGTCCACCGATGGGGGCTTTGCCGAGTACGCCCTGTCCAGCTACACCGGTGTGCACAAGCTGCCGGAGAACGTTACCTATGAGCAGGGGGCGCTTACCGAGCCGCTGGCCTGCGCCACGTATGGCATTCAGAATCTAAACATTCTCCCCGGTAGCTTCTGCGTGGTCATCGGCGCTGGGCCGATCGGGCTGATGATGGTCCAACTGGCCAAGGCTAATGGCGCGGGGACCGTGGCCCTCGTGGAGCGGCTCGACTATCGCCTGGAAACGGGCAAGCAACTGGGCGCGGACATGATCTTCAACACCGGCGAGTCCGACTCGCCGCACTATTGCGAGGACCTCACCCAAGCCATCGCCGACGCCACGCAGGGTAAGATGGCCGACCGGGTAATCGTGGCCACCGGGGCTGTCGAGGCAATGCAGCAGGCATTGGACATCTCCGGCCGGCGCTCGACGATCGTCTACTTCGGCCTCCCCGGCGACCAAGACGTGATCACCGTTCCCGCGTTGCAGTCCATCCTGTGGGACAAGACGATACGCTTCTCCTGGCTTGCTCCGCACACGTGGCCCGCGGCGCTTTCCGCGCTGGCCAGCGGGCAGGTAAATGTCGATCCGTTGATCACGGGCGAGGTCCCCTTGGAGGGTTTGGAGCAGGCGCTAGCCGACGTGCGCGACCGCAAGGGCAACCCGTTTAAGGTGCTCGTAAAGCCATAATCGCCGGCGGCGGGGCGCTGCCCTGCAGGCCGAGCACGCGAGGTGAGCTGGCCATGTCCTCAAAACGTCTTAGCCGGCGGGGGTTCCTCGTTCGTGCAGGGCGTGCCGCGATTGGGGCTGCCGCGGCTGCGTCTGTCGCGGCGGCTGCCCAGCGCGACTACGGCGGCAGATGGAGCGAGAAAAGAGGCAAGGGGAGCGCGAAAATGAAATGCGGCGTTAACTTTCTTCTCTGGACAGCCTCGAACGAGAACGACGCGCAGTGGATTCGCCGTGCCGGGAACATGGGTTTCGACTGGGTGGAGATCCCCGTGTTCGACCCCGCGCAGGTAGATGTTTCCGCGGTGCGTGCCGCGCTGCGCGATACAGGCCAGGAGGTTAGCCTGTGCAGCATCCTCGACGCCTCGCGCGATATCTCCGCGGACGACCCAGCGGCGCGCGAGGGCGGGAAAAAGTATATCCGCGAGTGCATTCTTCTCGCGGAGAAGATCGGCGCGCACATTTTCGCCGGCCCGCTTTACTCCGCTGTCGGTCGGCTCACGGGCAAGCCCCGCTCGCAGGAGGAGTACGACCGCGCGGTGGAGGGGCTAAAGGAGCTCGGCGCATTTGCCGCAGACCACGGCGTTACCCTCTGCGTAGAACCCCTAAACCGCTTCGAGACGCACATGTTTAACATCGCCGCGGATGTCGTTAAGCTCGTGGACGATGTGGACTCGCCCGCGGTGAAGGCGATGATCGATACGTTCCACGCGAACATCGAGGAGAAGAACACCGCCGACGCCATTCGCCTCTGCGGCCCGCGGCTCGCCCACGTCCACGCCTGCGAGAACGACCGCGGGGCGCCGGGGACGGGGCAGGTGCACTGGGACGAGATCTTCGCCGCCCTGCGGGAGATTAACTACACAGGGGCGCTGGTCATCGAGTCGTTCGTGGGGAACATTCCGGAGATCGCTGCTGCGGCAGCGATTTGGCGCAACATCGAGCCCAGCGCGGACTATACGGCGCAGAAGGGCCTGGAGTTTCTGCGCAAAATGACCCAGGGCTAGGCGAATTAGCCGAGCCAGCCCCCACCCACCGGCAGCGCGGCGAGGCGTCGCTCCGCCGGCGAAGTTGTACCTGGCGTCGCGCGGGCGGGTCTGGGGCTCCGCAGGCCGACGCTGCGGGCTGTCTGCGTACCGCAACAGACTGACAGCGCCTAGCAGACGAGGAACAAGAAATGCGCGCCCCTTCGGTCTGTGCGAACGTTGGAGCTTGCCAGGCAAGGAGGAGGGGTACGAGGTGGGCGGCGGGGAGGTGGCGCGGATTGGATAGGGCGGGGAGCGGCAGGCGGCGGGAAGGTGCCGCGGACCTGGTCAGGTGACCGGCGCGCGGTCAGCTCGTGCTGCCAACAGGAGCCGACTACAGCGTTCGGCGGCGCAGGGGTTGCTTCGCTTTCCAACAGCATTCACCACATTCCCCCTCAACGACGGGATCCAAGCCACCACCTTCAGTGGCCAGCAGCAAACGTATCCTGCGCGAGGGGAAAGTGACGCGTTCTCTTTTCCTCCGCCCGTTTCTGCAAAACCGGTGACGCCAAAGTCGTGCCGCCTTCTCAATTCAATGCTCTGGGTCGCCAACTTGCGATGCCAGCATTTGGGGTGCGCCGGCGTCTAATGTCGCACTCCACGTCAGCTAGGAGGTCCTGTCTCTGCACCATCGTCGTTGCCTGAAGCGCCAAGCGTTACGTTGGCTCCGTCAGGCGGAAGGGAAACGGGGCGGATGGCGGGGAGGTAGCGCGGATCGGCCGGGGCGGACGGCTGCGGACAGCCAGAGTGTTTCCTGCCGCATCAGAATCTTGCCAGTACGCCGGTTCCCTCCCAACTCTTCTCGCCTCTTCCATAGTATTCACCACCGCCCTAGCGACGAGAACGCTCGGTTCCGCCAGACTGTTGGTGGCAGGCATAGTTTCTCTTTTCGGCGCGTACGCAAACGTCTTGTTAAGGTTGCCTTGACTCTCAAGAGAAAGAGCTTTGTCGTGATGCGGGCAGTCCCCGCACCGCAAGGCGCAGACAGCGCGCGAAGGACGAAGCTTTTCTTCAGATGAGCAAGGGCCGGAGTGCACAAGTCGAGGCGGAGGGGAACGGGGTAGATGGCGAGGAGGTGGCGCGGATTGGATAGGGCGGGCGGCGGCGAGGACCGTGAGCGCCCCTACGCGGCGCGACTTGCGGATGCCGCCGCCAACGCCTCAGCTGCTGCCCCCCTTCCCAGAGCACCAGCCACCTCCCCGCCAACCACCTCGAACCAGGCCACCGATCTCCGCTAGCGCCACCGACATCCGTTTGCAGGATGCTCAATCACTCGTTTTCCGACGTGCCCCCTGTGGACTGTAAGGGCATCAACAACCCGGCATAGCGCCTCGTCCGTGCTAGCGCGCAGCGGCTACCCCATGTAGGGGCATGCGACCTGGTGTCTCCCTTCCACATCCGTCGCAGAGCGTGGCGCACCTCAGGCGGAGGGGGACGAGGTGGAGGGCGGGGAAGTGGGGGGATTGGCCGGGGCGGGCAGCGGCGGTCGCGCGAGTGCTTCCTGCTCCATTAGGACCTAGAGAGTGACCGGGCTACGCCTCAGCCCTTGTCGGCGCTTTTGCGGTGCTCACCGTCGTTCTAGCGACCACACCGGACATCCCTGCCACACCGCGGTTCGCAGACGAACTTTCTCATTTCCGCAGGTGCGTAAGTCTCGTGCGGAGCGTGACTCAATTCAGAAGCCGAAGGCGCGTCTCGTCATGCGGTCGTCCTCCTCACCGCAGGACGCAGACAGCGGGCAGAAAGGCGGCTTCTCTTCGGACGAGTGAGTGCTGGAGCGCGCGAGCTAAGGCGGGAGGAATGGTGTGGACAGCGAGGATGTGGCGAGGGACGGACGAGACGACATCACGGGCACAAAAGCGACCTCTTCTCCCAGCCTGAATAAGCTGGGAGACGCTCAAGAAACTCTTCTGTATACCTTCCCACATCACGCGCCAAGTGACCACTCACAACAACGAGACAAAGCAGCTCTATCGCGCGTACCCGCGCCCGCGAGTATCCGCAGTCGGTGGAGGGAACCCTGGTGGGCGGCGGAGAGCTGGCGCGCATTGCCCAGGGCGGGCGGCGGGAAGGTGGCGTGGAATGGATAGGGCGACCGGCCGTGGGCAGTGTGAGCGCCCCCACGCGGCGCGAAACAGAGATGCGACCGCCCACACTTCAGGTCCTCCCACCCTTCCCACAACGCTCACCACCGCCCCGCCAACCACCGCAGACCAAGCCACCGACCTGTGCTAGCACAACAGAGCTTCATTTACAGGACGCTAAATCACTGCTTCTCCGCCGTGGTTCCTGCGGGCTGAACAGGGCCAATGTGCGGAGAACACGCCAGATCCACGCTGGCGCAAAGCTCATTGCTCATGCGCCCCATCTGGTCGGATGCCTTCCTTCGACACGACCCGGCGATTTCGCCCCGTCTCCGGCGAAGAAGATTGCAATGAGCGGCGCGGAATT
>CAZMGT010000070.1:0-16562 GCA_964565895.1 uncultured Armatimonadia bacterium
CAACGTAGCAAACCTCCGGCTTGTTCTAAAAGGCGCACAAGCTACCCACCGTCGCGGTCGACTAGCTGCCTGGAAAAACAACAAATTCGCAGGCGATCGCGGACTCCTCAACGCGCCTAGGGATGAAGCGGATGGAAGACACGCGCCGTCCGTACGCAGGCTCGGCGTGAGAGTCATAACTTGCAACACTTGCCTCAAGTTGCTCCTGCACGCTGCGCAAGCGCAGCGCGGAACGCGCGAAGGTAGCGCTGGGCAACTATGTCCCAGGTGAAATTTGCCAGCACATACTCGCGCGCCGCCCGCGTTAGCTGCTCAGCGAAGCCGCGGTTACGAAGGATCCTGAGCACGGCAAGAGCCATCGCCCTAATATCGCCCGGCGGAACGAGAAGCCCTGTTTTCTCGTGCTGAACGATCTCGGGCAGCCCGCCCACTGCGGCAGCAACCACAGGACAGCCCGCACGCATCGCTTCGAGCGCGACAATGCCAAACGCTTCCTCTCGCGACGGAACAAGCAGGCATTCTGCCTCCGCAAGAATTCGGTTTCGCACTTGCGCATCAGCTCGCCCATAAAATACCACTTGATTGTTAAGGTCGCGTCTGCGCACCTGCGCCTGGAGCGCTCTTCTTTCGGTCCCGTCGCCAACGATTGCTAAAGTTAAGGTCGGACACTCCGGAGCAAGGGTGGAGAAAGCCTCAATGCCAATGTCGAAGCCTTTTTCTCTCACGAGACGCCCGAGCATCAGCACATATGGTCTCTTGAGACCAGTTGGCTCGACCGACACGGGTTCTTCAGGCTCAATGCCATTGCCCACAACGAGTCCTTTCGCCCTTACGTCGGGAACCAGCTTGGCGGCCTCGTCTAAGATGTAGCGGGAGTTGGAAAGAATCATGTCTGAGCTTTGCAGCGTGGAAATGACAAGTCTCCTCGCGATCGTAGAACGCCAGGGATCTCTGCGAACATCCTCTCCGTGAACTGTCGTGACGAGCAAAGCGTTTAGGTCAGCCCTTAATCTGCGCGCCCAAATTGCGTTGCGGCCGACGTAGTGCACATTGACCACATCGGGAGCGAACTCTCGGAGCCTCTGCCGCAGGCGGCGGTAAGCGGGGTAGAGAAGAAACGGAGAAGCAAGGCCCTTGGCGAGCGCCTTTGCCCGTCCCGCAATGTCGCTCTGCATCGTTACAAACGGGACGAACTGAGGCACGCGGACTATCGTTGTGTCATCCACAATCTCCACCTCTGGCAGGTGCGAGTAGCGTCGTCCCGATACGACAAGCACGTCATGACCTGCTTGGCGAAAATGTCGCGCAAGGTGGGCAACAACAGTTTCCACGCCACCCAGGGCGGGATAATAATCGGGCGTCAGTAACGCGATGCGCATGAAACACACCTAGCCCCGCTCTAGCTAGAGTATTGCTGTGGCATACCATGTTGGCAAGAGGAAAACACCGGTGGTATGATCTCCACCCAGCCGGAGCACTGGCGCCGAGGTTTGACCTATGCTTGCGCTTCAACTAATCTTTTGGGTTTCCATCGGGCTGCTGATCTATACGTACTTCGGCTACCCCCTAGTCCTCGCGCTCGTTGCCGGTTTCCGCCGCTCCTGCCCCCCGCCTACTCCTGAGGAGTGGCCTACCGTAAGTATGATTGTCCCGGCGCATAACGAGGAGCTCGTCATTCAGGCGAAAATAGACAACACTCGCGGCCTAGACTACCCGCGGGGCAAGCTCGAGCTGATTATCGCTTCAGACTGCTCTACAGATGCAACCCACGAAATCGTCCAGCGAAACGAGGACGAAATGGTCAAGCTCGTTGTCAATGAGCAGCGGGGAGGGCAAACTGCCGCTCAACACAGCGGAGTTCGCGTAGCTAAGGGGGAGATTTTGGTATTCTCCGACGCAAACAGCATGTACGAGCGAGACGCGCTAAAAAAGCTCGTGCGACACTACGCCGACGAGCGCGTTGGCGCGGTGGTGGGCAGATTGGTTTATGCCAATCCCGACAGCTCAGTGGCCAGCTACGGAGAGAGTCTATATTGGCGCTACGAGGCCTGGCTCAAGCGCTTGCAAAGCAAGGCCGGGGCTCTTGTCCTCGGAAACGGCGCGATCCACTCTATTCGTCGCTGCGCCCACCGGTTTATCGATCCGCGCGACAGCTACGACACGATGATGCCCATTCTGGCTATGAGCCAAGGGTTCCGTGTCGTCTACGAGCCGGAAGCAGTTGCTCGCGAGCCGGCAAGCGTCCATCTCGAGGAAGAGTATAAGCGCAAGGCGCGGATTGTAATTACTGACTTCCGCACCTATGTTGGGCTAAGGTTTCTGCTTTGGCCGCCACGGCTGTGGATGGCGTTTAATCTAATCTCGCACAAGGTGCTGAGGCATCTTGCATTCATCCCGATGGCGCTTGCCTTCGGCACTTGTGTTGCCCTCGGCTGCTATAGCGGGTTCTACCTCGTCATTCTCGTGCTCCAGGCAGTGTTTTACTCTATTGCCGCTGTCGGCTGGCTTGTGCGCGAACGTCCTAGGCAACCGTTGCTTTTGAAGGTCCCTCTTTACTTCGTAACTGCTAATGCAGGCCTTGCACTGGGTATCTGGCGTATCCTCCGCGGCGAGCGCACGCACATTTGGGAAAAAGTTGAGGAGACGCGGCAGATTAGACTCGACGTTTAGGCGCCACATTCTAAACCTGGCAGAGCTCACAATAGGCCTCGGTCAACCGTTTAGCCGATACCGACCAGTTCCATTGTCGCTCGATCGCCTTTCTTCCCCTTAGCCCCATGGCTTCCAGCTCGTCCTTGTGGTCGTAGGCCCACGTTAGAGCGCGCTCGATAGTGCTTGGCGTGGCGTCGTCGAGGAGGAGACCGCAACGGCACGCGCTGATCATTTCTCCAACCCCACCGACGTCGGTGGAAAACACAGGCACTGCAAACATCAGGCTCTCGTAGAACTTCGTCGGAGTGTTGTGCCGCATCATGTAGCATCTTTTGGTCCAGGCAGTGAGCGTCAAATCCACTCTTTCATAAAGAGAACCAAGCTGCTCAGGACTGTAGGGGCCAGTGTAAGTAAATGCATCGGGGTACTGCCGAGCAAGCCGCTCAAGCTCCGCGGCATAGTCCGGGGTAGTCTTGCCCGAGACGACCAGGCTGACGTCATACCCCTTGGCACGCAACGCGGCGATCGCATGCACCGACTCCTCCACACCGAAGTCCCTGTACACAGCGCCGATGCGTCCTACGACAAGGCCGCTTGCCCGGCGAGAGGACCGAGGAGACACTTGCTGCAAGATAGGGAAGTTAGGCACTTGTACGATTTTCTTCGCACCCAGCCGGCGGTATTTCTCGACCTGGTACTGGTTGGTAACAACAATAAGGTCGCATCGGGGAGAGTAATAGCGCTCGAGCGCGCGGCCCGCGCCAACAAGCAGCCATCGCAGGCGTTGTGCGTCGCCGTAATAGCACCACTCGTGCGCATCGAAGACAACCGTTGCGCCAAGCGAGCGGCCGATACGATATCCCAGGGGAAGCGTCTCCAAATCGTGGCAATGGATGACCGTGGGGCGCTCGGCTTGCAGCAGTTTACGCACCTGCCGGCCATAGCGCAGCAGGGGGCGTATTTGCTTTACCGCCTGGCCGTACGTTGCTGGTTCGTAGACGCGGACAATGCGAAACCCATCTGTTTGTTCCTCGCGCGCGTGGCAGCATTCCCTGTCCCAGGCATACACCGTTACCTCAAAGCCAACATCGGCTAACGCTTTGGCCTCCTTGCTCACCCGAGGGTCAGGGGCCAGCGGGTTGGAGAGAAGCATGGCCACGCGCGGGGCGCCACGCTGCTTTCTTGAAACCTTAGCCACGCTCTCCCTCCCTCACAGCCGCCAAGCCGCCACAGGCAGGTTACCTGTCCATCGTTCGCCAGAGACGCAAGAACTCTCGTTCGAACTCATCGGCGATCTCGTCCCAGCTATGGGCAATCTGTTCGTACCGCTTTCTTGCGCCGACCTGCAGGCGCAGCCGCAGCTCGCGATCGGTCATCACTCGCTCCATTGCAGCAGCGAGCGGCTCTGCCTCCCCCGGCGGGACAAGCAAACCGCTTTCACCGTGTTCTATCTGCTCGGGAATGCCATCCACGTTTGTGGCAATGATCGGCAGCCAAAACAGCATTGCCTCCAGAATTACCAAAGGGTAACCCTCCCCTAGTGAGGGCAGGACAAAACAGTCTGCAGCGCGGAACTCTTGCGCAAGCGCGGCCGGGCTTGCTACAAAGGGGGCAAACTGGACGCGGTGGTGCACGCCCAAATCTCGCGCAAGCTTCTCCAAGGACCTGCGGTGCCACTCGTCCTCCGGCCGAGAGCCAACGATCCTCACCGCGGCCCGATCTCCGCCCAGCATAGCCAGTGCACGAATTAGCCAAGCAATGCCCTTGCGCGGAATGGTGCGCCCCACGAGCAAGAAACGAAAGCTTCGACCGCTCCCTAAGGATGGAGGGCTGGTAGGAGCGAGGTGTGCTAGCTCAGGGTTGGATGACCCGTGGATCACCCGCACTCTGTCATGTGCGACACCCTGTGTCACAAGCCTTTGCTTCTGGGATTCGCTCACAGCGATGATTAGATCTGCCGCCCGCGCCAGTGATCGCACGGCTAAGTCGTCGAGTAATTTCTTTGCCCCAGTAAAGCCAACTTGGGAAAGATCATGCACGATGACAACCAGCTTACGCTGAGCAGTGCTTAGCTGGCCAGCAACTAGCGCAAATAAGTGCCGCTGCGCCATGGGCGCGAATACGAGGCACTGCCCGGGACACGCTTCGTTGATTTGCCTTAGTGCAGCCAGGCTCCACAGAGGCGCGAACCATCTCCGCCCAGAGTATCCAGGGACGGAGCGTACCAAATGGCCGCGACTAACTAGACGACGTAGTACGAGGTTATTATAAAGAAGCCCGCCAGTATAGTTTTGGTTAAGCGCATCGTAGGTGCAAACGATTGACAAACGCATGTGCAGCGCACTTGCCCCCTACCGTTGGGCAAACTCGGCAAATTATATCCGCCGTCCAGAGTCCAACGCAACATGTGGACACTCAGTCGCTAGGGCGAGAAACCGCCCCTTTCAAGGCCTGCGCAGTTAGCGTCACGGCCGTACCGTGCGTCCAACCCGGATTTTCCTGTGCGGGCTAGCCTGACCAAAGCCATGGCCTGAAGCGAGGGATAGCTTGCAAGTTGCCAGGGCGCACATTGCCAATCCGCCTGTGGTCTGCTTGCGAGCAAGGCTTTTGTATGTCAGAGCGGGAGGAGCATAGCTATGCGGCACGTGGCAGAACTCTTGGTTGGAAGGCGAGCGGCATCGGTGCTGGCGCTCTTCAATGCCCTTCTTCTCGTGCAAGGGGATCACGAACACTGCGCGCGGGAGCCCGCTGGTCGGCGGGTGAGGCGGACGCGCCTTAAGCCCCGCGGAATGCGACATTTGCTACACCACCAGTGCCTGACAGCAAGAAAATGCTATCAAAGCAATCTGCCTGCCGGTGTGAGGATTCCCCGCGGCCTGAACGGCGGCCCCGGTGGGCAGCACGGCTAAAGATCTTGTATAATTCACCACCCCAAGGGCCGTCGATGGGGCTCACCTTAGGCAAGCGCGCCGTAAGGCCCTTTGAGGTCTTCGTGGAGGCGTGAGAATTGCTCAGCGGGTGGTCGATTCTTGTTTTTGGCTATCACCCTTGGTCCGCCCGACAGCAGGATTTTCAACTAGTTTCGCGCCTCGCGAGAACCAATTCAATACTATTCATCGAACCCCAGGACCGCGATGTGCGCCACAAGGACATGCCAACGACTATTTCGGGGTTGTCCCTTTTAGTGGCGCCGAAAGTGCGCAGGGAAGAGCCGGGCGTCTGGGTCGCTGACTCGCCGCCTGCCCTCCCGCTGGGCGCTTCATATGTTCCCTCTCCATTGAGGCAATGCTCTACCCTTGCTATCATGCGGCTAACCAAGCGCATGCTTGCTTGGTCGGCGCGCATGGCCATGCGCAAACTGGGGTTCCGTCCTCATCTCAGCTTGTTCTACGATCCGCGGGACCTCTTGGCGATCCCCTTTTTGCCGGAGTGCGTTCGCGTGTGGCGCGTTTTTGACGAGCTGACTTTGTTTCCAACGCATCGCCTAATACGAGACGCGATAGCGGCGATAGAGGAAAGATTCGCTCCCGCGGTCGATGTGATCTTCGCGTCATCACGCAGCCAACAACAAAGGAGGCTTCCGTTAAACCCGCGAACGATCTTCCTGCCCAACGCGGCTGATGTGGCGCACTACTCCCAGCGTTGCTCTGCCATGCCCCAGGAGATCGCCTGTCTCCCGCGGCCGGTGATCGGGTTCATGGGAAGAATAAGCAGCAAGCTAGACTGGAAGTTGGTTGAGTGGCTGGTCACGCGGCATCGAGAATGGACCTTTGTCTTTGTCGGGCCGATCGTTCCCGACCAGGAGGCAGTCGTCGCGCGGTTACGTTGCGAGAATAATGTGCACTTCCTCGAAGCAAGGCCGGTAAGCGAACTCCCGCGCTATGTCCAGGCGTGGGACGTAAGTATCGTTCCCTACGTAGTCAACGAGCTTACAAACACGCAATACCTCATTAAGATTCATGAGTTGCTCGCTGCTGGCCCGCCTGTCGTGTGCACTGATCTTCAAGAGATAAGGCCACTGTCCCCTGTGGTAGCAATTGCAAGAACGTACGGCGAGTTTGAAGCGGCGATAGCCAAATGCCTTGCCCACGACACACCGGCGGGCAGAAAAGCGAGAAGAGCAATGGCGGAGGCAAACTCGTGGGAGGTCAGAGTGCAACAGTTTGGGCGTGTTGTTCAACCGCTTCTTGAGGAGCGCTACGGGGAGCCGGAAGCAGTGGCCGGAGATAAGGCGATCTCCGCGGAACAACGTACTTAGGCAGGCGTACCGGAGGTTTGCACTACGTCTGGGTTAGATCCGCAAGTATACCGGATGGTCGTCAAGAAGCAGGGGTCAACACCGGAGTTGCCGCTGTCGCGCGGGTACAGTGCGGAGCACGTTTTTGACTCGCCCGTCGTGTCTTGGTGGACCGTATTGATAATGGCTATCGGCACCGTGCTTGCCTGGTCACTGGGCGGTGTGGAAAGCTGCGCGTGGGTTCTCGCGGCAGCGGCAGTGGTCATTGCAGCTGCTTGGCCGTGGATGGCCATCGCGTTCTTGCTCGCTGGCGCCCCGCACTACGTGCAGGTGCTAACCGGGCTCCCGGTGGCCGGCACCGGGGCAGGGTTTGCTATGACTGGTTTGCTGGGGTACTACTTTTTGACCAGGGCGAGGTCTGATATTCGTCCGGCGATTAACGCGGCAGTAATCTCTCAGGCGCTGCTTTGGGCGCTGATGGAAATCCACAGGGTCCCTGTTGCCACGGAGCTAGACGCGCTCAAAGCCCACGGGTTTCTCTCGCGCGGAGTGCTCCCCTTCGTAGCCCTAAGCTTACTAGCCGCACGCGTTCAGCACTATCGCTCCGCGGAAGTCGTTTTTATTGCAACCGCGACGGTTGCTACGGCGGTCGGGCTTTGGGGGGGAGCAAAGATCTCACCGGAGATAGGTGGCCGGCTGTGGGGGCTTCACATTAATCCTATTTGGTATGGCCGACTGGCAGGGTTTGTGATACTCGCCTGCTGCTGGGGGCTCACTGTCAAAGGATTGCCGCTGTTTTGGAGAATTGTTTGTGCTGTGTTTATTGCCGTAGGCTCCGTTGCTGTAATGGCCAGCGGTGCGCGTCAAGTGTTGCCAGCACTCGGGATGGCGATCGCCGTTCTACTCCTGTTGGTTCACCGTGGTCAGCGCGTTTGCGTGGCAATGGCTGCACTAGGCGTGGGTTGCGCACTGCTGGTTTCAATGGCCACCCTCCCGGAGGAAACTATCCTAAGATTTCGACAAATCATCGTCCCCCAGGGGTTAGCCCAGGCGATGGCTGTTAGAGTCGAGCTGTGGCGGGGAGCAATGGGACTGTTCCTGGAGTCGCCTGTTCTAGGTTGGGGCACGGGTCGTAGCACGTCGCAGCTCGGCCTGTGTCCATGGCCCCACAACATACTGCTCGAGTTTGCCGCAGAGCATGGCCTATTGGGGCTTGCGCTGCTCCTGTGTACTCCCGTTCTCGTACTCGCTCGGGCAGTCCCTATTCTTCGCCGACCTCCTAGCCAAGTATTTGGCCGCGATCACGTTGTCTTGTGGGTGGCAGCTTGGGTGTTTTACTTCATTGTGGCTCTGCAGAGCGGATATTCCAACACGAACGCAGAATTTTGGGTCTCGCTTGCCTTTCTCTGGGGCGCCGCGCAGCTCGCCCGGTCGCGAGAGGTTCCACCGGCTGCGCTCACAATTTCTGAGCAGGAAGGTAAACCTTCTTAAAAACGAGTTGGAAAACAGCTATAAGCGGTGCCCTAGCGAAGCACACCACCCAAGGCCTTTTGCGCCGGACGGATAGCCGGCGAACCTGGGACCCCCGAACCAGGCGCGCATATGGCGTACAGCAAATTCGCTCGTGAGCGCTTCCGCGATAGACGGAATTGCCCACGGGCGCGCCAGGGTCAGACGTCCTCAAGCGCAAGCCCGACTACGGGATCTCTTCCTCTCTCAAGCCCCGGGGCGGTATTCTTCTATAGTCTAGCCTCAGGGGTCACGATGAATTGTCCTCCTTCAACGACAATCGCGGCAAGGGCAGACAACTGACAAGCACGCCGCGAATGGGGGCAAGCGCTCGAGTAGGGAAGCGACAAAGACAAAGTCAAACCCGCGGCGAAGCCCCGCAACGTGGAGTAGACCCAAGCAGGCGAACTCCACTGACACCCCTAGGGTACGCGCTCCTATCTCTACCAGCTCGCCGGCGGAAGCTTCTGCATCAACGGCAAGCACCTCCGCCCCCCGTCGCGCGAGCATGGAAGACACAGGCGAACCCGCGGCGCCTACGTCGAGAACTGTGTTCCTGTTCAGGCTGTTGCTGTTAGCCAAGGAACACGTGTCCTCCAAACCTCGGGTCCAGCGCAATCGCGGCCGCGTGTCCTAGAGCGCAGTATGCATAGCCCTTCGACAGCGCGATCTCCACTGCCGAAGTAGTCCGCACTCCGCTCTTTGTCGGCAGCCTACCCCCAGTCGCTCCGCGCCTTTTGCCAAGCCTGTGCCATTCTTTCGTGGAGCATTACAAGGGCCTCTTTCGGCAGGACTTTGGTAACGACCGCCAAAGCGGCATAGACTACAAGGCCCGCACCAAGCGCACACCATAAACCGGCGACACGGTTTACAACCCAACTGGCGCTGCCGGCAAGCGCAACACAGATAAGCGCAAGAGTCATTGGCCTGAACACGGCGGCCACCGAAAAGACGCGTGTTGCCCACAGCGAACGCAACGCGCCTAGGACGACTTCCGAACCTACTGTTGCACAGGCTGCGCCGACGGGACACATGCGCGGGACGAGCAAAAACGCCAAGCCCAAGTTGCACGCTGCAGCTCCTGCCAAAAAAGCGACCCCCAAACCAACCTTGCCCCGCGCGTCCATTGCGTAGCCGCCGAAATCTGTGGCGTAGCGAATGATTCCCGCTGCCCCGAGCAGCGTGCAGGAGGATACTGCCGCGCGGTAGTAGTCGCCAAAAATAGCAGAAAGAATATCCGCGCCCCAAACGCCAAGGACCAGGAGCACAAACCCGCCAATGGCCGCGTTTATCTTAGTGACAAGATTGAACATTCTGGGGAGCCGGGATGGGCACTCCTTACCGATATGAAACACGGTGGGAACGAGCACCCGCGCTAAGGCCGTGAGGGGAATTAACGACAGCGCGTATGCCCGCGCGGGAACGGTGTAAAGAGACACCGATCGCGGATCCGTAAACCCTGCAAGCACTGCTACCTCCGCTTGAGCAAAGATCGTCAGCGCAATAGGATGAGCCCAAAATACGACGCTTCTGCGGAGCACGTAGGCAAACGAATACCGCGCTTCCCCTTCCGTTGCCTGTGCCAGCGCCAGCAACTTGAGCTGCCGCTACGCCGTCTGCGCGGGACGTTGCCAGCACAGCACCGACGATGAGTAATATCTGGGCGATCGAGGCAAAGGTTTCCACCACGCCAGCCCTAACCGCAGCTCCCGAGCTCTGCAACGCGACGGATAACGTAGATTGAATTCTGCTCAAACAGGCGGCAGTGGTGCGCCAGACGACGAGCGCTGCCACAGAAGAGAGATACACTCGGCGCGCAACCGCCGTTGCCAGCGCGATGAGAAATCCTAGCAGCAACAGCCGCAGGCTCAGACCAGCGCGGGCGAAGCCCCTTGCCTCTGCTCCATGCTCGCCCGCTTCTCGCAAGATCGCCTTCCACAGCCCGAGGTTGAGGACCGATGCGGCCGACAGCGCCAAAACTATTTGCCGCAGAGAGCCGACCAAACTGCGTTGGGCCAAGACGCGCGACCACAAACGCAGAAACAAGCGGCGATGTCACGCTGCGCACCATTTGCGCTATGGCAAACCACACTGTGCTAGCAAAGGTCCTCGCGTGCCTCCGACCGCGCGCAAGCAATCCCAACCGCTCCCAGTAGCAGTCTGCACAGCCTCTTGCTGTTTCGCGCTACAATATCGTTTGCAAGGCGCTGGCACGTGTTAAGAAGCATTCGTGTATAGCGCCAGGGTTCATGCCCGCCTCGCTCGCGGTATGGTGCGATGCTCCCGACTGCCGCGGAGGTGCAGGTGTGAAGGGTCTCATCCGTGCGCGGCCAGGGTTCAACAAACCGCCCGGCGGGGACTTCGCCCAGCTCAGCGAGACGGCTCGACATTTGCAGCAGCTTGGGGTCGAAGCAACCCTTTCCGCGGCGCTCTATCCTCCCTTGGACGACATCGATGTCGTGCACCTGGCAAACACAAACAAGTGGATGGTGCACTGGTGCTACGCCGGGATCCTTTGCGCCAGGGAGCGAAGCAAACCGGTAGTTGTTTCCACGATCTATTGGCCGTGGGACGAAGAGGAACAAGAAGTGCTGCGCAGGCGCCCGTACGGCTGGACGGTTGCCAAGGCGCTTCCCAAGCGCGCTCTCCCCGTCAGGGTGACAGCCACTTGGGCGCGAGCGCGGAATGCGCGCTCTGGATGGCCGAAGGGATGGTATGCCATCTATCACTCGTTGCAACGCAAGTATCGCTCCCTGGAGATGCAACAGGCTGTGTGGGGCATGGCCGACGTGTTACTGCCCAACTCTCGGATAGAAGCGGATATTCTGAAAACGCTGCATGGGGTGCAAACTCCGTGCGTGGTCGTTCCCACTGCAGTGGACCCCAAATTCGCACAGGGCGACGCCAACTGCTTCGCCGCAAAATACGGCTTACAAGACTTTGTGCTTTGTGTTGCTGCCATTCACGAGCGGAAAAACCAGCTCAGTCTTATCCAAGCCATGCGTGCAGTTGACCTTCCGCTTGTACTAATCGGCGCAGCTAACACTCGTTACGCTAGGTTGTGCAAAGAGCGCGCTCACAAAAATGTGCACTTTCTCCCGCCGATGTCCCAGGAGGAGCTTGCGGACGCCTACGCCGCGGCAAAAGTACATGCGCTTCCCACCTTTTTCGAAACCTCGGGGCTCGCTAGCTTGGAGGCAGCCATCGCGGGGGGCAACGTCGTGACAACAGTCCGCGGCTCAACGGTGGAGTACTTCCAAGACATGGCTTGGTACTGTTCCCCGACCGACGTGGACTCCATTAAACAGGCGATTCTCGAAGCAGCGAAAGCGCCGAGGTCAACGCGGTTGCGCGATTACATCTTGGCCGAGTTCACGTGGGAGCGAGCAGCGCAACGAACGCTTGAGGCATACCAACTCGCCGTGCGCATGCAGGGCAAAAAATGCGCCGGTTCGGGGAGCGGTGAACCTGGAGAGCCTTAAGCGCGCGGCACGCTGAAACTAAGCGTGCCAAAGGTCAGTCGTCCGGGTCGCGGGTAAACCAGCCTGGGTTGTTGGTCATCATGTCGTGGCTAAGCCACTTCGCATGACCATCGAGGAACCCCATGTCTCCGCCTTCGTTGTGTCGCTTAGGCAGAAGCTCAGGGTCCCACGGCTTTAAGTAATACGCCTGGGGGTCAGAGCTAGCCCCAACGTCCTCGCTATCCCCAAGGAGGATCGTCTCTGCGGGTTCCTCTACAGAGCCGATGGCTGTCGCCCACCCATCACCGTGGTTGCCAGCCCAATAGCCGAAGTCCCGTATATTCCAACCGTACCCTATAGGGATTCCTTTAAACTGCTTAATTGATCTGTTGCTCGGACAGACGAAAAGTCCTTTGTTTTTCACGTATGGGTCAAGCAGCTCAAACCAAAACGTGCCTTCTATCGGCTGCGCCCCAGCGATAAGCACCCCTTCCCAGTCGTCAGCGTACATCAGGACGGCGGTCATTATCTGGCGCACGTTGGACAAGCATGCCGTTTGGCGAGCCTTCTCCCGTGCTTTGGCAAACACGGGAAACAGAATGGCCGCCAAAATGGCGATTATGGCAATTACCACGAGAAGCTCGATCAACGTAAAGCCGCTTCTTCTTGCCATCCTTACTCCTCCTCGATTTGATTAACCATGCGACGGCCGAGCCCCGACACCGAACCCACTCTCAGTTTCTTCTCATTTCGGCCCCGCCCTAGGCAGACCTCTTTTATATTCTTTCCATCGGCGCCAAATCTCAAACAAGAAATTGAAACTCCTCCCGGGCTACGGCCGGACACGACCGATTCTACTGGTTTTTCGCTGGGAAGCCATCTGCAGCCTTCTTGGCCCTCCAGCCCGATGCCACTGCCAGGCGGTGCGAATAATTTCCTCCAAGTCTGTGTATTCCGCCGAAAATCCCATCTCTTGAGCGATTCGCGAAGCGTCTGCGACCAGCACTGGCGGGTCGCCCGGTCGCCTTTGCTCGACCGCCTGCGGGATGCGCACTCCCGTCACGCGCTCCGCGGCGGCGATAACCTCGCGCACCGACCACCCACGCCCCAGGCCACAGTTGAACGCTGCTGTCGCTCCGCCCTCGTCGAGCCAGCGCAGTGCGAGGACATGCGCTGCAGCTAGGTCTTCTACGTGGATAAAATCGCGAATGCACGTCCCATCCGGCGTGTCGTAATCGTCGCCATAGATCGCTACCTTGGGCTTATGACCTAGGGCCGCCTCAAGGACGTTGGGGATTAGGTGCGTCTCTGGGTCGTGTGCCTCCCCAAGCGAGCCGTCAGATGCTGCGCCCGCCGCGCAGAAATAGCGCAGCGCTACAGACCGCAGCCCATAAGCACGATCGTACCAACGCAAGATTTGCTCAAATTGCAGCTTGGTTAGCCCATACGGGTTGGTGGGATTCTTCGGCGCTTCCTCGGGAATGGGAATTTGCTCTGGCACCCCGTAGACCGCCGCCGAAGAGGAAAAAATGAGCTTGGTGCAGCCCACGCGCAACATTGCCTCAAGCAGACTTAGCCCACAGCACAGGTTGTTCCAGAAATAGGGCCGCGGGTTGCGCACCGACTCCGGCACGCTAGCGAGCGCGGCAAAGTGCATAACCGCGTCCGGCCGCACCTCTGCAAAGCAGCGTGTTAAAGCTTCTTTGTCGCACAGATCTATCTCCTGCAGCTCGGCAGACCCTATGGCTGCGCGATAACCATTGCGCAGATCGTCGACCACAACAACACGGAAGCCTTCTCGCAACAAGCGCCTTACGGCGAATGAGCCCACATAGCCCGCCCCGCCTGTAACGAGGATCGTCGTTAAAGGCATTTCTCTCAACCCTCGGATGGCGCACTGTGGCCAGCTACCCGGCGCGCCTAACGTCACGTGCAGTTCAACGCCGTAGCGGCTTGCCCCTTCTTCGAGCGCCGGCGGGTCGCCCGTCCATTGCTTTGGAACAATCGCTCACTGGACGCCGGCATAGCCTGCTCGGTCGGACCTTGCCCCATGGGCATCGCCGTTCAGGCCACCTACACTACGCCTAGGGCCGGCGCTGGTTGGCCGCCTTCTCGGTGGAAAACCCGTGGTCCACGTGTTCTGCCTGGCCAAAGATGTGAGATGCAGGTCACAGCGGGCTATTGCCTCTCTCGGGCTGCCTCTTACTCCTTCGGCCGTAACCAAAGCGCGTGAAGCAAACATTCGCCTGTTGACTCGGCCGCAATATCCTATCTGCCTCGTTGAGGTTCTCCAGGGAAAAGACATGGACGGCTCACACGAACACCCATTATCGATGCCGGCGTACTCCTACCTCGCGATAGCAGCTAAAGGCGAACAAATCACCCAAACCTCTGGCTGGAAAAAACGCGCGGAAAGTGACCGCCAGGCTGCCCGTCACAATTTTAAAAGGGGATGCTGGCGGCGATACAAAAGGGAACCGGAGTCACAAAACGCAACATTTGCAGCGGTAGCGGCTGCAGTAAAACGGGATACTTGGGCGATATTGGGGATTGAAATAGTCGGTGCGCCAGCGTCGGTCCGCAGTCCTCACGAAGTTGCTAGATGTGATTGCTTCAAAAGACACCTTGCGAGTTGTAAGGTCGCAGCGTCAAAGAAAAAAGAAAGCGCTACAATAGACAAGGTGGTTTTTTTGTCTAGTCGTTGGCTGTATCGCCTCCAGAGCAATCCTATGCGCCTAGACCGACGCCGAGCGGCTAGTGAGAGCCGGTACCGTGCCGGGACATGGGCTTGCGAAAGATCCCTTCGATGCTGCAGCCCATTCCGATCACTTCACCCACAGAGAAAATGATCTCCAATACCCACCATTTTGGCTGCCGTATACGATCTGCATACTTGAAAATCTCTTCATGACCCGAAGTGAGAGAGATTTTTGCCACGTGAAATCCCGCGTCTTCGAAACATCGGGCCAAGGAACACTTTGAGAAACCGATCACGTGATAGGGAGAGGTGAACGGAGAGAGCCGCGCATTTCGACCTCTCAGCGTTCGGTAGATGCCGAGGACTTTGGCAGCAAAGGAGTCTTCGTTAGGTACGACAACGTACGCAACTCCCCCCGGCTTGAGAATGCGATAAACCTCTTGGATGAATGCTTTAGGATCAGTAACGTGTTCGAGCACTGAATCTACGTAGACTGCTGCGAATCGTTCGTCCTCGTACATGAGGTCCTCCAGCCGCCCAATGTCTACTGCTCTCCCAGAAACCTCGGCAGCCAGTGCTGCGAGCTCGCGAGAGACCTCAAGACCGCGCACATTGTAACCCTCGGTGGCTGCGACACTTAGAAAAATGCCGGTCCCGCATCCGATGTCGAGAATCTCTCCCGACGCCTTAAGCTCCCGCTGCAGGGCAGATAGCCGCCGCTGCGCGTCGCGCTTCCTACGCTTAGCCCACCACGCAGTATATTCGGGAAAATAAGATTGGTCGTACAAGCGGCCTAATTCCGCTTCGCTTAAGATAGGCATTGGTCTTACGTAGTAAAAGCCGCACGTTCGGCAGCGGAATACTCTTACGTTCCGTATCCTCGGCGGCAACTCAAGCGCAGCCGCAAAGCTTTTTGGCATACACGCATGTCCCATGCTAACTCGCTCTTGTGATCCGCAGACGAGGCAGTCGGTGTTAACAAAACGCGCGCACATGAGTAGCACCAACTCCCATATGCACTTAGCCCGCTAGAAGTTTGCTTCCTGCACCGATCAGCACCCGCTCCGGGCCTATCGCGCCGCAGCTAAAGTTGCAATACCCTCAACAACAGCCGCTTCTATGTCTCTCGCGGGCGATTTCGTCATAAATGCCTGCCCTAAAAGGTCTCGGCCCCGGGCTAGCCAGGAGCCGCCGTTTACTGAGATATTGTCCGTATTCCCTAAAAAATTCCTTTTCTGGCGGCCTGTTATGAACGTAAGGTTGTCGCCTAGCCGGCTGCATCTGTTGTGCGGGCCCTACTTATATGCATGACGTCCTGCGTACCTCCGGTGCGTTAGGTGTAGCAAAGCAACAGGGCTCCGACTAAGGACCAATTGCTCGCCTGTCGCGTACCTGTCGAGTGCCTAACACGAAAACGGCGACCACGATGGCCCTGGTCGCGTTAGCCCCTTATCTCCCATATAGGCGCGCACTAACAGCTGCGGTATTGTCTGGTGCGCGCCTGACACTTGTGCATGTCGTAGGAGGTCTTCTCACGCGCGTTCGCCGACGCTCACTCGCTGCATACCTGGTAACAGCCATCATTACCACTAAGTCAACGGATGCAGGGTCTCCCGGCCTCACCCTCATTATTGCCTCCCTTAGAAAAGCGCATTTCGTCCCTGTCTGTAGCTGCAGTCAATAGAACGAAACGCGAGCAACCGTTGTCCCTCCGCCTCCAACTCCTTGCAAAACCTCGGTCCCCATGCTGACACTTTGGCGGCATCCCCTCGCCTGGGGGCAGACTGCTGTTTTTCGGAGCTACCACCGTCCGCGATGTTGCGCGTCCTCGCGCTAGAGGTCCTGCATCTCTAGAGCCGTGCTCGCCGCGGTGTTATATGGCGGCTTGCTTTGTCGTGCGGAGCCGCTGCGGCGCGCAGAAGTTCCTGTTGCACGCACGTGAACCGCGCGTCGTCCCACTCCACCCATTGCTTTGGCCGGCGGTAGAGCCACAGGCGGATGCGCC
>CAZMGT010000071.1:0-16524 GCA_964565895.1 uncultured Armatimonadia bacterium
GTTTTGGGAGGATCAGGTGCAGGGTTTGCGCGAATGCTATCGCGTGCTTAAGCCAGGGGGTGTGGCCTATATCGGGCACGGGGGCTTCGGCCGGCTGCTCGACCCCGAAATTCGCCAGCAGCTCGTGCAGTGGCGGCTGAGCAAGTTCGAGCAGCGCAAGCCCAAGGGCTGGCGCGGGCCCAAGGAGCGCATGATTGATCTCGCCCGCGAGGCCGGGATCCCCAACTTCCGCCTGATCAAAGAGCCCGATGTGGGCTGGTGGCTGGAGATTCGCAAATAACGCTCGGGGCAGCTTGCTTGCCGGGCGCTGGTTTTTGAAGAAAAGAGGTGGCCGTGGTGAACCGCTTGCGCCAAGGATTTACGCTCATTGAGCTGCTTGTGGTCATCGCCATCATCGCCATCCTTGCGGCAATGCTTTTTCCCGTGTTCAGCCGCGCGCGCGAGGCGGCGCGGAAGACCGTTTGCGCGTCTAACCTGCGCCAGCTCGGCATGGCCTGCGCGATGTACGCCCAGGACTATGAGGGCATTTTCCCCTGCGACCACTATGCCTGCAACTCAAGCACGACACACAAGCAACTCGTTAAGCAGCTCGAACCATATGTAAAAAACATGAAGCTCTTCTACTGCCCCTCGACGTGGAAGGTTCAGCGCTGGATGCCGGACTTCGCCCCAACCCCGGAGAACATCTCTGCGGGCAACATCGGCTACTACTACTTCAGCTACGACCGCCCGCCGCTTACCGTAGATCCGCCCAAGCCGAGCTTTAGCACCTGGATCTGCTGGGGTTTCCTCCGCACGCGCACGGACAACAGCCCGCGCGTGCTCACCGAGCAGTGGGACCCTGACTGCTGGCTTTGGTCCGACGCTTGGTGCAAGCTTACCCGCGTGAAATACGGCGTTACCCTGCATGGCTCGCACCGCTGCTCCATCAACATTTGCTATCTCGACGGGCATGTTAAGTTCCAGGCGGGGCCGGCGCGATTTGTGTTTAAGTAGAGCGCCACACACCCATTTGCCGCCGAGCCACGTCGCGCTCGGCGCCCCTTCTCTCGCGGAAAGGCAGAAGGGAACGCGCGTGTGCGCTGTGAAATTGCCGGCTGGTTGCGCCGGTTCTTTTCCCCGAGCGAAGGCAGGGAGTGAGAGCTTGTGAGCAAAGCAAAAGCGGTTTTCGCGGCGGCGCTTGCCTTGCTGGCGCTGTCGCTCGGCTTATTCCTCGGCTCAAGGGGCCTCGCCCAGCAGGAGGTGGCGCCCCCGGGCGCAGCGGCCGCGCTGCCTTTGCGAGCGACATCTTTCGTCCTGACCCTTGGCCTCAAGGACGCCGCGCCCACCCCCTGGGATGGGAAGATTACCCTGAGCGAGGGGCGGGTTGTGGCCATCGAGATTCTCTCCGCGGCACAAGGGGCAAAGGTCGCGGGCAACTCGTGGACGGCGCGCAGCGCCGCTGCGGGGGGCAGGGGCAAAAAGGCCCGCGCCACGCCCGTCCGCTTGCGCATAACTCTCGACGCGCCCCGCGGGGCAAAGGCCCAAATAAGCACAGCGCAGGGGCAGTTTTCGTTTGTCCCCGGGCAATTGGCCCTCGGCCAGCCCCTCGCCCTGCTCGAGGGCCGGGCGCGCGTCGTGCGCGAAATTGCCTCCACGGCGATCGTCGCCACGCCCGACGAGGAGGACTTTCCCGCGGCCGCTGTCGGCCCCGATGGCACGGCGTGGGCCGTATACACCGCCTACCAGCACGGCACGCCGACGCAGTTCTCGCCGGACATGACCGACTTCAGCTCGCTCGTGACCAAGAACAACGGCGACCAGCTTCGGCTAGTCAGCTTTCGCGACGGGGCATGGTCTGCGCCGATCAACATCACCGAGCCCCAGCGCGACATCTGGCGGCCCACCGTCGCCGTCGATGGCGATGGGCTTGTTTGGGTAATTTGGAGCGAATCGCCCACGCGCTATAGCTACCAGCGCAACCCCAAGCAGCTCGACAACTGGGACCTCTACGCGCGCACCTATGACCCGCGCACGGGCAAGCTGTCGGAAATTCGTCGGCTGACGACAAACCCCGGGGCGGACATTTGCCCCGTTGCAGCAACCAACCCGCGCACGGGCGCCGTCGTTTGGGCATGGATGAGTTGGAACGCGGGGAGCTTCGACATCAAGCTCGCCGCCTCGCGTGGCCCGCTTGCCCAAACGCCGCGCGTCGTCGCCCAGAGCCCGGCGAACGAGTGGAACCCGGCGATCGCCATCGACTCGAAGGGCATCGTTTACGTCGGCTACGACACCTATGAGAAGGGCGACTACGACGTTATCGTCGTCCGGCGCGCGGACGGGGAAAACAGCGAGCGTATTCCCGTGGCCACCTCGCCGCTGTTCGAGGCGCGCGTTTCGCTGGCCTGCGACAGCCGCGACCGGCTGTGGGTGGCCTATGAGCAGGGCGACGCCAACTGGGGCAAGGACTTCGGCGTAAAGTGGCCGGGCGCCCAGGGCGCGGGGTTTTACATCCACCGCACCGTTGTCGTGCGCTGCATCGATGGCCCGCGCATCCTCGCTCCCGCGGGCGACCTCGAGGCCGCCCTGGGCGAGCAGTTCCGCATCCGCAAGAGCATCCCGCGCATCGCTGTAGACGGCAGCGGGCGCGTGTGGCTCCTTTTCCGCAAGCACGGCACAGCGGAGCGCCCCGTCGTCCCCGGGCGGACGCTTACCGTCCACGGCGAGGAAATACCGATGGGCGGCGGGACTATTTGGTCGAGCTGGGCGGCCGTCTACGAGGGAAACTCATGGAGCGGGGCGATTGCCTTGCCCTCTTCCTCGTTTCTCATCGACAACCGCCCGGCGCTTGCCCCGCTGAAGACGGGCGAGCTGGTTGTTGTCTATAGCACGGACAGCCGGGGCGAGGGCAGGCGGGGAACGACAAGCGCCGACCTGCGCGCGGCGCTGCTCCCCGCGCGTCCGGGGGCCGCGGAACCCGCGCTCGTCCCCGCGCAGCCGCCCACAGTGGCCGACTATCAGCCGATCCACCCCAACGAGGCGGCGGAGATCGCGCGCATGGCCCAATATCGCGTCTCGGCGGGCGGCAAGCAATATCTCCTTCTGCGCGGGGAATTTCACCGGCACACGGAGATCTCCAGCCACCGCGACGCCGACGGGCCGCTTGAGGAGCTCTGGCGCTATGGGCTAGATGTAGCGAAGATGGACTGGATCGGCAACGGCGACCACAACAACGGCTATCACCAGGAATATCCCTGGTGGCTCATTCAGAAGCAAACGGACATTTTCCACAACCCGCCGACGTTCGTGCCCATGTTTAGCTACGAGCGGAGCCAGCGCTTCCCCAACGGCCACCGCAACCCGATCTTCGCCCAGCGCGGCATCCGCACCCTGCCCAACGGCGACCTGCAAGGGACGCCGGAGAAGGGCTGCCCGGACACGAAGATGCTCTATCGCTACCTGAAGTTCTTCGGCGGCATCTGCGCCTCGCACACGAGCGCCACGAACATGGGCACGGACTGGCGCGACAACGATCCTGAAGTCGAGCCGGTGGTCGAGATCTATCAGGGCCGGCGGCAAAGCTACGAGCACCCGGGCGCGCCGCTCACCGCGAAAAGCCCGGAGGACAGCGAGGGCGGCTATCGCCCCGAGGGCTACGTTTGGAACGCCCTGGAGAAGGGCTATCGCCTAGGGTTTGAAAGCTCAAGCGACCACTGGTCCACGCATATTAGCTACGCCGTGGTCCTCGCCGAGGGGCGCACGCGCCAGGCCGTGCTCGACGCATTGAAAAAGCGCCACTGCTATGCGGCCAACGACAATGTGATCCTCGACGTGCGCTGCGGCGACCACATTATGGGCGACGAGTTCGTCTCCGCTGTTCCGCCCAAGCTGGAAATCAAGATCATCGGCACGGCGCCCGTCGCCCGCGTGGACGTCATTAAGGACAACCGCTACGTCTACACGGTGGAGCCGAAGAAGGCCGAGGTGAGCTTTACCTGGGCGGACAACGCCGCGCAGGCGGGCAAGACGAGCTACTACTATGTGCGGTTCATTCAGGAAAACCACATAACGGCGTGGGGCAGCCCGATGTGGGTCACCTACAAGCCCTAGCCCGCGGCTTGCTCGCTTCGCTCTCTATGCTCCGCGCGCAGCTCGGCAATGCGCCGGGCGATAAGCTCGAGGTCGTTGCGCAGCAGGCGCTGCTTGTGCTCAACGTCCATGCTCATGATCGGGTTGCTGCTGCGCACGTTGGGCGGGCGCAGGCAAAACGAGGGGTGCAGCGTGGCCATAAAGTCCACTACGCGGCCGCTCTTTAGCTTCCACGGCTTAAACGGCGGGGCCTTGCCCTGCATGCGGTCGGCGACCTCCGCGGTAATTCCCCGCCCGCTGCCATAGGTAAAGCGCAGGGCATGCCCGCCCAAGGCAAGCACAATTTGCGGCCGGACGATCTTCAACTGCAGGCTCGCCCAGCGCAGGCAAGTGCGGATTATCGAGGTGTCGGTGGGAAAGCGGTTTCCCGGCGGGCGGCAGTGGATTACGTTGCAAATATAGCGGTCGGCCTCGCTAATGCCCACCTCGCGCATGAGCGCGCGCAAAAGCTGCCCCGCGGGGCCGACAAACGGCTCGCCCTGAACGACTTCCTCATATCCCGGTGCCTCGCCGATGATAAACAGCGGCGCCGGCGCGGGCCCTACGCCGGGGACGGGCGAATCGTAAACCTCGCGCAACGGACACCGCCGACACGCGCGAATCGCCCGGCGCACCTCCTCGATCGTCGGCTCGCGCTGCTGGTCCGTTTCGGCCATGAGCCGTCGCTCCGCGGCGAAAAAGCTTGCGAGACAAACGCGTCCGCTTCGCCATGGGGCAAAGGTCCTCTTGCCCGCGGCGAACGCTCGTCTTTGCCTAGCGGATATCTTCGCGGCCCGCGCGGAAAGAAAAGCTAAACGATAAGCAAATAATTCCCGCGCTCGCCAGCGAGCGCGCCCCCCGCGCCGCTGCTGGCGAGGCCGGCAGCCAGCGGGTCGGTCCGCGCGCTGCGCTCAGCAGCTATTTTAGCCCCGACCGCTCCCCCGAGCGGGCGGAAATATGGTGGAGCCTCCCAACCAAAGTTGTCTTTTGCTTCGGCTTAAGGCGTCCGCTCCCCTGCCTTGTTCGCAAAAAACGCCTTCCCGTGCACACTGCTTAGCCGTCTCGCTGTGCCGTGCGAGCGAGAAGCGAGCAAAAAACCGGCGGCCGGGCAAGCGCCCAGCCGCCGGCCGCTGCTCGCTAGCTTATGCGCGCGTTACTGATACCGCGCGGGGCCCCACCAGCTCCACGGCCCGCCGCTCTGGCCGGGGGCATTGTAGTACCACCCGTTGCCGATGGTCTGCTCGAACTTAACCCACTTCGCATGGCCGTCGAGCAGCGACACGTTAAACCCCTCGTTGTGCCGGCCCCAGGCAATTTGCGCCTTTTGCCACGGGGTTCTCTTGACGACGTCGAACTCGGGCACGGGGTCGTTATTGTGGTCGATGCTGTGGTTGTTGGAGTTGCTCTTGCTGTCGCAGAAGACGATCAGCTCAGCAGGGTTGGGGCAGGTGCCGATTTTCGCCGTCTTCCCGCGGCGCCCGAATACCCACTTGCTGGAGTTAATCTGGTAGGTGTGGCGATAGCCTCCGCTGCACGGCCTGTTATCTGTGCCGCTGGGGCACATGTAAATTCCCTCGTTCTTAATATATGGCTGAAGCTTGTCGCACCACCTACCGTAGACAGCGGTACCGTCGTAGTCCTCGGCATACATCAGATACGCGGTAATCATCTGGCGCACAGTGCTCAGGCACTGCGTCTGCCGGGCCTTCTCCCGCGCCTTGGCGAACACGGGGAAGAGAATCGCGGCGAGGATCGCGATAATCGCGATCACCACAAGCAACTCGATAAGGGTGAAGCCTTTGCGCATGTGGAGCCTCCTTTCCCACACGTTGCCCTGCTAGTTAGCGATTAGCCCCCATAAAAGACGCCCTCTCTGCTCCTCCACGCACCTCCCTTCCCTGGCTGCTGGCTCAGCGTAAACGGCTATGCTAGTTGCTTTTTTCCCTTCTTCCCCCGGGGAAAACTATCCTTCTCGCGAGAAACATTGTCCCAAACGCCTACGCTTTGCTAATCGCCCCTGCTCCACGTGCTCGGTGGGCCGCCGGTGTCCCCGAGGGGCAGATGTATAGCCCCTCGTCGCGGTGGTAGATGTATAGCGCCCGGCATCAGTTCTTGCCAACCGTGCACCTGTTCCAATCCTCGGCATAGAGCAAATATGCCGTCTGCAGTTGGCGCAGGCTGCTTAAGCATGGCGTCTGGCGGGCCTTCTCGCGCCCCTGGGCGAACACGGGAAACAATATCCCCGCCAAAACGGAAGTTATCGCAATTACGACAAGCAGCTCAATAAGCGTAAACGCGCGGCGCATAACGACACCTTCCCTCGCCTGTGGGGGTCAAAAACTAAAACGCGACAGCTAAGCGCTGGCTTCAGCAGCAGGGCCTCTCGGAGTAGAGGATTTGCCTGCAACAGCCGCCTAAGGCTATTATATCAGCGCTTGGCCGCTTCTTTTTCGGCGCATTGCCGGATGGGGCCAGCGAGGCCGAGCGGCCTGTGCCACGGCTATGTAGGAGGCGCCGCAGCGATGGGTTTTACGCCCGGCCGCGAAAGCCGAAGCATAGCGTTTGTCGCCGCCCTCGTCGCGGCGTTGCTTGCCGCGGCGCCGGTGGCCTTTGCCCGTCCCTGCCGCATTGGCACCGCGGGCGAATACCCCATGGGCTGGGAGGGAATGCTTAGCCGCCTGGGCATCCCCCACGAGCGTATCTGGTTGCACAACAACGACGACCTAGATGTGCTGAAAAAATACGACGTGGTGTTTCTTACCTGCCCCAGCGCCGCGGTGCCCAACACCGCGAAGACCTTTTTGGAGTACATCAAGGGCGGAGGCCGCGGGGTTATCGAGCTCTGGCGCTATCACCGCTTCCCGCTGTTCGAAGGCAAGTGGGTGGAGAGCTCGGGCAGGGCAAACCAACAGGTCGTCGCCAAGCACCCCATTACCCGCTACCTGAACATGGGCGAGGTCATCGCCTGCGGCGGGCGCCGCTATCCCTACGACTCGGTTATCGTGCCCGAGAACGACAAATACGTGGTCCTCATGCGCTATACCGACGAGAAGCTCGAGGGCGGGCCGGGGAGCATGGCCCAACTGCTCGGCGCGCCGGCCTGCGTATTGGCGAAGGTGGGCCAGGGCGAGGTCGTCCACGTGGGCTCGCGCGCGGGATTCGTCGTCGGCTGGGATATCGAGGATCCCGAGCCCCTCGTGCGCGGGATAATCGAGTACCTCTGCCGCGGGCTAACCACCCCGCGCTTCGTCGGCACGCGGGAGAGCGAGTGGGTGCCTTCCACGGAGCTTGTCGAGCACCCCGCGGGCGAGGAGTCCGAGGGCCCCGCGTTTCGCAAGCCTCCGATCATCCCCGGCTACGAAGCGACCCGGCCGCCATACAGCGATCGCTACAACGTCAGCGCGCGGCTGCTCCCGCCCGAGAGCAATGCCCCGCAGCGCGAGCTGATCTTCGACCTGCAGGGGACGACGACATACTGCGCCGTGGAGCTCTCCGCGCGGAGCTACGCCGTGGTTAAGGTAACCCTTGGCCGGCGGGTGGTCGTCGCCCAGGGGGAGCTTCCCCAGGTCCCCAGCGAGGGCTTGCGGTTCTTGCTCATCCGCCGGCCCGATACGCTGCGCCTGGTTTTGGGCGATTGGGTCGCTGTCCGCTACCCGTGGGCGAATCAGCCCAGCGGATTTGTCTATTTCCGCGCCGCGGCCAAGGGAGGGAAGCTGCGCGACGTGCGCTGCCAGCGCGTGGCCGACGTCGTGTTCAGCGACGACTTTACCCGCGAGGCCAACGAGCAAGACACCTGGGAGGCGCTCTCCGGGCAGTGGAAAAAGACCGGCGTGCCGGAATCGCCGCAGTCGATAAATGGCTTTGCGTTTACCGGAAAATCCTCCAAGCCGGGCATTGCCCGGAGCGGCTCGTGGTGGTGGGAGCGCTATACGGTCTCCGCAGCCGCGCGCCCGGAGGACAAGAGCACGGCGGTGGGACTGTGCTTTGAGGTAAAGGACGCCAGCCACTATTGCGTCCTCCGCCTGCAGCCGAGGGGCGAGGGGAGCCGCGTGCAGCTTGTGTGGGTTAAGCCCGAGGGGGAAACGGTGCTCGCCTCGGCCCCTGGGGGATGTGTGGCAGGGCAGTGGTCGCGGCTTGCCGTGCGCCTCACCGAGGGGCAAATAGAGGGCTTTGTAGACGGCGTGCGCTTGGTCGTCGCCCCAGACCCCACCGATGGCCTCGGGGCGATGGGACTTTACGTCGCCGGGGGCGAGGCGACGTTCGACGACGTAGACGTCTCGCCCTCCGGGCCGCCGAACAGCCCGCTGCCCTACTACAAGGGCGAGGGCGGCCCCAAGCCGCGCCTTCCCCGCAACGTTGGGCCGACGGACTACATGACTTGGGCGAGCAGGGCCGTGGAATGGGTCGGCGTGGCCGAGCGGCCCACCCTGTTCTGGCACCGCGGGGTGTATTTCGGCGACGTCGCCCTGCGCCTAATTGTTCCCGCAAGCACGGGCAGCACCGCCGAGCGCGCGCTTTATCTTTCTCCCACTGACAACCCGGCAACCGGCTTGTGCCTGCGCCTGGGCCCCGCAGAGGCCGACGGCACGCGCCAGGTGTGGGCCACAGTCAACGGGGAGATGGTGCGCACCGCAGACGTCTCGCTGACCACGACAGCGTTCGCCCTGATGGAGGTCGCGCGGCGCGGCGATAAGCTCGTAGCCACGTGGGAGGGCAATGTGGTGGCCACCGCGCCGGCGTTTGCCGGCGGGGCGCGCCTCGGCGTGGAGGTCATCGGGCCACCCATCCGCGTCGCCGACTTGGACATTGAGACAACCCACCTGCGCGACTATAACTTCGCCGCGGCGCCCGCCGACTGGTGGGTGGGCAGCGGCGAGTGGCGCGTGCACTATCGCTGGGACTGCGAGAAGCGCTGGTCGTGGTACAGCGGATCGTCTAAGGACGTCGCCGTGATTTGGAACAAGCACCGCTTCGAAGGCGACCAAGTGCTCGACTTTTACGTGGGCGTGGCTATGACTTGGAAGGGCATTGACGAGACGAAACGCGCGCGCGACCTAAACTGCGTTATCTGCGGCGACGGGAAGGACCCGAAGAGCGGCTACTCCTTGGTCCTCGGGGGCACGGGCGGGCTAAAGACAACGCTCAGCCGCAACGGAAAAGTCGTGGCCTCGACGAGCGAGGCGCGCGTGCCCGGGGGCCGGGCCGTCCACCACCAGTGGCACCACATCCAAATGCGCAAGATCGGCAACAAGATCTCGGTGTTCTTGGAAAACCGGCCGATTTTGGAGTACGAGGATCCCGACCCCCTCCCCGGCGGGTATATGGGGATCTGGACGCGCAACAACTCTATCCTCGTCGCGCGGGTGAGCATTTTCTACGAGCGCGAGGCCCCTGACAAGCTGCTTTCCCTCCTCCCGTAAGCGGCGCGGCGTGCCCGTTGCCCTTCTCCGTGAAGCCGCTGTATTTGTTTCCACGGCGCAAAAGCTCGGAGCGGCGATGAACACAGCCGCCCTGGGCCCTGGCGCAGGCCAAGGGGGACAGGGGAAGCCAGGCGGGTGTGGAGCATCGTCTATAGTTTGTGGTGCATGCCCCAATAATCGCCTACGCAGCCTAAGCTCTAGCACAACTCGCCGCCGCTGTCACTGCGCCTGTTCGCCGGGGAGGTGGCTGCGCACGGTCACGAGCAGCTCGCGGTGGTCGCTCAGCGGCTTGGCGATATAGGCCTCTGCGCCGCTTTCGGCAAGCAGCCGCTCGCGGTCGCCGCGCATGGCGTGCGCGGTAATGAGCACCACGGGAATATGCGCCGTGGCGGGGTCTGCTTTGAGGATTTTGGTAAGCTCTACGCCGTCGATAGGCTCGCCCTGGTATTCGGTTTTGGAAAGCGCGACGTCCATAAGGACGAGGTCTACCGTTCCGCTGCGGCACAGAGCGAGGATTTCCTCGGAATCTTCGGAGATCGTGGCCTCCATGTTTCCGATGCGGGTAAGGATAACAGCCATGAGCTCAGCGTTGCTTCTGTCATCCTCCACGATAAGAATGTGAGGCAACAGGCACACCCCCCGGCGTTTTTTGCCTACTGCGCCATTACATGCTAGCCCAGAGCGCTGTTTCGGGGCAACCTGCCTCGCTCCCCCAAGGCAAAAACTCCGTCGGTGGCCGTTTCGTTTATCGTTGCTCGGCGCTATGCCTGGCCGCTCTCGCCGAGGATTCACCGCCGGCGCTGAGAAATCATCGTGCAAAAGCCGCGCCGAGAAGACCACGACTTTCGTCCGGGGTGCAGCGGATGAACGCGGAACGTGGGCGCTGGCGCTGGGCCGTTACCTGGCGCAGCGTTATCCTCGGGCTTGTGCTCATCGTCCCGCTTAATTACTGGGACATGGCCGGGCTGATCTGGCGCCAGGGTCGGCCGAACACCGTCTCGCTTTACTTTAACGTAATCTTTTTCCTCTCCCTGCTCGTCCCGCTAAACCTGGTTGTCCGTCGGCTGCGCCCGCGGCTCGCTCTGTTGCCCGGCGAGCTGCTCGTCATCTACGCCATGCTCTCCGTCGCCTCGTCCATGTCCAGCCTCGATGTCATTCAGCCCACGACAGCGGTGATCGCCTATCCCTACGGCTATCTTGCCGAGGACGCGCACGCCCGGGGGCTGTTTTTTCAGTATCTCAGCGACCTCGTCGTCGTTAAAGACACCCACGCCGCCGAGGAGTGGGCGGTCGGGGGGACATCGCTCTACTTGCCTGAGCTGTGGCGCCCTTGGGTTAAGCCGGTTGTTTGGTGGAGCGTGTTTTTGTTCTTGCTCACCGTGGTTATGCTCGCCATGTGCCTTATCGTGCGCCGCGACTGGACGGAGCGCAGCCACCTCAGCTTTCCCATCTTAGAGCTGCCCACCGCGCTATGCCACACGGAGCGCGGCGAGTTTCGTCGGCCCGCGCTATGGGTCGGCTTTTGCCTCTCCGGGCTGTTCTCGCTCGTGCAAGGGCTGCGCTACTTACACCAGCTTATCCCCAACCGCGGGGGCTATATGCTCATCGACACCGGCCCCATGCTCACCGAGATGCCCTGGAAGGCCTTGGGCTGGACGCCGGTGGTCATCTACCCGTTCGCTGTGGGCCTGGCCTACTTCATCCCGCTGGACCTCGCCTTTTCCTGCTGGGCGTTTTACTTGTTTTTCAAGTTCGAAAAGCTGCTCGGGGGCATTTTCGGGTGGTATGCCATCGCCGGCTTTCCCTTTCTTGAGCAGCAGGGGTTTGGCGGCTATATGGCGTTTGCCGCGATAACGCTCTATCTTTCGCGCTATCACTTGCGCGACGTGTTCCGTTGCCTTCTCGGCGAGCGCGCGGAGCACATTAGCCCCGGCGAGGCGCGCACCTACCGCTGGGCGAGCCTGGCCATTTTGCTCGGCTTTTTCGGCCTCGTCGGGCTTTCCGTGGCCGCGGGAATGAGCCCCCACGTGGCCATTGTCTTTTTCCTGCTTTACTTCATCCTCTCCCTGGCGATCACCAGGATGCGCGCCGAGGTCGGCTCGCCGGTGCACGATCTGCATTTCGCCGGCCCACATCGGGTAATCGTCGACTGGGCGGGGCCGAAACACATGGCGCGGCCGAATCTCGTTTTGCTCGGCCTGTTTCAAGCGTTTAACCGCGCCTATCGCGGGCATCCCATGCCCCACCAGCTCGAGGGCCTGCGCGCGGTGCAGGTAACACCCGTGCCGCTGCGCATCGTAGGCACGGGGATGACCGTTGCCGCGGCCGTGGGCATCGCGAGCGCGTTTTGGGCGCTGCTCGACCAGTCCTATAAGTGGGGCGGCAGGCCGTGGTATGGCCAAGAGGCGACGTCGCTGCTCATGGGCTGGCTGCAGAGCGGCCAGGGGCCGGGGCGCGGGCCGATCGAGGGCTATACGTTCGGCTTTTTCTTTACCCTCATCCTCGCTCTCGCCCGCCTGCGCTTTTTGGGCTGGGTGTTTAACCCCGTGGGCTTCGCCGTCTCGGGAAGCTGGTCTATGAACCTATTTTGGGTGTCCATTCTTGCCGCGTGGTTGATAAAGCGCATCCTGCTTCACTTCGGCGGCATTCGTTTATATCGCAAGGGGATCCCGTTTTTCTTAGGCCTTGTTTTAGGCGAATTTACCGGCGGCGCCCTGTGGAGCTTATATGGCATTTACGCGCAAACGCCGTGCTACAACTTCCTGCCCTAGGGTGGCTTTACGCCAAGCGAGGGAGGGGCTGGCCGTGAACGACGAGCAACGCGCGAGCAGCGTATCGCCGCGCGAGCCGGCGGGCGAAGAGGCACACCCGCGCGCCCGTTACACGGCGGGGCGGTTTGTCGCTGTGGTGTTTTTGGCCGCTGCGGCGTGCGTAATTGGCCTGGGGCTTTTGCACTTTTTTCTCCTCGGCGCCCTTAGCCCCTGGCCCTGCTGGGACACCCCGCAGAGCATGGCCCGCTACGCCCATCGCACGTGGCTCATGCAGGCCATCTGCCCGAGCATTATGGCTTGCGTGGTTGCCGCAGGGTTGTTTGTTGCCGCAGTGCGCTTGGGCTCGCTTGGTCTGGGCGCACTCGGTGTTTGGACGGTGGTTAACTTTGTCCTGGGCGATGTCGAGCTGGCGGTGATGCACGAGCGCCTGCGCCCGGCCTGGGGCTTGCTCGGCAACGGCCGCTACCTTGCCGAGAGCCTGCTCGGGGCAATGGCCACGCTCGGCGACATGCTCCTCTTGCTTGGCGCGGTGTATCTTGTCGCTCGGGATATCGCCTTGCGTGCCGCGCAAAGCGCCAGCTAGCGGGAAATCGACGGGCGGGGGGAGGCAATGAGCGTTGCGATAATCGGCGGGACGGGCTTGGAGGACCTGCGCGAGTTTGCCCGCGCCGCGCGCGAGGTAGTCTCTACGCCGTTTGGCGACGCCCTCGTCTATCGCGGGACGCTCGCGGGGCGTGAGGTGTTCTTCTTGCCGCGGCACGGGCCGGGGCATGCCCTGCCGCCGCACCGCATTAACTACCGCGCGAACATTGCTGCGCTGTGCAAGCTTGGCGTGCGCGAAGTTCTGGCGACCGCGGCGGCGGGCTCGCTCGTCGCGGAGGTTAAGCCGAACACGCTGCTCCTGCCCGACCAGTTTTTGGATTTCACCCGCCAGCGGCCCCAGACGTTTTGGGACAACCGCGTCGTTCACATTGACCTGAGCGAGCCATACTGCCCGCGGCTACGCGGCCTTCTGGCCGACGCTGCGCGGAGAGTGGCGCTGCCCTGCCGCGAGGGCGGGACATATGTTTGCGTTGAGGGGCCAAGGTTTGAGTCGTCGGCCGAGGTAAAAATGTTCGCGCGCCTGGGCGGGCACGTCGTGGGGATGACCGGCCTGCCCGAGCTTGTCTTGGCGCGCGAGGCGAATATGTGCTATGCCGCGCTGTGCTTGGTTACGAACTTCGCCGCGGGGTTGGGAGAGGGCCCTGTTTCCCACGACGAAGTCCTCCAGGCAATGGCGGAGTTAAGGGAAAAGGCGGTTTGCCTTCTCGCGGAAGCGATTGGCAATCTCAAGCCCGCCGCCGATTGCCCCTGCCGCCGCGCTGCGCCACAGCTTGAGCTTTAGGCGAGCACCTCCGGCGGCTCCGACCGGCGCAGCGTTGGCCATGGCGGAAAAACTTCCCTCTGGTCAGCGCGTAAGCCCGAGGCGCGACCGCGCCCCTAGCGCGGGGGTCAGCAGCCGGTGCACAGCGCGGCAACCAGCGCAGCAAGTGCCGCGGAAACGAACAGCAGAATGAGCCGGCGCATGGCGCTCCTCCAACGTTTTGCTGTCCCAAGTGCGCCTGGGATTGTACCTTTGCCCATCTTTGTGCGTCAAACGAAGGGTGGGCGCCAAAGCCGTTGCACCGTGCGCTTTGGCGGAAAAACCTGGACACGGAGCGCTAACGACTGGTGAGGCTTTGCGCGCTATACCTCAGCGCTGTTTTGGCCCTTGCCACGCAAGCCGCGGCAGCGCAGGCGCAGGGGGCCGCGGGCGAGGGGCTTGCCCGGCCGCGGCTTGAGGTTGACCTGCCCGAGGTACTTTGCGTCGCGGGCCGGCCTGCGCGCGCGACCATTCGCATCGTGAGCGCAGGGGAGGAGGGGCTTTCTTTCGCCGCGTTTGCCGCGCCGGCCCTGCCCAGCGTTGGCCGGCGCCCGCGCTGGCGGCCGATAAACGTTGTCCGCGCCCGCAGCGGAGCGGCGGATGAATATCTTCTGTGCATTGAGGACCTCGCGCCCGGGCCCTACGTCTTGCGTTTCGTCGCTCAGCGAGCGGCTCAGCCTACGCCGTATTCCGCGGTTCGTGCGGATCGCTACATTGCCGTCCTTCCCCTGCAGGCGACGGTCGGGCTGACGCTGTTTACCGATCGCGCGCGGCAGGTGTTCGCCGAGGGAGAGGCGATCGAGGTAAACTGCGCCGTGCACGCCATTCGGCCCGCTGCGGCGGGCGAGCTGAGCATTGAGCTGCGCGAGGCCGAGGAGGCGCCTGAGGCCGCCGACGAGCCGCGGCTTGCTCCAACAACTGTGTTTCGCACAACCCTGCCCGCTCTTTCCCCAGGCAGGCGCACAATTACTTTTCGCCTCACCCCGCGGCTTACTTCCGCGCTGCGCCCCGGGCGCTATGTGCTCGTCGCTCGGGGGTTCGGCGTGTCCTCGCCGCCGTTTCAGTTCGTCATTGTCTCCACGACGCGGCGCACAGCCTGCGCCCTGGCGGACCTTGAGCGACAGGCCGCCGAGTTTCTGCGCCGTGCGCCGGAGAGCGGGGCGTGGCTCGAGGCGCTTGTCCGCCGGGGCCTGTGTGAGCCTGGTTTTAACCTTTTCGCCTGCCCGCTAGAGGCTCTGCCGAAAGCCGGCGCCGGGGCAAAGCCGGAGCTTCTCGCGCTTCTTCGTCAAACGCCCATCCTTCCCACAAGCGAGGCGGCGCGCCCGGCGCAGGGGCCAGACGCCCTGCTGCAGGAGCTTTTGCGCTTTGGCGTGGGTTTTGCACCAATTGTGCAGCCGCCGCGCGCAGCGCCCGCCGGCCCAAGCGGCGAATATCGCCGCGCCTGCGAGCTGGCGGTGCAACGGCTGCGGCGCTGGTCGAACTTCGTCGGGCTTTTGTCGGCCGGACAGCCGGCGCAGCAGCGCGTTTTGCCAAACGTTCTCGGAGCGGCGCTTCGCGGGCCAGGCGCCGCGCAGCCGCAGAGAGGAACGCAACGGGAAGTGCTTTGTGCTTGGGTGAGCACAGGGCGAGGCGAAGCTGCCCTGTGGCAGTTTTCCTGGGGCAGCTCCGGCCAAGTGCCGGAGGAGTTTGCTGTTGCCGCGGCAGCGGCTTTTGAGACAGGCGCGCTCCCTGCGGCGCTTGACACATGGCCTGGCGCCTGGACTAACAACGGCCTGCCAGCCGGAGAACGCCGCGGTCGCGGGTGGGCCATGGCACAGGTGGCGCAGCTTCTCGCCCGCTTCGGCCCCGCGCTTGCCCGCTGTCGCCCTGTGTCGCCGCCGGAGGCTTCCTGCGATGCCCCAAGCGTAGGACTGGCAGAGCTGCGCGGGGGCTGCGCGCGATATATCTTGGTTTTTGCGCGGCCGGGCGCCCAGGGCCTTGCGCCTGCTTCCGCGCGCGTCCGCCTCCCGCGCGGCCGCTGGGCGGCGTATGACCTAACTGCGTGCGCGCCGGTTGCCTGCGAAGAACGCGCCGGGCAAAGCTTTCTTTACGCGGACCTGCGCCAGGCGCCCGTGCGGCTGTTTCTCCTTCTCCCGCACGAGATAGCCGCGCTGCACGCCTCGCGCACGGAAAGCATCGCCACGGGCGCGCGCCTGTCCGTCGCCGCGCGGATCGTAGACGCGACCGGCGCGCCGATCGACGCTCCGCTGCCCATTGAGCTGACCCTGCGCGACCCGTATGGGCGCGAGGTTTACCACCTGTTTCGCGCGGCCGACGCCGCCGGCTACCGTGAGTTCTTGAAGATCGGCGTAAACGAGCCTGCGGGAACGTGGACGTGGCGCGTGCGCGAGCTTGTCAGCGGCCATGCGGCTGAGGGGGCGATTGAGGTCGCGCAGGGGTCGCTGCCGTGGTTTGGCCTGGCCGAGCCAGCGGGCGACCTGTTGTTCGACGTCCCCGCGCTCGCGCGATTTCCCCAGGGAGCGGGTCCTGTTTCCGTGGTAATTGGCGATGGGGAAGAGGAGCTGCGGCCGCTTGCGGAGAGGCTCGTTCGCGGCCTGCGCGAGCGCGGGATTTCCTGTGCCGTCCGCCGGGCGAGCGAAGTTATCGCCCGCCGGCGCAACGCAGACGCTGCCCCGCCCAGGGAGGTTGTCCGCGGGCCCCTGGTCGTCCTCGGTGTGCCGGGGAGGAACGAGCTGCTCGATGCACTCATCGCCGCCGATGTTCTCATCCGCCAGCCTTCGCAGAACTATCCAGGCCCGGGCCGTGGACTGGTGGAATATGTCTG
>CAZMGT010000072.1:0-7699 GCA_964565895.1 uncultured Armatimonadia bacterium
GTCTTGGGCGGTTTAAGGCCTATGTCGAAGAGGGGGCCATCTTTCAGCCCCGCGCCGTGTGGGGGGCGACAGACGACTCCGAACCCCCGACGATCTACGTCGAGCGCGACGCCGTGCTTTTCGGCTGCGACCTTTACCTGCGCTCTGGGCCGGTGTTTGTCGGCCGCGGAACGGTGGTCGAAGCCGGCGTGGGCCTGCACGGGCCGACGATCCTCGGCGAGGAGAACACCGTGCGCCAGGGAGCGTACTTCCGCGGCGATGTCGTCGTCGGCGACCGCTGCGTGCTCCGCGGGGAATTTAAGAACGTGGTCATGATGAACGACGCCAACTTCCCCCACGTGTGCTACGTGGGCGACAGCCTGTGCGGCTATATGTCGCATTTCGGCAACCAGGTAACGGCGGCGAACTTCGGCATCTTTCAGGGCATCCGGCCGCCAGACCAACTGAAAAACGTAATTGTCCAAGTGGGCGACCTAGCGATAGACATCGGCGGGCCGAAGCTGGGGATCATCCTCGGCGACTACAGCCAGGTCGGGTGCAACTCCGTCGCCGACCCGGGGACATTCCTCGCCCCGCGGACCATCGTCTACGCCCTCACGCGCATTAACCGCGGGTTTTACGGCCCAAACGAGGTGCTCAAAAACAAGCCCATGGAGCACGGGATCATCGAGCGCGCTCCGTTTATCGAATAGGGTGGGGGAGCGGTGCGCGAAGAGCAGTGCCGCCCGCACGGGGCGGAGGGCGCCCCCGACGCCCTCGTCGTCCACCCCGCGGACAACGTGGCCACGGCCACCAGGCCGCTGAAAGCGGGCGAGCTGGTTTGCGTTGTAGTCGGTGAGCGGCGGATGACTGTGCGCGCGACCGAGGACATTCCGTTTGCCCACAAAATCGCCGTGCAGCGTATCGCCCGCGGCGCGGAGGTGCGCAAGTACGGCGAGGTCATTGGGCTTGCGGCAAGGGACATCGCCCGCGGGGCGTTGGTCCACGTGCACAACGTCGTCTCCCTCCGCGCTCGACCGGAGATGCTTCAGAGCGGCGATGGCGAGGAGGTGTAGGGCAGTGAGGCGCGCCACGGTAGCCCTGGCCCTGCTTTTCGCGTTGGCCGCCGCCCCTGCGGCCCGCGCGGCGATCGACTGGCTCGACGCGAGCTACGAGAAGGCGCTCGCTGAGGCGAAAAAGCAGGGCAAGCCCCTGCTTGTTTACCTCTACATCAAGGACAGCCAGGCCTGCCGGCTCCTCGAGCGCATTGTCCTTAGCGACCCCGCCGTGCAAAAGCTGATTACCGAGACGTACCTCCCCGTTCGCGTAAACGTTTTTGCCCAGCCCCACGTCCCCGCAGAGCTCGCCGTGGAGCCCAACTATCCCACGCTCGTATGCGTGGAGAACAACGGGAAGAAAATCGCCAGCATCTGCGGCGCTGTGGAGGACGTTCGCTTTTACCTCGACTTTTTCACCAACGTCGCCCAGGTCCGCGCGCTCGAGGCCGCCGGCGCGCGCAACGGGCCGCCCGAGCAGCGCCTTAAGCTCGCCGACGCCTACTATCACGTGGGCCAGCCCGCGCCCGCGCTTGCCCTTTACCGCGAGCTTATCGGCGAGCAAAAAATCGCCCGCGACCAGCGCGAGCGCATCATTAAGCTCGCGGCCATCCTCGACCGCCGGGTGCGCGGGGTAAACTCCGACCTTGGCTTGCTCAACAGCGTCCTTCGCTTCTCCCGCGCGCGCAACCCCTCCGAAGAAGAGCGGCAAGGCGTGTGGAAGCCGCGCAACGAGTGGGTCTATGAGCCGATTGTCTTCGAAACAAAGGGCGGGACGAAGATCGGGACCGTCTGCCGCGCGCGCACGGAAAAAGAGGTGCTCGAGATGTTCGAGCTGATTGAGACCCTTGCGCGGCAGATCGACCACCCGGAGCAGTGCGACGGCCCGGCGGCGTTTTCCATCGCCGAGTCGCTGTTTAAGCTGGAGAACGCCGAGGCGGCGCTCGCCTTTTACCGCCGCGCGCTCGAGGCCGGCGGGCTGCGCAGCGCCGACGAGGAGCGCGCGGAGTTTCAGGTGGGGCAGTGCTTAAGCTTTCTCGACCGCTGGAAGGAGGCCATCGCCCAGCTCGAACGCTTCGCGCAAAAGTACAAATCGTCCGAGCGGCGGGCCTACGCCCTACTTATCGTCGCCGGCTGCTACCGCGCCTGGGGGGAGAGCAAAAACGACGACGGGCTAAAGGAAAAGGCGGAGCAGGTTCTCGTCCAACTTGTTAACGAGTACGCACGCGACCGCAAATATCGCGCCCTTGTGGACGAAGCCGTGGGCATTCTTGCCGCGTGGGACCCGAACATTAACGTGGAGATACGCGGGCCCGGGGGCTAGCGCCTAGCTCGACCCCTCGCCTGTGTGAAACTTGCGCAGCGCGCTCTTATACCCGTCGTTATAGCCCTTAAGGTAGGCCTCGCGCACGCAGTTGACCACCGTCTCCGCGACCTTCTTGTTCACCTCGGTGGCCAAGTCGCTAACCGCCTCGAGGATCGTTTTCGCGATCTTGTCAAACCCTTCGTCTCGCAGTTGGGGCAGGTATTCGGGAACCATAACCACCTCCAGCCGCGCAGCAACGGCTGGCGTTATTTGTCAAGTACTATACCGCCTGGTTGGGCGGATGTAAAGCATGGCGCACATCGCTCCGCGCGCCGCCCCGCGCCGACGGAGGGCGCGCTCGCCCCGGCGGAGAACCGCCCCTCTGCCCGCGCGACGACCCGAGGTGAGCGAGATGGCCGTTCGACCTCCTGCTGCTGTACTGTTTGCCCTCGCGTGCGCTGCGTGCTTGGCGCCGGGGTGCAAGGAGAAGACCTATCCTCCCCTGGGCGAGGTAGACCGCGCCCAGCCCAAAGAGAAGCAGTGCCTGCAGCAAATGCACTACCTCAGCCTTGCCCTGCACCGCTACATGGACGACCACAAGGGCCGCCTCCCCGGCGAGGACTGGCGCGAGGTCGTCCTCCGTTGCGGGGCAAAGGAGGAGTGGCTGCACTGCCCCGCCGGGGGCGCCGCGGGACACGACCAGTATATGTTCAACCGCTACCTCCTCCGCGCCGACACGCGAGCGATCGACGACCCGGGGCAAATCGTCCTGCTTACCGAAGGGACAACGCCCGTGGGCGGGCCGGAGGACATCTCCGCCCGGCACGACGGCCGCGTGAGCGTGGCGTTTCTCGACGGCACGGTAAAGCTTATGCCGGCAAGCCGCGTTTTGCGCGCGCGCTGGAACCCCGCGGAGGAGCCCACGCCGGCCAAGCGCCCCAGGCGCAAACGCTAGCGCCCGCCTCCGCCCCGCCGCCCCTGCGCGCGACTCACTGCTCTAAGCGCAGCGGCGGCAAAGCAACCGGCGCCGCAAAGCAAAGGGCCGGGCGGCAAGCCGCCCGGCCCGAGGTGCGCTCTCCGTCCCTTGCCGCGCGCTATTTCTTCTTTTGCTCGAGCAACCTCAGTGCCTTTTCGGCAATATGCTCGGCGCAAAGCCCAAACTCGATCATCAGGTCCCACGGCTCGCCCGACTCGCCGAACTTGTCCTGCACGCCGACCATGTCCATGAGCAGGGGCTCGTCGAAATCCTTGTGCCGGGCAATTACCCCGGCGACGATGTTCCCAAAGCCGCCCACCTGGTGCTCCTCCGCGGTAATCACCAGCCCCGTGTCGCGCGCCGCGGCGACGATCGCCTCCTTGTCGATGGGCTTAACGGTGTGCACGTTAACCACGCGCGTCTCAATCCCCTTCTCCTCCTTGAGGATCCACGCCGCGCGCATCGCCTCGGGAACCATCGGGCCGCAGGCGATGATCGCAATGTCCTCGCCCTCGCCCTGATACTCCGTGGAGGGGATAACCTCGAACGCGTCTACGAACTTCTCTGCTTCGCCGCGGTAACGAATGATGTTCGCCGTGCCGAAGATATACGGCGTGTCCTCGGTGGTTACCACGGGCGTCGCCTCGCGCGCAAACCGCACATATGCCGGCCCGACGACCTCGAGAATCGAGGCCTTCGTGGCCTTCGTCGTCTCGACCGCGTCGCAGGGCACGGAGACGTGCATGTTGGGGAGGATGGACATGCAGCTAATCTCCTCCAGCGACTGGTGCGTCGCGCCGTCCGGCCCCACGGAAATGCCCCCGTGCGCCCCGCCGATCTTCACGTTAACGTTGGTGTAGCACACGGTGGTCCGGATCTGGTCCCAGCAGCGGCCGCTGGCGAACACGCCGTACGTGCCCGTGATCGGAATCCGCCCGGCGAGGGCCAAGCCCGCGGCCACGCTCATCATGTTCTGCTCGGCGATCCCGACGGAGATCACCCGGCTCACGCGCTCGGGATGCTTCTCCTCAAACTGCGTAATGCGAATGGAGCCCGAGATGTCCGCGTGGATGGTCACGATCCGCTCGTCGTCGCCGATCTCCTCCAACGCGCGGCCGAACCCGTTGCGCGTGGCGTCCATCTCGCACTTCATCGTCCCCCCGCTGTTCCACCAGTAGCTGCGCGAAAACTTGGGGAGCTTGTCCATCATCTCGGCGTGCTTTTGCTCGCGATATCTGTCGGTAATCGCCAACAGCTCGTCCACGCGCTCCTTGGTAAACGAGGGCTCGCCGATGTCCGCCAGCGCCTGGTCGAGCTGCTCGCGCGTGCTCGTGGCCACGCCGTGCCAGCCCGCGACGTTCTCCATGAACGAGACGCCCTTGCCTTTTATCGTGTTGGCGATGATTACCGTGGGCTTACCCTTCGTCGCCGCCGCTTCCTCAAACGCGGCGAGGATTTGGTCCATGTCGTGGCCGTCGATCTCAATGGTGTGCCAGTGAAACGCGCGGTACTTTTCGGCGAGGGGGTCGATGTTCATCACTTCTTCCACGGGGCCGTCGATCTGCAGGCGGTTTTTGTCCACGATGCAGCACAGGTTGTCTAGCTTATAGTGCCCCGCGGACATAATCGCTTCCCAAATGCTTCCCTCCTGGTGCTCGCCGTCGCCGGTAATGCAGTAGATGCGATAGTTGTTGTTCGGGTCGAGGCGCTCGGCGAAGGCGGCGCCCACGGCGCACCCCAGCCCTTGGCCTAGCGAGCCGCTAGACACCTCCACCCCGGCCAGCTTCGGCTTGTGCGGGTGCCCCTGGAACGGGCTATGCAACTGGCGCAGCTTCATGCATTCCTCAAGCGGAAAGTACCCTGCCTTGGCGAGCAGCACATATAGTGCCGGGGCCTTGTGCCCGGCGGACCAGTAAACGCGGTCGCGCCCCGGCCACTCGGGGTCCTTCGGCTTGTGCCGCAGGACGTTAAGATACAGGGCCACGCCGACGTCCATGATCGACAGCGAGCCCCCGGGGTGCCCGGAGCGCGCCCCGTGGATCGCGGTAACCGCCCAAGCGCGTAGCTCGCGCGCCGCCTGGACTAGTTCCTCTTTGGACAGTTTTCGTTCTTCCCCCGTGTCCACGTCGATGATCCCCATGACTGCCTACTCCTTCCCTGTCGTTGCTTATCCAGAGCGCGTCAGCTCGCGCGGCAGTAGCAATCGCCAAGGCCGGCCACCAGGCAGCCGGCCTTTCCTCGTTCGCCTGCCCAGTGCTACAATTCCCAACACTCTGCGGCGGCATTGGTGTTCGCTGTTCGCTTTCGCTTGTCCTTCTGCAGCGAACGCTCCCCCGCCCGCGCTGTTTAGCGTAGCACCTTGGGGTGAGAAAATGCCAGAGCAGCCCGCGAAACCCTCCATCGTCGCCGTCGGCTGCGACCACGCCGGCTTCGTCCTCCGCCATGCGATCATCGAGCTCGCCCGCGAGCTCGGCTTTCAGGTCGAGGAGCACCCCTCGTTCGACGGCGAGACCTGCGACTATCCCGAGATCGCCATCGAAGTCGGCGAGGCCGTGGCCGCCGACGCAAACAAGTGCGGCATTTTGATCTGCGGCACGGGCCTGGGCATGTGCATGGCCGTAAACAAGGTCCCCGGGATCCGCGCCGCGGCCTGCCCCGAGCCGTTCTCCGCCTGGCTCGCCCGCGACCACAACGACACGAACATCCTCTGCCTCGGCGCGCGGCTGATCGGCGAGGAGCTCGCCCGCGAGATCGCTCGCGTGTGGCTGACCACGCCGTTTTCCGCCGCCGAGCGGCACGTCCGGCGCATTGGCATTATCTCGGCCTACGAACGCCGCGAGCCCGGGTAGGGAAGATCGCCGCGCCGAGCAAAAGGAGGAGAACCATGTCCCAACGGCTCAGCCGTCGCGCCGCGCTGCGCTGCCTTGTCGGCCTCGCTCTCGGTGGGGCGCTGGCCGGGCCTTCTCGCGCCGCTGCCCAGCGCGCCCCCGCGCCCACCGGCTTGACCGCCTACCAGTTCGGCTTTCGCGTGTGGGTCCGCTACAACGGGTTTGAGCTCACCTGCTACCGCGCCGAGCCGACGCAGAAATATCCCTACTTCTACCCCTTCGTCGGCCCGGCGTCCGGCCGCTCGCTGACCATCGAGTCTGGCCAGCCCTACCCCCACCACCGCTCCATCCTCTTCGCCTGCGACCGGGTCAACGGCGCGAATTTTTGGCAGCAGGGCACCGACCGCGGACAGATCGTCTCCCGCGGGCCGACGATCGTCCGCGCCGATGAGCGCGCCGTGGTTCTCGCCGATCGCTGCCGCTGGCAGGCCCCCGCGGGCCAGGCGGTCATCGCCGACGAGCGCCGGTTTACCATTACCGCTCCCACCCCCGCGCTGCGCCTGCTTAACGCCGAGATTACCCTTTCCGCGCTCGCGGACATTCATATTTCGAGGACAAACCACTCGCTGTTTGCCATTCGCGCTGCTCCGGACCTTGCGCCGGCGGGCGGGGGAACGCTGGTTAACTCGGCGGGCCGGCAGGGGGAGAAGGGCACCTGGGGCGAGAAGGCGCAGTGGTGCGCGTTTTTCGCCAAGCGCGGCGAGCAAGTGGAGGGCATCGCCCTGTTCGACCACCCGCGTAACCCCTGGTCGCCCTGCCCCTGGTTTACCCGCGACTACGGCTTTGCCTCGCCCACTCCGTTTTACTGGCTCGGCCAAGAGGGCTGGTCGCTCGCCGCGGGGCAATCCATTCGCCTGCGCTATCTCGTTGTCGGCTTCGCCGGCGACCCGGAGCAGGCGGGCTTGGGCGATCTTTTCCGCCGCTGGGCAAGCGGTGGCTTAGCCCCCGCCTAGCCTGCGCGCTGGACGACGAGCTCGGCGATGGCGTCGTACATCTCGCGAACGACCTCCGCTCCGCCCAGCTTGGCCAGAAGAGCGGCGGCCGCTGCCGCGCATCCCAGGGCAACGGCCCACAGCGAGCGGCGCGCCCGCGCGGCGCTTGCCTGCGCGCGCTGGTCATATTCCTCCGCGGCCCAGCTTAAAAATCCCTGAATGTCTCCCGTGCGCTCCGCCGCTGCCGCTCCGTGGAGGACTGCTTGGCCAAACGCCCCGGTTGCCTCCCACGCTTCTCGCCAGGAGCGCCCCTCGGCCAGCGCTTGCCCTCCCCGGCGCAAGAGGGCCACCTGGGGCGCGGGGTGCGCGGCCTCCACGGCGCGGGTAAACGCCCCTGCGGCGCTCACCCCTGCTGCGTAGAGGGTGGCGCAAAGACGGAGGAAGCGGCACAGCGCCAGCTCCTCCTCCAAGCGCCCGAGCCAGGGAAGCGCTTGGGCCCAGCGCTCGGCCCGGAGCGAGAGCCTCGGCGAGGTGCGCGCCAGGCGAACAAGCCATAGCGCCGC
>CAZMGT010000072.1:7709-16454 GCA_964565895.1 uncultured Armatimonadia bacterium
AGGTACATCCCCAAAAGCCAGTATGTGGCCCATTGCCCGGGCGGCAGGACGAGTAGATAAGCGAGCGCGGGGGCGAAAAGGGCGAGGGCGAGCGCTGCTTTTATCGTCGCCGCCGCTGCGGAAGGTAGCCCGCGCAGCTCCCCCTCGCGCCGCAGGAGGGAGATGACGAGGGCGAGGACCTCCTCCAGTCGTCCCGTCGCTTCGCCCGCGGCCAGCGCTCGCGCGACCCAAGCCGGCATATACCCCGGCCGCGCGGCAAGGGCCTCCGAAAGTGGCACCCCACGCACCGCCCCTTCCGCGCACTCTACCGCCAGGGCCCCGAGCCGCCGGTCGTCCAGCCGCCGGGCCATGCTCACCAGGGCGTTGGCCAGCGAGATCCCCGCGCCGAGCAGCGTGGCCAGGTGGACGAAAAACACCGCTTGCGCCTCCACGTCTACCGGCCGCAGAATGAGCCGCACGCGCAGGCCCAGCCCCCCACACGCCCCGGGCTGCATTTCGCGCACGGCGACGACGAACAGCTCGCGCCGGTGCACCTGCTTGAGCGCCGCGGAAAGGCTCTCCGCGACGACAAGCTCTTCGCGCTGCGCCCCGTGCTTGTCGCGAACGCGGATCTCGAAAACGGGCATGGGCGCTCTCCTACGACATGCGCGGGCGGGGCGCTAGGGCAGCGGCCCGTAGCCGAACACGCGGAAGATCGCTTCCCCAACCCTTTGCACGGCGTGCTGGGCGCCGAGGACCACGCTGGCCAGGCCCGTAGCGCCGGCGGCGACGGCGAGCATCGCCCAGCTCCAGCGCGTGCACCGGCCAAGGCTTGCGCGCATCTCGCGCTCGCACTGCCCCGCGCCCTCCTCGAGCATCTGCTCCAGCGCTCCCGCCTGCTCGCCGGTGGCCACAAGCCCCACCACCCGCCGCGGAAACACGCGCGCCGCGGCCAGGGCCTCGGCGATCGTCCATCCCTCGCGCACGAGCTGCGCCGCGCGGCGCATTCCCCGCTCCATCCACCAGTGGCCGCAGGTCGGCCCCGCGGTCTCCAGCGCCGTCTCCGGCGCGACCCCCGCCCCGAGCAGCTCCTGCAGGCAGCGCAGCGCGCGCAGCCCGGCCATGTTCCGCAGCAACCGCCCGGTTATGGGCAGAGCGAGAAGCGCGTGCTCCCACACGGCGCGCACGAGCGGAAAACTCTTCAGCGCGCGGAGCAGGTACCACCCCATCGCCGCGGCGAGGAGCACCGGCGCGCCATATGCCGCCACGGTGCTCAGCCACTGCTCCTGCCCTCCGACGATCGCCGTGGGCAGCGTCGCCGCAACGATCCCTCCCGCGACAACCACCCGGGCGAACACAGAACATGCGCTAAACCGCTCCGCAAGTGCCTCGCGCAGGCGAAACTCCTCGCCGAGGAGGTCGAGCACAACGTCAACGGCCCCCGCGCGCTCGGCAGCGGCAACCGTCGCCTGGACCCAGGGCGGAAAGGTGTAATAATCCAGGGCCATGATTTCCGAAAGCGGGGTGCCTCGGGCCAGTTGCTGGGCGGCCTGCGCGGAAAACCGCGCCAGCCGCTCTTCGCGCGCGCTTTCGCCGACCGCGCGCAGGGCCTCGCTCAGCCCCCTGCCTCCGCGCAGCGCTGCGGCGAGCTGTGCGAAAAACTGGGCGTAGCTGTCCGGCCGAATGGGCCACAGCGCAGCGCGGATCCCGGGAAACGGGTTGACCGAAAGCGGCCGACGCAGGCGGGCCACTTCGAGAACGAAATACCCCCGCGCGCGCACCTGGCGGGCCGCCGCGGACTCGCTCGGCGCGGCGACGATCGTCCTCTCCGTTCGCCCCTCGCGGTCTCGCGCGGTTATGCGGAACAGAGCCATGGGCTGCGCCTCACAGCTCGCCCACGCGCCGCACATCCTGCTTGGGGTGCAGGGCGGTGAGCAACTCGGTGACCGCCTCGCCCGAGGGAAGCTGCGCGGCGGGCCAGATCTCAAGCAGGGGCTCCATAACAAACGCGCGCCAGCGCAGGGCGGGGTGGGGGATTTGCAGATCCTCCTCGTCGACGACGAGCGAGCCGTAGAGCAAGATGTCCAGGTCAATCTCCCGCGGCTCGCCGTGCCCGCCGCGCCGGCCGAGCTTGCCCTCGATCTCCTTGCACAGGGCAAGCAGCTCCCGCGGGGCGAGCGCCGTGCGCAGCTCAACCACAGCGTTTAAGAACCTCCGCGTGCCGGGCTTCATATCCACCGGCGCTGTGTCATAAACCGAGGAGCGGGCAACTACGGCCACCCCTTGTGCGCTTTGCAGCTCAGCCACCGCGCGGCGCAGGTTTGCAAGCCGCCGCCCCTTGTTCGAGCCTAAGCCCAAAAACACGCGCATTAGCCCCGCCGCCTCCGAATCTCCACCCCGACGCGCTCGAACTCCGCGGTAATCGGCGGGTCGGGCTTAAACACGCGGACGACGACAGCGGCGACCGCCGAATAGTCGCGCAATATCGCCTGGGCAATACGCTCGCCCAGCGCCTCAAGCAGCCGCACGCTCGGCCCCTCGACGCAGCGCCGGACAAGCCTCATGATGTGCGTATAGTCCACCGTGTCGCCCAGCTCGTCGCTTTGCGCCGCGCGCGAGAGGTCCAGCTCCAGCTCCACGTCCACAACAAAACGCTTGCTCACCCGCCGCTCGGCCTCGGTTACCCCATGCCGCCCGCGAAACGTCATTCCGTAGATCATCAGCCGATCGCGCGGTTGCGCCGCAGGATCGCGTCGCTCATCCGGCAAACCCGCACCATCTCCTTTGCATCGTGCACGCGCACCCAATCCGCTCCGCGCGCAATGGCCGCGGTCACGGACGCCGCCGTGCCCTCCAGCCGCTCGCGGACGTCGAGGTTCAGCACGGCTCCGATAAACGACTTGCGCGAGGTGCCCACGAGAATCCCGCAGCCTGTCGCCGCGCGGATCTCGTCCAAGCGGTTGAGCAGCTCCAGGTTGTGCTCCACGGTCTTGCCGAAGCCAATCCCCGGGTCCACGAGAATCCGCTCGCGCGGCACGCCCGCGTCCATCGCCTCGCGGCAGCGCGCGGCGAGAAACTCCGCCACCTCGAGCACGACGTCGCGCTCGTAGCGCGGGTCGTTCTGCATCGTCCGCGGGCGGCCCTGCATGTGCATCAGGCACACCGCCGCCCCGCGCTCTGCGGCAAGGGGCAACATCTCCGGGTCGCCGGCGAGCGCGGTAATGTCGTTAATCATCTGCGCCCCGCAGTCCAGCGCCGCGCGGGCGACCTCGGCCTTGTCTGTGTCGATGGAGATGGGCACGCCGAGAGGGGCGATGGCCTCCACCGCGGGCAGAACGCGGCGCAGCTCCTCCTCGGCGCTCACCGGCTCGGAGCCGGGACGCGTCGACTGCCCCCCGATGTCCAGCAGGTCCGCGCCGGCCTCGATAAACTGCTCCGCCTGCCGTCGCGCCGCTTGCGCATCGCCGGCGAGCCCGTCGCCCGAGAACGAATCGGGCGTCATATTGATAATCCCCATAACATACGTCCGCTCGCCCAGGGGAAACCGCTTCTCGCCCACCTGAAACACATACCTCTGCTCCGTGCACGACCCGAGGATCGCCTGGCGCAGCGACTCGGCGATCGCCGCCAGGCCAAACGGCAGCCGACCCAGCCGCTGGCACAGGGCGAGAAACTGCCCCACGGTGCCCATGAGCAGGGCCGAGGTCTTCTGCTGGGTAAGCAGCATGGCGCTTGCGGGCAGAGCCACCTGGCCCCCGCGGGCGAGCATTTCCTGCTTAAGCACGAGCGCCGCCTGCAGCGAAATGTCCTCGAGCAGCACGCAGCGGTGCACCGCGCTGTGCGCCAGCTCCTCTAGCTCGCCGCGCTCCACGGAAAGCGAGCGCAGCGCGCGCCGCGCTTGGTCAATAGAAGCGAAGCACATGATCCGGGGAAGCACCGCTACCCCTCCCCAGGGCGCCCAGGGGAGACAGCCCGCTTGGCCGGCGACGTTTGCCCTAGGCAAAGGTTTTGCGTGCATTGTAACTGAACTACGCGCCAACGCGGGGCTTTGACATTACAAAACCGACGGAGGAGGCTCCCCATGGCCGCTGAACAGGAGCACGGCCCACCCGCCGGCGAGCAGCGCCTCTCCCGCCGCCGGCTATATAGCTTAATGGCCGCGTTTGCCATTATTTACTTCGCCCAAGCCACTTCCTCCCCATCCCTCGGCCTGACAAACCTCACCCTCCAAATGTACCTCCTCACCGCGGGCTATGCTGTGTTCCTCATCGAGGGCCTGCAGGCGTTCACCGCGCTGGGGTTTTATATTAAGCCGCTAATGGGCTTGCTTTCGGACTTCATCCCCGTGTTTGGCTACCGGCGCAAGTCCTACTTGATAATCTCCGGGCTCATCGCCGCCGCTGTGTGGGGCATCGTGGGCAGCCGGCCGGAGTGGAACATCGACCACCTGGCCATCCTGCTCACCGTCTCCCTGCTCGGCTATGCGTTCGTGGACGTCACCTGCGACGGGCTGATGGTCGAGACGGGCCAGCGCACAGGGATGACCGGCCAGCTCCAGTCCATCCAGTGGCTGCCCTACTACGTGGGGCTGGCCGTGGGGGCATATTTCTCGGGCAAGCTCGCCGGCGCGGAAAAATACCAGGAATCGTTCCTCCTCTCCGGCGGGCTGTGCGCCACGACGATCATCGTCGCCGGGCTGCTTACCCGCGAGGAGCGCGTGCCGCTGGACATGGAAAGCATGCGCCGCACAATGCGCGCCCTGGGCCAGGCCATACGCTCGGACATCCTGTGGATCGTCTTGCTTTACGTGTGCTTTTTCTTTTACAACCCCCTTTCCGACGTGGTCATGACCGCCTATCTCACCGATCCCAACCTCTGCGGCTACACGCCGGAGTTTTTGGGCAAAACGGGTTTTGTGACATGGCTTGCCGCGCCGGTGGGCCTGCTCGCCTACTTCTTCCTCTGCCGGCGCTGGCGCCTGCGGCCGCTATTTGTGTTTGCCGTGCTCATTGGCGTAGTCGCTGGCCTGGGCTATCTCTGGGTCGGCGCGGGGCATACCGCGGCCTATGTCGTGTTCGGCTTTGCCGGCTTGGTGCTTGGGTTTGGGGTAATGCCCGTGTTCGACCTTGCCGCGCGCGCCTGCCCGCGGGGCGTGGAGGCGTTTGTGTTTAGCCTGCTTATGGCGGCGACGAACGTTTCGGGAAACATGGCCCAGGCGTCCGGGGCGAAAATCTATCTTGCGGCAACCTCCGGCGCCAACCCGCTGCTTTCCGTGGAGCAGGCGACGAAGCTCATGATCGTCGCCGGCGCGTGCTATACGTTCATGGCCCTGCCCCTCATGCTCCTCATCCCTCGGCGGCTGCTCATCTCCGGCGCGGAGATGGCCGAGCAGGACTGGGAGGCCTACGCCGCGCGCGCCGCGCTGGGCGACGAGCGCGAGCTGCGCCGCCGACGGGCCGCGGGGATCATCGCGATGTTCGGCGGCCTGCTGTTGGCGATCATCGCCGGGGCGATCGCCTCCGGCGCGCTTCCCGTGGGGCCGCCTCTCGCCCAACCGATCGCCGCGCTGTCCATTGCCCTGTGGGGGTTTGTCGCCATCGGCGGGTGCCTCGTCTTCCACAGCAGCGAGCGCGCCCTGGCCGAGGCCAAGCTGAGCAGGGTTTCCGTAGCGGGGATGATCGGCGCCACGCTGCTCACCGCGGCGGCCGTCGCCGGCGCGCTGATCATGGTGGTCAACTTCGCGGTCACCGTTGGGCCGTATGTGCACACCAAGCCCGCGGAGCTGGAGCAAATGGTCAGCGAGATGGGCGGCACGGCGGCGGGGGCGACGGCGTTCCTCCTTCCCCTGCTGGTAACGATCATGCGCATTGGGCTCGCCCTAGGCGTCGCTCTCGGTGTGGCCGCGGTGCTTTCCCCCGTCCGCTGGTGGACCTCGGAGGTCGAGGCCAAGCGCGCGTTTGCCCCGCTGCTCGTGGGGCTGGCGATAATCCTCATCGTCGCCGCGATCCTCGCCTGGACGATGTTCGGCCAGCCGGGCACGGGGCCGGGGGCGATGAGCTAACCCCTGCGCGAAACAAGGTGCGGGCCGCGCCCAGCGGGGCGCGGCCTTTTTCTTTTGCAGGATGGCGCGCCCATGCGGCAGAATTGCGCGACTCTGGCAAGGGAGGAGTCTTCTCGATGCCCATCAAGCAAATTCCGTACTCGCGACGTGAGTTATACGCCACCGGCCCCCAGCGCACGTTTGTGGGGGAAAGCCTGGCGCACATCGCCTTCCCCCTGGGTGGCCTAGGGACGGGCACGGTGAGCCTCGGCGGCTGGGGCCAGCTCCGCGACTGGGAGATCATGAACCGCCCCGCCAAGGGCCGCACCATGCCCAACGCGTTCTTCTCCGTGCGCGTCCAGCAGGGCAACCGGCCGCCCCAGGTGAAGGTCCTCCAGGGTCCGCCCCAGGGCTGCCAGATCGGCGACGGCCACAGCGCCCCGCGCGACGCCGGCGAGGGCCTGCCCCACTTCCGCCGCTGCACGTTTCGTGGCGAGTACCCGTTTGCTACCGTTGCCCTGCGCGACCCGAACTTTCCCCTGCGCGCGGAGCTCGTCGCGTTTAACCCGTTTATTCCGCTCAACGATCGCGACTCGGGCATTCCCGCAGCAATTCTCCTCTACACCTTGCGCAATACGACCCGCCAAACGCTCCGCGTGTCGGTTATGGGCAACCTCACGAACATCATCGGCGACAAGGTGGGCCGGCAAAACCGGCGCCGCCGAGGCGCGGGGCTGTGCGCGCTTGTGCTTTCCAACGAGGCCCTGCCCGAAGACGACCCGCAGTTTGGGACAATCGCCCTGTGCACGCCGGCGCAAGACGCCTGGGTTTGGCCCAACTGGAGCGACGACCGCTTGCTTAAGTTCTGGGAAGCCATCGCGTGGAAGGCAACCTTCCCCCCGCGCAAGCCGGGCCACAGCCTCACGGGCACCATCGGCGTTAACCTTACCCTCAAGCCCGGCGAGGCGCGCACCGTGCCGTTCATCCTCGCCTGGCATTTCCCCAACTACGAGCACTGGCGTAAGCCTCCCGAGGCCGAGCGCGCCCCGACGTGGAAGAACTGGTATGCCACGCAGTGGCCCAACGCCTGGGCCGTCGCCCGCTATGTCTGGGCCAACTTCGACCGCCTATATCAGCAAACCAAGCGCTTTCACGACGCCCTGTTCTCCTCCACGCTCCCCGCGCACGTGCTCGACGCGATAAGCTCGCAGCTTTCCGTTTTGCGCACAAACACCTGCTTGCGCCTTCCCGATGGCACGTTTTACGGGTTTGAGGGGTGCAACGACACCGCGGGGTGCTGCGAGGGCTCGTGCACGCACGTGTGGAACTACGCCCAGGCCCTGCCCTATCTCTTCCCCCCACTGCAGCGCTCAATGCGCGAAGCGGACTGGGAGAACTCCATGCTCGAGGACGGCTTCGTCTGCTTCCGCATGCCCCTGCCGCTGGGGACGAAGGGCACGCGCCGCTTTCACCCCGCGGCCGACGGCCAGATGGGCACGGTAATCCAGGTGTTTCGCGAGTGGCAGATCTCCGGCGACGAGCAGTGGCTGCGGAAAATTTGGCCCAAGGCGAAAAAGGCCCTGGAGTTTGCCTGGAAATATTGGGACGCCGACAAAGACGGAACGATGGAGGGGATGCAGCACAACACCTACGACATCGAGTTCTACGGCCCGAACACGATGACCGGCAGCTTATATCTCGCCGCCCTGCGCGCCGCGGAGGAGATCGCCCGCTACCTCGGCGAGAACGAAAAGGCCGCGGAGTATCGCGCGCTGTTCGAAAGCGGCTCGCGCTTCGCCGACCGCAAGCTGTTCAACGGCGAGTACTACGAGCAGATCGTCAACCCCAAGGCGCACGAAATCTGGCCGGACAACCTGCGCCAGCTGGCCGAGCGGCACGGCAAAGACGACAAATTCCCCACCTGGCCCAAGTGGCAGTTCGGCAAGGGCTGCCTCTCCGACCAGCTCATCGGGCAGTGGTATGCCACGATGCTCGGGCTGGGGTATCTCTATGAGCGAAAAAACGTCCGCCGCGCGCTGCGCGCGATCTTCAAGTACAACTGGCAGCCGGAGCTTTCCGACCACTTCTGCTCGCTGCGCATCTACGCCCTGGACGGCGAGGCGGGGCTGATTATCGCCACCTGGCCCCGGGGCGAGCGCCCGGGCTATGCCTTTTGGTTCGCCGACGAGGTGTGGTGCGGTATCGAATACCAGGTGGCCAGCCACCTCATCTACGAGGGGTTCGTGGACGAGGGCCTGGCCATCGTCAAGGGCGTGCGCGACCGGCACGATGGCCGGCGGCGCAACCCGTGGGACGAGTTCGAGTGCGGCCACCACTACGTGCGCTCCATGGCCTCCTACGCCCTGCTCCTTGCCCTCAGCGGGTTTCGCTACTCCGCCCCCGAGCAGCGGATCGGCTTTGCGCCGGTGGTCAATGCCGAGCAGTTTCGCGCGTTTTTCTGCGTCGCCTCGGGCTGGGGGACGTATGCGCAGGAGGTTTCCCGCAACCGCGCCCGGGTTTCGCTTTCCATAGCCTACGGCGAGCTGCGCCTGCGCGAGCTGAACACTGCGCTTTCCGGCCTCTCCTCGGCTAAGGCGCGCCTGAGGCGCAGGGCCGTCTCCTGTCGCGTGGCAAAACGCCGCGGCGGCGCGGCGTTTGTATTTGACGGGCCCGTCACCGTAACGCCGGGCGCGCGGCTGGTAATCGAGGCCACATAGCGCGCGTCC
>CAZMGT010000073.1:0-15720 GCA_964565895.1 uncultured Armatimonadia bacterium
CGTCGAAAGCAGCGTGCGCGACGCGCCCCTGCCCCGCGTGGCTCTGCGCTTGCCTGGAGTTGTGCCTCAGCGGGTGATCGTCGGGCATAGCGACGTGGCCTTTGCCTGGGACGGCGAGACGGTTACTTTCGATGCGGTGCGCGACACGGCCCCGGGGCAGCTCATCAACAACTTGTTTCGCGACGGGACGGGCGGGCTGCCCATTCACGTCTACCACAACTGGCGCATTCGCGCTGAGCGCTGGTATGCCAAGCGCTACCCCGAGGCGGAGAGCCGGGCGGCGCTCAACTATCTTGTCGCGGCGCGCGAGGCCCTGCGCTTGATGGGAGGCATGGGCCCGGGGGACGAGGGCAAGGAGTTTGAGGGGGAGATTGTCCTCATGAGCTTCGAGGTCGCCGTGGGGCGCGAGCACCGCGACTATCCCCCGCATGTCCATATCTCGCTTAACGTTCCCGGGTATACGGGAAGCCAGGTGCCACATTTTTACATGGACGAGCAGGGGAGGATCGTAGACAACGCATTTGTGGAGATCGGCGTGGCGAACAGCAAGCGCGCGGGGCGCTATGGGCCGGGGAAGGTGTGCCAGTTGCGCGATCTTCACGGGCGGGTGGCGCTGGAGGAGATTATCACGCCGGAGGGCGGACTGATTTTGCGGCGCGGGGCGGGAGCGGAGGAGTTTTTGCTCATCGGCGACGACAAGCAGGGGCCAGCGGAGGCGGTGTGGGTTGTGCGCGGGGGCGAGAAGGTTGCCCGCTGCGCGGCGTATGACTATGCCGAGCGCGGGGAGATGGTGGTCGTCGTAGAGCGCTTTCGCGGGGGCAAGCGCGTGGGGAGCTTGGTTCAAGTGCAGCGGTACGACCCGTTTACGGGGAAGGTGCTGCAGGAGTTTAGCAGGGAGAGCTAAGCGCGGGCGTGGCGCAGGTTAGCCCGCGCCGCGGCGCGAAGCGACGGGCGGCGATTGTCGCCGGGGAGGGAGCGAAAAATGGGCGTTTTAGTCCTTGCCGCGCTTTGCTTGGGCGCTGTGGGGCAGGCGCCGCTGGTCGTTGACAGGCAGGCGCAGGCGGTGATCGTCCTGCCCGACGGCGCGGGCGAGCAGGTAAGGACGGCGGCGGAGGACCTGCGCGATGTGCTGCGCCAGATGAGCGGGGCGGAGCTGGAGATAATCTCCGAGGGCAAGCTCCGCGCGGATGAGCAGCGGACGGTCGTTTACGTCGGCCCGTGCCGTGCGCTGCGCAAGATGGGAATTTTTTTGGAGAAGCTGCCGCGCGAGGGCTGGATCATTCGCGTGCGCGGGAAGACCGTGGTTCTTGCAGGACGCGAGAACGAAACGCGGCCCGGAGACACGGAGATGGGCACGCAGTGGGCGGTGTCTACGTTTTGCGAGGAGGTTTTGGGGGTGCGCTGGCTTTGGCCGGGGGAGCTGGGCACGGTTATCCCGAAACGGCGGACGATCGTCGTTGCGGAGGTGGAGCGCTCGGGCGCGCCGGCCATCGCCCAGCGCAAGATGCGCGACGCCCTGGGGCGCAAGTCGCAGAAGCTGCAGAGGGCGATCGACTCAGCCAAGCCGGACTGGAAGAAGATCGCCGCGATGAAAAAGCAGTCGCAGGCCTGGTTTCGGCACATGAAGCTGGGAAGCACGCTTAATTTGCAATATGGGCATGCGTTTACGCGCTGGTGGGAGCGGTTTTCTAAAACGCACCCGGAGTATTTCGCGATGCATCTCGACGGGAGCAGGATTTGGCCCACTGTGCTCGGGGGCTACGATCGGGTAAAGCTGTGCGTGTCGAACCCGGCGGTGGTCGAGCAGGTGGTTAGGGACGCGCAAGAGTTTTTCGCGCGCTATCCCTATATGGACTCCATCTCCGCGTCGCCCAACGACAACGCCTATAACGGGCATTGCATGTGCTCGCAGTGCAAGGCGCTCGACGCGCCCGAGGCAAAAAAGGTCATTCTCTACAGCGTGCGCGACGGCAAGCGCGTGGAGTTTGAGTATCCCGCACTGACGGACCGCTACGTGCACTTTTACAACGCCGTTGCCGAGCGCTTGGAGAAGGTCGCCCCGGGGAAGCTCGTCGGGGGCTATGCCTATGGGGCGTGGCGCGCGCCGCCGGTGCGCGAGAAGGTGCGGGAGAACGTGTTTATCGGGTTCGTCGGGCTGACGTATATCAACGACGGCCTGCTTTCCGAGCAACGCCGCGAGTGGGACGGCTGGGCGAGAGCGACGAGCAAGATTTTCCTCCGGCCGAACCTGCTTCACGATGCGCGGGGGATGCCCGTTGTCTTCGTGCACAAGCTGGCGCAGGACTTGGCGCACTGCTACGACACAGGGATGTTCGCCACGGACTTCGACAGCCTGCTCCATCACTGGGCGGCACAGGGGCTGAACTACTATGTGCTCGCCAAGCTGCTGTGGAACCCGCACGCCGACGTAGAAGCGATCGTGCGCGACTACTGTGAGAAGGGCTTTGGCCCAGCGGCGGAGGACGTGCGCGCGTACTTTGCGGCGCTGGAGAAGGTTACCGAGGAGCTCGCCGCGGACCCCAAGCGCGACCCGCGGACGCGCGAGCACATGGCCGACCTTATGCCGCGGCACTATACGCCGGAGGTGCTCGCTGCGCTGCGGCGGCACTTGGAGGAGGGGCAGCGCAAGGCGCGCGCCGCGGGGGCGGAGGACGTCGTGAAGCGGATCGACTTCCTGCTCGTTGGCCTGCGCATCGGCGAGGTTAACGCCGAGGCCCTGCGCGCGTGGCAGGAGTATCAGCGCGGGGGCGACGCCGAGGCGGCGCGGAGGGCGATCGAGGCCCGGGAGAAGTTCTACCAGGAGCTGGGTACGAGCTTCGCCGCGAATGTGGTGGATCTTTACTACAGGAAAAACCGCTGGACACATTGGGGCAGGCTGCCGCTTAAGCGCGTGAGGAGGTAGCGGCGGCCGGCCCCATGCCATAGGAGCGGGGAACCGAACGAGAGGCGAAACGTAACTAATGTTAAGCGCGGGTTTCGTGCGGCGGGCGCGGGCCGGCTGCGCTTTCCGCCGCTGGACCCCGGGCGAAGCCCAACCACGGTCGAGCGCGCGCTTCGTCTCTCTTTGCCATTTTGCCATGGACTCATCGGGACATACTAAACAGGGGAGGCCGTTGTGCGCGCCCGCGATGTGGGCGGTTGCGCGCGGCTTGTTGATCGTTGCCTTGTGCGCTGGGGCAGGCGGTTGGGCATTGGGGCACGAGCGGCCGAGCTACCCCGTGGACGGCGTGGACGAGAACATGACCGTGCGCGTACCCCGGGCGGACAAGCCGCCTGTGCTCGACGGCAAGCTTTCGCCGGGGGAGTGGGAGGGCGCGGCGCGGCTGAGCAAGTTTCGCTGCGTCGAGCCCCAACATGGGGCGCTGTCTAGCCTAAACACAACGGTCTACCTCATGAGCCGGCCGGGGCATCTGTACGTAGCGTTCGAGTGCGAGATCGCCGGCCCGGGGAGCTTGATTATCACCGAAACGCGCGAGGACGCCGAGCTTAGAGGCCAAGACCGCGTGTGCGTGATCCTCGACACCCTGCACGACCACCGGCGGTCGATCGAGCTTGCCGTTACCCCGCGGGGGACGAAGTACGACGCGCGCTGGGGAAACTTTGAATGGGACGCGGTGTGGGATGTGGCCACGGCGATCTACGACGACAGATATATCGTGGAGATGGACATTGACCTGGGCTCGCTGACCTATGAGAAGGCCGGAGAGCAGACGATCGGGGCGAATTTCGCGCGGTTTTCGCAGTCGCCCAACGAGGACACGGTGTGGGCGTTGGACGAGCGGACGACGGTGTGGCGCTGGGACGAGCGAAAGTTTCCCCACCTTGCCGGGTTGATTTTTCCGGAAAAGCCCGCGGAGCAAAACGTGCGCGTGGATGCGTTTGTCGTCGCGATAAACGAGTGGGAGCCGGGCGGAGGGTTTCGCACGAACCAGGGGCTGGATATCGAGTATCCGCTGACGACGAGCATAACGTCGCGCTATGTGCTATTTCCGGATTTCTCGGACGTCGAGGCAGTCTATGAGTCGATCGATGTCTCTTACCGGGAGCAGTTTTTGCCGGAAAACCGCGACTTTTTCACGCGGCAGGCGGAGTTTTTCGGGCGGACAAGCCTGTTTCACTCCCGCCGTATAAAGGACTTCGACTACGGCGCGAAAATCACCGGCGCCTACGGCGAATATCGCATCGGCGCGTTGGATACCTACGATCCGAGGCAGCGGCGGAACGATTTTGTGGGGCACGTTACGCGGCAGCTCGGGCGGCAGTCGGAGGTGTCGCTGTCGCTCGTTGATGTGCGCTGGCCGGGGTGGAGCAACACAAGCTATGAGCTGGGCTTTCGCACGCGGTTTGCCGAGGACAGCCCATGGCACGCGGACATTAGCTACGCGCGGAGCATGGGCACGGATCCCCAGCGGGCGGGCAACGCGCTGCGCACTTTTTTGGGCTACTTCCGTCGGACAAAGGGGCTGCGCTTTACCTACGACGCGGTTAGCCCGAACTTTAACCCCGTTGATGGGTTTAACCCGCGGCGCGGATTTGGCCTGGCCGAGATTAAGGGCTGGCACGAGTGGCGGCAACCGGAAGACAAGTGGTTTCACAGCGTGGACCTGTTTGGCGAAGTTAACCGCGGGCTGACCACCGATGGGCGGTTTTATCGCATGAAGTACGAAATGGGGACGGCGTTTTGGTTTACCACGCAGGACAGGATCGTCGTCAAAAAAGAGCGCGACGTTCACCTCGAGGAGCACATTCGCCCGGAGCCGTTCGACGACGATACGATTACCTTGCGCGTGGAAGTGGGGCGGGACAAGCGGATTAGCGGACGGGGATCGTTTACCACTGGGCGGATGGAGGACTCGCGGCTGAGGCAGTTTGGCGTGGGCGTGCGCTGGAGCAATGTCTCGGGGAGCTTAAGCGGGACGGTTGACTATAACCGCAGGACACAGCGCTATTTCGACGGCTCGCGCGCCTGGGCGGAGGCGTTTGAGGTTACGCTAACCCGTGTGCTCGACCCGGAGCACTGGATCTCCCTGCGCTGGTATCGCCGGCGGGGCGACAGGGATATTAACAACCTGAGCTTGGTGTATCGCATCCACAAGGCATCGGGGAAGGAGCTTTACGTTATTTTGGGCGACCCGCAGGCGGACCAAATTCGGCGCAAGCTGGCGATTAAGTACGTTCATCCGTTTAGCTTCTGAGACGGGCGAAAGGGAAAACAGGCCGCGGCCCGAAGAAAAGAACAGAAAACGCTGGTGCGCGTCGCTGTGCGGCGCGCGCTGTGAGGCGAGGGCGTTGGCAGAGCACGTTCAAACGGCGCAAGGTGAGCTCCTGCGCTGCCACACCTGTGGCAAGCTCGTGGAGAAAGTGTATCGGGTAGTGATCGACGAGGGGTATAACGCCGCGAATAAGGTGCCGCTGTATAACTGCCGGGAGTGCTACGAGAAGAAGAACGAGGAGCGCCGGCGGCGGGCGGCGCAGAAGTAGCCCCTGCCCTACCCCGCGGGATTTGCTTGCCCGGCTGGCCCAGGCTATAATGCCGCGCGCCGCGCAGTGTGGCGGGCGCGCGGCGGGGCGGTTGTTTTGCTTTTTGCCCATCTCCCGAGGTGGCCGAGATGGCCCAGCGCACGGCGGAAGTTAGCCGCGAGACGAAGGAAACGAAGGTTTTCGTCCGCCTGAACATCGACGGCCACGGCGAGGCGGACGTGGCCACGGGGATCGGCTTTTTCGACCACATGCTCGCCCAGTTGGCCAAGCACGGGGTGTTTGACATTTGCGTCCGCGCGGAGGGCGACCTGGAGGTGGACTTTCACCACGTGGTGGAGGACACGGGGATTGCCCTGGGGCGGGCGTTTGCCCAGGCGCTGGGCGAGAAGGCGAACATTGCGCGGTTTGGGAGCGCCGCGGTGCCCATGGATGAGTGCCTCGTGCTCGCCGCGGTGGACCTCAGCGGCCGGCCCTATTGCCACGTAGACGTGCACGTGGAGCCGGACAAGGTGGGGCAGTTCGACACCGAGCTGCTTACGGAATTTATGCGCGCGCTGGCCCACAACGGAGGGATGAACCTTCACCTGCGCATGCTCTCCGGAGGCAACGCGCACCACGTGCTCGAGGCGACGTTTAAGGCGCTGGCCCGCGCGCTAGACGAGGCGACGCGCATCGACGAGCGGCGCCAGGGCGTGCCCTCGACGAAGGGCGTGCTGTAGCTTCCCCATTTTTCCCGCGGAGCAAAAGAGGAGCGCGCGATGACTATCTACCCGGCGATCGATTTGCACGAGGGGCAGGTGGTGCGCCTGCGCCAGGGGCGGCTGGAGGAGAGCACGGTATACAGCCGCTCGCCGGCGGAGCAGGCGCAGCGCTGGGAGGAGCTGGGAGCGCAGTTTTTGCATGTAGTGGACCTAGATGGGGCGTTTGCCGGCGAGCCGCGCAACCTAGACGCCGTGGCCAAAATTTGCGCGCGCTGCTCAGTGCCCGTGCAGGTGGGCGGGGGAATTCGCTCGCTCGGGACGATCCACCGCTACCTCTCCCTGGGCGTGCGGCGGGTGATTTTGGGGACGGCGGCCGTTTGCGACGAGGAGTTTCTGCACGGCGCGTTAGAGCGCTTTGGGCCGGAGCAGATAATGTGCAGCATAGACGCGCGCGAGGGCGTGGTTGCCGTGCGCGGCTGGGCGGAGGCCACGGAGCTTTCCGCGGAGGAAGCCGGCCGGCGCCTCGTCGAGGCGGGCGTGCGCTTGGTTGTGCACACGGACATCGCGCGCGACGGGGTGCTTCGCGGGCCGAATGTTGCCGCCTCGGCGGAGCTTGCCCGAAAAACGGGGTTGGCGGTGATCGTCAGCGGAGGCATCTCCTCGCTGGAGCACGTGCGCGAGGTGTGCCGGGCGAAGGACGCGGGGATCGAGGGGATGATCATCGGGCGCGCGCTGTATGAGGGCGCGGTCTCCCTTTCCGAGGCGCTGGCCATAGCCGCGGAGCACGATTGCTCGGAGTAAGCGCTGGCGCTGAGTTCTTTCGCCAAGAAAGTGCGGTGAGCAAGCAATGGCACTTGCCGACGAGCTGAAGTATAACGACCAAGGGCTAATTCCCGCGGTAATCCAAGACTATGAGACGGGCCAGGTGCTCATGGTCGCCTGGATGAACCGCGACACCGTGCGCATGACGCTCGATGGCCAGCGGCCGGTGTTTTGGAGCAGATCGCGGCAGAAGGTGTGGATTAAGGGCGAAACCTCGGGCCACATTCAGCGCACAAAGGCCATTTACGTGGACTGCGATAAGGATACGCTGCTCATTAAAGTGGAGCAGACGGGAGCGGCGTGCCACGAGGGATATCGCACGTGTTTTTATCGCCAAGTCGTGGGGAGCGGGGCGGAGGATGCGCGGCTGGAAGTCGTCGAGGAGCGCATCGCACAGCCGCACTAGCGCGGCGGCGTGCGCGTTGGCTTTGGGGGCAGCGCTGTGTTGGGCGCAGGTGCCGGGCGCCCCGCAGGAAACCGCGGAGCAGCTTCTTCTGCGCGCGCGCCAGGCGCTGAGTAGCGACCTGGCGCAGGCGTTGGACTGTCTGGGCAAGGTTCTCGCACAGGAGCCGGACAACCCTGAGGCGCACTTTTTGCTCGGGCAAGCGCTGGAGCTGCGCGGAGAGCTTCGCCGGGCGCGGGCGGAGTACGAAAAGGCGCTGCGCGGCGACGAGCGGCTGGCCGAGGCCTGGCTTGCTTTGGGAAGGCTGTGTTTGGAGAAGCTCGAGCCGGCGGACCTGGCGCGCGCCGAGGAGGCGCTTAGCCGCGCGGCAGAGCTTGCCGGCGGGCGGGGGAAGATCGGCGCGCGGGCGCTGCACGGGCTGGCGCAGCTTGAGCTGGCCCAGGGCAAGAGCGAGGCCGCCCTGGGCCACTTAGAGCAGGCGGTAGGGGCGGACCCCACATTATTTGCTGCGCGACTGGATTTAGGGATCGAACTGTTTGGGCAGGGGCGATACTCCGAGGCCCAGGAGGAGCTTCGGGCAGCGGCGGAGCTGGAGCGCAGCGACCCCCTGCCCTGGTTTTACCTGGGGCTGCTGTATGACGCCCTAGGGCAGGAGAAGGAGGCGCTTTTAGCCTACGACGAGGCGCTCGCGCGCGACCCGGAGCACCGCGCGTCGCTGTATAACAAGGCGGCGCTGCTCGAGCGCCTGGGCCGAGCGGAAGAGGCGCGCGAGGCATATGAGAAGCTGTTGCAGCTCGACCCAAAGCAGGCGGACGTTGCCCTCAAGGCCGCGGAACTGCTTGCGAAAACGGGCAAGGCCGAGCAGGCGATCGCCAGCCTCAGGCGCATGGTCCGCGCGGAGCCGAAAAACGTTGCCGCGCGCGCGGGGCTCGCCGCGGCGCTCGCTCAGGTGGGCCGCATTGCCGAAGCAAAGCGGGAGTATTTGGCCGTTTTGCGCCTAGACGAGGCAAACGAGGCCGCGCTGCGCAACCTGGGGCGCATTGCCGAGGCCGAGGAGCGGTTTGACGAGGCCGCGCGGTATTACGCCAAGCTGCGCGAGCTTTACCCGAGCAACGACGGCTACGCTTTAGCCTGCGCCCGGGGGCTGGCGCGAGTGGGGCGCAGGCGCGAGGCGCTGGACATCGTCAAGCAAGTGGCCGAGCGCAACTCGCAGAACATAGAGGCTCTGCGCATGGCGGCGCGGCTTTATATGCAGCTCGGGGAGGTGCAGCAGGCGCTGGACGCTGCGCTGCGCGTGTTGGACCGCGAGCCGGGCGATGCGGGGACGATGTCGTTCGCTGCGGCGCTGCTCGAGCGGCAGGGCCGGGCGCGCGAAGCGGCGGAGCTTTACCTGCGCGCGGTGCAGGCCAGCCCGAGCGATGGCGAGCTGCGCCGGCGCTGCGCGTGCTGCCTGGAGCGCGCGGGGAGGTTCAGCGAGGCGGCGGAGCAGTATCGCCGCGCGGCGGGGCTCGTCGCCGGGGACAGCGAGATCCTCGCCGGCCTGATTCGCGCGCGCCAGGCGGCGGGCGAGATGGACAAGCTGCGCGAAGACCTAAAGCTCGTTGCCGCGGCAGGGGCACGCGCGGGCGAGCTGTGGCCGGAGCTGGTGGAGGCGTTTCGCGCGGGCGGGGCGCTGGCCGAGGGGCTGCGCGCGCTGGAGGAGGTCTACGTCGCCCGGCCCAGCGCGGAGCTTGCTGCCGCGCTGGCGCTTGGCTGGGCGGAGGCCGGCGAGGGCCCTCGGGCGCGCGCTATTGCGTTGCGCGTCCTGCGCAGCGCGGACGCGGCGCCGGCGGCGATTGCCCTGGCCGCGCAAGCGCTGAACGCCGCCGACGCCCCGGACGAGGCGGCGCTTTATCTTTTGCGCGCGGTGAAGCGAAACGAGCGGAGCGCGGAGCTTTGGTGCGCGCTGGGGGAGGCCTACGTGGCACTGGGGAACGTTCGCCAGGCGCGGGAGTGCTTTCGCCGGGCGCTGCGGCTAAAGCCGACCTGCACGCGGGCGCGCGAGCGGCTGGCTGAGCTGGGGGGCTAGGGCTTGCGCCGGGGTGCGTTGCTCCTCGCCCGCGCAAACAGCGCGGCAAGGGCGTCGGCGTAAACGAGCCGCCAGTCCGGGGCGGCTTCGAGGCGATAGGCAAGCGGGGCGTCGCGGCGGATAAGCACGAGGCCGATGTTGTACTTGTCGAACCTGCTGCGCCAGGTGGGGGCGCCGTTGTAGGTCGTCCAATATTCGTGGAACAGGTCGGCGGAGTAGAGATCGGCGCGCCCGTCGACAAACACGGGAAGGCGTCCGCGCGAGTCCCAGATAATGTATCCGCCCCACTCGTATTCGTTGAACAAGTTGCCCGGGTGGTGGAGCGCGAGCGCGCGCTGAAGGGCCGCCCTGGGCAGCTCGTCGGTAGCCAGGCAGCGTTGGTCACTTGCGCTGCGGGGAAAGCCCAGGGCAAGGGCAGCAAAGCTTACGCAAAGGCACGCCGCCCACGCTGCGGCGCGCGGCAAACGTGCCGCAAGAGCGCTGAGGCGCTCGCCAAGGGCGCGCAGGTTTGGGCCATGGGCCTCGATGGCCCGCGCCCAGGCAAGGCTCGCCGCCTGTGCAGCCAGCGGGGCAGCGACCACGGCAAAAAGCGCCGAATGACGCACCGATGTTAGCCCAAGGTGGAGAACGGCGAGCAGGGAGAGCAGGTCAAACGCGCCGGGGCGCCAGCCGCCGCAGGCCAAGCCGACGATGAGCATAAAGAGCAGAAGCTCAATCCCCCGCCCCGTAGCGCTATGAAAGCTGGGCGACTGCCACTCCTGGAATACCTCCACGCCCCAGCTTGCCCCGAAGCCCAGGATGTACTGAAACGGGTTTATCAGCGTGCGCAGGCCGCCAGGGCTAAACGCGGCGAGAGCGAGGCCGGCGGCGCCGGCAACGGCCAAGCGGGTGCCTTGCCTGCGCGTGTGCGCGCGGCACGCGGCGACCGCCGCGGCAAGAAACACGAGAAAGACGCCGAAGACAAAGCTTGCGTGCATGTTTGCCCAGAGCCAGAGCAACGGGGCAATGGCCCACACGGCGCGGGCGCTGCCTCGCCGATGGGCGTCGAGGAGAAGCAGCGTGGCCCCCGCGAACACGGGAGCGACGATTTTCGGCCGGGCCATCCACTCCGGGAAGGAGATCGCCGCGCCCGCGCCCACGGCGAGCAGGGCAACGAGAGGCACGGCCCTGCGGCGCACGGCGAGAAGCCCCATGAGAACGACAAGCGCGCCGGCGAAAACCCCTCGCCAAACCATCACCCCGCGCCACCCGCCGGCGCGATAGGCGGCGTAGAGCAGGGCCTCGCTGAGCCACTCCTGGGGCACGCGCAGGCGGCCGCGAGCGGTGTACGAGAAGCTATCGTGCAGGGGCACGCGGTGCTCGGTGCAGATAACGCGACCGTTGCTTAGGTGCCACCAAAAATCGGGGGAATCGATCGGTCGAGAGATAGCTCCCGCGGCAAATATCGCGGCGAGGGGGACAAGCCAGAGCCAGGGTGGCGCGGGGGGCCGGTGGGCGGACTGTTCGGCCTCGGGCACAATAACGCCACCCCTTTGCCCTATTGCCCGGCGCGGTGCCGAGAGTGCCCGGCTATTTTTCCTTGTCTAAGTCGAGGACCTTCTTGCTGCTCTCGGAGGTTTCCGTGGACTTGATGACCTCCGCCATGTCCTCGGACTTCTTCTTGCCGTCCTTCCGGCCGTTGGAGCCGGAGCCCTTCGGGCCGTAATGGGTGTAGTCGTTTACATGAAAGCCGGAGCCCTTAAAGATAATCCCCACGGGGGCGATGAGGCGATGCACGCGGCCCCCGCAGCGGGAGCATTTGCGCACCGGCGCCGCGGTAATGGGCTGGAACATCTCGAAGCGATACCCACAGCTTTCGCACTCGTACTCATAGGTCGGCATAGCGATCGCCACACAAGCGGGCGGCCCTTTGGGCAAGGGCCGCGCGGGATTTTTTTCGGCGGTTTTGCTTAATATAGCGAATGGCGACTCATTCTGTCAATTAGCACTCATTCGCGCCGAGTGCTAACAGCTTGCGCCGGCCGCCGCTGAAACTGCCCCGCCCGAGCGAAGGAATCGACCCGCTAAAGCGACAATAGCTACGGGCGCAAGGGGCGTGCCTTGGGCGCAAGCGCAGTGAGAGAGCATGGACTCCGGACCATATTCCTATCGCCGGCCCGTCCCGGCGCGGTGGATTCGCGCCGTGCTTTACGTCGTCGTCGGCGCTGGGTTAGGGTGGTTTTTCTGCGGCGACGCCCTGCGCAGCGCCGTGGAGCGCTGGCGGGCGGCACAACGCGAGCTCGTTCCCCCTCTCGTGGTCACCTTCCCCGGGCGCGACGAGCGGCGGCCCGCGTTTTGGCATTTTGACCTCGTCCCGATAAAAGTGCGCGTGCAGGATAGGCGTCGGCGGCCGATCGCCAACGTGCGCCCGGTGGTCGATGTCGTGCGCTTTGCCGAGGGTGAATCGCCGGAGACGCCGGAGGCCGAGCCGGAGCGGATGACGCTCATCGTCTCGGAGAAGGTTATCCGGCCGCAGGTGCCTTTGCGCTACGACCCCGGGCAGGAGGCATGGGTTGGCGTGTGGCCCGTGCCCATCGCCGCGCAGGAAGGGATATATTACATCCGCGCGCGGGCCAAGCTTCCCCGCGAGCTTGTTGACGTACGCGCAAAGCCCACCGGCGAAGCGCCCCGCCCCACGCCCACCCCGAGCGGCGAGGAGACGGTTGCCGTGGGGCCGGTATACGCAGCGTTTGAAATTAAGGGCCGCGAGCCGCCCGAAGTTCCCGAGCCTCTGTGCGTTTGCACGCTGGAGGCGGAGACCGACCTTTCAAAATTAAAGGACATTCGCGGGCCAGACGGCACCGTTGGCGACTGGCGCAAGCTGTTTGACTGGGTTGAGTTTATCGGGGCAAACGTCCTCTGGGTGCAGGGGCCGACGACCACGGCGCGCGCAAAAAAGCTCGACCCTGACTTTCCCTGGCTTGCCGACAACCTGGGGACGATCGAGCTGTTTGGCCGCGAGGCGAAGCGCCGCGGGCTGCAGTTTGGCGTGTGGACGGTGGCCTATCGCGTGGTCGGCGAGAAGTCGCTGCTCCCGCGCTATCGCTGGGGCGCCTATGACGGCTTTCGCGGCTCGCCCTCGCTGTGGGACCCGCTGCGCATCGAGCACTTAGCGCAAGCGACGCGCTGGCTTGAGGAGAAGGAGTTCGTGGACTACGTGGGCTTCGACTACCTGCGCGATTTCCTGCCCTCGTACGACGATGCGGAGAGGTTTGTCGAGGCCCTGCGCCCGCCCGTGCCCGAGCAGTGGGAGCAGTGGGACGCGGCGCGGCGCGAGGCGTGGCTGCGCTATCAGTGCCAGCACTACAACCCCGGCGATGCGGCGAACCAGGACGTATACTTTGGCTGGGGCTATTGGCGGGCGCGGCAGACGGCGCAGATCGTGCGCCAAGTGGTGGAGCGAGGGAAGATTGGCAAGCCGCTGTGGGTGTTTACCCTGGCCACGTGGCACGGTCTTGAGCACGGGCAAGACCCGGTGATGCTCCGCGACGCGGGGGTGGCGTTTGACGCGGTGATGCTTTATCCCGAGCGGCGCCGAGCAACGTTCTCGGGGATCGTAAGCGGGCACTGGCGGCCCTATGCCGCGGCGGCGAAGCTTAACATTATTCTGGGCAACCAAATGAACGACGCCCTGCACGGAAGGACGCGCAAGCCGGCGGGGCCGGAGGATTATTACCTGCGCTTTGAGGAAGCGTTTCAGGCGTGCTCTACGGTGGACAAGAGCCGTGTGGTCGGTTTTTACGCGCACGACTTGGCGCGGCTGGCCGTGCACAGCACGCAGCAGTTTGGGCCGTATCCGCCGAGCGAATGGGCGATCGCCGCTGCCGCGTGCATGACAAAGGTGCGTTGCGCGTGGCCGCGGCCGGTGTCGCGGGCGGCGATTCCCCTGACTATCGAGCTTAACGTTCCGCGTTCCGCCCCGCGGGGGAAATGGTTTCCCGCAGATGTAACGGTGGTGAACCACAGCGAGGAGGCGGTCGCTGAGATGAGGGCGGAGCCCCTGCGCACGGAAGGCGTGGAGCTGGAGTCGCAGCTTGGCGCTCCTGTGCGCATCGCGCCGGGCGAGCAGGCGATACTTCCCCTGCGCGCGCGCGTGGCCCGCCCGTTGGCGCGCCGGGCGAACAGACACATGGTTGCCGTTCGCCTGCGCTGGAGCGGCGCAGGGACGGTGCATCAGGCGGTATGCTTTCGCTATGTGGACATTAAATGACGGCGACAGCTCGTCGGCCTCGCGTCCCTCGCCCGCGGCGGTGGTTGCCTTTTGTGTGTGCGCCGTGGTGCTCGGCGCGCTGGGGATGGCCGGCTGCCCGCGGGAGAGGGGGCGCTCGGCGCAGGCGCCATCGCCTAGCCCGCAGGCGAGCCCGGCGAAGGCCGCCGAGCGCGAGCTTTCCGGGACGATTGCCTTCGTACGCGTTTTGGCCGAAGAGCCGGCGCGGACGGCGCTGTGGGCGATTGACCTAGGGGGCGAAGGGCAGGCGCGCGAGGTCGTCGTCTCGCCGCCGGGGCAGTGGCTGGACAACCCCTGGCCTGGCCCGGAGCCGGGGACGGTGTTTTTGGACATTTGGCGCGGGGGCGCGGAGCCGGAGGAGGCGGAATTTGACATTGTTCTGTGCGACCTGACCACGGGAAAGCTAAGCTCGATTACCACCGACGGCCAGTCCGCCCTGCCCGTGTGGTGCGCGGAAAAGCAGCGGCTGTTTTTCGTCCGCCGCGCAGGGTGGCAGTCGCAGGCGATCGTAAGCATGACCCCAGAGGGCGAGGACCGCCTTGTCGTGTGGGAGCCGTCGAACGGTGAGCTGTGGCTCCCTTCGGCACTCGCGTGCTCGCCGGACGGGTCGTGGCTCGCCGTGGCCGACGATGCCGGCGACTGCGTTACCGTGGCCATGTTCGTGGACACCGCGCGGCAGGAGGCCCATTGGGCGTGGGAGGGCGGGGTCCCCGAGCCTCTCGCTGGGCTGACCCTGCCCGAGGACCTGGTCATCAGCGCCGCGCGTTGGTCGCACGACGGGACACGGATCGCCCTGATCACCCAGCGCGCGGAGGTTGCGGAAAGCACCGCTTCGCTCGCCGGCCCGGCGTTTGTCTTTGAGCCGGCGAGCGGAAAGCTGACCAAGATCCTCGACGACGCGCTCGCCCTGTCCTGGGCGCCGGACGATAGCGCGCTCGTCGTTTCGCAGTCGGTGGAGTACGAGCAGGGGCGTGGGAGCAGGCTGATGATCGTTGCCCCGGGGGGCGAGGAGCCCACGCTGCTCGTGGACTACGCCTGGCGGCCCGCATGGTGTAGGCAGAAGGAGAAGTGAGAGGAAAACACTAGCGCTCGGGCTAGCTCGGCTCCGCCTGTTCGCTCTGCAACTAACGCAGGCGCTACGGGCCGTCGCTGAGGCGACTGGTGCTCGGGCTAGCTCGGCTCCGCCTGTTCGCTCTGCAACGGGTACTCGCCGGCGAGGGCGAGCTCGATGGCCAAGGGGAGCGTGCGGCAGAGGTCGGAGGCTAGTATCCCCGCTTCGCCGCCCATCTCGTCCGCGGCGAGGTCGCCCGCGAGACCGTGCAGGTAAGCGCCACATACCGCCGCCGCCCAAGGTTCCGCCCCCTGGCCGAGCAGGGCGGCGATAATCCCCGTGAGCACGTCGCCCATTCCCCCAGAAGCCATCCCCGGGTTGCCCGTGGGGTTGATGAACACGTCGCCCCCGGGCCGGCAGACGACGGTGCGCGCGCCCTTGAGCACGGTAATCGTTCCCAGGCGCGCGGTCGCCTCGCGCGCCGCGGCGACGCGGTCGCCCTGCACCTCGGCGACCGAGCAGCCGAGCAGGCGGGCCATCTCCCCGGGGTGGGGGGTAATCACCAGCGGCGCGGGGCACTGCTCTGCCGCGGAAGGGTCGCCGGCGAGGGCGAACAAGCCGTCGGCGTCGAGCACGGTGGGCACGGTCGTCCTGCGCAGGAGCTGGCAGACGAGCTTCTGCGTGGCCTCGGCGCGGCCCACCCCCGGGCCAAGGGCGAGCGCGGAGCAGTCGGCGAGGCGCTCGAGCACAGGCTCCAGCGCGGCGGCATCGAGCGCGTGCTCGCCGGTCTCGGGAAGGCCGAACGACATTACCTCGGTTGTCTTTTGCTCGAAAATGGCGCTCAGGCCCTGGGGGACGCCGAGGTAAACCAACCCCGCGCCGGCGCGCGCCGCGCCCTGGGCGGCG
>CAZMGT010000074.1:0-15033 GCA_964565895.1 uncultured Armatimonadia bacterium
AGCCCGGGGCGCGACGGCGCGCGAGACGCTCGCGGGGGCGGCAGCCGCAGGCCCGGCGAGAGTTTTCTTGACACGCCGCTTTTGCCGTTTCTATACTCAGCAGGTTTTTCACAACGGGCGGCGTTGGGCAGCACACACCGAGCCTGGCGGTGATTTGCGTGAACCCACTGCTCGAGCGACTGCGCGAGGCCCCGCTGGTTGGCGACGGGGCGATGGGAACGGAGCTTTTGGCGCGGGGGCTGCGCCAGGGAGAGTGCCCCGAGCTGTGGAACGCCGAGCATCCGGAACTTGTCGGCGAGGTTTGCGCGGCGTACGTCGCAGCAGGCGCCGATGTCATCTCGACAAACACGTTCGGCGGGTGCCCGCTGAAGCTCAGGCGGTTTGCCCTGGAGGAGCGCGCCGCGGAGCTAAACCGCCGCGGCGTGGAGATTGCCGTGCGCGCTGCGGATGGCAAGGCCCTGGTTTGGGCCTCGATGGGGCCAAGCGGAATGCTGCTTGAGCCGCTGGGAGAAGTTTCCCTCGCCCAGGCGGTGGACGCGTTTCGCGTGCAGGCCGAAGCCCAGGCCGCGGGCGGGGCGCAGGCGATTCTCGTGGAGACGATGTCCTCGCTGGAGGAGTTGCGCGCCGCCGTGGAGGGCGCCCGGCAGGCGTGCGAGTTGCCTGTGTTTTGCACCATGTCGTTCGGCCCCGGGGGCCGCACGGCGTTCGGGGTAACCCCGGAGCAGCTCGCGCGCTGCGCGGAGGAGCTGGGCTGCGCCGGCGTGGGGGTTAACTGCGGCGAGGGGCTAGACGAGAACCTCGCCGTGCTGCGCGAGCTCGCGCGGCACACCACCCTGCCCCTGATCATCCAAGCGAACGCGGGCAAGCCGCAGGTCGTCGAGGGGAAAACGGTTTACCCCGCGGGGCCGGAGGAGATGGCCCGCTACGCAGTGCAGTTTGTCCAGGCGGGGGCGGCGGTTGTCGGGGCGTGCTGCGGGTCGACGCCGGAGCACATTCGGGCCATTGCCCAGGCCCTGCGCCGCTAGCCGGCGGCCTGCGCGGGCCGGAGTACCTGGGAAAAGGTGGTTTGCGCAATGTCCGAGGGTGCAGGCGGCACAGCAAGGCGCGGCGCCGGACTGAGACGCGAGCTCGGCGTGCTCGCGCTTACCGCGGGCGCGGTGTGCACCGTTATCGGCGGGGGGATTAACGTCGTCTGCGTGGAGATTCAGGACAAGGTGCCCGGGCTGGGCAACCTTGTCCCGTGGATTTTCGTCATCGGCGCGGTGCCCGCGGTGTTTACCGCGCTGGCCTATGCCGCGCTGGCCTCGGCCATGCCCGCCGCAGGGGGCGGGTATATTTATGCCTCGCGCGGGTTTCACCCGCTGGTCGGGTTCATGGCCACGTTCTCCAAGTGGTTTGGGCTAACGAGCGCCTGCGGGGTAATCGCCTATGTTGACGTAACGCTGCTTAAGGCCGCGGCGCTATATGCCAACCTTCAGCCCGCGGCGCAGTTTTTAGAGACCGACCTCGCCCGCCTGGGCCTGCCCTTGCTCATGATCTGGGTGTTTTGGCTAATTAACATCGTGGGCATCCGCACTTATGGGTTCACGGTAATCTTGCTCATGTTCTTAATGATGCTCGGCGGGGTGGTGGTCATTTTCACGGGGTTTATGCACAGCCCTGAGGACTACGCCGCCGCGGTAGCCCAGCGCAGCGGCGGGGCGGAGTCCGTGTTCGACGTCGCCGCGCGGTTTACCGGCGGGCCGGTGGGGCTGGGCGAGATCGCCGCGGCGATGGTTATGCTCTTTTTCGCATATATCGGCTTCGCCTCGATCTCCCAAGCGGGCGGCGAGGCGCGCGACCCGCAGCGCTCCATGCCGCGGGCGTTTGTCCTGGCGATCATCATCATCGTCGGTTATTACGTGCTCTTTTCCGCGGCGGTCTACCACGCCGTGCCCTGGCAGTATATCGCCGTGCGCGCGCAGGAGTCGGCGCAGGAGGTGTCCGTGCCCGAGCTTTTAGGGGTGCTCATGCCCGGGTGGTTGGCCGTGTTTGTCGCGCTGATGGCCGCCGTGGCCTTGGCCAACGACATCCCGCCCATGCTCATGGCCGTCTCGCGCCTGTTTTTCTCGTGGACGCGCGACGGGATCTTCCCCCGCGCGCTGTCCGAGGTTAACCGGCGCTTTGCCACGCCGCACTGGGCGCTGACGATCAGCGCCGCGCTGTCCACGTTCGTGATTGTAGAGTGCCACTTTCACGGGTTTTTCCTGGGGATCGACACCACGGTCACTGCTCTGTTGTTTACCTATTTGCTGGTCGCCGCAGCGCTGCTTACCCTGCCCCGGCGCAACCCGCACATTTACCAAAACGTGGCCTTTCTGCGCAGCCGGCCGGCGCAGATTTTCGTCGGGATAACTGCGGTGCTTACCGTAGGGGCAATGTTCACTGTGCAAATTGTGCGCGACATCCGCGGGCTTGTTGCGGGCGAAGTCTCCCCCAGCCATAGCCCCACGGTGTTCTGGGCGATCACCATGCTCGTGGGCGCGATTATCTTCTCCGTTATGTGGTATAGTCAGAAGGCGCGCGGGATCGACCCTGAAGAGCCGTTTCGCACAGTGCCCCAGGACAGCGAGCCCGAGGGAATGGTCATTTAGGGACAATGGTCTCTGTGCCTCGGCACACGCCGCTGTACGAAAACCACGTTCGGCGCGGGGCGCGGATGGTTGAGTTCGCTGGCTTCTCGCTGCCCCTGCGCTACACGAGCGAGCTGCGCGAGCACCTTGCCGTGCGCCAGCGTGCAGGGGCGTTCGACGTGAGCCACATGGGCCGGCTGATGCTCAGCGGCCCGGGCGCGCTGGACACCGTGCAGCGCGTGTGCTCAAACGATGCCGCCGCGCTTAGCCCCGGCCGCGCGCAATATTCGCTGATGCTCAACGAGCGCGCGGGAATCGTCGACGACCTGATCGTCTGCCGCCTAGCCGAGGAGCGCTTTCTCCTCGTCGTCAACGCGATAAACCGCGACAAGGACCGGCAGTGGCTCGCCGAGCGCGCCGCGCCGCAGACAACGGTTGACGACCTCTCCGAGGAGCTAGCGATGATCGCCGTGCAGGGGCCGGCGGCGGAAGGGATTCTCGTGCGCCTGGGCGCGGAGCAGGCGCGCGCCTTGTCCCGCTTTGCCCTGGGCGAGATGGATGTCGCTGGCGTGCGCTGCCTTGTCTCGCGCACGGGATATACCGGCGAGGACGGGTTTGAGCTGTGCTGCCCCGCGGGCGAGGCGGAGCGCGTGTGGGAGGCGGTGCTCGCGGGCGAGCCCGGGGCGGAGCCGTGCGGGCTGGCCGCGCGCGATTCCCTGCGCATCGAGGCCTGCCTTCCCCTCTGGGGCAACGAGCTCTCCGAGGAGATAACGCCCGTGGAGGCCAGGCTGAGCTGGGTCGTTAAGCCGGAAAAGGGAGAGTTTTGCGGGCGCGAGGCGTTTTTGCGGGCGCGCGAGGCAGGCGCGGCGCGCAAGCTCGTTGCGCTGAAGGTCGAGGGCCGGCGCGTCCCCCGCCGCGGGGCAACGGTGCGCAATATGCGCGGCGAGGCCATCGGCGAGGTGAGCAGCGGGAGCTTCTCGCCCGTGCTCAACTGCGGCGTGGGGCTGGCGTTTGTCGCGCGCGAGGCCGCTGAGGTGGGCGAGCGCCTGCGCGTGGACGTGGGCCGCGGCGAGGTATTGGCCACCGTCGCGAAGAAGCCGTTGGTAGGCCCCAGTTGAAAACGGCGCTTGCGGTTGCCTGCGCGCTGCGGCGCGCAAAGACAACTTGCAGGGAGGCTACTAGATGCATCCGGAGGAGCTGAAGTATACCAAGTCGCACGAGTGGGTTCGCGTGGAGGATGGCGAGGCAGTTGTCGGTATAACCTATCACGCCCAGGAGCAGCTCGGGGATATTACGTATATCGAGTTGCCCGAGGTCGGCCGGACCGTGGCTGCGGGCGAAACCCTAGGCACGGTGGAGTCCGTAAAGGCCGTGGCCGACCTGTTTGCGCCGGTAAGCGGCGAGGTTGTCGCGGTCAACGAGGAGGCCGCGGCGGCGCCGGAGATCGTCAACCAGGACCCCTACGGCAGGGGTTGGCTTGTGCGCCTGAAGCTGTCTAAGCCCGAGGAGCTGGAAACCCTGCTTTCGGCGCAGGAGTACGAACAGACCATCAAGGAAGAATAGCATCGTGTCGCGAGCGAGATCGCACAGCGCCGAGGCGGCGGCAATGCTTGCCGCGCTCGGCTGCGCCGATATTGACGAGCTGTTTCGCTGTGTGCCCCAAGCCGTGCGCTTGCCCCGGGCGCTTAACCTTCCCGGGCCGCTTGCCGAGCTTGAGGTGCGCGAGCGCGTGCGCGAGCTCGCCGAGGCCAACGCAGGCGCGCGGCGCACGTGCCTGCTCGGCGGCGGGGTCTACGACCATTACGTCCCCGCGGCGGTGGAGCATATCGTAGGCCGGGCGGAGTTCTTCACCGCTTACACCCCTTACCAGCCGGAGCTCAGCCAAGGTATGCTCGCCGCGATGTATGAGTTTCAGAGCATGGTCTGCGAGCTTACGGCGCTCGATGTGGCCAACGCCTCGCTTTACGACGGGGCGACGGCGCTCGCCGAGGCGGCGTTTGTCGCCGCGGGGGCCACGGGGCGCACGGAGATCGTCCTCCCCCAAGCGGTAAACCCGCGCTACCGCGATGTCCTGGCCACGCAGGTGGCCGCCTCGGGCCTGCGCATAATCTCCGTCCCGCACGAGGGCGGGCGAACGGCGCCCGACGCCGTGGCCCGGGCTGTCTCGGAGAGGTGCGCCGCGGTCGTCGTCCAGCAGCCGAACTACTTCGGGTGCATTGAGGAGACGAGGGAGATCTCCGAGGCCGCGCACCGCGCGGGGGCGCTGCTCATCGCCTGCGTGGACCCTATTTCTCTGGCGCTGCTCGAGCCGCCCGGGGAGTATGGCGCGGACATTGCCGTGGGCGAGGGCCAGCCCCTGGGCCTGCCCCTGTCCTATGGCGGGCCGCTGCTCGGCTTGTTCGCCTGCACGCGCCGGCTTGTGCGGCGCATGCCCGGGCGCGTCGTAGGGCGCACGGTGGACGCCGCGGGGCGCGTCGCCTATACGCTAACGCTGCAGACGCGCGAGCAGCACATTCGCCGCGAGCGGGCGACGTCGAACATTTGCACCAACCAGGGGCTGTGCGCGCTGGCGGCCACGGTCTATCTTGCCGCGCTGGGCAAGCACGGCCTGCGCCAGGTGGCCGAGCTGTGCCTCCAACGCACGCACTACTTTTACGACAAGCTGTGCGCGCTTAAGCGTTGGGAGCCGGTGTTTTTCGCGCCGTTTTTCCGCGAGTTCGTCGTCCGCTACGCAGGCGAGAGAGCGGAGCTTGCCCGCGCGCTTGAGCGCGCCGACGCGGCGATCGGCCCGGAGGTTTCGCGCGAGGCAGGGGTTGAGGGGGCGTATCTCGTCGCCGTTACGGAAAAGGTCTCGCGGGCGCGACTAGACGAGATCCTAGCTAGCCTGGCGGAAAGCGAACAGGGGAAGCAATGAGCGAAACGCCGCACGAGCAGGGGCTAAAGGACGACGAGGAGCTGCTCATCTTCGACCGCTCGGACGGGGAGAGCGTGGGCTGCGCGCTGCCCGAGCTAGACGTTCCCCCGCGGCCGGTGGAGGAGCTGCTCCCCGCGGACTGCATTCGGAAAAAGCCGGCCGAGCTGCCCACCGTGCCCGAGTGGGAGGTGCTCCGGCATTACGTGCGCCTGTCGCAGCGCAACTTCGGCGTAGACAGCGGCTTTTATCCCCTCGGCTCGTGCACGATGAAGCACAACCCGCGCGCGCACGAGGAGGCGGCGCGCGAGCGGGGTTTTGCCTGCCTGCATCCGCTGATAGACGACGCCCTGGCCCAGGGCGCGCTGCGCTTGATGTTTGAGCTGGAGCGGTTTCTCGCGGAAATCGGGGGCATGGACGCCGTTTCCCTCCAGCCGCCGGCGGGCGCCGCGGGCGAGCTGGCCAGCCTTCTCTGCTTCCGCGCGTATCATCTCAGCCGCGGCGAGGAGCAGCGCACGCGCGTGCTTGTGCCGGACTCGAGCCACGGGACAAACCCGGCCTCCGCGGCGCGCTGCGGGTGGACCGTGCACACCATCCCCTCCGACGAGCGGGGGCTGTGCGACCTGCGCGCGCTCGAGGCAGAGCTCGACGACACCGTGGCCGCGTTTATGCTTACCAACCCAAACACCCTTGGGCTGTTTGAGGAGCACGCGGTGGAGATCTGCCGCATGGTGCACGAGGCGGGCGGGCAGGTCTATTGCGACGGGGCGAACATGAACGCCCTGCTGGGCATCGCTCGGCCGGGCGACATGGGTTTCGACGCCATGCACTTTAACCTGCACAAAACGTTCTCCACGCCCCACGGCGGGGGCGGGCCGGGCTCGGGGCCCATTGCCGTCAAGCGCCACTTGGAGCCGTTTTTGCCCATTCCACGCATCGCCCGCCGCCCCGACGGCATGTTTTATCTCGACGACGATCGCCCGCAGTCCATCGGCCGCGTGCACGGGTTTTACGGCAACTTCGCGGTTATCGTCCGCGCCTATGCCTACATCCTCTCGCACGGGCCGGAGGGGCTAAAGCAGGTCGCCCAGCGCGCCGTGCTTAACGCCAACTATCTGCTCCACGCCCTGCGCGAATATTACGACGTGCCCTATGACCGGCGGTGCATGCACGAGTTCGTCCTCTCCGCGGACAGGCAGGCAAAGCAAGGCTGCCGCGCAATACATATCGCGAAAAGGCTTATGGACTTCGGCTTTCACCCGCCGACGATCTACTTCCCGCTAATCGTCAGCGAGGCGCTGATGATCGAACCCACGGAGACGGAGAGCAAGCGCACGTTAGACCAGTTTATCGCAGCGATGCGCCGCATCGCCGAGGAGTGCGAGCGCAAGCCGGAGGTTGTGCGTAGCGCGCCGCACAGAGCCTATGCCGCGCGGGTGGACGAGGCGCGCGCGGCGCGCGAGCTGGACCTACAGCGCAAGCTGGGGGAGAGCTAGCGGTGGCCGAGCATCGGCTGGCAGAGAGGCCGTGGCGGCTGTTGCGCACCGGCGCGCGGCCGGGGGCGTTTAACATGGCCCTGGACCACGCCCTGCTGTTGCGCGCGGAGGAGGAGCTGGAGCGCGGCGGCGCCCCGCGGCCCATTTTCCGCCTCTTCGCCTGGGATCCGCCGGCGATCTCCATCGGCCGGCTGCAGAGCGAAAGCGACGTTGACCTGGCGGCGTGCCGGCGCGAGGGGGTAGACGTTGTGCGCCGGCCCACAGGGGGCCGGGCGATTTTGCACTGGCAAGAGGTTACCTATTCCATGGTCGTCCCCCTGTCGCTGCTCGGGCGCGAGATGGGGATCATCGCCTCGTATCGCATGTTGTGCGAGGGGTTGCTTGCGGGGCTGCGCCTGCTCGGGATTAACGCGGCGCTGGCGCGGGGGAAGGCGCGCGAGCCGCGCTGGGGCGAGGGGAGCGCGGCGTGCTTTGCCGTGGCCTCGCGCTGCGATGCCGTGGTCGACGGGCGCAAGCTGCTGGGCAGCGCCCAGGCGCGCCGGCGCGGCGTTTTGCTGCAGCACGGCTCGCTGCCCCTCCTCCCGCGGGCGGCGCGCGAGCTGAAGCTTTTGCGCTGCGCCTCGCCCGCGGAGGAAAGCGGCCGGGCCACGGTCGCCGATGTCCTGGGGCGCGTGCCGCAGTTTGAGGAGGTCGCCCAAGCGCTTGTCGCGGGCCTGCGGGAGACGTGGGGGATTGCGCTCGTCGCCGACGAGCCCAGCGCCGCGGAGCTGGAGCTTGCCGAGCAGCTCATTAGCGAGGCGTTGATCGTCGACGCCGACGGGGCGGAGGCGGCCGGGGAGAGCTTTGACAGTAAAGATCGGGTTGTGCTAGACTAAGCCTGCGAAAGCCAAAGGCCGGGTAGCTCGCGCGCGGTTCCTCTCGTCGGCCAACGCGGAGGTCCTGCCATGGCGAAGGCGCGCATTCTGGCGGTGGACGACCAGAAGCAGATTGCTCGCATGGTGCAGATTAGCCTGGAGCAAGCGGGGTTTGAGGTAGACGTCGCCTACGATGGGCAGGAGGCGTTGGACAAGGTTGCCGCGGACAAGCCGGATCTTGTCGTGCTCGACGTAATGATGCCCGGGATGGACGGGTGGGAGGTCCTCCGCAGGTTAAAGGCCAAAGAAGAGACGGCGAGCATTCCGGTGGTCATGTTGACCGCAAAGAGCCAGGACGCAGACTTAGCCCGCGGGTGGGAAGAGGGGTGCGACATGTACCTCACGAAACCGTTTAACCCGCGGGAGCTGGTAAGCGTCGTCAATCGCGTTCTTGAGGGCGCGGAGACATAGGCGACGGGCGTTGTTGGCTCGCGTCGATCGGAGAGGGGAACGGAGCCCATGGCAGAGCAGCGCAAGCCAAGAATCCTGGCGGTGGACGATGAGAAGCACATTGTCCGGCTGGTCCAAGTAAACCTGGAGCGCGCCGGCTACGAGGTGCACGTGGCCTACGACGGGCGCGAGACGCTGGAGAAGGTGCCCGAGGTTAAGCCGGACCTCATCGTCCTGGACGTAATGATGCCCCACATGGACGGGTTCACCGTGCTCAGGACGCTCAAGCAGAACCCCGAGACGCGCGACATCCCGGTGATTATGCTCACCGCGAAGGCCCAGGATGCGGACGTGTTTAAAGGGTGGCAGTCCGGCGTGGACTCCTACCTGACCAAGCCGTTTAACCCGCTGGAGCTGATTAGCTTCGTGCAGCGCATCCTCGACGCCAAGGCGGCGGGCGAGGACGAAGACGTTTACGAGCTTTAGGCCGTCCCTCTCCAAGCGGTGCGAGACGCAGGTGAACCACGTGCCCGAGGGCAACGCGTTTTGGCTTGCGCGCAATCGGCGGCGAAAATAGCGGCGGCGAAAGTCGGGATAACGGCAGGTCTGGCCCACGGCCTGCCGTTTTCGATTAATTGTGGCCCCGCGGGAGGTGCACAAGGTGCGGATTAAGGCGCAGACGCCAAACAGGATCGACCTCGCTGGGGGCACGCTCGACATCTGGCCCCTGTATACGTTCCTCGGCGGGGGCTATACGATCAACGCGGCGATTGACCTGGGCAGCGAGGTGTGGCTGGAAACGCGCGACGACGGCAAGTTCGACATCTACTCCGAGGACCTGGGTGAGGGCGAGATGTTTGATTCGCTGGACGACCTGCGCCCCGGGGGACCGATGGAGTTGGTCGTTCGCGCGCTAATGTTCTGGCGCCCGAAGACGGGGCTGAACATCCGCACGCACAACCGCGCGCCGAAGGGCACGGGGCTGGGCTCCTCCTCGGCGCTGCTCATCGCCCTCCTCGGGGCCCTGCATACGGTGGAGGGGAAGAAGATCGACAAGCAGCGCCTGATAGACCTCGCCGCGAATATCGAGGCGCAAACGCTCGTCGTGCCCACGGGCAAGCAGGATTATTACGCCGCCGCCTATGGCGGGGTAAACGCCATTTGGTTCGGCCTGGGCGGCGACTCGGTGGAGCCGCTGATCGTTGACGAGCAGGTGCTGCGCGAGCTCGACGAGCGACTGCTGCTGAGCTTTACCGGCGAGACGCGCTTTTCCGGGACGAGCAATTGGAACATGATGAAGGCCTATATCGACAACCTGGGCAAGACGCGGGAGAATCTCAAAGCCATCGCGCGGACCTCGGCGGCGATGCGCGAGTGCCTGCTGGCGGGCGACTTCGACCGCTTCGCCGAGGTGTTAGACGAGGAGTGGTCCAACCGCAAGGGCCTCGCGGAAGGGGTAACCACGCCGCAGATCGAGCGGCTTATGGCGGCGGCGCGCGAAGCGGGAGCGATGGCCTCGAAGATCTGCGGCGCCGGCGGCGGAGGGTGCATGATTACCTTCGTCCGCCCGGGCGCCCAGGAGCAGGTAATCGCCGCGCTTGAGGAAAACGGGGCAACGCACATGCCCTATCACATCCAGCCCCAGGGGTTGACGGTTGAGGAGTGCTAAATGCCTCCGCTGCCGCGCGGCACGGCAGGTTTATCCACCCTGTTGTTAAACGACCACCGTGAGATAGGGAGAGCGAGAGATGTTTGCGCAACGGATGAACAGACTGGGAACGGAAACAGCGTTTGAGGTTCTCGCCAAGGCGAAGGCCCTGGAGGCCGAGGGGCGGGACATCGTACACATGGAGATCGGCGAGCCGGACTTCGCCACCCCGGAGAACATCGTTGACGCCGGCTGCCGCGCCCTGCGCGAGGGCCATACGCACTACGGCCCCTCCGCGGGCTTGCCCGAGCTGCGCGAGGCCATCGCCGAGGACGTCTCGCGCACGCGGGGGATCGAGGTTCACCCCGACCAAGTGGTGGTTACCCCGGGGGCCAAGCCCATCCTGTTCTTCGCCGCCTTGGCCCTGCTTGAGCCCGGCGACGAGGCGCTTTATCCCGACCCCGGGTTCCCCATCTACGAGTCGGTGATTAACTTCGCCGGGGCAAAGCCCGTTCCCGTCCCCCTGCGCGAGGAAAACGAGTTTGCCCTTGCCGTGGAAGACGTCGCCGAGCGCATTGGCCCGAAAACGAAACTGCTCATCGTCAACTCCCCGCAAAACCCCACGGGCAGCGTGCTCCGCCGCGAGGACGTGGAGCAGATCGCCCAGCTCGCCGTCGAGCACAACCTGATCGTTCTTTCCGACGAGGTATACAACCGCATTTTGTTCGAGGGCGAGCACGTAAGCTTTGCCTCGATCCCCGGGATGCAGGAGCGGACGATCCTCGTGGACGGTTTTTCCAAGACCTATGCCATGACCGGCTGGCGTATTGGCTATTCGGTGTCCAACAGGCAGCTTGCCGAGAAATTCGCCCGATTGCAGACAAACTCCAACTCGTGCACGGCGACGTTTACGCAGATTGCGTGCATCGAGGCCCTGCGCGGGCCGCAAGACGCGGTGGATAAGATGGTTGCCGAATTTCGCCGGCGGCGGGAGTTTATCGTGCGCGGGCTAAACGAGCTCCCCGGGGTTTCCTGCGTGCTTCCCCACGGGGCGTTTTACGTGTTCCCCAACGTCAAAAAAACGGGGTTTTCCTGCCGCGAGCTGCAGGAGCGCATGCTCGAGGAGGCGGGCGTGGCCCTGCTTTCCGGCACGTGCTTTGGCAAGTACGGCGAGGGCTACCTGCGGCTGTCCTACGCCACCTCGCTCGAGCGCATCGAGGAGTGCCTGAGCAGGATGCGCCGCTGGCTGGAAGAGCACGGGGTTGAGGAAAACGCCGGGTGAACGGCGGTTTTCGGCGAACCGTTTGGCGATTGTTGGCAAATTGCGGCGCAAAACGGGCGTAAACGTGGTATGAAGGGAGCAGGAGAGGAGGGGGAGAGCTATGGCCAGTCGCGGAGCACCCCCGAGCATCGGCGAACGGCTAGAGCGCAAGCCGCTGGTTAAGCTTTTGGTAATCGTTGGCGCGGGGCTCGTCGCCGCCGCCGTGCTCGTGGCCATCGGCGTGGTATGGGTCCGGGCAAGCACGGTGAAAGACGTGGAGAGCATTAAGCGCGAGGCGCGCGCCGAGCGCGTGGAGGCCGAGGCTCAGGGCTCGGGGTTTACGGCAACGTCGCTTTCGTTTGCCGAGCGCCGGGCGCGGGCTGAGGCTAGCGCGGAAGCCGGCGGAGAGAAGCCCACCCCGCCGCCCGTGCCCACCGCCGTAGTCGGCGCACAGCGCACACCGGCCCCGGCGGCCCCGCCCGAGCCCGAGGTCGCTGCCCCGCCCGCGCAGGAAACGCACTTCGGCAAACCCGACCACACCGTGGGCTCGTCCAACCGTGTGGTTACCGTAGAGCTGGGCCCGGTGGACACCGAGAATGTTCAGCGCGAGCGCGAGGAGTGGGAAAAAGAGGACAACGCCCCCGTCCCCGAGGACCTCGAGGGCTATGAGCCGGAGCAGCCCGTGGGCGAGGACGCCCCGCCGCTTTAGCCCCGCACGCAGCTAAGCGAAGAAAGAGGCCGCCGGAAATCCGGCGGCCTCTTTCTTTGTCGCGCGCTTGCTCGGCGCAGGCTAGTCGGGGACGAAGTCGCCCATCTTCGTCCGCGACCAGGCCCCGATGAGGAACTTGCTCAACACCGCGGGGAACGTGGGCGGGGGATACTTAAGGATGTCGCGCGTATAGCCGTAGTTACGGTTGTTCGGCCGGCACCAGCTAGGATAGGCGTAGCCGGGATACATGGCCCACATTCCCGTCGTGGACTGCGTGTTGTGGATCATCGGGCCCATGGTCTGGAGGTGGAAGATCCCGCGGTTGCGCCAGGAGCTATACACGCCGGGCTGGGGCTCGCAGGTAAACTCGTTCCAGCCCCACTCATTGGGGTTTTCTAACTGGCCGTCCATGTCCAGGTCCCACGGTCCCCAGTACTCCGGCTGGTTGAGATAGTAGCGCCAGGAGCCGGAGTAGCTGGAGTAAAGCTCTGGCTTAACGTTGCCGTGCACGGCCATTACCGCGGCCTCGTACTCCAAAATGCGGTAGCACTCTTTGCCGATGCGGAAGTTGTCGTAGGCGACGAGCCCGACGTTTACGGGATCGCCCGTGCCCGGGTTGTCCTGGCTCGGGTCGGCGCCGTTGCGCACGAAGTCGCCGTTGGTCGTCCCTCCGTAGAGGTTGCCGGTAAGAAAGATGTCGTCCGTGGCCACGCAGGTAACGGACTGATATTGCAGGGTGCCTTTGACCATAAGGCTCGCGCGGGACTTTACGCGGCCGTCGTCGTAAACCTCGCCGGCAAAGATAATGCCGTTGAAGTTCGGGGGAATAGTAATCGTGTAGTTGCGCCACGTGCCGCTGTCGCTGGCGTAGCTGTCGCTTCTGTGGGAGCGGCGCTGAATGGTAATCGTGCCGCCCTGGGTCCAGTTAATGCCGGTAAAGTCAATGCGATAGTCATAGCCGCCGGGGAGCCAAATGCCGCTGTCCTTCGCGGCGGCCTGGGTGTTTTGGAACCACGTTTCGTCGGTATCGAGTTTCAGCCGGCCGACGTGCTCCACAGGTTGGCCGGGGAGCTCGAAGTGTCGCGTGCTCTCGTTGCCTCGGTTAAGCAGGCGGTCGCCGGCCTCCACGCGGCCGCCGAACCACTGGTGGGGGTAGTTGTTGAAGTTAATGTCGTCGCCGGCGTACATGTCGCCTGTGGTGCGGAAGTTCGGGCCGAGGCTTATGTCGCCGCTGCGGCAGAACAGGGAGTAGTTGAGCAAGCTATAGGTCTTTAGCTCTTGCACAAGGGTCACGAAGTGGCCCATATACTCGCCCGTGCCCCTGAGGATCGTGGGCATGGTGACATAGGCGCCCTGGCGCACCTCGTGGCGGGAGATCTCATAGTAGCTGCCCCCGAGGCTGGGGTCGTAGATCTTCAGCTCCAGCTCACCCAGCTCGCGGTCTTGCTCCTCGGCGGCCTTAAACTCATCGGCAAGGCGCACCTGCGCGCGGGCGAGCATGGCCTCCGCGCGGGCGAGGGCGATGCAGTCGCTCTTGGCAAACTGCGTCGTGCGCGTGGCGTTCTCGGCCAGGGTAATGAGCGTCAGGCCGGAGTAGAGCATAACAACCAGGGCAAGCATGGCGAGCACGAGGACCGACCCGCGCTTGCCTCTGGGGCTTAGCTCGGCATGTTCTTTGAGCATTTTCGCCTCACCTCGGCTTTCCCGGGGCGCGTTAGGTTAGCGCGGAGTTGCGGAGGAAAATCTGCGTGTCCACCGTGCCGAAGTGCGAGCGCCCCGCGCCCACAATCCCTCCCGTGGTAAGCTGCGTCGCCGCCGTGCGCAAAACGACGCGCACCGTGCGGATCTCCAGCAGCTTATCCTCATCGGTGAGGTTGTAGTGCACGACATGGTCTTTTTTGTCGAAATATTCGAAGTGGATATAGTCCAGGCAGTCGGTAATCATTTTCTCCGGGACGAACGTGTCCGTAGAAGCGTCGTAGCGGGCGAGCCAGAGATAGGTCCCCGCGCTGGTCGGCTCGCCGCGCGAATTACCGCGGTAGATGGTCAGCTTCGTCCCCTTGCGAAAGCTGCTCATGGGGACCTTGGGCCGGTTCACGTCGTGGTCCCACTGCGGCAGGTAAAACACGATATATGTCTCGCCGTTGTCGGCGACGAGCGAGGCGGGGCGGAGGAACAACGCGATGAGGTAGCTCGCCCACGCCGCCTCGCGCTGGGCGATGCTCTCCCCCACGCGCACCTGATATACCCGGGTCGCCGTCACGAACATCGTGGTCAGCGAGGCTAACAGCATGAACACGATCAGCGTGGCGACCATCATCTCGATGAGCGTCACGCCGCGGCGGGCTCTGTGCTGCGCGAAAGTGGTCATTGCTCACGCCCCCTCCTCAGGACTCGGTGCGCGCCACATAGGTCTTAACGATTAGGCTCCCCTTGCTGTGGCCGCTCCACTCCGCGCTAATGGTGACGATCTTAATGTCGTCACGGCCCTGGAGGGGCTCCACGGTAATCCGGCCCTCGGCCTCCGGGGTGTCCAGCGCGGGGATGTCGTAAACGCCGGCGAAGTCGTCGATCTCCGCGAAGTTCGCCTTGCGCACATGCTCTAGCTGCTGCGTGGCCCAGTCCACGGCATGGCGTGTGTCCTCGGCCTTGCGCTGCATTACCGCGGCCATCGTGTGCAGGCCAAGCAAGGCCACCAGGGCCACGGCGAGAATGACCATGGCCAAAAGAAGCTCAATTAGCGTTACACCGCGACGGCAACGATTAATCCTCAGCAAAGGGGAGCGCCTCCCCTCGTTCGATTTTCCGAGCGGCAAAGCTTCGCCAAAGCGCCTACCTGCCCATTTCTCAGTGCTATTATTCCCTGCGCCCGCGCGTTTTGGAACTCACTTGCCGTAATCTTTTCCCCCACCGACTAGTTTTAGTATACACGCCCCAGGCCCGTACAAAAAAAGCACCGCAAGGAGTTGCCTACGCGTAGACCGCGCGGCCCTCGCGGTGCTCTGCGCTCAAACAGAGATGTGCCCTAGCTGTCTAGCAGCCTAGTGGCTGCACCAGCGGTAGCCCACGCCGAGGAACACGTTGTTCCCGCC
>CAZMGT010000075.1:0-13398 GCA_964565895.1 uncultured Armatimonadia bacterium
GGCGCATCCGCCTGTGGCTCTACCGCCGGCCAAAGCAATGGGTGGAGTGGGACGATGTGCGGCTTACGCGTGTGCGCTAAGGCCGCGGCAGCGAGCCCGCTCAGTTGCTCTCTTTGGCCCCCGGCGGTGAGTAGGGCTTCCAGTTTGCGCCGCGGGGCTGGCGGGTTGTCGCTTTAAGCTCCGTTGCTATGCCTTCGTCCCCCTGCTCGGCCATCCACTGCTCAAGGCGCGTTCTCAGCTCTGCCTTAACTTGGGCATAGCGCGCGTCGTCGGCAAGGTTGCGCAGCTCGAACGGATCGTTAAGCACATCGTAGAGCTCCTCTTCCGGCCGGTGCTGATATGCGCGGACGATGCGCGCGGCCTTCTCGTCGCGCTCGGCGAGCTTGCGCCAAACCGCAAATAGCCCCTGCGGGTTTGTGGACTCGACGTTGTAAAACGTCGCCTCGTGGTTTAGGTTCCAGATATACTTAAACCGCGCGGAGCGGATGGAACGAATGGGATAGCAGGCAGAGCCGTTGATGATCCCCCTCGTCGTCTGCACGCCATAGACGTAGTCGCGGTGCGCCGTTTTCTCGCCGAGAAGCACGCCGAGGAAGCTCTTGCCGTCGAACCCTTTCCTGCCCTTTGCGTCGGGTCGGCCGGTGTCTACGCGCGCTGGGTCCGCCCCCGCGGCCTCGAGCAGCGTGGGGAGGACGTCGACATATTGCGCGAGGGCTCTCGTGCGCGTGTTGGGCTTGACCGCCGCGGGCCAGCGCACGATAAACGTCGCTCTCAGCCCACTGTCGTAGCACGTCCATTTGCCCTGCGAGGGGAACTGCGCGCCCTGCTCGCTGGTAAAGATGACCATGGTGTTGTCGGCCTGGGCGGAGTCGTCCACAACTTTGAGGCAGTTGCCAACTTGGCCGTCGAGGTAGGTTATCTCGGCATAATACCGCGCGAGGTCTTCGCGCGTCTCGGGGCAGTCCACGAGATACGGGGGAACGATTAGCCGCGCGAGATCGTAGGCCGAAGGGTCGCCCTTGTCCCAGGGCTTGTGCGGCTGGTGCGAGGCGACGATAAGGCAGTAGGGCTCGCTTTTGCTGCGGTTTATGAAGCGCGCAATGGCTGGCACGTCGTCCGCGCCCGCGCGGGATTTTGCCACGATCTCAAATGGGAACGACTCGCGCGGGCCGAAGTGCTGCTTGCCCGCGATGCCCACGCGATAGCCGAGCTCTTTGAGATAGATGGGCAAGCCGCGCACGCCGGGGTAGACGTGGCTGTGGTTTGGGTAGGCGCCGTTGCGCACGGGGTAGAGCCCCGTGTAAAGCTGCTGGCGCGAGGGCGCGCACATTGCCGTGGAGGTGAACATTAGGTCGAAGCACAGCCCCTCGCGCGCCAGCCGCGCCAGGTTTGGCGTGTGCACATCAGGGTTGCCGTATGGCTCGCAGTCCTTCCACGTCAGGTCGTCGGCGATCACGAGAAGAATGTTGGGGCGCTTAGGCTCGGCGGCGTGCGCCCGCGCGGCGATGCGCGCTAGGGCGAGGGCGGCCAGCCCAGCGCTTGCTTTTCCCAAAAACTCCCTGCGGTTCATCGCTGCCTCCTCGCTTGTGCTGAGGATGAGCTCCTTTTCCCTAATTCTCGCGCGGCGCCCACTGGCCTGCAAGTGGGCAGATGAGTTGCGGCGCCAGAGCAAAGCGGGTTTGACGGGGTCCAAAGAGCTGGAGGTGATCGGCGCGCATTGCCGAAGCACACCAGAGGAAGACAACCGGCGAAGGTGAGTGCGATGTTTGCAACACGCAAGCGAAGCTTTCTTGTTTCCCTGGTGTTGGTTGGCGTGGCGCTTTTCGCAGCGTGCTTATGGGCACTGGGCGCGGCCCGCAGCGCGGCGCAGGCAAGCTATGAGAGCCTCGCCCGTGAGATTATCGCAGCGACCGGCGTGCAGGGCGGGCTGGTCGTCCACCTGGGCTGCGGCGACGGCCGGCTTAGCGCGGCGCTCGGCGCGTGCGAGCGCTATCTCGTCCACGGGCTGGCGCGCGACCCGGAGAGCGTGCGCCGGGCGCGGGAGTATATTCGCGCGCGCGGGCTTTATGGCAGGGTCTCCGTGGAGCAGTGGGACGGCGAGGCGCTGCCCTATGTGGACAACCTGGTTAACCTGGTTGTTGCCGAGGACCTGGGGCGCGTGCCCATGGCCGAGGTGCTGCGCGTGCTGGCTCCCGGAGGGGTGGCCTATGTAAAGCAGGGCGCGGGCTGGAAAAAGACGACCAAGCCCTGGCCCAAGGAGATCGACCAATGGACGCACTTTCTCCACGACGCGACGAACAACGCCGTGGCCAACGACACGCGCGTCGCCCCGCCGAAATATATGCAGTGGGTGGCCGAGCCCCTGTATTGCCGAAGCCACGAGATCGACTCAAGCGTAATGGCCGTTGTCTCGGCGCGGGGGAGGCTGTTTTACATTCTCGACGAGGGCCTGCCCGGGATAACCGATCAGCGGCTGCCCGCGAAGTGGGCCGTTGTTGCGCGGGATGGCTTTTCCGGCGTGTTGCTCTGGAAGCGCCCGCTGCGGCACTGGAGCTGGCGCGAGTGGAAGCGCGACGAGCTGGAGGGCAAGGACTGGACGAAGATTCGCGGCCAGCGGACAAGGTTCCCCTCGACACTTGCCCGCCGGCTGGTTGCCGTGGGCGATAAGGTCTACGTTACCCTGGGCTATGTCGCTCCGCTGTCCGTGCTCGACGCGGCGACGGGCAAGACGCTGTTTGTCTGCGAGGGGACGAAGGGGACGGACGAGATCGCCTGCGCCGAGGGGATCGTTGTCGTGCGGATAAAGAACTTTGCCGCGGAGAAACAAAAGCGGCGCACGGGCAAGGCGAGCGGCGAGGAAGTCGTCGCCCTGGATGCCGAGACGGGCCAGGAGCTGTGGCGCACGCAGACGCCTCAGCTCGTCCCGCTGACCCTCGCTTTGGCCGATGGCGGCGTGTTCTTCTGCGCTGGCGGAAACGTCGTTCGGCTGAATGCGAACACGGGCGCCGAGCAGTGGCGCACCCCTGTGGAGAAGGCGATCGGCAGCGTGCGCAACCTCGTCGTGCAAGACGGCGCGGTTGTTCTGCTCGGGGCAAAGGGCATGCAGTCCGTCTCGGCAAGCTCGGGGAAGACCCTGTGGGTCAAGAGCGTTAGCGCACCGCGCGGGTCGATTTCCGTAGACCTGTTCGTTATCGACGGCATGGCTTGGCATGGCGTGCCCACGCCGGGGTTTGCCCCGAAGATCGCAGACACGCGGCCGGGAAAAAACTACACCGGCGCGCACATGGTGGGCTACGACGTGATCTCCGGCGAGGAGAAGAAGGTTGTCGATGTGCCGAACATTATCAGCCCGGGGCACCATTTCCGCTGCTATCGGAGCAAGGCCACGGTGCGCTACATTTTGTGGCCCAAGCGCGGGGTGGAGTTCATCGACCTTGAGGGCAACGACCACATGCGGCACGACTGGCTGCGCGCGCCCTGCCGCTATGGGGTGCTGCCGTGCAACGGCCTGCTCTATGTCCCGCCGCACCAGTGCTTCTGCTACCCTGGGGTAAAGATCGCCGGGTTTAACGCGCTCGCCGGCGCGGGACAGGGGCGAGAGGGGCAGAAGCCGGAGCCCGTCGCCCAGCGCCTGGTGCGCGGGCCGGCCTATGGGGCGGTCGGCCCGCGGCCGGCGCCGGAGGAATGGCCGACGTATCGCCACGATGCCCTGCGCAGCGGAGCGGCCTCGTGTGCCCTGTCGCCGGATGTTGACCGCCGCTGGGAGGTGAGCCTCGGGGGCAAGCTAACGCAGCCCGTTATTGCCGCGGGCAAGGTGTTCCTCGCCTCGGTGGACAGCCACACGCTATATGCCCTCGACGCCTCCTCGGGGAGGATGCTCTGGAGCTATGTCGCCGGCGGGCGGATAGATTCTCCGCCGACGTACTACCGCGGGCTTTTGCTCTTCGGCAGCGCCGACGGCTGGGTATATTGCCTGCGCGCGAGCGACGGCGCGCTGTGTTGGCGGTTCCGCGCGGCGCCGCTAGAGCGGAGGGTCGTCGCGTTTGGCCAGGTGGAGTCGGCCTGGCCGGTGCATGGGAGCGTGCTCGTCAAGGACGGGGTGGCCTATTGCGCGGCCGGCCGCTCGTCGTACCTCGATGGCGGGATTTACCTCTACGGGCTAGACCCGCGCAGCGGGCGCGTGCTCTGTCAGACGGTGCTCGAGGGGCCGTATCCGGACCTTTCCAAAGACGTTGGCCGGCCGTTTGACATGGAGGGCACATTTGCCGACGTGTTGGTTACCGACGGGCAGTTCCTCTACATGCAGCAGGTAATGCTGGACAGCAAGCTCAACGTACGCGAGGCCCCGCGGATTACGAACATGGGCGACCGGAAGGTGGGGCGGCACATTTTCTCCACGGCGGGGTTTTTGGACGATACGTGGTGGAACCGCACGTTTTGGATGTATTCCGAGCGCTGGCCGGGCTACTACATTGCCAACCAGGCGCCCAAGGCGGGCCAGCTTTTGGTGTTCGACGATACGACGACATATGGGGTAAAGGTCTACACGCGGCGGAACGTGCACAGCCCGATGTTCTTCCCCGCGACCGACGGCTATCTCCTGTTTGCCGACGACAACGACAACGAACCCGCCCTGGTGGACGCGAGCGGCAAGCCTAAGCCGGTAAAGTGGTTGCCCTACGAGTATTTCCTGAGCAGCAAGGGCAAGGCGTATATCACCACGCCCAGCGTGGATTGGGACAAGGGCGTGGGGTTTGTGCGCACGCGGCCGCCGAAGTGGATGGTTTGGGCGCCGCTGCGCGCGCGGGCGATGGTCGTCGCGGGGCAGACGCTATTCGTCGCCGGGCCGCCCGATGTGCTCGACCCGCGCGACCCGCTCGGCGCGTTCGAGGGGCGCAAGGGCGGAATGATGTGGGCGCTGTCTACGAAGGACGGGAGCAAGCTTGGGGAATACCGGCTGACCTCGCCGCCGGTGTTCGATGGGCTGGTCGCCGCGCGGGGGAGGCTCTATTTGTGCACGCGCGACGGCCGGCTGCTGTGCTTCGGCTAGGGCCGCGCGCGGGAGAAGCTGGAGCTGGTGCTGTGCTGTGAGGGCGCATCTGTGCTGCGACAATCAAGCGGCTGCCGCGAGGTGGCTTTTAGCGTGGGCGGTCGCCCATACGCGCGGCTTTTTTGAGGAAAGCGAAAAGCGCGGGCAACGTGTTCCGGCTGGCCTATCATTGCCCGCTGTCGCTAACATGCCCCTCGGCGCGCAGCGTCTCTAGCGCCCCGCGCGCATCGGCAAAGTCCAAGGCGGCGGCTTGCGCGAACGCCTCGCGCGCCTCGGAGTAGCTCTCCAGGCAATATAGCGCGACCTCCTTGTTGTGCCAACCCTCGGCGAAGTTGCGGTCTAAAGCCGTGGCGCGCTCCAAGCAGGCGAGCGCCTCGGGATATTGCTCGAGCTCGATAAGCAGGGCCCCCTTGTCGCTCCACAGCTCGGCGTCGTTGGGGCAAAGGGCAAGCGCGCGGTCGTAGCAGGCGAGCGCTTGTTCGGGCTGGCCGCTTTCGTCAAGGGTAAGGGCTTTGTTGTTCCGAGCGTCGGCGTTGTCCGGCTCGAGGCTCAGGGCGCGATCGTAGCAGGGCAGGGCCTCGGCATGGCGCCCGGCGCTGCGCAGGGCGGTCGAGGGGCGTGCTCGGGGGTTGGCGGTTAAAGGGCCTGCGCGAAAAGCGCGTTGGCCAGCGAGACGCGGGAAGGCAGCGGGGCGGCCGTGGAGAAGTGAACTAGCGACAGCGGCTGCGTCGAGCGGCGGGGAGGAGCGATGCAGCTTATCAACCCTGTGGGCCTGGCGCTGCTGCTTGCGCTTGTGCCCATTGTGTTGCTGTATTTGCTCAAGCTTCGGCGCAAGGAGCGCGTGGTCTCCTCGGTGCTCCTGTGGGAGCGGATGATTCGCGACGTTCAGGCGAACGCTCCGCTGCAGAGGCTGCGCTTTAACGTGCTGCTTGTCCTGCAGGCGCTGGTTGTTGCCGGCGCGGCGCTGGCGCTTGCCCGGCCCTATGTGCAGGAGCAGCGGCTGAGCGGGCAAAGCTTAGTGGTCATCCTCGACGCCTCGCTCTCCATGCAAGCGCGCGATGTGCGGCCCTCGCGGTTTGAGGCGGCGCGGCGCGAGGCGCTGCGGCTGGTTAACCGCCTGGCGCGGGGGAGCGAGATGATGGTCGTCGAGGCCGGGCCGCAAGTGCGCCTGCGCTGCGGGTTTACGGCAAACAAGGGCGTCCTGCGCCGGGCGATCGCTAGCTGCCGGCCCAGCGACGGCTCGTGCGACCTGCGCGAGGCGGTTGTTCTGGCGCTCTCTCTCGCCGAGAAAAAGCGCGCCACGCAGTTTGTTGTGCTCAGCGACGGCGCGTTTTCGCCGATAGAGGACCTGCGCCTACCACGGGATTTCTCCGTGAGCTTCGTTAAGTTCGGCAGGCGGGGCAACAATGTGGCGATCACCGGGCTAGACGTGCGCCGAGCAGTTGGCGGCGGGGCCGAGGTGTTCGTTGCCCTAGACAATTTCTCGCCCGCCGCCGTCTCCTGTGCGCTGGAGATTTACGAGAACGAAAACCTCGTTAAGGCAAAGCGCATTTCGCTTGCCCCGCGCGCGCGCAAGGCTTTTACGCTTGCCTTGCCCGCGTTTCCCACGGGGGTTGTGCGCGCGCGGATTGATGCGCGCGACGACCTTGCCCGCGACAACGAGGCGCTTGCCGTCGTTCGCCCGCCCGCGGGGCTGAGGGTGCTGCTTGTGAGCGAGGGGAACTTTTTCCTCGAGCGCGCCCTGGCTGTCGTTCCCGACGTGCAGCTTAGCCGCGTCGCCCCGGAAAGCTATAGCGCGCGCGAGGGCGAGAGGTTTGACGTGGTCGTCTTCGACGGGTGGTGTCCGGAGCGGCTGGGGCGGGGGAGGTTTTTGCTTTTCGGCTGCTGCCCCGCGGACGGGCCGGCGGACATTATCGGCGTGGAGGAGCAGCCGCAGATTTTGGACTGGGAGCGCGAGGGCCGCCTGCTGCGCTATGTCTACCTGGGCTTTCCGCAGGTGCTCGTCGCCCGGGCGCAAGTGGGGCGGCCGCGGGCGTGGGCGCGCACGCTCGCGGAGACGGCGCGGGGGGCGGTCATCGCCCTGGGCCAGCGCCGGGAGCAGCGCGCGCTGTGGGTGGGGTTTAGGGTGCTGGACTCTAACCTGCCCCTGCGCGCGAGCTTTCCGATTATGGTGGCGAACTTCGTCTCGTGGCTGGCCGAGGGCGCGGGGCCAGCCGCTGCGCAACGGACCCCTGTGGGCCAGCCCCTGCGCATCGCCCTCCCCCCGGAGGTGAAGGAGGTATGCATTTCCGGGCCGAACGAGCAAGTGTGGCGCATTGCCGTGCGCGAGCGGCCGCTGCTTTTCGGCGAGACGCTGCGCCAGGGAATTTACCGCGTGCGCGCGCCGGGCGTGGATGAGCTTTATGCCGTGGGGATCGTCGAGCGCGAGGAGTGTGACATTGCGCCGCGCTCGGAAATTAGGCTGGGGACAGGCGCACGGGCGGTGCGCGCGGGCCCGCTGCGCGCGAACCGCGAGCTGTGGCGCTGGTTTGTGGGGTTGGCCTTGGCGCTGCTTGTCGTAGAGTGGTGGGTATATCACCAGCGGCCCTAGGGGCGCGGAGGAGAGGGAAGATGGACCGGCGGCCGTTTGGTCATCTGCGCGAGGTGGTTAATCTTACCCCGCTGGACTATACCCTGCTGTTGGTGATGGTCGCCCTGCTCGTGGCCATTCGCTTTGGCGAGCAAATTGGCATCCATCCCGCGTTCTTCGCGTTCTGGGGCGCGGTGGCGTTTACCCTGGTCGTGCTAAACATCCTCAACCGGCTGGTGGGCGAGGTGGGGCGGCTGCGCGAGCGCATTCGCACACTGGAAAACGCCGTGGAGCGGCTGCAAGACGAACTGGAGCGCGAGCGGCGCTATCGCGGGCTAGCGGACCTAACCCGCCGCGACAACTGACTTCCCTCGCCGCGGCGGGGAGTTTTCGCCCAGGCTAAAGCTTCTCCCGCTTAACCAACTTCCCGTTGACGTAAACGAGGATCTCGAGCGTGCCGCGGCCGGAGACGGGCTCGTCTACGCGGTCGCCCGGCTCGTGCAGCTCGTCGTAGACGGTGCGCTCGACACCGCCCTGGCGGAGCTTAATTTGCACGCGCTGCGTGCGCGGCCCGCGAGGGACGGTGACCACGACGTGGGACGACTTTAACGGGCCGGAGGCGCGCGGCGGAGGGAGCTTCTCCGGCCCGGAGCTAATGAGCAGGTCCACCGTGCTCCCCTCGGGGATGCGCCGGCCGGGCTTGGGGCACTGGCTGAGCACGGCGTTGCGCGCGAGAATGCTGCTTGGCGCGCGCTCGATCCGCCCGGCTCTTAGACCTACCTCCGCCAGCGCCTGCTTCGCGGAGTCGAGGTCGATGGAGGTAACGTCCGGGACCTCTACGCTGCGCGCCCCGCGGGAGACGCGGGCGTAAACCATGCGCCCCTCTTTGACCACCTTCCCCGCGCGCGGCTTGGCCCAGACTACCTGGCCGGCGGGTATCTGGGGGTCGTAAACCTGGTCCACAATGGCCAGGGAGAGGTTGCGCTGGGCGAGCGTTTGGCGCGCCTCGTCCACGGACATGCCCACGATGTTCGGGACGACGACCTCGCGCGGCTCGGTGCTCCGCCAGTGGGCATAGAGGACGAGCGGGGGAACGGCGATCGCCGCGGGGAGAAGGAGGGCATAGATAACCCCGACGACGACGGGCCAGATGGGGTGCTCAACAAGCGGCCGGGCGCGGCGCGCCCGAGCGGCCCCGCGGCGCGGGTGGAGGAACGGCTCGGCCACGCGCAACAGCACGCGGCGCAGGTCTTGTGCGCTGGCAAAGCGCGCGTTGGGCTGCTCGGCGAGGCAGCGGCTGACGATCGAGTCGAGCTCGGGGTCGATCTCCGGGTCGATGTCGCGCGCCGAGGTGGAGCCGGTGGGCGGGACCTGGCCGGTAAGCATGCGGTAAAGGAGCACGCCGAGGGAGTAGATGTCGGACTGAGGGAGGGCGTCGCCCCCCTGGCGGCGCTCGGGGGCGGCGTAGGGGTCGTCTACGGCGCCGGGATAGGGTCGGCCGCGCAACGCCTCGGCCAGCCCGGCGCAAGATAAGCGCAACTGGCGCACATCGTCGCCCGGGCCAAGGAGCACCGCAGCGGGGGAGAGGGCTCCGTGCACGATGTCCTTGCCGTGGATAAACTCCAGCGCCTCGACAATGCGCAGGGCGGCGACGGCAGCCTCCTCCGGCTCGAGCGTGCCGCGCGCGCGGAGCAGGTCGGCGAGCGTGCGCCGGCTGTCGCCCTCGGCGACCATGGCCACCGTGCGCGGGGTCTCTACGCAAGCGTGATAGCCGGCGACGCGGAGATGGGCGCCGGCGGAAAGCCGCGCGGCAGCGATCTTTAGCGCGGGAACGACGGTGGGCAAGCCGGTGTACTGCGGCTGGAGGGCGTATACGGTCGCCCGCTCGCCACGCGGGCCCTGGGCGTCGTAGATCTCAAACGGCCCGGCGTCGCGCAGCTTCTCGTTAATGCGATACTCCTCCGCGAGGACGTCGCCTTCGGAAAACAGAGGGTTGGGCATTTTCTCCAAACTCCCGCAGGAGAAGAGTTCTTATCCGCCGCTATAGGGCGAGCAGAACGACGCCCACGATCGCCCCGGCGAGGACAAACGCGGCCGCGGCGGCCCAGTATAGCCTGCGCTGGAGGCGCTCCACGCGGGCGGCAAGCTCGCGCAGCTCGTCCACGGTTTGCGTTGCCGGGCCGCGGGCGAGCGCGGGGCCTGCCTCGGGCAGGTCGTCGCTGACGTAGGACCGGCGCGCCTGGACGGCCTTAATGTCCTCGAGCATCTCGCCCGCGGTCTGATAACGCGCGGCGGGGTCGTTGCGCAGGGCTTTGTTGATTATCTGGCAAATCTCCGGGGGAATGTCGGCGTCGTACTGGGGCTCTTTGTATTCCATGTTATAGGCGATCTCCTCGAGGGAGTCGCCGGCAAATGGACGCCGGCCGGTGATCATCTCATAGAGGACGACGCCGGTGGAGAAGATGTCTGTGCGGCGGTCTACCTGGCGCCCGCGGATTTGCTCGGGAGACATGTAGCTTGGGGTGCCGATAATCTCGCGCCGAGCGCGCAGCGTCCCCTCGCGCTCGAGCTTGGCGATGCCGAAGTCGGCGATCTTCACCCGGCCGTCGGCAAGCAGGAACATGTTCGAGGGCTTGATGTCGCGGTGGACGATGCCCTGCTCGCCGGCATAATGGAGGGCGTCGAGGAGCTGCGCGGCGATGTCCAGCGCCTCGTCGATGGTCAGCTTGCCCCGGCGGCGGAGAACCTCGGCGAGCGTCGGGCCCTCGAGATATTCCATGATAATGTAGCTTTCGCCGTTTTCCGTCCCCGCGTCGTAGATGGAGACGATGTTCGGATGGTTGAGCGCCGCAGCGGCGACGGCTTGGCGGCCGAAGCGAATACGCGCCTCGCGCTGGCCCTCGGCGCTGGCGTTTTTAGGGATGCGCAACTGCTTTATCGCTACGCGGCGGCCGATCTCCGGGTCGTGGCCCTCCCAGATAACGTCGTTGCTCTCGGCGATCTTGCGCGTAATCTCGTAGCGGCCGAGAATTTTTCTGGTCATGTTCCTCGCCTCGCGCGGCGCGGGTACGCTTTCGCGCGAGATTGTACAGTAGCGCAGCGCGCAGGGCAACCTCGCCCCTGCGCCAGACAAGCCGAGCAAAGGGCATTCGGGCAGGCGCGCAAAAGCGCCCGCGGAAACGATATCCTGCGGGCCTTAGGAAGGGGCGCGAGCGGGCAATGGCTGTGTTAGAGTTCGCCTATGGCCGTGGAGTGCAGCGTGCAGAAGTTGCCGACGAGCGCCTGCTGGCCGCGGTGCGCCTGCGCGGGCAGCCCGCGCTATCCGACGTGCGCGGCGCGGTAGAGCGCGCGCTGGCCGCGCCCCGGGGCCCGCGGCTGGAGGATGTCGTGCGCCCGGGGGAGTCGGTGCTCGTGATTACCGTAGACCACACGCGGCCCTCGCCGCGGGCACTCGTTGAGCCCATCGTCGAGCGGCTGGAGAGGCTTGGGGCGCGCGTGGAAATAATGGTCGCCCTGGGCAACCATCGGCCGATGCGCCGCGAGGAGCTGCGCCGGCACTTGGGGCGCGAGGATGTCCTGCAGTCGGAGCCGCGCGGGAAGGCGGTGTGCCTGGGCGAGACCTCGTTGGGCACGCCGATCGAAGTGTGCGCGCGGGTAATGGAGTTCGACCGGCGGGTGTTAGTGGGTTTCGTCGAGCCCTCGTATCTTTTGGGTTTTTCCGGCGGGCGGAAGCTAATTTTGCCCGGTGTTGCCTCGGCGCGGGCGATCTCCGCCAACCACTTTCTTTCGCTCAGCGCGGGCCGAGTGCTCGGCGTGCTTAACGGAAACCCGCTTTCTGAGGACGCGCTTGAGGCGGCGCGCGCCGTGGGCGTGGACTGGACGTGCGACGCCGTGCTTAACCCGGACGACTCGGTCGCCGGCGTTTACGCGGGGGACCTGGTGGAGGCCCACGGCGCGGCGTGCGCGCAGTGCGCGGAGATCTATACCACGGAGGTGCCCGAGCCGGCGGACATTGTTATTACCTCGCCCGGGGGCTGGCCCTATGACGTGGATTTTATTCAGGGGAAAAAGGCCCTTGTCCCGGCGTTGGAGTGCGTGCGCGAGGGCGGGGTGATAATCCTGCTCTCTCAATGCGCGGAGGGCTGGGGGAGCGAGGCGCAGTATGAGCGGCTGCTCGAGCGCGCAGGGCCGGAGGAGATTTTGCGCATTGCCGCAGAGCAGAGGACGACGGGGCGCTGCCCGTATGAGTGGGCGACGTGCTCTACGGCGTTTTTGTTTTCGGCAATGTATAACGAAAAGCGGGGGGAACTAATCGTTGTCAGCAGCATGGCCCAAGCGCTGAAGAACACATTTGTGCGCACCGCCCCGAACCTTTGCCAAGCGCTGCGCATGGCGGAGGAGCGCGTGGGCTCGCGCAGCTCGGTGGTCGCCATTTTCGGCGGACGGAGGGCGATCGTCCGCCTGCGGCGCTAGGCAAAAGGGCGGACGAGAACAGGCGGCGAAACAACGGGGCGAACCGCGCTTGGCCGTGGGGCGTCGTAGTGCGTGGAGGCAAGCGCGCAAACGTTTTGCCGCGGAGCGTGGAAACAATGCGCAAGGTAATGGTTCTTGTGGGCTTGGCTTTGCTGTTGCCGGCGCTCTCCCGCGCGTTGGCCCAGGAGCAGGGGCCGGAGCGGTGGTGCTTGGTAATCGCCGTGGAGAGCTACGTTAATCGCGAGCAGATTCCCCGTCGCACGGGCGCGGCGACCGCGGGATATGCCGTCTACGCGGAGCTGACCTCGGAGTTTCAGGGGAAGATCGCTCCGGAGCGCGCGCGCTGCCTCATTGACTCCGAGGCGCGTAGCGACAGCGTGGGCCCGGCGTTTGAGGAGCTTGCCGCGGCGGTAAAGCCTGATGATGTGTTTTTGGCATATATCGCCCTGCGCACGGCGATCGCCAAGGGCGAGGGCGGGGCAAAGCTTTATCTGCTCGTCTATGACTCGGACTTGAGCAAGCTGGAGGAGACGGCGATCTCCCTCGCCCAGCTCAGGCTGTGGCTGGCGCAGATTCCGGCGAAGAGGAAGGTGCTGTTTTTCGACTGCAGCTTTCAAGACGCGCTGCGGCCGGAGGGCACGCCGGCTGACCTCGTCGCTCCGCAGACGTATTTGCAGGAGCTCGCGCAAGCGGCAGTGGTGTGGAGCCCGACGACCACGGCGCAGAAGCTTGTGGAAACGCCGCTTAACCGGCCGCCGCTGGGGTTTTGCCTGTATACCGCGATGCAGGCGTTTGGCGACAGGAACGACGACGGGAAGATTACCATGGCCGAGCTGCTGCAGTTTGCCCGCGAGACGCTGAAGGAGGCCTATAAGAAAAACCCGCGCGACATGCCGCGGGTTACCATCGCCGGCGAGCTGGACCCCACGATGTACTTCGCCGACGTTCCCCCGCGCGACCCTAAGTGCCCGAAGGGAATGCGGCGGGTGGACAACGTGTGCATTGACATTTACGAGGCGCCGAACAAACCCGGAGCGCTACCCCTGACCGGCGGGGAGAACTTCTTCTGGTTTGCCGAGCAGGTGTGCAAGCGGGCGGGGAAGCGGCTCTGTTCGGCGGAGGAGTGGCGGCTGGGCTGCTCCGGCCCGCAGCGGCTGAAGTTTCCCTATGGCAACAGATACCAGCCGGGCTATTGCAACGTGCGCAGCGGGGAGAAGCAGGCGGAGGTTATCGGCTCGCGGCCGTTTTGCGTCAGCCCCTACGGGCTGTATGACATGGTGGGCAACGTGGCGGAATGGACGGGCAA
>CAZMGT010000076.1:0-12259 GCA_964565895.1 uncultured Armatimonadia bacterium
GTCGCAGTCGCCGCCGGAGAACACGACGAACCACGTCGTTCCCCCAGAGGCCGCGGCGAAAGCGGCGAAGGCCGCCGGCGCGAAGTTTGTCGCTTTCAACTACACCGAGCCCGTGGTGTTTATCGAATACGTGCTCGACACTGCCCGCGCGGCGCGCCGCTTGGGGCTAAAAACGGCTGTGTGCACGGCGGCTTATATTCGCGCGGAGCCCATGCGCGAGCTGTGTCACGCTGTGGACGTAATGAAGATCGACTTAAAGGGGTTTTCCGAGAAGTTCTACCACGACATTTGCCAGGGGACGCTCGAGCCCGTGCTCGAGGCGATCGTCGCTGCGAAAAAATCCGGCGTCTGGCTGGAGCTCGTTAACCTCGTCGTGCCCACGATAAACGACGACATGGCGGAGATCGCGAAGATGTGCCGGTGGATCGCGGAAAACGTGGGGCGCGACGTTCCCCTAACGTTCTCGCGGTTTACGCCGATGTATCAGCTAAAGCACCTTCCCGCGACGCCGATGAGCACGGTGGAGCGTGCGCGCAAGGTGGCGCGCGCGGCAGGTTTGCGCTACGTGTATTTGGGCAACGTTTCCGCGGCGACAACGGCGCGGAACACCTACTGCCCGGTGTGCGGGAAGCTGCTTGTCCAGCGGCTTGTGTACGAGGTGCGCGAGAACCGCATTCGCGCGGGGCGGTGTCCGTTTTGTGGGACGAAGATCGCCGGGATGTGGCAGTAGGCGGGGCAAGCCGGCGGAGGTTTTTGCGCGCGCTGGCGGGCCTTGGCGCGGGAGCGCTCGCGCGGTCCATCGCCAAAGCGGGCGAGGCAGCCGAGGAGGGCGGCCGGCGCTCGCGCGTGGTCCTCGTGCGCCACGGGGCAATGGCCGACGGCGAGGGAAACGTTGACCCACGCGCGGTGCGCGAAGCTGTGCGGAAGGGAATCATCGCCCTTGCCGACGCCGCGGACGAAGGGGCGGCGTGGGGCCGGTTTTTCGCGCCGGCGGACCGCGTGGGGGTTAAGGTAAACTGCCTCGGGGCGCCGGGGATCGCCACGCGGCGCGAGCTGGCCATGGCCGTTGCCGCGGGGCTTTTGCTCGCGGGCGTCGCTCCGGCAAACATCGTTGTTTGGGACAGGCGCAACGACGAGCTGCTGCGCGCGGGCTATCGGATAAACTTCTTTCGCCGGGGCATTCGCTGCTTCGGCACGGACACGCCACGAGTGGGCTATGAGGAGGAGGCGACGTTTGCGGGCAGCGCCGTCTCGCGGCTTTCGCGCATTCTCACGCGCCTGTGCACGGCGCAGGTAAACGCCCCCGTGCTTAAAGACCACAGCATTGTGGGAATGACCGGCGCGATAAAAAATTTCCTCGGCGCGGTAGACAACCCGAGCAAATACCACTTTTCCCACGGCAACCCGATGATCGCGGACATTAACACCGCGCCGGCGATCGCCTCGCGCGTGCGGCTTGTCGTTATGGACGCGATCTACGTCCAGTACGAGGGCGGGCCGAGCTTTAGTCCGGAGCACGTTGAGCGCTATAACGCCGTTTTGCTAAGCACCGACCCCATAGCGGTGGACACCGTGGGGCAGGAGATCGTTGACGAGCTGCGGAGGAAGCACGGCTTGCCCACGCTTGCCGCGGCGCAGCGGGCGCCGGAATATTTGGACACCGCAGCCGACGCCGAGCACCGCTTGGGCGAGCGAGAGATGGGGAAAATCGAGCTCGTGGAGGTTTCGCTTGCGCGCTAGGGGTGCGCGCGAGGGGCGCAGGGGCGGGCGATTTGCAGGGCGAACAGCGCAGCTAGCGGGCAGCCTTTCCCAAGCGACAAGGCGAGAGGGGCGAACGCGCGTTGGCCGGGCGGCGGATGCTGTGTGCCGCGGTTTTGCTTGCCTGGGCGGCGGGGCTTGGCTTTGCCGCGGAGTGGCCGCAGCTCGGGTGCAACCCCCAGCGCTGGAACTTTACCCCGGAGACCGTCGAGCCGCCGTATCGCGTGCGCTGGGCGGTGAACTTTGTCCGCTTTGGCTTTGACTTTCGCATCTACCCCGGGATCCAAGTTATCGTTGCCGGGGGAAAGGCCTTTGTGGGGGCGAAAAACGGCTACCTATTCGCCCTCGATGCGCAGACGGGCGATGTGCGTTGGCGCTATCGCGCAGGCTGGCCGATAATGCAAGCGGCGGGCTATGCCGCGGGGCGGGTGTTTTTCGGGTGCATGGACGGCTGCGTCTATGCCCTTGACGCGCGCACGGGCAAGGAGCTGTGGCGGTTTTGTAGCGGGCGGCGCTATGGGTTTAGCGCGGCGGTGCTTCTCGCTGAGGGAAAGGTGTTTATCCCTGACCGCGGGGGAGTGCTCTTTGCCCTGGACCAAGCGACGGGGCGCAAGCTGTGGCAATATGACGCGGGAACCTATGTCCTCCACACGCCGGCGTATAACGACGGCAAGGTTTACTTGGGCAGCGAGGACGGCTTCGTCCACGCCGTGCGCGCCGCCGACGGCCGGCGCGTTTGGCGCAGCGAGAGGCTTTTTTTGCACAGCTTTGTGGAAACGTGGCCCGTGGTTGTCGGGGGCAAAGTCGTTCTCCGCTTTCATACCACCCACAAGTGCACCCGGCCGGAGAATAACCACACGGCGCCGTGGGAGAAGTCGCTCGTCGTCCTGGATGAGCAGACGGGCAAGGAGAGCATCGTCCTCCCGCAGATTACCACGGGCATGGGCGGGCCGACGAAGCCGCCGGCGGTGACCGCCGAGGGGAAGCTCGTTTTGCCCTGGCAGATGGGCGTGGGGAAGGTCCGCGGGTTGGTGCTGATGGACCTGCGCCACCCGCAGCAGGTGGACAAGCTGCTGGACAAGGACAAGCTCGACTGGCCCATTCGCTATCCGTTTCGCGGGGGCAAGCGCACCCCGGGGATCGGCTCGCACCAGGAGAATGTCTCGCAGAGCGTGCTCGGGCACGTGGTGATCAACGTGCACTACCACGGCTTTGCCTGGGGCGACCCGCCGAGCCAGCTTGGGGCATATCATCTGCTAGAGCGGCGGTGGTATTGCGCCGGCTCGTCGGGGAGCATTCCCGAACCCGTGGGCGGCGACCGCGAGCACAACACCCAGGGCGGGACGTCGGCGGCCGTCTCCGCGGCCTATGGCCTGATGTATCACCAGCACTGGAACACGGTTGTCTGCTGGGAGTCGGCGCGTGGGGGCGGGGGTGGGCGGCGATGAGGCGCGCGCGGGGGGCGCATTTTTGCGCGGGCGCAGTTTTGCTTTGCCTGGCGCTTTTGGCGAGCGCGGCGCAGGGGCAAAGGCCTGGCGCGCTGGGCCGCGCGCGGCCGGCGCGTACGCCTGCGGCCCAGGCGCAGCCCGCGGGCAAGCCCTCGCTGAGCATGGCGCGCGACCCTTCGTCGTTCGACAGGGTAAGCGGGCTGTGCTTTTCCGTGCAGGATGCGGGCTGGCCCACGCTGAGCATGTATGGCGCGGTGGGTCGCGCCGCGGGCTATCTCGGCCCGGTGGCGTTTGAGTTTGGCACAGTCGCCTGCCGCGCGCAGGGCGAGCTGCGCGGCGAGGACGTTAGCTGGGCGACCAACGTTTTGCAGTTTTCCGCGGGCGAAGGCGGCGCGGCGCTGCGCGTCTATATTACGCGGCTTTCGCCCGCCGCGCTTGTGGAGAGCGAGGCAAGGGAGCTTTCGTTTTTCGGCAAAGAGCCCAAGCCGGCAACGAAGTGGTATATCGGGCCGCAATATGCGCGCTGGTGGCAGCAGGCCAAGACCATTCCCGCGGGGGCGGTGCGCCCGCTGCGCTGGGCCGCGCCAGGGGCCGATGGCCGCGTGCATACGGGCGTGCTGGCGAGGCAGGATGTGCCGGAGATCCCGGAGGGGCTGCGACTGGCCGGCGCGCAGCCGGTGCCCTCGCTCGCCGAGGGGCGCTATGGCGCGCCGCCGCTTGAGGCGCTGGGCGAGAGCTGGCTGCTTTTGTGGTATGGAAGCGACAGCCGGTTTGGGGCAACGAAGGTTCCGTTTGTGGACTGGAAGGTAAAAGCCTCGCGGCCGCGGCTGCCGTTTTGGCCGGTAGATGGCTCGGCGTTTTTGGCCGATGTGCCTTTGCTGCTTGTCTTTCAGCGCGCGCCGAGCGCCGTGCGGCTCGATGCCCAGCGTGGGCTTGTGTTTTCGTTTGCCGGGCCCGCGGGGCGGGTGGCCCTTTTGCCCCTGTTTGGCCATGTGGCGCAATATGCCGAGGACACGGAGCGCTGGCTGGCCGAGTTTCCCCAAGCCGTCGCGCGGCGCTGCGCGGTGTGGGCGCGCAGGTTGGGGCAGTTTCCGGTTAGCGTTTCCGAAGAGGTAAGCTACGACGCGCGGGAGGACCGCGTCGTCCACCGCGAGGAGTTTCAGTTTTTAGCGCTGCGCGCGGGGGCGGAGAGATACGCCCCCCTGCCCCCGATGGTCGCCCTCGCGCGGAGGATGGGGGTTAACATCGAGGTAAGCGGCGAGGTTGAGGACGAGCCGCTTTTAGCGACCCTGTTCGGGCCGGTAGCTCTGGTACGCGGGGGGAGCTATAGCTGGGCGGTGCGCGGGCTTGGGCGCTATGTCCGCGGCGAGCTTGAGCTGGGGCCGAGCACGGAGCGCTCGGCAGCGCTGGAGCGCGAGCTTTGCCGCGCGACGGACGAGGTTCTCGCGGCAGGGCACCTTGCCCCGCTGTTTTATATGTTCGTCTCCAGCTATAAAACCGTCCCCCGCATGCCCCAGGGGACGCGTTATTGGACCGACCCCTCGGAGACGCTGTATTTGCTCGCGGAGCTTCTGCCGGTGCTCCCCGAGGACAGGCGCGCGGCCCTGCGCAAGTATTTGCGCGCCGAGCGCCGGGCGTTTCCCCCGGAGACGATGCTCATGGTCGACCGGCAGAAGGGCGCGCGGCGGGAGCACTTTTCCGTGCCGCGCAGCGACGAGTGGGTCTCGCTGAATGACCGCTGGAACAAAAAGGACGACGAGTTTCGCGGCGAACAGAAGCCGTCGCTGTTTCGGGCCTATGGCCTGGCGCGATATTATGCCGCGCTGGGCGAGCGGCCGGAGGACGAAGTGGTAAACTTTTGCCAGGGGGCGCTTGCGGAAAGCCTGGCGGGCCGGCAATGGGACACGCTGGGCTGGTTTCGGGGAAAGTATGCCTGGCGCTACGGGCTTTTGGGCGACAGCGCGCTGCACCAGTTTACCCTGCGCTGCGTCAACCGCGACCTGGCCGGCGCGCTGGGGTTTTTGAAGCTGTGCGCGCTGCGCGGCGAAGAGGGGGAGGCCGCGGCCTGGGGGCAGTTTGCGCGGCTTTCTGTGCTGCGCTTTGCTTTGGGGAAGTACGCGCGCTATCAGGCCGAGGTGGGGCTGGTGGGCCTGCCCCGGAACAACAAGATCGCGGAGCAGATGCTGGCCATCGCCGATTTTAAAAAGCCGCAGAATTTCTTTCACCAAGTGCTCGAGCTAGACCAGCACCGGGTAACTCTGACCAATGGCGCGGCGCCCCCGGAGCCGATTACCTTTGGCTCGTATCTTGTGCCCTATCGCGACCTTGTGCCGGAGGTGGGGCGGCTGCTCGCGGACTGGGGCTTGGACGAGGAGACGCGCGTGTTTCTCGCCCACTATGCCGCGCGCAACCCGAGCTGGTACGTTCTGTTCGGCGACGCCGTAGACGGCCGCGAGACGCCCTGGCTGTTTCTCGCCGACATGCACGAGCTATTTATGGCGCACGCGTGGATCGCGGGCACGAGCGCGGAGGAGCTTGTGCGCTACATTGATATACCGTATGCCAAGGTGGGCGACTTGTTTTATATGCACAAGCTGGCGGAAGCAATAAAGGCGCTGCGCGGGACGCGTTGGCGCGCGGGCAAGTAAATGGTTTCGCGGAGGGTGCCGTGCTACTCCCCTACGCCACAGAGCGAACTCACCGAACGATTCCCTGGGTGACCTATACCCTGGTCGGCATAAACGTTCTCGTGCACCTTGCGCTCATGGCTTCCGGGCCGGAGCGCTATGTGGAGGTCGTGCAGCGCTTTGCTTATGTCTCAAATAAGCCCTCCGCGGTATACACCATGTTCACGATGATGTTTCTGCACGCCCCGGGGCCGTGGCACTTGGTGTTTAACATGCTGTTTTTGGTGATCTTTGGCCCGCAGGTGGAAGACGCTTTGGGGCATTTGCTGTTCGGCGTGTTTTACGTGGTAAGCAACGTTGGGGCGTGCCTGTTGTATACGGTAATCATGCGGCTGTGTGGGGGTGACCTAAGCGTGCCTTCGCTTGGGGCGTCGGGGGCGATCGCCGGGGTGCTGGGGATGTTTGCCATGAGGTTTTACTCGACGCGCGTGCGCACGCTGTTTTTGTTTTTCATTCCCCTGCGTGTGCCCTCGACGATTTTTCTCGGGCTGTGGGTGGGCTACGAGCTGCGCGAGGGGCTGCTCGACGCGGTTATTGCCCACGGGACGAGCGGGGTGGCCAACTGGGCGCACATCGGCGGGTTTTTGTTCGGCGTGCTCGCGGGCGCGGTGCTCGGGGTGGTTACCGACGCACGCAAGGAATACGCGTTAGAACGGCCGATAGAGAGCGAGAGCGACCGCAAGCGCGTTGTCGGGGCGCTGCGCGGCGTGTTGCGGCAGCTCCCTCACGATGCGGCGGCAAACCTGCGTCTGGCGGAGCTTTTGGACATGTCGCCCGAGGAGGCGGGCGAGGCGCCGCGGCACTATGCCGAGGCCATCCGCGGATATTGCCGCGCGGGCCAGCCGGAGCGGGCCGTGGAGGCCTATCGCAAGTTTCTCGCGCGGCATGCGTTCTCCGAGCTTGGCGAACAGGCGCACCAGATGGCTGCCGCGAGCTTGGAGGAGCTGGGCGACGCCGCGGGGGCGGCGCAGGTTTATGAGGAGATCGCCGCGCGCGCCACCGACCCCGACGCGGCGAGCCTGGCCCTTGTCCGCCTGGCCCAGGCGGCGTTGCGCATGGGCCAGCGCGAACGCGCGCGGGCGGCGCTCGCCAAGGTGGTGCGCGAGATGCCCGGGGCGCAGTGGGCCGATTATGCGCGAAATTTGTTGCAGCAGCTTTAGGAGACAAACTGCCGCGGCGCGCGACGAGTTAATATGTGCAGCGAAACCACTGCGCAGGAGAAAACCAGGCCGTGGGCAACAAGCCAAGCGAGAGCACGCCCCGGGGGCCAAGCGAACAACGCGCGCGCGCGACGTGGCGCAGCGTGTTGCGGTTTGTCGCGCAGTGGGCGATCCTCGGCGCCGCGGCATATTACCTCGCCCGCGGGCTCGTGGAGCAGTGGGTTGAGCTTAAGGCCTACCCCTGGACGATAAGCTGGCCGTATCTTGCCGCCTCGTTCGTGGTCACCTCGCTGGGGTATTGGATGCTCGGCCTGGGCTGGCACCTGGGCCTGGCCAAGCTCGGGCGGCGCGCCCCCTGGCCCTGGACGATGCGCGCCTGGTGGCTGGGCAACCTGGCGAAGTACGTCCCGGGGAGGGTGTGGATCGTATTCACGCGGCTGCGCTACGCGGAGGATGCGGGGCTTGCGGCGATCGACGCCGCGGGTGGGTTTGTGCTCGAGAGCTTGTCTTTGCTGTCCACGGGTTTTTTGCTGTTTGTCGCGCTTTTGCCGGCGCACAGCGCGGTGCAGCGCTGGCACTATTTGCTCTCGCTGCTCGCGCTTCCGCTAATCGCCATGCTTCACCCGCGGGTGTTTAACGCGCTGGCGGGGCTAGCGATGCGCGTGCTGCGTATTGCGCCGCGGCCGTTTCCCCTGCGTTTGGGCGACTTGGCGCTGATTTTGGGCTATTTCGTAGCGAGCTGGGCCGTGTTTGGGGCGGGAGTCGCGCTGTTGGCGCGAAGTTTGGTTTGCCGGATGAGCTTCGTTGAGGGGGCGTCGGTCGCCGGGTGCTTTTCGTTTTCGTTCGTCGCGGCGATGGTCAGCTTTGTCACGCCGGCGGGGATCGCCGTGCGCGAGGCGATTTTCAGCGAGCTCATTCGCGCGGACCTGGGGAGCATGGCCATTGTCGTTGCCTTGGCGAGCCGGGCGTGGATTTCGCTGGTCGAAGTGGCCAACGTTGGCCTCGCGGTGGCCATTGCCGCGCGGAGCAAGAGGCCCGCGGCGGCAGCTGCCGCGCCGGGCAGCGAAGGGGAGCAGGAAAACCGCTGAGCGCAAGCTCCCCCGGAGCGGGCAGCGCACAGGCTGGAAAGACTGCGATAATACGCGGCGGGGAAGGTCGCGTTTGTTTGTGCAAAAAGCTTACGCGCGAGGGGGCGCGATGCGATGAAGCGCATGGCAGCGGTGTGCATAGTGATTTGCGCGGCGCTTGCCTGGGGCGGCGTGCGCCAGGCGCAGGGGGCCACGCCGGAGGCTACGGCGAGACTGGAGGAGCTGAGCAGCGCGTTTGCGGAGATCGCCGAGAAGGTCGCCCCGGCGGTGGTGAACATTAACAGCAGAAAGGTTGTCCACCGGCGGACGCCGCTGCTCAGCCCGTTTTTCCGCCGCTTTTTCGGCGACCTGGGGATGCTCTTCGAAGAGCCGGACATTGAGACAGAAAGCCTAGGCTCGGGGGTAATCGTTGACCCGCGCGGCTATATTTTGACGAACAACCACGTGGTCGCCGGCGCGCAGGAAATTCGCGTTTCGCTTGCCGATTCGCGGGAGTTCGACGCCGTGCTCATCGGCGCGGACCCGGAGACGGACCTCGCGGTGATCAAAATCGAGGGCGAGAACCTCCCCGTGGCCAAGTGGGGCGACTCCGACGCCCTGCGCGTGGGCGAGTGGGTCGTGGCCATCGGCAGCCCGTTCGGCCTCAGCCAAACCGTCACCGCGGGCATCGTGAGCGCCAAGGAGCGCGTGGACCTGGGCATCTCGGGCTACGAGAACTTCATCCAAACCGACGCTGCGATTAACCCGGGCAACAGCGGCGGGGCACTGGTTAACATCCGCGGCGAGCTTGTGGGAATCAACTCCGCGATCCTCTCCGAGACCGGCCAGTTCGCGGGCATCGGCTTCGCCGTGCCCTCGAGCGTCGCGCGGCGGGTAATGCGCCAGCTTATCGAGCACGGCCGGGTAATCCGCGGGTGGATCGGCATTCTCCCCCGCGCGCTAACGCGCGACGAGGCGGAGCAGCTCGGCGTCTCGCCGCGGCACCCGGTGATCGTCGCCAATATGTATCGCAACTCGCCCGCGCACCGCGCGGGGGTTAAGCTCTACGACATCATCGTCGCCGCCAACGGCGCGGAGATCACCAGCCTGGGCAAGCTGCGCAACCTCATCGCCGACCAAGCGATCGGCAGCGAGGTTGTGCTTGAGGTAGAGCGCGAAGGCGAGCGGCACACCCTGCGGGTAAAGGTAGTAGAGCGGCCGACCGATCCGCGGACCGGCCGGCCGCTGCGGGGAATTTAGCTCTGCCCTAGAGCTTGAGCTTGGCGATCGTCTCGCGCAGGACGGCGAGGTATTGCTCGATGTAGGGCACGGGGTTTTCCGGGTGCTCCTCGTACTCGATGGCCAGGCAGCCGGACATTTTCTGCGCGGCGAGCGCGCGGAGGCAGCCCTCGAGGTCGAGCTTGCCCTTGCCTAGCTCGGCGAATTTGTTGTTTTCGTCCAGATCCTTCAGGTGTACGCCATAGATGCGGTCGCCGAACGCTTTGATCGCCTCTAAGGGGTCTTCGTTGGAGCGCATGTAGTGGCCGGTGTCCACGCAGGCGCCGATGCGCTTGTTGCGCCCCTCCATCGCTTTGAGGGTGTCTTCGATTTTGTCGTACAGGGCGCGCGGGCCGTGGTTGTGGATGGCGATGTTGATTTGAAACTCGTCCACGAGCTCGTCGAGCTGGTTGAGGCTTTCCTGGCGCGGGTTGGCGGTAAGCGTTTCGATGCCCATGGCTTTGGCGAACTCAAACGCGGCGCGGTTTTGCTGGGCGTTTTTGCCAAAGCCCACGACGCCGAACGAGATAAGCTTAATGTTCGCCTGCTTTAGCTCGGCGAGCAGGGCGCGGATTTGCGCCTGGTCGGTGGTAATGGGGATGTGTTTGCGATAGGCCTCGAGGTAGCGCAGGCCCATTTGCGCGGTAAGCTGGAGCATTTTGGCGCGGTCGAAATTGCGCAGGGAGAAGCTCTGCACGCCCACCTTAAACGGCCCATAGGGGGCATCGGCCAGGCCCACGCGAAAGTCCAGGAGCGTCGCCCCGGCGACGCCGAGCAAGGCGTGTTTTAAAAACCGTCTGCGGGAAATGTGCCCTTGCCTAAGATCGCCCATCTTTTGCCCTCCTCGAGCAGCGGCCGCCGGGCAGGGCAGGCGTTTGCCGCTGCATTTTGTAATTGCTTTCCGCGCGCGGCGCTTTCCGCCCTCCTCCGACCGGTGGCCCAGTTTCCCGCCGGCAAGCGCTGTGCGCTTTAGGCAGGGGTGGGCGACTGATTTTTTGCCAAAACGGGCAACGTGGGTAAAAGAGCATGCTGTCTGCCGGAGTGACTTGACATTCGCGCTGCTTCCGTGCCAAAACCGCCCGCGGACGAAAAATGAGGTAACGCCGCGCGGGGCGAGGGGCACTATGCAAGAGAAGATGCTCTGTGGCGAGGGCGAACAGTGGGCCAGCGGAGGTGTCGCCGTGAGCCCCGCGCAGGCTGAGCTCGTTGCTCGGGCGATGGCCGGCGACCGTGCGGCGTTTGACGAGCTTGCGCAGCAATATCGCCGGCGGGCTACGGCGGTGGCCATCCACCTCCTCGGCGACTTGCACGGGGCGCAGGATGTTGTCCAAGAGAGCTTTCTTGCCGCGTTTGAGCGAATACACACCCTGCGCGACCCTGCGCGGTTTGCCTCGTGGTTCCACTGCATCTTGCGCCGCAAGTGCCTGCGCTATCGCGCGCGGCGCAGCGCCGACGCCTCGCTGGACGATGTTCCCGAGCCGGTGGCGCGGGAGGGCGATGGGCGGACGAGGGAGCTCTTAGAGGAGATTTTGCCCGCGCTAAACAGCCTGCCCCTTGCCTTTCGCGAGGTGCTTGCCGCGCGGTACTTGAGCGAGATGAGCTATGAGGAGATCGCGCAGATGCTTGGGATTTCGCAGAGCGCGGTGCGCGTACGCTGCTTTCGGGCGAAGGTGAGGCTGCGCGAATTGCTTAGGCGCAAGGGGATTGGCGCGCCACGGGGAGGCATGTCGCCGTGAGCTGCAGCGAACATTATGCCATGCTCATATCGCGGCTGGTGGACGAGGAGCTGTCGCCGGAGGAAGAGCGCGCCCTGCGCGAGCACATTCGCACCTGCCGGCGCTGCCGGGCGTTGCTGCGCGAGTTTGAGCTGCAGCGACAGGTTTTTGTGGAGGCGCTTGAGGCCGGCGCAGATCTTGCGCATGCGCACCCTGCGCCGCAGGCCGTGGTTAAGCCCAACGGCAAGAAAAAGCGCAAAGCCCCGCGGTCGACTGTGGCAGAGATCGTTCGCAGGCGGGCCGAACGCAGGGCGAGGCGGCCCTCGCGCTTGTTCGTCGCCGCGGCGCTGGCGCTTGTCATTATGTGCCTCGCCTTGGCGATGTGGTGGATTCCCATGCTCCGGGCGTACATAGCGATCGCCGAGCGGGGCGGGGAGTACGTCGTCCAGCGGTTGCAGGCTCCGCGGGACCTCGCCTGGGCGGAGATGGTCGCCGCGCGCGCCGAGAACGGGTTCTCCCTGGGCGAGGCGGTGCGCTTTCAGTTTGGCCTGCGCCGGCGGGCAACGGTGTGCTTCGTCTGGAACGGCGCGCTTGAGCGCTTGCTCGTCGCTCGGGGCAAGCGCTGGGTGGTCGCCGGCTGGCCCGCGCGCGAGGGGCGCGTGATCCTCGCTCTGGTAGACACGCCGCTGCGCTTGGGCGAGGGAGAGGCGGAGCCCGGGCGCTATGCGCTGTGCCTGCGGGTGGCGGCCGATGGCGCCGTGCGCGAGGGCGTTGAGGTTTGCCCGCTGAGGCAGGGGGCCGTGGGCGAGGCGGTGCTTGTTTTGGCGCGCCCGCCGCAGTCGGGCTGGCCGCGGCGGCTCTCCGCGCTCGTCGCCCCTCAGGTAACCACCAAGTCCCGTGTGCCGCAGTTTGTCGTTGACGCACAGTGCAGCCCGGAGGAGGGGGCGGTGCTGCGGTTTGCCGTCGCCTCACTGCTTCCCACGCAGGTCGGCGGCGAGGCCGGCGCGCCCGCGGAAGTCAACTGGCGCTGCCCGCCCATTTGCGCGGAGCTGAAATTCGCGCGCAGCTAGGGCGGCGCCCGCCCCCATTGAGGCGGCGGGCGAGCACAGCTAGGCGAAGACCATGGCGAAGCGCGTGAGCGGCAAG
>CAZMGT010000077.1:0-11787 GCA_964565895.1 uncultured Armatimonadia bacterium
CGAGGAACGCTGCGCCGGTTAGCCCGGGCGAGCCGGCGACGATGAGCACCTTGCCCATGTCGCCCTTGTGGGCGTGCGCGGGGCGCTCGGGGAGAAGCTCGGCGACAAGCTCCGGCTCAACCAGAAACGCCTTCGGCCCCTCGCCGCCCTCGGTAACGCGCAGAGGGAGGCCGATGTCGATTACCGTTATCTCGCCGGCGAGCTCCGCGCCGGGATATTGGACGAGGCCGAGCTTGGGCAGGCCGAACGTCGCCGTGCGGTCGGCGCGCACGCATATGCCGAGCGGCTGGCCTGTGTCGCTGTGCAGCCCGGAGGGGATGTCGATGGCGAGGACGGGGGCGGCGCAGTCGTTTAACGCCTCGATGAGCGAGCGATGGGGCTCGCGCACCTCGCCGGAGAGGCCCGTGCCCAAAAGGGCGTCTACGGCGAGGTCGGCGTCGGCGAGCTCGCGGCGAAGATCGTCCGCGTTAACCGGCCCGCGGATGGCCACGCCGGTGTTCTCCGCGGCGCGGGCGTAAACGGTAGCATCGGGCGAGAGCTCGTCGCGGGCAGTGGCGAGCAGACAGGTAACCTGCGCGCCGGCGTTGTGCAGATAGCGCGCGACGACGAAGCCGTCGCCCCCGTTGTTTCCCCCGCCGCAAACGACAACGACCTTTTTCAGCGCCGGCTGGCCGAGCATTTCCAGAGCAATCTCCGCCGCGCCCGAACCGGCGCTTTCCATAAGGGCCACGCTGGGAACACCGATGTCCTCGATCGTTGCGCGGTCCATCTCGCGCATTTCCGCTGCGGAAACGACGCGCATAGCAAACACTCCTTAGCAGGGCAAGGCGAACCTGGCTAGCTCGTTTTCGGCGACAGCGAGCAGGGCGTTTGCCGTTTGACCGACGGCGTGCACCGCCCCGGAGAGAGTTCCTCGGGCCTCGGCCACGCCCTCCGGCGAGACCCAGAACACATCGCCCGCGGCGGAGCCGAACACCGCGCGCTGGCCGACGAGCGCCGTCGCGGTAAGCGGCGCGCCGAGGCTGCGGCGCCAGAGCTCCTCGCCCGCGGCGGTGAACAGCCCCGCCCAGCACGAGCGGGCGCAGGCGGCGACGAGATTGCCCGAGCCGGCGATGGCCGTTACCCGGTCGCCGAGGTCGGCCTGCCAGCGTTGGCGGGCGCGCAGCCGGGGCCCCATGCGCAGGGCCGCCAGGCGGCCACCCTCGCCGCCGACGAGCAAAAGCGCGCCCCGCGCCCGGGGCAGCCAAAACAGGCGGTGCGCCGGCCCGAGCTCTTCCTCGCGCCAGAGGACCTCGCCCTCGCTATTTAAAATGAGCACCGCGCCGTCCTCGGTGCTGCAGGCGATGACCGGCCGGCCGAAATGATCGGTGCACGCGAGAGCAAGGATGCCCCCGCCGTGCGCGTGGCGCGACCACAGGACCGTCCCGCGGGCGTCTGTCGCGCGGACGTGGGTTCCCGCGGCGATGACAAGCTCCGGTTCTCCGTCGCCGTTTATGTCGCAGGCGTGAACGAACGCTCTAGCCTGCGGGGGACGGATGCCCGCGAGAAGCGTGACAGAGGACTCAGCCGGCGGCTGCCAGAGGCGGACAGCGCCATCGGCGCAGGCTAAGGCGATGCCCTGGGGGAGAAGGCACAGGCCCGTGGGACGGTGGTCGAGCGGCAGGGAGGCCGCCTGGGCGAGCTCGGCGGAGAATAAAAGCGCCCGGCCCTCGCAGGCGACCGCTACGCGCTGTTGCTCGGCGTCAAGCGCGCAAGCGCGAGCGGGCGCGGGGAGCTCTGTCCGCCGCTCGGGCTGTGCCTCGCACGCGGGCCTGGGGGCGACGTGCCGCCGGACGGCGCGCATGCCGCGCCGGGCGATGAGCCTGTCGTGCAGAGCCTCGATTTCGGCCACGGGGACGGGGAGGTTTGCACGGGCGCGCTTGCCCGCTTTGACGTTAAACTGCGCGCGGGCGGAGAACGAGCGGAAGGTCAGGGTGGTATCGTTGAGCGCCTCGAACACGGCGTCTTCGGCGGAGGGGTCGAGGATAAGGCAAAACGGCTCGTCGGAGGTTACGGTAATGTCCTCGTGAGCGTAGCGCTGGGCGCCGAGGAGGATGAGCCTGTCCCAGAGGACAAACGCGCGGGCGTCGGTGTCGATGCCCATCTCGCGGAGCTGATCCATGTCCAGCGAAAAGATCATCGCCCGGCGCTCGAGGGGCAGGATGGAGAGAGTGAGGTCGGAGAGGTGCTCGGCGGCCATGGCTACGGGGAGCCGCGGGCCGAGGAAGTTAATCAGGCTGGCGACCATTACCCGCTCGCCAGCGACGAGGGAGACCTCGAGGTGTTGGTCTACGACCGTTTCTTTACGCTCAGGTGAGCTAGGCTCGAGCGCCGGCGCGCCGTCGAACGTGTTGGGGTCGCTGCGCACGGACCACTGGCAGTCGCTTACCCCGCGCAGGGATACCTGCACCCCCTCGCGCTCGACGACGAGGCGTCGGGTATAAACCGCCGGTGCGCCGAGCAAGCGGAACCGAGCGATAAGGTTAAAACCGGCGCTGAGCACGGCCTCGGCGCAATCGGCGACGACAAAGCCCAGCGCGGGCAGGTGGAGCACCACGCGCCTCCAGTTGACTCCGTTATACTCCGGCAGAACGCTCACCGCGGCGCGCAAGTAGCGATCGCTGAGCGTGGCCTCGAGCCAGGCAAACGGCGGGGGCGGGGCGCTCTGCCCGTCGCGCACGACGAGCAGGGCGCTGTGGTCGCCGACCTCGCGGCCGGCGCGGCCGGCGTCGGCAATGAACACCTGCCCCTCGACGGACAGCCGGACGATCGCCTGAACGTCGCGGTGCGCGCCAGGGCCATAGGCCGCGCCGCTGAGCAGGAGATACTCGTCCCAGTCGCCATAGCCCGAGCGGAAGGCGAGCTTGTCGAAGCTGCGCTGGGGCGGCGGGAGCGGGGCGCGAGCGCCCGCACCGTGCCGGCGCAAAATCGCCTCGGGCACGGGGACAAACGCCAGGCGCAGCCAGTGCTCCGGGCGCTGGGGCTCCACGGCGGAGTAGAACGAGCCCGGGCGAAAGCGATGATCGTCGCGCACGGGCCAAAGGGCGCGGCCGTCGCCCGCGCGCCAGGCCGAGGCGCGCAGCGAGGCCCCGGGCTGGGGGGCCTCTGCGGCGCAGGCGCCATATGGGGCAAAGTTGTTTAGGTTGTCCGTAAGCAGCACGACGCGACGGACAAACCCCTGGTTTTCCAGCGGGGGGAGCTCGCCCCGCGCGTCGAGCGCCACGCGCAGGGACATCAGCGCGGCGAGGTCCGCGGCCGCGGCGTAGCGCGCAGCGCTGCCCTCGTTTAGGACAAGGCCGGCGGCGCAATCGAGGCAGGGAAGCGCCGCGGCGCGCCAGGCCTTTGCCTCGGGAAGGTTATAGTATGTGCCGAAGTAGCGCGCCGCTTCGTAAAGAGTTGCTGCGGCGTGCAGCTCCTCGGCGCTGGGGCAGGGCGCGGCCTCCGCGAGGCGCTCGGCCCACGCTGCGGCGACCGCTTGCGCCGCGGCATAAAGACAGCGGGTAATCGCCAAGCGGTTGGCGTCGGTAAATGCGGCGAGCTCCTCGATGTTGTCCCAGATGACGATCAGTTTCCACAGCCAGCGGTGCGCGGCGTTGTGCGCGCTGGTCCACGGGCTGGCGTGGGCGAGGGCGAATTCGTTGCACGCGCGGCAGGCGCGCACAAAAAGCCGCGCCCAGCGGTGGTCGCCGGTAAGGTCGAGGTTTTGCGCGGCGGAAACGACGACGCTTTCCAGGGCTTGCCCAAACTCCTCCTCGCCCAAAAGCAGGGCGAGCTGGGCCAGGCGCTGCTCGATGTATTCCGCGGTGGGCTCGGGGAGGTCGAGGGAGTTGGTTTGCACGGCAAGCGTGGGGACGAGGACGAGCCTGTCGCCCAAGGCGAAGAGCATCTCGCACAGCGCCTCAGACGCGCGGCGCACGCCCTCGGCGGTGCTTCCCCCGATGATCAGGTAGTTGATCCCCGTTCCCTCTGGGTTGTGTATCGTGCGCAAGACGTAGCCATCGGCTCCCGGGTAGCGCAGGTCGACATAATGCCGGCCGAGGATATAGGGCGGGACGAGGACCTCGTTATTAACGAAGTTTCCCGCGGTAATCACGTGCCTGCGCCGCGCTTTGGCAGCTTGGCGGAACTCCTCCGGGGTGTAGATGGGGAGCTCGACCTTCGTCTGGCGAGCGACGAGCTCGACCATCATGCCCGCGGCAACCGCGGCCTCGTTATCGTCCGGGGGAACGACGAGCGAGGCGGCGGGCCGACCGTTGCGCAGCAAGGGAAGCTCGCGGTGCAGGTTCTTCAACCGAGCGATGGCGTGTTTCATTTTCGCTTCCCAATTAGCAAAAGATCACTTCAGTTATTCCGCGGTTAACTCCTGCCTTGTCGGGCGCGCCGGGCGCTGTTTAGGATTACTTTCCATGCTGGGGCGGCGTCCACGTCAATCCATGAAATACGATCGTCGGCGCGAAACCAGGTGAGCTGGCGCTTGGCAAAACGCCGCGTATTGCGGCGGAGCAGGCGCTCGGCCTCGGCAAACGGGATTTCCCCCAGAAGATAGGCGGCGATCTCTTTGTAGCCGATGGCCTGCATGGACTGGAGCTGGGGGTCGTAGCCGCGCTGGAGCAGGCCGCGCACCTCGTCCACAAGGCCCCTGGCGAGCATGTTGTCTATGCGCCGCTCGATGCGCTCATATAGCGCGCTGCGCGCGCAGGTGAGGCCGAACAGAAGCACATCGTAGCGCGAGCTGGGCGGGGGCTTGCTGCGGTATTGCTGGGAAAGCGGCCGGCCCGTCTCGTGAAACACCTCGATCGCCCGAATGACGCGCTTTAGGTCATTGGGGTGAATGCGCTGGGCGGAGGCGGGGTCTACCGCGGCGAGCCGCGCGTGCACCGCCTCGCGCCCCTCGCGCTGCGCGAGCTCGGCGAGCTCCGCGCGGAGCTTGGGGTTGGGCGGAGCCACGGGGAGGTCCATGTCGCAGGTAACCGCGCGGACGTAAAGCCCGGAGCCCCCGACAAGCAAGGGCAGTTTGCCCCGGGCGAGGATCTCGGCGATCGCGGCGTGGGCATCGCGGGCGTATTCGGCCACGTTGTATGGCTCGTCGGGGTTGACGATGTCGATCATGTGGTGGGGGACGCGCGCACGCTGCTCAGCGCTGGGCTTGGCCGTGCCGATGTCCATTCCGCGGTAGATTTGCATGGAGTCCGCGGAGACGATCTCGGCGTTGAGCTGTTCGGCGACGGCAAGGGCGCAGTCGGTTTTGCCCGCCGCGGTGGGCCCGACAATCGCCACAAGCAAAGGCCGGGGTTTCATCGCACCGCCCACAAGGCGATCGTACTGGCCGCTCGCGTGGAGCGTCAAGCCAAGCTGCGGAGCAGGGGGCACAGCAGCGAGAGCGGCGAGCGGCCGCGCCCGCGGGGAAAGAGGGGCGAAGCAGGGCAGCCAAAGCCCTGCCCGGGCCGGCCTTGCGCGGGGAAGGAGCGCTGCTTTGCCTCCTGGGCAGAGCGCGCCTCTCAGCGCTGGTTGGCCGGGGCAGCGGGAGGGACGATGTTGCGCGCGCCGAAATAGTTCCGCGGCAGCGCGGAGGGAGGGCCATGTCGCCGGTAAAGGTCATGGTTGTTGACCGGCACGAGATGGTCGCGGAGGGGCTTGGGGCGCGGCTTTCGCTGGAGCCGGACCTCGAGGTTGTCGCCACCTGCCGCGACGGCCAGGAGGCGATTTGCAAGGTAGCCTCGGCGGAGCCCGACGTTGTCGTGCTCGACCGCGAGCTGAACGGCCAGCCCGACGCGTTTGACACCGTGCGCGAGCTAAAGCGCCTCTCGCCGAAGCTGCAGATCATCGTTCTCTCCGCGTGCTGCGACGGGCAGGTGATCTTGGACGCCATCCGCGCGGGCGCGGTGGGGTTTATCGAGAAGAACTCGCCCGCAGCCACGCTGATCGATGCCATTCGCGCGGCGGTGCGCGGAGAGGCGATTCTTGCGCCGAAGGTTGCCCGGCGGATTTTGGAGGAGATCGCGGAGATCGAGCGCGACCGGAGCCTTACCCCCGCGGAGCGGCGGGCGCTGGCCCTGCTCGCCGAGGGGCTGACGAACCGCGAGATCGCCGAGCGGATGAACGTTGCCCTGAGCACGGCGAAGCGGCACCTGTCCTCGATTTACGCTAAACTGGGCGTGTCCAACCGCTACGAGGCCGCGCAGCGAGCGCGTGCGCGGGGCTTGCTCGTCTCCTAGCGCGCGCCGCCGGGGCAAGCTGGTGAACACGATGGAGCTAACCGCGGAGTGCCTTGTTTACCTCTACGGCCATCTTTTCGCCGAGCAGTGGGAAGAGAAGGAGATCGACGTCGTCTTCGGCAGGATACCGATCGATGCTCGGTATCAAGTGGCCCCGCTGACGGGCGAGAAGCTCTCCGAGAAAAGCCTGGCCGAGGAGATGATCGTCGCCCTTTTTGCCTCGCTTTATCTCAACGGCCACCTAGAGCAGACGATTATCGAGGAGCGCGGGTGGGATTTTGAGATCTACGAGAAGGTGTTTTGGCGGCGGACAAAGCCCCTCCCCCGCTCGCCCATTTGCGACCGGCTCAGCCAGGTGTTCGACCGGCACGAGAACTCGATTTTGCTCAGCCGCAAGCGTCGCGCGCGGGAGCAGGGTGTTTGCTGCGATACATTGGTCGCCTCGCTGCGGCAGCTGCCGATAATTCGCACGGACCCCTACCAGTGGATCTGCCGGCAGGTGCGGAGGTATTTGGCCGAGGCGGGGCTTTATGAGGCGCAGCATCAGCGTGTGCTGGGGTTTATTATGATCCCCCGCCTGCAGCCGGCGCGGGAGAAGATCGCCAGCTATGAGCTGGCGGCGCGGCGGCTTGCCGCGGACCTCAGGCGGCTTGCCGAGGAGGAGCCGGAGCTGGACGAGGTCCTGCGCGACAACGTCTATCGCACGCTGCTTAAGATGCGCTGCGACGACGAGTATGTGCGCGACGAAGAGGGCGAGCGCCGCCGAATAGACATTTTCGGCGACGAGGACAGCGCCTAGCGGCGCGCAGAGTTTGCCGCCGAGGTTTGGACGACCGGGCCCAGGCTAGTAGGTAAACGTATGCTTTCCCTTGGGCATGTGGCAGGCGGCGCAGGATTTGCCCTCGCGCTCGGCGGGCGGTGTGGAGCACGGCTTGCCCTTTCCCCCGCCCTGCTCCACGTGGCAGTCTAGGCACAACGCATCGCCCTGCTTGCGCAGCATCTTGTCCCCGCCGCCGTGCGGGTCGTGGCAGGTAATGCACAGCACGCCGGAGGTGGCGTGGACGCTCGTTTGCCACTCGTTAAATGCGGCGAACTTGCCCGAGGCGCCCTGGTCAAGGGTGAGCAGGGCGGAAAGGTCGTCGCCCGGGCGAAAGCCCTTGGGATAGTCCAGCCCGTCTTTCGTCTTGCCAGTGGCGTGGCACTGCCCGCAGACCATGGCGGGCTTTGTTTGGGGAAGGTTTTTTGGGTTAACGAGGGCGGATTTGTCTTTAACGTCTTTCATATGGTCGCTGCCCGGGCCGTGGCACGTCTCGCAGCCGACGCCGGCGTTGGCGAATGTGCCGTCGTCTTTCAGCCCGGTAACGTAGCGGTAGAGGCTTGCCCCCTGAGCGCCTGGGGCCGGTTTTGCCGCGGCGTGGGGCGACTGCTGATACGCTTGCATCTCCTCTTTCTCGAGCGCCAGGTGGCACGCGAGGCAAATTTTGTTGCCCAAATACGTCGCGGTGTGCACATCGCCAGCAACGCGGCGAGCAACGAACGCCAAAAGTGCGACGACGCACAAAAGAAGCACGAAGGCCAAACGGCGAGAAGCGAGCATCGAGCAGACCTCCACAGCGAAAGGATAAGCGCGGAAGACTCCGGCGCGATTATACGCAAGCGCGGGGCGCATGTCCAGAAAAATAAAGGAAAATCTTTGCAAAATGAGGCGGCCCTGGGCAAGCCGGGGACGGTTGAGAGTTGGGCGAACGTCCGCGCGCGGAGGGCAAGCCTCGCGCTAGCAGGCGGAGAGCGCGGCGAAGAACCGCTTTAGCCGGCGCAAGGCCTCGGCGATGTCCTCCTCGCTTGTCGCATAGGAGAGGCGGATGTGTCCCTCCGCGCGCTGGCCGAAGTCGATGCCCGGGGCGACGCCCACGCCCGTCTCGTGCAATATTCTGCGGGCAAGCTCGAGCGAACTGGAGCAGAAGTTGCGCGCGTCGGCAAGCACGTAAAACGCCCCGCGCGGCTCATAGGGGACGTCAAGCCCGGCCTCGCGCACGCCGGCGAGCATAACCTCGCGCCGCCGCTCGTATACCTGCCTCATGCGCTCGGCATCGTGCGCAGCGCAGCGGATAGCGGCGAGGGCGGCGTGCTGGGCGAAGTCCGCGGCGCAGATAAACAGGTTTTGCTGCATCCGTTGCAGCGCGGAGGCGTAGCGGCGGGGAGCGATTACGTAGCCCAGCCGCCAGCCGGTCATTGCGTAGCGCTTGGAAAAGCCGTTAAGCACAAACACCTCGTCGGAAAACTCGCGCATGGAGTGGGCGCGCACGCCGTAGGTTACCCCGTGGTAGATCTCGTCGGAAACGATGGGCACGGGGAGCTGGGCCAGCTCGCGCAGGTTTTCCTCGGCGAGCACCGCGCCCGTGGGGTTAGCGGGCGAGTTAACGACCACCGCCCGCGTGCGCGGGCCGAGGGCCTCGCGGATGGCCTCGACGGGCACGCGAAACCCCTCCTGCGCGGAGATGGGCACGCAGCGCGGGACGATGCCCAGCACGCGCAGGATGTTGGGATAGCACGCGTAATGGGGATCGGTAAGGATCACCTCGTCGCCGGGCTCGCATAGCGCGGCGAAGACGAGCTGCATGGCGGGCGAAGTTCCGGAGCAAACGACGACCTGGTCGGGATGCGTAGCCACGCCGTATTCCGCGGCGTGCTGCTCGCAGATTGCCTCGCGCAGCTCAAGCAGCCCCATGCTGTGGGTGTAGTGCGTGTGGCCGGCGGCTAGAGCGCGCTTTGCCGCCTCGACGACGCACGGCGGAGTGTCGAAGTCCGGCTCGCCAACCTCGAGGTGGATTACGTCGCGTCCGCTGCGCTCTAGCGCTTGGGCCTGCTCGAGGATCTCCATTACCAGAAACGGAGCGACGCCCTCGGCGCGCTGGGAAATGCGCGGCGCTTGGCTTTGGTTTGTGCTGCTCTCAGGCTCGTGCATGGGGTGCGCGGCGCCCTCCTTAGGGAATGCTCCAGGTAGTGCATTTCCGCCACGGAGCCCGAGAACCTGCAGGAAAGCGCGGGGCAGGGGGGCGAATAGCGCGGGGCAGGCCGACCGCCGCGGCAAATCGGGCGGAACGGAGGCGCGGGGGGCGGGGTCTAATAGCCGCCAAGGGGGTGGCTGCGGCGAGCAGCGGCAAGGAGAAAGATTTGGGGCAAAGTATGCCTGCGGAGGTTTTGACAGTATAATGGGGTCGAGCGCGAGAACACGCTGGCCGAGGGCTTTTCGCCGGCTACAACGCGAGTGATGCACATGGCAAGCCGAGAGACGGCCCAGGAACGTGCCGCGCGCTATAAGCAGATGCAGGACCAGCTCCCGCCGGGGATGTTCGTTAAATGCGAAAACTGCGGGCAGCTCCTCCTGCGCAAGGATCTTGAGCGCAGCCTGTGGGTCTGCCGCTACTGCAACTATCACTTCCGGCTCACCGCCCGCCAGCGGATTGCGATTACCGCGGACAAGGGGAGCTTTCGCGAGATAGACGCCGCTTTGGTTACCGTCAACCCCCTGGACTGGCCGGGGTATGAGCAGAGCCTGGAGAAGGACCAGCGCAAGACGGGCCAGCGCGAGGCGATTATTACGGGCGACTGCACCATCGGCGGCTATCCCGTGGTCCTCGGGGTAACCTGCTCGTTCTTCCGCATGGGGAGCATGGGCAGCGTGGTCGGCGAGCGCGTGGCGCGGGCCGCGGAACGGGCGCTGGAGCGAAGGGTGCCGCTGATTATGATCTCCGGCTCGGGCGGCGGGGCGCGCATGCAGGAGGGGCTGCTCTCGCTGATGCAGATGGCCAAGACGGCCGGGGCGATCGGGCGCCTGCGCCGCGGGGGGCAGCTTTATATCTCGGTGCTCACGCACCCCACGATGGCCGGGGTATATGCGAGCTGGGCGGGGCTAGGGGACATTATCCTCGCCGAGCCGGGGGCGATGGTCGGGTTCGCCGGCCAGCGCGTTGTCGCCAACACCCAGGACACGCTGGACCCCGCGGTGCAGACGGTGGAGTCGCAGTTTCGCCACGGGATGATCGACCTCATCGTTCCCCGCGGAGAGCTGCGCGGGGTGCTTGAGACGCTCGTCTCGCACGCTTATGCCGCCCCCTGGCGGAGGGGGGAGCGGAGGTAAGGTGAGCACCCTCCCATTTCAGTGGCTGCCGTTTGAAAAGCCGATTATGCAGGTGCAGAACGAAATCGAGCGCTTGCAGGAGAAAGCCGCCGCGGGCAACGGAAAGTATGCGGCGCAGATCAAAAAGCTTGAGGAAAAGAAGCGCGAGCTGCAGCGGGAGATTTTCAGCAGGCTCACCCCCTACCAGAAGGTGCAGCTTGCCCGGCACCCCCGCCGGCCCTATACCCTGGACTACGTAACGCGCATTTTCGAGGACTTCATCGAGCTGCACGGCGACCGGAGGTTTGGCGACGACCACGCCATCGTCGCAGGCATGGCGAAGTTTCACGGGATGGGCGTGCTTGTCGTCGGCCACCAAAAGGGGCGGACGACGCAGGAGCGGCAGTATCGGAACTTCGCCATGGCCCACCCCGAGGGCTACCGCAAGTCGGGCCGGCTAATGGAGATGGCCGAGCGCCTGGGGATGCCCATTATCGTGTTCGTAGACACCCCCTGCGCGGCGTGCCTCGAGGACGCGGAGAACCGAGGGATTTGCGAGGCGATCGCCGCAAGCCAGATGCTCATGTTCCCGCTTAAGGTCCCGATCATCGTTATCGTCATTGGCGAGGGGGGAAGCGGTGGGGCGATCGCCGTGGGCGTGGGCGACGTGGTAATTATGCTGGAGTATAGCATTTACTCCGTGATCCCCCCGGAGGGGTGCGCGTCGATCGTTTGGCGCGACTCGTCATTTGCCGACCGCGCGGCGGAGGCGCTTAAGCTCACCGCGGACAGCGCGCTTGAGCTGGGGGTCATTGACGAGGTGCTTGAGGAGCCGCTGGGCGGGGCGCACGAGGACCCCGAGGAGATGGCGCGGCGCATCGAGGAGGCCATCGCGCGGCATCTTGAGCGCCTGCTCGCCAAGGATCCCGACGAGCTCGTCGAGGAGCGCTATCGCAAGTTTCGCAAGATGGGAGTTTATGGGGTGGCGTCGGAGTGAGCGGCGTGCAGCGTTTCGGCGTGTCTATGGACAGCGAGCTGCTCGAGGCGTTCGACAGGGTTATCAAAGCCCGCGGCTATGACAACCGCTCGGAAGCGATCCGCGACATCGTGCGCGACTACCTGGTGAGCACGGAGTGGGAGGATTCCGAGCACGAGGTTATCGCCACGCTGACCCTCGTCTACGACCACGCGCGCCACGAGCTGGCGGAGAAGCTCACCAAGTCGCAGCATAAGGAACATAGCCGGATAATCTGCTCCACGCATGTGCACATTGACGAACACAATTGCCTGGAGATAATCGCCATGCGCGGGCCGGCCGGTGAAGTGCGCCGGCTGGCGGACCGCCTGATGGCCACGCGGGGCGTTAAGCACGCCAAGCTCGTGTCCACGACCACGGGGCGGGAGATCGTGTAA
>CAZMGT010000078.1:0-11527 GCA_964565895.1 uncultured Armatimonadia bacterium
CCCCGCGGTGCACATCGTTAACCTTCACGCCGCCGGCGGCCCCGACGACCCGATCGACCCCGAGCCATAGCCCGCTCTTTGCTTTAGCGCTCGCTTTTGCTCTAGGCGCCATGTGCTCCGCCGCGCCGCAGGGGATGAACATTGACCTGCGCCGTGCGCAAGGCAGTGGGTCCTATGTGTTGCGCGGGTTTTCCGGCGCGCCCGACGGCCGCGGCGTGCTGCGCGAGTTTCCCCTCGCTCTCCCTCCCCTACGCCGCGCGGCATACTATGTCAGCCCCTGGTGGCCCGGGGGAGGGAACAGGGTCGAGCCCGTTGTCGTGGAGGACTTCGCCAACCTGCGCGAGGGCGGGGTGTTCCTCCTTGCTGAGCTTAGCTCCGGCGAATTTCTCGCCTTTCTCCCCCTCGCTGGCGATCAGGCCTACTGCTGGCTGGCCTCCGCCAACCAGGGCCTCGTGCTCAGGCTGGGCACGCATGGCAAACATCCCGTGCGCGGCGACGTTCCCCTTTACTCCTGGGCCAGAGCGCGCGACCCCTACCAGGCGTGCTACCTTGCCTGGCGCGCTGCGGCAAGCTGCCCCGAGATGCGCGGGGCGTTTGCCCTGCGCGAGGAAAAGGAATATCCGCAGGTCTTCCGCTACCTCGGCTGGTGCTCGTGGGAGCACTACAAGCGCAACGTTAACGAGCAAAACATGGTCCGGGCGATCGAGGACATCGCCCGCTCCAACCTCCCCGTGCGCTATTTTCTCGTCGACAACGGGCACTTCGACCGCCAGTCGCTCCAGCCTGACGGCGCGAAGTTCCCCCACGGCTACGGGCCGCTGTTCGCCAAGCGCGAGCCGGACGGCGTGCGCTGGGTCGGGCTGTGGTACGCCTTTTTGGGCACGAACCACGGCATCAGCGCCCCGGGCAACCTGGGCCAGCTCGCCCAGCACATGTTCGCCTGCCCCGCCGGCGTCCTGCTCCCCAAGCCCACGCCAAACGCCGCCCGCGCCTTCTACCGCTTCCTCGTGGGCAACGCAAAGCGCTATGGCGCGGACTTTTTGAAAATCGACTTCATGGTCGACGCCCTACCGCTTTACGCCGGCCTTGTTGCCCGCGTGCCTACGGTGGGCGGGCTCCCCCGCGACACGAGCGGGGCCGTGGGCAACCCCTACGCCGCGGCGGCGATGCTTTTTGAGGCGTTAGAGTCCGCCTTGCGCGAGGAGCGCATGCCCCTGCTCGCCTGCAACTGGCACAACGCCCCCTGCATCTTTCGCTCCCGGCACACCGCCGTCGGCCGGTGCAGCGGCGACTACCGCGTCGGCGACCGGGGGAGGGCGATCAAGCACATTTTCGCCTCCTACGCCGTCACGCCGTGGCTGGGGCAGGTCGCCTGGTGCGACCACGACATGTTCCACTCCAGCGACCCCGTCTCGGGTGAGATAATGGCCGCGTGCCGCGCGCTTTCCGGGGGCCCGGCCTATCTCTCCGACGAGCCGCGCAGCTTCCGCGAGGACGTCGTTCGACCGCTGTGCTTTGAAGACGGCCTGCTCCTTCGCCCTCTCGCCCCCGCTGCTCCCCTGCCCGAGGACCTGTTCTTCCGCCTCGGCGACGAGCGCCTGTTTCGCGTTGTCGCCCCGCTGGAAAACCGCTGCGCGGCGGTCGGCATCTACAACCTTCCCGCAGGAAAGGACAACGCGGGCAAGACGCTCTCCACAACGATCACCGCGGGGGACTACGCCTGCGCGCCGGCGATGGTCCAGCCCTATCCGGGAAGGTGGGAGGTTCCCGCGGAGGGCTTGTTCGTCTACGACTGGCAGCGCAAAACCGGCCGCCCCCTGGGCGCGGGCTATGAGGTAACGATTGCCGGCTTCGGCCACTGTCTGCTTCAGCTCTCGCCGATCGTCGAGGGCTGGGCGCTCGTCGGCAGGGTAGACAAGTATCTTCCCGCGGCGGGGGTAAAGCTTCTTTCCCTCTCGCCAAACGAGATGAAGCTAAAGATGCTCGAGTCCGGCCCGCTTGCCCTGTGGAGCGCCCGCGGGGCCCCGCGCGCCCCAGGGCTAACATTCGTCCACCTCGGCGGCGGGCTTTACCGCGCGGAAATGGCCGTGGGCGAGCGCGACAAAGTGCTCGCCGTCACCCGCTAGCCGCCGCCATTAGCCCGGGCAAACGAAAGCGGCGCCCGGCCGCGTGCCGAGCGCCGCTCGTTTTCCCTTGCCTCAGCGCGCTATACGCCGCCCTTGGCGTAGAACTCCTTCATGTCGTCGAGGGTCATCGGCTCAAAGTCAAACGCGTGGCCCGCCTGGCCGAAGGCGATCATCTTCTGCTTAACAACTTCCTTCATCGCCTCGCGCGCCGGGCCGAGATACTTCCGCGGGTCAAACTCCTCCGGATGCTCAAATAGCACCTTGCGGATCGCCCCGGTCATCGCCAAGCGGTTGTCCGTGTCCACGTTAATCTTGCGCACGCCGTGCTTAATCCCAAGCTGGATCTCCTCGATGGGCACGCCGTAGGCCTTCTGAATGTTCCCGCCGTACTTGTTGATAATCTCCACGAGCTCCGCGGGTACGCTCGACGAGCCGTGCATCACCAAATGCGTGTTGGGCAGGCGCTTGTGAATCTCGATGATGCGGTCCATGGCCAGGATCTCGCCCGTGGGCGGGCGCGAGAACTTATAGGCCCCGTGCGACGTCCCGATGGCCACGGCGAGGGCGTCCACCCCCGTGCGCTCGACAAACTCCACCGCCTGGTCGGGGTCGGTGAGGAACAGGTTGGGGTCGACGCCTGCCCCGTGACCGTCCTCGATGCCGCCCAGGGCGCCCAGCTCGCCCTCCACGGTAACCCCGCGCTCGTGGGCCATCTTTACCACTTCCGCGGTGACCCGCACGTTATACTCGAAGTCGGCGATCGTCTTCCCGTCCTCGAGCAGCGAGCCGTCCATCATTACCGAGGTAAACCCAAGCTCGATCGCCGTGCGGCACGTCTCCGGCGAGTTGCCGTGATCCTGGTGCAGGGCAATGGGGATTTCCGGATAAAGCTCGACCGCGGCTTGAACGATGTGCACGAGATACTTCTCGTTGGAATACTGCCGCGCCCCGCGGCTCGCCTGGACGATTACCGGCGACTTCGTCTCCACCGCGGCTTCCATAATCGCCTGCATCTGCTCCATGTTGTTGATGTTAAACGCGCCCAGGCCATAGCCGCCCTTCGCCGCCTCGTCTAACAGTTGTCTCATGGGAACCAGTGGCATGGTAACTCTCCTTCTCCCCGCAGCGGCAACCGCCGCTCGACATTCTCGCTTTTCCCGCCTTTTCGCGGGTCTGCAATATCCTACAGCTCACGCCGCGGGCCGTAAAGTCCCATCTTCTCTCCCCTCGGCTACTTCTCCCCGCGCACATAGTCTATCGCAAACAGGCTCCCCGTCGGCCCGTTGTTCGGGTCAATGCGCAGCGCGGTTATCGTCTCCCCGCGCCACTTCGGGTGCTCCCCAACAGCCAGGCGATATTCGTGCCACTGCCCGTCGCCGGCCACGGCAAAGTTTACCACCTTGTCCTCGGCAAACAGCGGCGAGCTCGCCGTCGTCCAATACACGCTCGCCCGCTCGCCCCCGGTGAGCAACATGCGCAGGCGCAGCACGCGCACGGAGTCCCCAGCGACGCGCAGCCCGGGCCGCACGATATATGGGTCGCCTCCGATAACCGAGCCCACCAGCGCCCCGCGCCGCGCGGACAACCCGAGCACATCGTGCGCCGCGCTCCATCCCTCGGTCGTCGCTTCGAACTCAAAGCTAATCGTCCGCCGCTGCTCGGCGACGAGCGACACGGGCCGCGGCCGCGCCCCGGCGATGGCCAGCGTGTGCCTCCCCGCTTGCGCCAGCTTCACGACGACCATCGCCCGCGGCTGATAATACTGCCACGCCGAGCCCTCCGCCGCGGTAACGTCGGCCGCGCGGGGCAGCTCCTCCCCGTCGAGCAAAACTTGCTTCGGCTCAGCGAGGCCGGAAAGCAGGCTATACCCCTGCTCGCCTTCCCGGTAGCTCAGCGCGACCTCCAGCCGTCCCTCCGCGGCGCGCGCCGCGCGCACCTGCGCCCGCGTGGTCAGGTGCACGCGCTCGCCGCCCAGCCGCAAGATAACCGTTTGCGGCTCGCCCCCGCGGCCGATGAACTGATAGACCAGCGCGAGCAGTTGCTGCGGCGAAAACACCCAGCTCGACTTGCTCCCGTCGCGCGCGCTAATGCTGTCCGGCCAGAGGGCCTTCGTCCGCCCCTCCGTCGCCTGCTGCCAAATGGCGCTGCGCGTGACCCCTTCGGCGATCGTCCGCCAGGGAAACGAGCGGTCGTACTGGGCCAGCTTAAGCACGGCGTTGGCATAGCGCAGGCCGTTCCACTGCACCGCGCGGCCAAACCAGCTCCCCCGATACCACGTCGCCCCGAACACGGGGATCGAGGCATATTTCAAAAACGGCCTGTCGGGAAGGTCCCAGACGTAAAGAAACGGCAGCCCGGCCCAGGCCCAGCGCTTGGCCTCCTCCAAATACTGCCGCTCGCCGGAGAAGCGATAGGCCTCGACATAGGCGTCCACGGCGTCGGCCGCGGCGAGGATGTCCGGCGTGTGCACGGGCACCTCCCACACCTGCGCCGCGCGGGGCACGGTGAACTTTTTCATTAGCTCCAGCGACTTGCGCGCCTCGGCAAACAGCCGCTCGTCGCCCAAAACAAGCGCCGCGCGCACAAGCGCATACGTCTGCCGGGCGCAGGTGCCCAGCTCCAGGGCCTCGTCCGGCCCGAGCTCGCGATAGTCCCTCCCCCGAAACACCCCGCGGTCCACGCGGTCGGCATCGAAGCGCCACGAGCCATCGGCGCGCCGCGCGGCCAGCGCGCGCAGGGCGGCGTGCAGCACACCCTCGACCTGGGCCACGGGCTTGCCCCGCCACAGGCCAAGGTCGTTTGCCCCCGCGGGGGCGATTTTTCGCTTGCTTAACACAAACGCCAGCCTGCGCCGGCAGCGCTGCCGCGTCGCTTCATCTGCGGCAAGCTGCGCCCCGCGCATTAGGTCGTAGACAAACGAGGGGAAGTAGCCGCGGACGTCGCTTATTTTTGGCCCGCCGAGGTGGTGCCGCCAGCGCTGCTCGCGCTCGTCCCACAGCGTCTTTAAGTAGGCCTCCATGCTAAACGCGATCTCCGCCGGGTAGCTCTTTCGAGGAAGCGGGTTTGGCGGGGGCACGCCGAAAAGCGCGTACCACTGCGCCACAGCGTCGGTGATCCGCGCCCCCGGCGCGCTCAGCCACAGGTAAAACTCAAGCTCAAGCCCCCGCCCGAGCGAAAGCGGGGCAAAGTTTGGCTCGTTGTCCCTCTCCGGCGCGGGGGCAAACACCTGCATGCGGTGCGCCGCGCGGCCGTTTAGGTAGTCCGGCGAGCAAAACGATGCCCCAAGCTGGCGCAGCACGCCGCCCTCCATCCGCGGCGCGGGCCAAAGCAGAGCAAGCACTCGCCCCCCACCGCGCACGGCCATGCAGGGAACGGTTATTTTCGTAGGGTGCGGCTCAAACCGTGGGCGGTCGGGGTGGTCCTCGGCGATATCGAGGTCGCTGGACGAGATCTCCTCGCCCTCCAGCCACTCCAGGCCGCAAAACAGCGCCTCGTCCTTGGCCAGGCCAAAGCTCCCCTCGCCGGCGAGCACCGCCGGCCCTTCGATACGCACCTCGCCCCCGCCGCGCTCCAGCGCAAGTTGCGCGAAAAACCCCAGCGCGCCCGTCTTCGGCTCCTGCTTCACTTCGAGCGAATAAACCCAGCGCGACCCTCCAGGCCCGGAAAACCGCGCGCGAAATTCTCCCGGCCCAACCCGCTTGCCGTAAAGGACAGTCGCGCGTTCGCGCCCGTCGCCCAGCGCAAAACGCGCCCGGCCCAGCCAAGCGAGCCAGGCAATGGGCCGCCAGGCCTCGCCCTCGCGCACCTCCACCGCCGCCGGCCCAAACCCCTGGGGCAGGCGCACAAAGCGCAGCCTCTTCCCCTCGCCCCAGGAAACGATGGCGTCGCCGCTCCCCTCCTCGCCCGCCCCCTTGGGCAGCACGACGAGCCCCACGGGCAGGGAAAGCTCCTCTTCGCCCGCGGCGCAGCGCAGCAGCGCCCCGTGCACCCCCGGCGCTCCCACGGCGCGCGCCTTCCACCTAACCGCGCGCTCCTCGCCGGGAGCGAGGGGCGCCACCTGTCGCGTGCCGCTCCCCTCGATGCGCAGCGCCGGCCCGCGCAGCGTCCAGGGGGCCGCCGGCGAGGCCGCGCTCCCTCGGTTGCGCGCGAGCAGGGTAATCGTCGTCTCTGCGCCCTGCTCGACGACCGAGGGAAATGCCGCGGCGAGCCAACGCACACGCGGGGCAAGCTCCAGCGCGTCCTCGGCCTCCTGCTCTCCCGCGCGGGCGACAACGCGCGCCACGCTCCCCGGCGGGGCTGCGCCGAAAATCCTCCAGCGCACGATCTGCTGCTCGCCGGGGGGAAGTTCGGCCACGGGCTGCTCCCCCGCGGGCTCCACGCGCACGCCCTGCGGCGCGACAAGGCGCACTGTCGCCCCGGCAAGCGCCCTGTCGCCCACGTTGCGCACCTTTGCCCGCAGCTCAACAACGCCCCGCTCCAGCGGCTCAAACGCCTGCGTCTCCTGCACTTGGAGAATCGGCCCCACGCTCTCTAGCCACTGGAAGTCGTCGAGCAAAAGCTCGCCCGCGCGGCCCACAATGCGCGCCGCAACGTGCAGCCACTTAACCTTCGGCGCGCGCGTGAAGTCATAGGCCAAGGCGCCCATGTGCCACTTGCCGTCGCCGATGTGCGCTTGGGGGACGGTAAACGTCACGCGCGGCTCGCCGGTGTCCTCAAGCGGCTTTTTGCTCATCGGGATGATGTAGATGTTAAGCTGCGCCCTGTCCGCGGAGATCGCCTTATACCAAAAGCGCACCGCGCCCTTGCCCGAGGGGATCATTTTGCCCTGCTCGCCGCTAAACGCGCGCCAGGCGCGGTTTACCCCCGTCTCGCGCGTGGGCGTGTCTGGGCGGCGGACGAGGCGCAGGCTATATTGCCCGCTGTGCGCATCGCGGCTTACCCCCACCTCGCGCCCCACAGGCTCCCAGTCCACGGGAAAGCCGTTTGGTCCAAGCTGCTCAAAGCCGCCGTTGCTGACCACCGGCCGTCCGCCCTGTGCGAAAGCCGCGGCGGAAAGCGCTAAAAACAAAGCAAACGCCGCTGTTCGCCCGATGTGTCGCACAACCGCTCACCTCGCAACTGGCCGCTGGGCCCCGCGCTAAAGAGCGACGATCTTGCCGCTTTTTGCGCTTTCGTTTATCGCCTCAAGCACGCGCAGCGCCTGATAGCCGTCCTCCAGGCTGGCCCGCGGCTGCTCTCCCCGCAAAAGTGCTTGGGCAAACGCGCGAAACTCCTCCACGTAGGCAATGCGGTCTCCGCCGATATATGCTGCGGGCTGCGCCCGAAATTGCTTGCACGGCACATCGCTGAACCCCGCGCCGCCGATCCACGGAGAGGGCTCGAAGTACTGCAGCAAGTCGTGGTCTATTACGCGCACGCACCTGCCCGCGTCGGAGAAAACCTCGACGTAATGCTCGAGCACCGGCGCGCCGGCGACCATCGCGAAATGCCCCGCCGCTCCGTTGGCAAATTCCAGCGAGACCGCGATGGAAAAGCGTTCTCCCTCAACCCCGCCCACGCGCGCGTAGACGCTCGCGATGTCTCCCAGGAGAAAGCGCGTGCAGTCCACAAGGTGCACCGTTTGGCCGTAGAGATAGCCGCCGAGCGGGTCCTTGCCCCATATTCCGCGGTTTGGCCCGGGGGCGTGAAACCGGCCCTCGAAGAAAATGGGCTTGCCGAACTCCGACCGATCGATCAGCTCCTTCATGTAGCGGTGGGCCACGGAGTGCCGCCAGTGGGTGGCCACGGCGCCCATCTTTCCCGCGGCCGCGGCGGCGTCCACCAGCTCCTTCGCCCCCTCCGGCGAGAGCGCCGGAGGCTTCTCGACGATCACGTGCAGCCCCGCGCGCAGTGCCTTTAGCCCAAGCTCGTGGTGCATCGCCGGCGGCCCGATAACCAACACGGCGTCGAGCTCCTCGCTGGCGAGCATCTTGTCCATGTCCGTATATGGCCTAACGTTAAACCGCTCCGCAGTTGCTTGCACGCGCTGCTCGTCAATGTCGCACGCGGCGACCCAGTCGATCTCCTCCACGCGGACGAGCGCGGGATGAATGCCGCGCGAGGCATGAGCCCCACAGCCCACGGCGGCGAGCCTCAACCGCTGCATTGGCGCCCCTCCTCCGGGAAATTGGCCCGCGCGCCCCCGGCGCGCTTTGCGCTCTCGCTTCGCCCGCGCCGCACGATCCCCTTCACCGGCACGGCGATCGCCGGCGCGGAGGAAACCATCGCCCGAGGACAAAAGTTGCCTGTCGTGGAGGGTTACACAACGCGCCGCGCGAATGGCAGCTCGCGACGTCTCCCTACCTGCAATACGAAAGGAGAGCGTATACCCCGTGAGCGTGAGAATCGACCTGCCATACAAGGAGATGCCGACGCATTGGTATAACATCCTGCCCGACCTCCCCCGGCCGCTCGACCCCCCGCTTAACCCGGAGACCAAGGAGCCCGTCACCCCAGACATGCTCGCCCCGCTGTTCCCCATGGCGTTGATCGAGCAGGAGGTCTCGCAGGAGCGCTATATCGAGATTCCCGACGAGGTGCTGGACATCTACCGCATCTACCGCCCCACGCCGCTCATTCGCGCCTCGAACCTGGAGAAGGCGCTCGATACGCCGGCGAAGATCTACTACAAGTGGGAGGGGGTAAGCCCGGCGGGGAGCCACAAGCCGAACACGGCCATTGCCCAGGCGTATTACAACAAGGAGGAGGGCGTAAAGCGACTGACCACGGAGACCGGCGCGGGGCAGTGGGGCAGCGCGCTGGCCCTCGCCTGTTGTCTATTCGGCCTGGAGTGCACCGTGTATATGGTGCGCATTAGCTATGAGCAGAAAATCTACCGCCGCTCGATGATGCAAACCTGGGGCGCGGAGGTCTTCCCCAGCCCGAGCGAGCGGACGAACGTCGGCCGCGCCGCCCGCGAGCAGGACCCCGACAACCCGGGCAGCCTCGGCTTGGCCATCTCCGAGGCCATCGAGGACGCCGTGGGCCGCGACGATACTAAGTACTCCCTGGGCAGCGTGCTTAACCACGTTCTCCTCCATCAAACGATCGTCGGCCAAGAGTGCATGAAGCAAATGGAGATCGCCGGCGACTACCCCGATGTGGTCATCGGCTGCCACGGGGGAGGGAGCAACTACGCCGGGCTGTGCTTCCCGTTTGTCCGCGAGCGGCTGGTCGGGGGCAAGTCCACGCGGTTTATTGCCGTAGAGCCCACCGCCTGCCCTACGCTCACCCGCGGCGTGTATACCTACGACTACGGCGATGTGGGAAAGATGACTCCGCTGCTTAAAATGCACACCCTGGGGAGCAGCTTCATCCCGCCTAAGATCCATGCCGGCGGGCTGCGCTACCACGGCGCCGCTCCGTTGATGAGCCTGCTCATCGAAGAGGGGATTATCGAGGCCGTCGCCTACCACCAGAACGCGGTGTTTGAGGCGGCGACGATGTTCGCCCGCGCCGAGGGCCATGTCCCCGCGCCCGAGACGGCGCACGCCATCCGCGCGGCGATCGACGAGGCCCTTGCCGCCAAGGAAGCCGGCGAGGAGCGCGTCATTTTGTTCAACGGCAGCGGCCACGGGCACTTCGACATGGCCGCCTACGACGAATACTTCGCCGGCCAGCTCATCGACTACGAGTACCCCTCGGCGGAGATCGAGCGCGCCCTAGAGGAGCTCCCCAAGCTTTAGCGGAGCCGGGGCCGCCCGCGCGGCGGGGTGTGCCCCTGAGCGGCGGCCGGGGAGTTGGCGCGTGCAGCGGCAGCGAACGATAGGCCAGGCGGTTCACTTCGAGGGCATCGGGCTGCACTCGGGCCGGCCCGCGCGGCTTGACCTCGTCCCCGCGCCGGAAAACACGGGCATCGTCCTCCGCGCCGGCGACCCGCCGGTGGACATTCCCCTTACCCTGGCCCACCTCGCGCCCAGCCGCCGGTGCACCGCCGTTGCCCGCGGCGCGGCCCGCGTGGACACCGTGGAGCACCTTGCCGCGGCGCTTTACGGCTGCGGCGTAGACAACGTGCGCGCCGAGGTCGAGGGCGGGGAGATCCCCATCCTCGACGGCAGCGCGGAGCCGTTTGTGAACGCCATTCGCCGGGCCGGCGTAGTAGAACAGGAGGCGCCGCGGCGAACAATTCGCCTCTCCCGGCCGGTTTTCGTAGCCGAGGAAAACCGCTTTGCCCTGGCCCTTCCCGCGGAGGGCCTGCGCCTTACCGTGGCCGTGGACTTCCGCGAGCCCGTGGGCCGGGCGGTTGTGGACGTTGCCCTGAACGAGGAGACGTTTGCCCGCGAGCTCGCCCCGGCGCGCACGTTTGGCTTTGCCGAGGACCGCGAGAAGCTTCTCGAAGAAGGCTTAAGCCACGGAGCGTCGGAAGAGTGTATACTGGTAGTGCGCGACGACGCATATACGTCGTCGCTGCGGCTCGAGGATGAGCCGGCGCGGCACAAGGCGCTCGACGCCCTGGGCGACTTGTGCTTGCTCGGGCGGAGGCTTGCGGCGCACGTGGTGATTGTGCGCGGGGGCCACGCGCTGCATCACGCCCTGGCGGCGGCGATCGCCGCGGCAGGAGACGAGGAATAGGAGAGAGATGATGCTGGACGCTGCGCAAATCCTGGAGATTCTTCCCCATCGCTATCCGTTCTTGCTTGTCGATCGGATAATCGAGCTTGAGGAGAACCGGCGCGCGGTGGGGATAAAGAACGTTACCTATAACGAGGCGTTCTTTCAGGGGCACTTTCCCGGGCGGCCGATCATGCCCGGGGTGCTCGTGCTCGAGGCCATGGCCCAGGTGGGCGGGGTAATGCTCCTCGTCTCCTCGAACAACAAGGGCAAGCTCGCCCTGTTTGGCGGTGCGGACCGCGTGCGCTGGCGCAAGGCCGTGGTTCCCGGCGACCAGCTCGTGGTGGAGTGCAAAATGCTGCGCAGCAGGGGCGATGTGGGGCGGGTCGAGGCCGTCGCCCGGGTCAACGGCGAGGTCGTCGCCGAAGCCGAGCTGACCTACGTCCTGCGCGAGCCTGTCCAGGCCTCGAACAAGGCCGCGGAGTAGGCCTCGGGCAATCTTCGGGAGCAACAGACATGCCTATTCATCCGACGGCAATCGTGGACAAAAACGCCGAGATCGCGCCCGACGCGGAGATCGGCCCCTATTGCATTATCGAAGCCGATGTGATCATCGGCCCCCGGGTTAAGCTCCACCCCCATGTCGTGGTTATGTCGGGCACGAGGATCGGCGAGGGCACGGTGGTCTACCCCCAGAGCGTGCTTGGGGGCGAGCCCCAGGCCTCGAACTATGCCGGCGAGAAGTCATACCTGATTATCGGCAAGTACAACGTAATCCGCGAAAACGTGACCATCCACCGAGCTACCGGCGA
>CAZMGT010000079.1:0-11183 GCA_964565895.1 uncultured Armatimonadia bacterium
GGGAGAGCAAGCGGGCCCGCCGGGTGGCGGGCCCTTTTCTTTTGGCCGCTTTTTGCGCGGGCTAGCGATCTCCGGCCCATCTCGGTTGAAAGGCAATTTCAATGCGCCTCGTCCACAGCGCCGTTCCGCTCGCCCCGTCTACGATCTCGACGAACACGCGGCACGGGGTGGTCCCGTTTAGCTTAACGTCGTCGTCGTGGCCGGTGTCGAATTTGCGCGAGAGGACGAGGTGCCACTTGCCCTGGGCAAAGCGCGCGTCGGCTTTAACATCGGCGCGGCTGCCGTCGGGCTCGCCGACGATGGCCCCTGGCGTGCCCGCGGCCTGCAAAAACGCCACGAGGTCGGCGATGCCCGTGCGCGGGGCATAGCGCGACATCGTCCCCGAGGTAAGCTTGCGCACAAGCCGCGCGGCGGAGCCCGCGGGCGTGGCGGCGATCCCCGAGGTGATCCTTCCCCGCAGATCCTTCCGCCGCTCGTGGCAGCGCGCGCACGAGGCGCGATAGAGCGCGATCCCCCGCACGATGGACCCGCTGAGCCGGCGCGCGGCATCCATGGTTACCACGTCGGGCACGCCAAGGGTGCCCACGCGGCCGTCGAGGACGAACGCCGGCCCCGCGCCGTCGGCGCGCACGTTGCCCTTGTAGGGCGGGCTGCCGGAGTCGGGCTTTTCGCCCTGCGGGCTAAGCGTGCAGTCGTCGGCAATGCCCACATAGGCCGTGGTTCCCGCGCCCCAGCGCCATAGGTCAACCGTACCCCGCGGGGTGCGCAACGAGCCCTCGGCAAGAAGCTCCTCGGCCCGCGCGGCCACGGACTTCCCCGAGCGCAGGTCGTGGTCGAACACCACGCGGACGGCATCTTCGTCGCCTATGAGCGCAAGCTTGTTGTCGGCAAACGTCCACCTGCCCTTTGCCCGCTGGGCGCTCTTGCTTGGGTCAGGGAACGTAAGGTAGAGGTAAATCCCGTGGTAGTTATAGGCCGCGCTGATGACCAGCGCGCCCTGGGCCTCGTCGCTTTGCGGGGGGTAAAGCTCAAACGCATAGCACGGGGCCTCGCGCCAGTAGTCGGCGATGGGCGCGCGGGGGTCGTCCTCGGTCCACAGCGCGGGGAGGATGTTGCCCGCGGGCTTGCGCGGGGCGGGCCGGGCGAGGCCCGTATATGCGGGCTTTAGGATGACCATTGGCCCCGCGCCCGTGGGCGCAGGGCAGTGGATGTGGTGCTGGGCGTCATAAAGAAGCTGGCGCGCAGCGGCGTTGCTCGGGGCGAGCTCAAGCGCGCGGCGGGCGTTGCGCAACGCGTCGGCCCAGCGGCGCTGCGACAGGGCGAACCGCCCCCCACGAACGAGGGCGTCAACGTACTTCTCGCACACGATTTGGTACCACACATAGGCGGCGTTGTCGCCCGGGTAGTCGTGGCGGATTTGGGCATAAAGCGCGAGCGCCTGCTCGTATTTCTTGCTCTGGGCCAGCTCATAGGCTTTCACGTGGGCGTCGGTGAACTTCTTGTACTCGTCCCTTTTCGGGCCAAACGGGCCCAGGGCGTAAAAGAACAGTTCGTCCATATTGCGCACAAGGACGATGCGCACCTGAGGCAGCCCCTTGCGCGCCAAGGCAAGCACCTCGTTGTTCGTGGTCACCAGGTTCTCCGCGGGGAGGATCATTGTCCCCGTGCCCGAGCGGATTACCCCGTCGACCTTCGTAGCGATGTCCCCCACGCTGGTGATCTTGCCGTCCGGGCGCACCGCGCCGGTTACCGCGACATCGCACAAAATGGGCGTTTTCGTTAGCGCGGAGTAAATGGCCAAAGCGATCGCCGCCCCGGCAGAGTCGCCGCTAACGAGCAGCGCTGTGTCCACGAAGTGCACGTGAATGTCGTATTTTTCGGGGAAGTCGCCGGGGAGGTCGAGCTTGCCCTCGTCGCGGGCGCGCTTGAGATAGGCCACGGCGTTGCGCACCATTTGTATCGCGCGGGCGTCGAGCGGGACGTTTGTCGTGAGCTTGCCCGCGCCCTGCGAGACGGTGCAGGTAATGGGGAACAGCGTGCCGTGGACGCGGTTTGTCGTTACGTCGCGGGCCACGGACAGGCCGTTGACCTTGCCGATCATCCCCACCGCGGGCTCGCGCACCTCGGGCCGCGCGCGCGGCGCGAGGGCGAGGAGGGCCAGGCCGAGCGCGAAAGCCAAGGCCAGCCCCGCGGCGCGCCGCGCACGGCCCGGGCGCCGTTGGCGTTCGCTAGGCCAGCGGCTATAATGGGCGCGGCTGGCGTGGGGAGGAACGGCAGCGTGTATGAAACGATCATTAAGACGCATTTTAGCGCTGCTCACGCCCTCGCCGGGCACCCCGGCAAATGTCGCCGTGTTCACGGACACACCTATGTCGTGCGCGTTGCCGTGCGCGGCGAGGAGCTCGACGAGCTCGGGATGCTCATCGACTTTTCCGATCTTCGCCGGCTGGTCGAGGAAATCCTCGAGCAGTTTGACCACCGCAACCTAACGGAGCTTAAGCAGTTTGCCGGCGAGCGCCGCCCTACCTCGGAGAACATTGCCCGCGAGATCTTCCTCGCCCTGCGCGAGAAGCTGCGCGCGCTTCCCGGGGCGCGCGAGCGCAACGTTGAGCTGGCCCGCGTGGAGGTCGAGGAGACACCGGGCGCCGCGGCGGCATATTATGAGAGGCCATGAGCCTACGCGTGGGACTGACCACGACCGTGCCCATCGAGGTGCTCTATGCCGCGGGCGTTGTGCCGGTGGACTTGAACAACGTGTTCATCACCTCGCCCGACGCGCTCGCCCTCCTCGAGCAGGCGGAGCAAGAGGGCTTTCCGCGCAACGTTTGCGGCTGGATTAAGGGCATCTTCGCCACGGCGCGCGCCGAGGGAATCGACACAGTCATCGCCGTGACCCAGGGCGACTGCAGCCACACCCACGCGATGATCGAGGTTATGGAAGACCTGGGGATTACCGTTATTCCGTTCGCCTATCCCTACGATCGCGACCGCGACCTGCTTGCGCTGCAGATCGAAAAGCTGCGCGAGCGGTTTGGGGCGTCGCCGGAGGACGTGCGCGCGATGAAAAAGCGGCTGGACGAGGTGCGCCGCGTGGTGCGCGAGATCGACCTGCGCACGTTTCGCGACGGAACGGTAACCGGGTTTGAAAACCACCTGTGGCAGGTCTCCTGCTCCGACATGGAGGGCGACATTGACCGGTTTGAGCAGCGGGCGCGGGAGTTTTTGCGCGAGGTTGACAAGCGAAGGCCAGAACGCGAGCGCCTGCCCCTGGGGTTTGTGGGCATTCCCCCGATTTTCAGCGGGCTTTACGAGCTGGTGGAGGAATGCGGGGCGCGGATCGTGTACAATGAGCTGCAGCGGCAGTTTGCCATGCCCTTTGACACCGAGGACCTCGTGGAGCAGTACACCCTATATACCTATCCCTACGGGATCTTCGCCCGGCTGGAGGACATTAAACGGGAGATCCGGCGGAGGGGCTTGCGCGGATTGATCCACTACACGCAGAGCTTTTGCTTTAGGCAAATCAGCGACATTATCTTGCGCAGGCATGTCGACCTGCCTATTTTAACCCTCGAGGGCGACCGGCCGGGGCCGATTAGCGCGGGCGTGCGCGTACGCGTGGAGAGCTTTATCGAGATGCTCCGCGCGAGCTGAGCGCGGGGCGGCGGGGCTTGCAGGGGCCGGCCCGTGGGGAAATGGAGAACAGCGATGGACGAAAAGCTCGTTAAGGCGCAGGAGGAGTTTTATCGCATTGTTGACCACGAAATCGCCCTTCTCGAGCAGCGCATGCCCACCGTCGTCTGCCCGCCGGATTGCAGCGCCTGCTGCCTGGGCGATATTTTTTTCGTCACCGCGCTAGACTTCAGCTACGTCTGCCACTACGCCGCGCAGCACCTCACCGCGGAGCAACGGGAGGCGATCGTTAAGCTCGCCGCGCCCCAGGCGGAGCGCACGGGCATTGGGCTGGCGTTGGAGCTGGAGACCTCGAACCGCAGGCGCGCCGAGCACGAGGGCCAGCCCTGCCCGTTCCTCCGGGAGGGCAAGTGCAGCATCTACCCCGCGCGGCCCACGCCGTGCCGGCTCTACGGGCGCACGCGGTTTGGCAACGGCCGGCCGAACCTGTGCGACACGATCGTGGAGCAAATTTCGCGCGCGCCGGAGGGGCGGGCGGCGCAATATGCGCGCCTGCCCATGGTGGAGGAGTTTTCCGGCCTGCTCGCGCGCATTTTGCAGTCGCACTTGTGCGAGGAGGAGCTGCGCGAGGTAGAAAAACTTCTCCGGGTAAGCACCCTGCCCGTGTTTATCGCGCAAACGGAGCTCGACGAGCAAAGGTTATCGCAGGAGGACTAGCAAAACTGTCCTGCGCGGCGGGGCGCGAGCCGCTCGGCCGCCGATGGAGTTTGGACAGCAATGGGAGCGCTCGAGATATTTGTGCTCGCCGCGGCACTTGCCGCGGACGCGTTTTCCGTGGGCGCTGTGGTAGGCTTGCGCCACCGCGCGGCGCGCCAGGTGTTTCGCCTCTCGCTGCACTTCGGCGTGTTTCAGGCGCTCATGGCCCTTGCCGGGGCGATCGCGGGGAAGCTTCTTGTGGCGCACATTAGCACGTGGGACCACTGGCTCGCCCTCGCCCTGCTCAGTCTCATCGGCGTGCGCATGATCTACGGCTCGTTCCAAGAGGCCGACGAGCAACGCTCCGCCGCGGATCTTACCCGCGGCCTCGCTCTGCTTGGGCTGTCCGTGGCGGTAAGCATCGACGCCCTCGCCGCAGGGGTGGGCCTTGCCGCGGCGCACGCCGCGCTGGGGTTTGCCGTGTTCGTTATCGGGGCGACCGCCGCCCTGGCCACGGCGCTGGCCATGCTGCTTGCGCGGCAGATCGGCGCGCGTGTGGGGCGGCGCTGCGAGGCGCTTGCCGGGCTGGTGCTCATTGCCCTGGGGCTGCGCATTGTCCTCGCCCACGAGGGCTGGCTATAGCGGCCCAGCTTCCGCCTCTCGCTCCCCCGCCGCGCGGGCGACGGCGATTGGGGCAAGCGCGCCGCTGCGCTCGCCCAGTGCGGAGGGCTCTACGCGGCAGGTTTTGCGCTGAATCGTTTCCGTCTGCTCGCGTACAGTAGCGCGAATCGCGGGCAGGAAGAGATCGCCGGCGACGATGGCCAGCGTCCCCAGAGCAACCAGCTCTAAGTCGAGCGCGAGCGTCAAGTCGGCGATCGCCTGGCCCATATAGCGCGCCGCTTGCTCGATAACGCGCCGCGCTGTGGGGTTGCCCGCGCGGGCCGCCTGGCATACGAGCTCGCAGGTAATCTGGGCCGCGTCGCCTCCCGCGCGGCGGAGGAGATCCGCGTCGTCGGCCGCCGCCTCGCGCGCCCGCGCGGCGATCCCCGGGCCGGAGGCATAGGCCTGGAGGCAGCCCCGCTTGCCGCAGGTGCACGGCGCCCCTTCGGGGACGACGGTGGTGTGCCCGACCTCGCCGGCAAGGCCGCGCGTTCCCCGATAGAGCTTTCCGCCGAGGATAAGCCCCCCGCCGATGCCCGTGCCCATGGTGAGATAGGCGATGTTTGCCAGGCCCCGGCCCGCGCCGAAATAGAACTCGGCCAGGGCGCCGGCGTTGGCGTCGTTTTCGACGATTACGGGCAGGCCCAGCTCCTCGCGCAAGAGACGCGCCAAGGGCACCTCGCGCCAGCCGGGCATGTTCGGCGAGTCGACGAGCTCACCCGCAGCGTCAACCGGGCCTCCGTGGGCCACGCCGACGATGGCCACCTCGCGCCCCCGGGCCAGGGCGCGGGCCATCTCCGCCGCGGTGGAGATCACCGCACGGGGGCCGCGGTCCGCCGGCGTGGGGCGCTGCTCCTCGGCGAGGATCTCCCCGTCTACCGTGCCCAGGACAACGGAGAGCCTCGTGCCCCCCAGGGCGATGCCTAGCACAGGGTGTTCGCGCAGGCTTTGCATGATCTCGCCTCCGCGGGCGGCTTGGGCTGAGCTAGCTATAGCCGCACAGCTCGGCGATGCTCCGCATAATCGCTTGCGCAACTTGGCGCAGCTCGTCCTTCGTCGCCTTCTTGCCATAGTATTCGTCGAACGTCAGCGGGGGGCCGATGCGAATGCGCAGCTTAAACGGCAGGAGCACGGGCCACCCGCGGGGCATTATGCGATGGGTGCCGATTAGCCCGACAGGGACAACAGGGGCGCGCGAGCGGAGGGCAATGGCGGCTACGCCGAGGTCTGGCTCGCCGAGCTTGCCGAAAGTGCGCCGCGTGCCCTCGGGAAACATAATCAGCCCCTCGCCGCGGCCGAGGACCTCTAGCGCGCGGCGAAACGCCCGGCGGTCCGGTCGCCCACGGCTTACGGGAAACGCCCCCAGCTTGCGGATGAGCGCGCCGAACAGGGGGATCTCGAACAGCTCGCGCTTGGCCATAAAGTTCAGGTGGCGGCGGGTGGTCATCCCCAGCGCGGGCGGGTCGACGTAGCTGACGTGGTTGCTCACGATAATCATCGGCCCCTCGCGGGGAACGTACTCCAACCCGCTTACCTCATAGCGGCAGTAGAGCTTTAAAAACAGATGCACGACCCACCAGCCGATGCTGTATAGCCACTCCGCGCGCTCCATGGGCGGTTCCTACCGCTGCCCTGCCGGGCGCACGCCCGTCTGCGCAGCGTATTGCAATATGCGCTCGACCACGTCGTCTATGGACAGGTCGTCTGTGAACACCTCCAGGGCGTCGGGCGCCTTGCGCAGGGGGTTTAGCGGGCGCGAGCTGTCGCGCTCGTCGCGCTCGCGAATTTCGGCAAGGACCTCGTCGTAGGGAAGGTCGATCCCGCGCGCGCGCAGGTCGCGCTGTCGCCTGCGGGCGCGTTCCTCCGGCGAGGCGGTGAGGAAAATCTTTACCTCGGCCTCGGGAAAAACGTTTGTTTGAATATCGCGGCCCTCCATAACCACCCCGCCTTCGCGCCCCATCTCGCGCTGCCGCTCGACGAGCACCCGCCGCACACCGGCGATCGCCGACACAGGGCTAGAGAGCCGGCCCACCTCCGGCCGGCGGATGGCTTGGGAAACGTCGCGGCCGTCCATAAGCAGCCGCGTCTCGCCCGCCTCGTCGCGGACGAACTCCAACCGCGTGGCCCGCGCCAGGGCGACGATCTCCTCCTCGTTCTCCACGGGCACGCCGCGCTCGATAGCCTTCAGGGCGATCGCCCGATACATCGCGCCGGTGTCGATGTACGCGAAGCCCAACGCGCGGGCCACGGCTTTGGCCACCGTGCTCTTGCCCGCGCCCGCCGGGCCGTCGATGGCGATAACCGGTTTTCTCGCGCTCTCTGTAGCCATCTTCGCCGTCTTTTGCCGCCGGCTAACCTCGCGGCGCCGCTGGGCGGAATTATTTTACCCTGTCGCGGATCTCCCGAGCTTCGGCAAAAAGCTCGCGCAGGGCCTGCCCGTCGGCCTTTTCCAACGCGCGGCGAAAGCGCTCTAGCTCCTCGCCAAACGCACAAAGCGCGGCAAGCAGCGCCTCGCGGTTGTTCAGGCAAATGCTTACCCACAGCTCGGGGTCGCTCGCGGCGATGCGCGTGGTGTCGCGAAACCCCGCGCCGGCGCACCGAAGCAGCTCCTCCACGGGGCGCTGGGCCGCGGGGGAAAGGGCGCGGACAAGCGCCGCCGCGGCCACGTGGGGAAGGTGGCTCACCGCGGCGACCAGCCGGTCGTGCTCCTCGGGCGAGCGAAACAGCGGTCGCGCCCCCAGCCCGCGCACAAACTGTTCCAGGCGCTGCACGCGCTCGGGATCGCTCTGCGCAGTTGGTGTGATGAAATAGGCGGCGTCTTGGAGGAGGTCCGCGCGGGCGTGGTCCACGCCCAGGCGCTCGCCCCCGGCCATAGGGTGGCCGCCGACAAATCGCTCGCCCAGCGCGGGCTCCAACTCGCTGACAACCGCTTGCTTGACGCTGGCCACATCGGTCACCAGCGCTTGTCCGTCAACGGCTGGAGCGATGTGCTTGCCGATGCCGACGACGGCCTCGATAGGCGTGGCGAGGACGACAAGGTCCGCGCCCGCGGCTGCCTCGCGGGCGTCGTGCGTGGCGGAGTCGATTGCCCGGCGCTCAAGCGCCAGGTTAAGCGTGCGCTCGGTGCGCGCGCAGCCCACGATGTGCCGGCACAGGCCCCGCGCCTTCGCAGCGAGAGCGATCGAGCCCCCGACCAGGCCCACGCCGATCATCGCCATCCGCTGAGCAAAGAACGCCCTCACCTCCGCAGCAAGCACGTTGGCCCCGCCGCGCCTAGCGCAACTGCTCTAGCACCTGCTCTAGCGCAGAGATGAAGATCTCGTTTTCCTCCTGCGTGCCAATGGTTACGCGGGCGAAAGTTGGCGCGCCGAAGATGTCGCCCGTGCGCACGATTACCCCGCGGCGCAGGAGCTGCTCGAACGCTGCCACGCAGTCTACGCCAAGGTCCACCCAAACGAAGTTCGCCTGGGTGGGCACGGCGCGCAGGCCAAGGCGGCGAAACTGCTCGAAAAGATACGCCCGCCCCGCGGCGTTTACCTCGCGCCCCCGGCGCACCTGCTCCGGGTCGCCCAAGCTCGCCAGGGCCGCCGCCTGGCCGACATTGCTTACGTTAAACGGCGGGCGCATCTTGCGCACCGCCTCAACCAAGTGCGCGGGGATTATCCCATACCCCACGCGCAAGCCGGCCAGCGCATAGATCTTGGAAAACGTCCGCAGAACGACGACGTTTCGCCCCTCGCGCACATAGTGCAGCGAATCGGGGTAGCGCGGGTCGTCCACATATTCGTAATACGCCTCGTCGAGCACGGTGATACACGTCTCCGGCACGCGGTCTAAGAACTGCTCCAACTCCTCGCGCACGACGATCGTTCCCGTGGGGTTGTCTGGGTTGGAGATAAAAATGAGCTTCGTCTTCGGGGTGATCGCCGAGGCCATTGCTTCCAAGTCGTGCACGTGGTCCTTCAGAGGGATGCGCACCTGGACGCAGTCCATAGCCGTCGCCGTCGCCGGGTAGAGGGCGAACGGGGGCTCGGCCATGATCACCTCCTCGCCCGGGTTCAAAAACGCCAGGCCGAGCAGGTGAATGACCTCGTCCGACCCCCGGCCAACGACGATCCACTCCTCGGGCACGTTCCAGTGCTCCGCCAGCTTGCGCGTGAGGTAAAAGCAGCCGTCGTCGGGATAAAGCCGGACCTCGCGCACGGCGCGCTCCATGGCCTCGATCGCCAGCGGTGAGGGGCCGAGGGGGTTTTCGTTCGAGGCAAGTTTTATAATGCGCTCCAGGCCAAACTCGCGGCGCACTTCGTCAATGGGCTTTCCCGGTTTATAGGGGACCATGCGCTCCACGCACGGCCGGTGTAGGGGTTTGTTTTGGGCCATGGGTAGCGCTCCTATCTCAAGCTCAACGACCCGCGCGCGCCAAGCCCCGCGCGCCGCCCCAATCTAGCAAAACACCGTTTGCCGGTCAATTAAGCGCAACCGCGGGCGCTCGCCGCACGCCCCCGCACTTTTGCCCGCGGGGGTTGCGCAGGGCGAGCGTTTTGCAGTCCGTCTCGGCGGCGGCCCTCGGCGCAGCAGAAGCTCTGCTTCCTGCCTTGGCACATAACCCACAGGCATAGGCAAGCGTGTGGGTAACGTTCGGCGCGCGCTGCGGGCGCGGGCAAGCGTGTTCCTGCTGCCCAGCGATCGCTGTGAGCGGTGGCCCGTGGTAGCTGCCCAGGGATTGGTTTTGGCCGTGCCGCGGGGTGTGGGAAATGTGCGAGGCAAGTTTCCGGCGTTCGTCTTGCCCTAACCTGCCTTTTAGTCCAGGGAGGCGAGGAGCCGAGACGCCGTCTCGGTATCAGCCACTGTAACAGGGAGCGGGGCGAGCTGGTCGGCGCTTACGCTGGCGCTAACGCCGAAGTCTCTTTATCAGGCCAAATGTGTCGCCGGCAGCTAGGGCGCTGGCTCCCTTGGGTAAGGGCGGCCTCTCCTGCCCGGCGCGAGCCAGCCGTGAGGAACGGCCGCCGCGCGGAGGTTTTAGGCAACGGCAGGGAAAGCAATCCGCCCCCCCAGGTGAAAACGGCGGTGGGCTATGTGGGTTTTCTTGGTCCCCTTGCCAGCGACAGCGGTGCCGCGCTTGCAGGTAGGGCGTGCCGGCGCCTGTGCGCAAGCTCTAGCAAGGCATGGTTTGGAGCTGGCGCTTGCCCATTTCAGTAAGCAACCACTCAAAATCGCGCGAGCCGAGCAAACCCCGCCTGCGATGTGGCGCGGGGCTAGAGCAAATCCTAAGATCCTCCGGGCAAGTGAGTCGCTGAGGCGCTATGCTCGCTCGCCGTCCGGCCTGTCCCTCGCGTTACGTCTGAGCTGGCAGCGACGGCCCAAGGCGCTCGGCCGGCTTCCGACTGCGTGCACGCCGAGCGGCCGCTAGCCGCTGGGGCAGGGCTTGCGCGAGCGTTGCTTCTTGGCTGGCCGAGGAGGTCGGCTGTCCGCGCCAAGAGGAATTCACGCAGGCTAAGCGTGGGGCGTGCTGGGGGTATAGGTCCTGGCTCGGCCAAGCACTTGCGAGGACATTCGCGGCACTGTTCAAGCTTCCTTAGCAAAAGGGCTCCCGCGTAGATAGCGCCTCGGCGTGGCCCACCTGCACGGGGCGCAGCTCGCCCAGGTCGGAGCGCCCGTTGCCGCGCGCTTTTAGCCATGCGGCTTTCCTGCTTCCCCCGGGCTCAGGCAAGTCGGAACAGCGATGAGCCTCATTCCAGTTCGCTGTGCGCGATAATCCCAGCGCGGCAACGTTCTTCCTTTTGCCCAAGGCCCCTTTGAAGTCTCACGACGCACACAGTGCGTCGGGCCGAGGGGAACGGGGTTGTCGGCGGATGTGTGGCGTGGACTGGAAAGGGAGGGAGCGAGACCCTGCCCGCGCTGGCAGGTGGCCGCCTCCTGGAAGGCCGAGTACGGGGAGTGAGAAGCTGTCCCGCCAGCCGCCTGATTGCTCCAGCGGTGCCGCCGTTTTCTGAAAGGGGAAGTCGATGGGGAATGGTGGCCGCGCATCCGCCTGATCGCGCTGACGGGCGGCTCCGCGGTGCCTTTTCCCCGCTTTGCCCAAAAGCGAGTTTCCGGTCCTCCCCTTACGGTCAAGCCCGCGGGCCCTCTCTAACAGGCGAGGCACGATAAAGCGGTCGCCCCGCCGCCAGCCGTGCCGCCGGACAGCCGCCCAC
>CAZMGT010000080.1:0-10393 GCA_964565895.1 uncultured Armatimonadia bacterium
CGAGCTTGCCCGCCTCAACGAGGGGCTGCAGCGCCGTGCGGAAGTTGTCGAATGCCGCGCTGCTCTCCGCCTCGTCACGCTCGTGTGTCATGAGCCTGTTCGCCTTGAGCACAAAGTCGAACTCCGGCGGCGTGCGCCGCGCCCACGAGGCCACCTGCCGCTGCGTGGGCACGCGGTAGAACGTCATGTTAATCTCCACCGTGCAAAACTGCCGCGCATAATAGGGCAAATATTCGCTTTTGCTCAGCTCCTCGGGATAAAACGTGCCCACCCAGTCATCGTAGGAGTATCCCGAAGTGCCAATGCGCACCATCTCGGCGCCCCTCCGCTCTCCCTCTGCCATGCCGACCTTCCCCGCGCCGCGCCTTTTTCCTCTCGCTCCTTCCCCCAGGCCGGCCCGCGCCAAGCCCCGCGCCCCCGCCCGCGAACATCGCCCTGCGCGCCGCGTCTATATTTGCGAGACCACCCCTGCACGCCTCAGGAGGTGCTCGCCATGGCCCAGGCAAACCGACTACCGTTCGCCATTGCCCTTACCGGCGCAGCCTGTGTGCTCGTCGCGGGAGCGCTTGGCGCGGTCTTCGCGCAGCAGCAAAAAGACAACCCTCCCGCGGGCGACGAGCTCGATCTGCGCGCCGTGCTTCTCGATGTCGACGTGCTTCTCCCTCTGCGCCGCATGGAGGCTACCAAGGAGCAGGTGCAGCAGCTCGCTGAGATCGTTGCCGAGTGGAAGCAGAAGCGCGAGCGCGCGGAGCAAGACCTGCGCGCCACGCTCGAGGCGAACAAGGAGCTGCTGCTGCAGCTCCGCAAGAACCTTGTCTCCGGCGAGCCCCTGGATCAGGCGCTGGTCGACCAGTACCTCGCCGTTCAGCGCAACAAGCTGCTCGCCCTGCGCGACAACGAGCGGCTCATCCGCTCCTACGCCGAGCGCGTCGCAAACATCTTCTCCGAGGAGCAGCTCGCCCGGCTCCTTCCCACGCGCCTCCCTCCTGCTGCGCGGCAGCCCGGGGCGCGCGAGGGACGGACGTTCAACCTCCTCGCACAGCTCCGTCAGCTTACCGACGAGGCGTTTGAGCGGAACCGAGAGATGATCCTCCGCCGGCTGCTCGGCCCGCGCCCGCCGGAGGATGTCGCCGACAAGCTGTGGCAGGAGCTTGCGCGCATCCGCAAGCTAACCGAGGACGAGTTTGAGGCCCAGCGGGACCAGATCTTGAAAAACCTGCGCCAGATCATCGGGAGCAAGCGTCTGCTGCGGCTAGCCCCGCGCGCGAGCGAAAAGCGCGCGCCCGAGGGCGAACCCCGCGCGGCAAAGCCCAGCCGCGCGCGCGACGCGGGGCAGTGCCCGGCAAAGCACGCCTGCCACGCAAGCAAGCACGGCCCTTGCCCCTGCGAACACGCGGGCCAAGCTGCCGCGCTGCGCGCAGAGCAGAGCGAGGCGCAGCACGCTGGCCGCGAGGCCGCCCTGGGCTTTGGCTTGTTCGGCCGCTTTCTGGCCATCCCCGACGAGCGCTGGGAGCAGGTAAGGGACAACCTCATTAGGGGCCTGCTCGGGGGACAGTACACCGAGCAGCGCGCCCAGCAGCTGCGTGAGCTGCTCGAGCAAGTGCGGAAAATGGACCGCGAAGAGCTGCGCGGCAGGCTCCCCGAGCTTGCCCGCCGCTTGGCCGAGATAACGGGGCGCGAGGGGGTCGCCGCCCGCGGCGGAGCCCTGGCGAAAAGGCTCATTACCCCGGGTGGGCGCGCCCGGCTTATGCTTTCCCTCTACGTGCGCCGCATCCTGACCGCCGACGACATAGACCGAGTGATCGCTACGCTTAACGAACTCGCCGCCGCTCTTGAGCAGTAACCCGGACGAGCGCGAGCGACCCTGGCGAAGCGCCGCTGTCCGCGGGGGGCGCGCACGGGCAGATGGGGCTGAACTTGTTGCGCTTTTAAATACTGTGCTATAATCGCGCGGCCTTTTTCCAATCGTGCAACAGCGACCAACGGAGGGAGTCACGCGCAGTGTACAGGATCGCCGTAATCCCAGGTGACGGAGTGGGGCCGGAGATTACCCGAGAGGCAATGAAGGTGTTCAGGACCGCCGCCGACAAGTGCAACATAAAGTACGAGCTGATCGAGTACGACTGGGGCGGAGAGCGCTACAAGCGGACGGGCGAGACCATCCCTCCCACGGGAATGGACGAGCTGCGCCAGTGCAACGCTATTTACCTTGGCGCGGTGGGCCATCCCGATGTCGCGCCGGGGATCCTCGAGGAGGGCATTCTCCTGCGCATTCGCTTTGAGCTCGACCAGTATATTAACCTGCGGCCGGTAAAGCTTTACCCCGGCGTATGGACGCCCCTGCGCGACAAGGGGCCGGAGGACATCGACTTCGTCGTCGTGCGCGAGAACACCGAGGGCCTGTACTGCGGAGCGGGTGGCTTCGCCCACAAGGGAACGGACTTCGAAGTGGCCACCCAGCTCATGATCTACACCCGCAAGGCCACCGAGCGCTGCATTCGCTACGCCTACGAGCTCGCCCGCAGGCGCGGCAAGCAGAAAAAGCTTACCCTCGTCGACAAATCCAACGTGCTTACCTATGGCCACGACCTGTGGCAGCGCGTGTTTAAAGAGGTGGGCGAGGAATACCCCGACGTCCAGCAGGACCACGCCTATGTCGACGCCTGCTGCATGTGGATGGTTAAAAACCCCGAGTGGTTCGACGTTATCGTTACCTGCAACATGTTTGGCGACATCATTACCGACCTCGGGGCGATGATCCAGGGCGGGCTGGGGATCGCCGCCGGCGGCAACATCAATCCCGAGCCCGGCGGGGTGTCTATGTTCGAACCGATCCATGGCTCCGCGCCACGACACGCCGGCAAAAACGTAATCAACCCCCTCGCCGCAATCTGCGCCGCGGGAATGATGCTCGAGCAGCTCGGCGAGCACCAGGCGAGCGACCTTATCGAGCGTGCCGTAAGCACTGTCCTCGAAGAGGGCCGCATTCCCGACCTGTCTACGAAAAGCGGGCTGCGCACCGATGAGATCGGTGATATGATCGCACAGCGCGTGGCCGACCTGTAGCGCAGCCGGCGGGCAAAGCGCTCGTCTCGGCCCCGTGCCAGGCCGCTAAACGATTGCGGCGCGCGGCGCCGCTTGTCGCGCGCCGGCGAGACGGGGGTAACGCGGTGGGCGATTGCTCGGCAACCGGGGGCGGCGGCCCGGGCGATGCCGCCCAGCGGCCGGACCTCCAAGAATATATTGCGCAAAAGCGCCGCGCCGTGGAGGAGTTTCTACGGCGCGTCCTCCCTCCGCCAGAGACCCTGCCGGCCAAGCTCCACGAGGCCGTGCGCTACGCTGCGCTGGCCGGGGGAAAGCGCCTCCGCCCCACGCTCGCCCTTGCCGTGTGCGAAACGCTTGGCGGCCCCGCCGACGCTTGCCTCCCCGTCGCTGCCGCTGTGGAGCTTATCCACGCCAGCTCGCTCATTCACGACGACCTGCCCTGCATGGACGACGCGGACATGCGCCACGGCAAGCCCGCCTGCCACAAGGTTTTCGGCGAAGCGCTTGCCGTGCTCGCGGGCGACTGGCTCCTCATCTTCCCGTTCGTGCTCATCTCCACGCCGGCGCTCTCCCCGGGGCTCGACGACGCCGTGCGCCTCGCTCTTGTTCGGGAGCTTTCCCACGCCGTGGGCTCGGAGGGGATCATCGGCGGGCAGGTGCTCGACATCGACTCCCACGCCGCGCGCTACGATGGCCCGGCGCTTGAGGCTCTCCACCGGCGCAAAACGGGGCGGCTAATCGTCGCCGCGGCGCGCTGCGGGGCGCTGGTCGCCCGCGCTCCGGAGAACACGCTCGCCGCGATAACGCGGTTTGCCACGCACCTCGGCCTGGCCTATCAGATCGCCGACGACGTGCTCGATGCTACGGGGCGCGAGGAGACGCTGGGCAAGCCTGTGGGGAGCGACGCCGCGCTGGAAAAGGCCACCTATGTTACCGTTTACGGCTTAGAGCGCGCACGCGAGCTCGCCCGCGAGCAGGCACAGCTTGCCCACCACGCCCTGCGCGAGGCCCCCGCGTGCGCCGACGCTTCGCTGCTTCACGCGCTCATTGATTTCTGCGTAACGCGCAGCTATTAGGCGGGCTATTGCTCCGCTTCGTCTACCGGCCCCCACATTTGGGCAAACCGCTCGCTATAGGTTATCTCGAGCTCGGAAAACCACATTTCAAAGGCATAAAGCCACAGGCTAATTGCGGCGTGGTCGGCGCTCATGTTTAGCGTGTCCGCAAAATAGCGGAGCATAATCGTCTCGTAGTCCTCGTCGCGGTCGCCCACGGAGATCACCCAGCGCTTGCCTTCCTTGGGCGAGGGGAAGATCTCCTCGCGCACGCGGGCGACAAACTCGCGCACGTTGCTCGGCGTGGCGTGCTCCAAGTTCGGGCCAAACGCCTCGACGACACGGCGGCGGAACTGGGCCAGGGTCACCGCGGCACCTCCCCCGCGACACGCCCGCGCTACTTCTCCGGGCGCATTAAGCCGTAGTCCCCATCCTCCCTGCGATACACCACGTTTACCTCGCCATCCTCCTCCTGCACGAAAACAAAAAAGTCGTGCCCCAACATCTCCATGCGCCAAATCGCTTCCTCGGTGCTCATCGGCGTGGTAGAGAACGACTTCGTGCGCACCACGCGCGGCGGGGCGGGCTCCTCGAGCTCCTCCTCTTCCTCCTCGGGAATGAGCTCCTCGAGCTCGCGCTCCACGCGCCCCTGCTCCCGCGCCCGGCGCTTGCGCGCGAGAATCCTCCCTTTCAGCCGCTTTACCTGCTCCTCGATCCTGTCCACCGCGGCGTCGATCGCCGCGAACTGGTCCGTCGCCCGCTCCTCCGCGCGCAAGATCGTGTCCCGAAACGTGCAGGTAATCTCCACCACGTGCCACGCCCGCTGCACGCGGTAAACGAGCACCACGCTGTCCAGGAAATTCTTATAGCGCTCGAGCTTGGCCAGGCGCTTCTCCGCCTCGTTGCGCATGCGCTCGGTGACCTTAATGTTCGTCCCCTTAACCGTAACTCTCACAGGCACACTCCCTTTGCGTCAGGCCAGCAGCTCGCTGACCGAGGTATTACGGTGGATGCGGTCGATCGCCGAGGCGATCAGGTCGCTTAGAGAAATGACGGTGATCTTCGAGACATCCTTCCCCTCGGGCAGGGGAATGGTGTCGCTCACGATGAGCTCTTTAATGGGCGAGGCGGCGATGCGCTCCACGGCGTCCTGGCAGAGCACGGGGTGCGTCACGCAGGCGTGCACCTCGCGCGCCCCGCGCGAGAGAACCATTTCCGCAGCGTTGAGCAGCGTGGACCCGCTGAGGATCATGTCGTCGAGGATCATCGCCGTTTTCCCCTCGAGCTGCCCGACAACCTCGATCGTCTCCGCGCTCTCCGGCGAGATCTCCGGATGCCGCTTAAACACGATGCAAATGTCGCTCCCCAGCCGCGTGGACAGGTCTACCGCGCGCTGCACGCAGCCCTCGTCCGGGGCGACGATTACCACATCCTCGCCCGCCAGCCCGCGCTTTTGAAGCTCGTTTGCGAACACGGGATAGGCGGGCAGGTGGTCTACGGGGACATTGAAAAACCCCTGAATCGCCCCCTCGTGCAGGTCCACCGTTAAGATGCGGTGCGCGCCGGCGCAAACAAATAGGTCGGCCACCAGCCGCGCGGAGATCGGCTCCCGCCCGCGAAACTTGCGCTCCTGCTTGGCATAGGGGTAGTAGGGGATGACGCAGGTAATGCGTGCGGCAGAAGCCCGCCGCGCGGCGTCGAGCATTACCAAAAGCTCCATAATTCGGTCGTTAACCGAGCGCCCGAACGACTGAAACAAAAACACGTCCGCCCCGCGCACGTTCTCGCAAAGCTGAACGCGAATCTCGCCGTTGCCCCATTTGTCGACGATCGCCTCGGAAACATGCAGCCCGAGGTGCGCAGCCACTTTATGGGCAAGCTCCACGCAGCCGTTGCCCGTGAAAATCTTCAGGTCGCCGCTCTCCCAGGCCAACTTCCAGCCCTCCTATGCGGTGGGCAAATACAAGCGGCCGCGGGCAATACCCGCGACCGGCCACCGTGGTTTCCCGTCACAAGCCCCGCGCAGCACAGCCCGGCCCGCACCTGCGCACAATCCGCCGCCCCTCCGCGCGCCGCAGGCGCTGCACGCCACACCGCTTCCCCAGCCGGCTTGTGCGCGATTGCTCATCCCCAAGCACTGAGTATATGCGACGCCCTCGCTCCCTGTCAAAAATGCCCCTGCACACGCGCCTGCCGCCGGAGAGCACCGAGCCGCCCTCCGCCGCGCGCCCGCGCAGCAAAGCGCTTCGCGTGGCCCTCCGCGCGGGGGACAGCCAGCCGCGAGCGGGCGCTCAGGAGCAAGGCCTGGGCGAGAAAGGGACAGCTAGGGGCCGTTCGCCGCAAGGCCCCACGCCGCGGTTGCTCATTGCACAGGGCAAGCGCTTCCGCAGCGGCCTAGCGCACCTTGTTGTTTGTCCCCAAAAGCTCGTTCAGCGCGCGGTTCGCTACGCGGACGACATACTTGTTCTCGTCGCTAAGCGCGGCCTTTAAAGCGGGGATCGCCGGCCGGGCCAGCTCGTCGATCTCGTCGAGGACGAGCGCCGCGTGCAGGCGCACCCACTGCTCCTCGCTTTTCAGCTCACTGCTCAGCACGCCAAGCGCCTGTTCGCACAGGCCCATTTTGCACAGCGCGCGCGCCGCGGCAATGCGCACCACGGGCGAGCGGTCGCTCAGGGCAGCGGCGAGCTTGTCGCGCGCCGGGCGCGCCTTCTCGCCCATGTTCCCCAGGCCGGTCGCCGCCCAGTAGCGGACCGCGGGGTCGCCGTCGCCCAGGGCCGCGCTAAGCTCCTCCAGCGCTCCGTCGCGCTTTCCCGCGAGCACGCACACCTCACGCAACCTGCGCAACAGCTCCTCGCCCCCGGGCTGGCGCAAAATGGCATATGCGCTGCCCAGCTTGCGCGCCCGCTGTTCGATCTCCGGCTCCGGCATAAACCCTAAGTCGCGCGTCTGAAAAACCCACCGCTCGTGCGCCGCGCGCAGCCGCTCGAGCACCGCCCGATAGCGCGGGTCGCCGGCGAGGTTGTGGATCTCGTGCGGGTCGGCCTGGGTGTCGTAAAGCTCTTCCTCGGGCTTGGTTTGGGCCATAAACTGCTCCGCCGCGGGGGGCAGCTTCCCTGCAGCGTGCAGCCGGCGCAGCTCCATCATCGTCGGCCCGCCCTCCGGCGTGTTCATGTACTGGAAATAGGTCTTGTACGGCTCGTAGTTGCGAATATAGCGAAAGCGCTCGTCGCGCACCGTGCGGATGATGTCATAGCGCTCGTCCATCCGGTCGCGCGCGCCATAGACGTACTGCCGCGGGGGCGAGAGGTCCGGCCCCAAGAACGCGCGCCCCTGCATATGCTCCGGCACGGGCACGCCGCACAGGTTAAGCACCGTGGGGCCCAGGTCAACAAGGCTCACCAGCTCCCCGTTGGCCTTCCCCGGCTCGCCCTGGCCGGCAACCCGGAACTTCTCCGGAATGCGCACAATAAGCGGCACGTGCGTCCCCGAGTCATATAGCCAGCGCTTGGCCCGGGGCAGGCCCACCCCGTGGTCCGCCCAGAAGAAGACGATCGTCTCCTCCGCCAGCCCGTCTTCCTCAAGCTGCCTTAGATAATCGCCCACGGGATAGTCCATCGCGGTAACCAGCTCGTAATATCGCGCCCAGTCGCGCCGCGTAACGGGGGTGTCCGGGTAATAGGGGGGTAGGGTGGTGAGCTTGTTCGGGTCCTGCCGCTGCTCCGGCGTAAGCCGCGCGGTAAGCCGGGCAAACTCGCTGTCCCCGGCCCTTATCCGGCCCTCGTGGGTTACGGTAATGTTAAACACCGCGAAAAACGGCTTGCCCCGCGGGCGGTTGCGCCAGTGCGCCTTTTTGCTCGACTCGTCCCAGGGCTGCCCCTCGTTGGCGAAGTTATAGTCCTTTTTCGAGCAGTTCGTGCAGTAATACCCCGCCGCGCGCAGATATTCCGGAAAGCACTTTATCCCCTCCGGGCGCAGCGCACGGCAGCGCATGTGGTGCGACCCCAACGTCGTGGGATACATCCCCGAGATAATCGCCGACCTGCTCGGCGCGCACACACCGGCCACCGTAAACGCCCGCGTATAGCGCACGCCTTGCGCGGCAAGCCGGTCTAGGTTCGGCGTCTTTGCGTGCGGGTCGCCGTAGCAGCCAAGGTGCACCCCGGTGTCCTCGCACGAGATCCACAGGATATTCGGCCGCTCGACGCGCGGCGCGGCATAGGCCCGCGCGAGCGCGGAAAGCGCGCCCGCACCCAACATGCCCAGCGCCTGCCTGCGGGTAACGCTCATCGCTGTCCTCCGTTTCCGCGGCTCGTTTTGCGGTGGGCTCCCGGGCTGCCCGCTATGTCGGGCTAGCCGCCGAGGTTGCTTACGATCCGCTCCGTAACGCGCACCACGCAGTTATAGCTGTCCTTCGTCGCCTTTTTGATTGCTTCAAGCGCCGGCCGCGCGGCATCGCCCAGCTCCTCCAGCGCCAGCGCTGCGTAGTGGCGGACGACACGCTCCTCGTTGCTCAGCTCTTTGGTAAGCACGGGAAGCGCCTTGTCCACCGCGCCCATTAGCCCCAGCGCGCGCGCCGCGGCCACGCGCACGCCGGGCGACGTGTCCTCTAGAGCGCGAACAAGCGCTTGCGCCGCGGGCTGGGCCTCGCGCCCCAGCCGCGCCAGGCCCGTCGCCGCCCACCAGCGCACCGAGGGCACCGGGTCGGCGAGCTTGTTCTCAAGCTGGCGCAGCGCCCCCTTTCCCTGCTCCCCAAGCTCGACAACCGCGCGCAGCTTGGCGAGCAGCCCGCGGTTTTCCGGCTGCTGCAAAATGGCGTAGCCGCTACCATACTTGCGCGCCAGGGCGACGAGCTCCGGCTCGGGGATCAGCCCTAGGTCGCCCGTTTGCTCCATCCAGCGCACGTGCGCCTCGCGTAACTGAGCGAGGATCTCCTGGTGCGCGGGCGATTCAGCCAGGTTGTGCACCTCATAGGGGTCGTTCTGCACGTCGTAAAGCTCCTCGGGGGGCTTGTGCGGAGCCATGAACTGCTCCTGCTCCGGGGTAAGCTTTCCCGCGGCGTGCAGCTCACGCAAAATGCCACGCGCCGGGTAGGACGTATCCTTGTAGCGATTGGGCTGCATATAGGGCAGGTCCGAGCGGTAGTTGCGGATGTACTTATAGCGCTTTGTGCGCACGCAGCGGATGCACTCCACGGTTTCGTCGCACCGGTCGCGCGCCGCGAAGATATACTCCCGCTGCTGCGCCCCCGGCCCGAGGAACACCTGCCCGTGCATTATCTCCGGCGGCTCGATGCCCGCGATGGCCAGCGAGGTTACCGTAAGGTCAATGGCGCTCACCGGGTCGTCGCGCACCGTCCCCGGGCGAATTTTCCCCGGCCAGCGGATGATCAACGGCACGCGGATCCCCGCGTCATAAAGCCACTGCTTGCCGCGCACCATGCACTGCCCGTTGTCGCCGATAAATGCGACGAGGGTGTTTTCGGCCAGGCCGTCTTCCTCGAGCTTCCTAAGCAGCACGCCGACGTTTACGTCGAGCAGGTGGATGGCGTCCAAGTAGTGCGCGTAGTCGTCCCGCACCACGGGGTGGTCGGGGAGATATGGTGGGAGCTGCACCTTGTTCGGGTCCACGAGGCACCCGTCCTGCTGCGCTCGCTCGCGCGCCCCGCGCCATCCTCCGCCGCGGTGGGGCTGGCGCAGGTTTACCTGGGCGTAAAACGGCTGGTTGTCCTTCAACTCCGCCCAGTCTGCACCGTCGAACGGTTTTGTCGTCAGCTTGAAATTAAAATCGGTCTTCCCCGTGCCGCGCACGCCAGGGGCGATGTTCTTAACGTTCGCCGTAAAATACCCAGCCTCGCGAAACAGCTCGGTAATCAGCTTTATCTGCTCGGGCAGGGTCATCTCATCGCCGCGGTGGCTACGATGGTGATGGGCGTCGATCGTCGTCTGATACATCCCCGTAGCGATCGCCGAGCGGCTAGGCGAGCACACGGGCGCCGTGGTAAACGCGTTAGTAAAACGCACACCCTCCGCCGCCAGGCGATCGAGGTTTGGCGTGCGCACCAGCTTGTTGCCGTAACACCCGAGATCCGGGCACACGTCCTCGGCGAAAATCCACAGAATGTTGGGGCGCTCGCCGCGCTGAGCCCACGAGCCGGCCAAGCTGCCCAGGCTCGCCGCCAGCGCTCCCGCGCCCAACGTCTGCAATGCCTTGCGCCTGCTCATCATGGCAGCAGATCCCTTCCTCGCGCAAAAACTTTCCTCGGGCGCCGCCGTCAACGTCCCCTGCCGGCGCCC
>CAZMGT010000081.1:0-10093 GCA_964565895.1 uncultured Armatimonadia bacterium
TTACGGCCAGGACTACCGGGGTATCTAATCCCGTTCGCTCCCCTGGCTTTCGCGCTTCAGCGTCAGTTGCGGTCCAGGGAGCCGCCTTCGCCACTGGTGTTCCTCCCGATATCTACGCATTTCACCGCTACACCGTGAGTTCCACTCCCCTCTCCCGCACTCAAGCCTGGCAGTTTGGAATGGCCTTCCGAGGTTGAGCCTCGGGCTTTCACATTCCACTTACCAGGCCGCCTAGACGCCCTTTACGCCCAGTAATTCCGGACAACGCTCGCCACCTACGTATTACCGCAGCTGCTGGCACGTAGTTAGCTGTGGCTTTCTTGGGTGGTACTGTCACGCCCCGGCGCTACCCGGGGCCTTCCTCCCACCCGACAGGGCTTTACGACCCGAAGGCCTTCATCGCCCACGCGGCGTCACTGCGTCAGGCTTTCGCCCATTGCGCAATATCCCCCGATGCTAACTCCCGTAGGAGTCTGGACCATGTCTCAGTCCCAGTGTGGCCGGTCACCCTCTCAGGCCGGCTACCCATCGTCGCCTTGGTGGGCCGTTACCCCACCAACTAGCTAATGGGCCGCAGCCCCATCCTGGAGCGGCCGAAGCCTTTCCCCTCCGCGTCATGCGACCCGCAGGGCGTATCCGGTATTACCCACCATTTCTGGTGGCTATCCCGGTCTCCAGGGTAGGTTAGCTACGTGTTACTCACCCGTTCGCCGCTGATGTCTGGCCGTTGGCCGAAGCCGCCGGCCAGACGATACGCACGACTCGCATTCGTTAAGTACGCCGCTAGCGTGTGTCCTGAGCCAGGATCAAACTCTCCGTGGAAAGCTTGACGACGCTGATCGCTCAGCGCCGACTTTGGCTCAGTTAGCGAGCGAAGCTCGCACAGCGGTTGCGATCTGCCACCTCGCGCTATTTAGTTTTCAAGGACCGGTCCGGCAGTCTCTGCCGGCTGCCACGCCAGGCCGCGCCCGACTGGCAATCTAGTAGTATAGGGCGTTGTTGCCGATCTGTCAACTGCTCTGCGGAATTTCTCAAAACCCGCTGCCCACCACCGGCAGCTCGCCTAAAAATATACCCGCCCCTCCCGCCCCTGTCAACTCCCCCTTTGCGTTCACGTTCCCAATCCCCCTCGCCCGCCGAAGGTTCACCAGCCCGCGCCGTCGTTGCATTCTCGGCGGCTGCGCTCTGCCCCGCTTTGCTTGTGGCCAGCGCCCTCTCCTTGCCGTTGGCTGGGGCTTCCTCATGCTTCGTCTATACGTGATATTTTTCCAACTCGGGGAGGTTTGCTCGCAACGGCTCAAGAAGAACGCGCTGCACAGGGGCGCCTGTTGGCGGGGGGCCATCGGTGATCGCCGCGTGGGACATTGAGCTTACGGCGCAGGAGACAGTTGCTCTCTGCGGACTCGGCGGCGAAGCTCTATTTGGGCTGACCTTGGCGCTGTTGCGCGAGGTTGCTCCTGACGTTGCCTCCCTGGTGCACGACCTCCGCGGGCCAAAACCCTTGAGCATAAGTCCCCTAGAGGGCAGTGTGACCCGCGCCGGTGGACAAACGGTGCTTTCCGCCGACTGCACGGCCAAGTTTCAAGTCTGCGCGCTTAGCGAAGACGTGGCACAGGCCGTGCAACGCTCGCTAGACGCCGCTCGTGACTGCATTGTTGCCTTGGGCAGGGGCAGAGCAGCGGTAACGCTAGCGGAGCCAGTTGTCCAGACATCGTATGGTGCGCTGCGCTCCCAAGCCTCCAAGGGATACCGCATTTCCCTGCGCTTTGTTTCTCCGACGTCTTTTCGCCGGCGCGGCAAGCAGGTCATCTGGCCTTTTCCAGAGTTGGTATTCGGCTCGCTGCTCCAAAGATGGAATGCCTTCTCCTCCATTCAAATACCGTCTAGCTACCTTTCCCACAACGGGGAGATCAAGGTCTCGCGCTACAGCGTCCGCACCGAGCTTGTGGAGTTTGGGCAGTACCGCGTCATCGGTTTCACGGGAGAAGTCGAGTTTACCCTGCCCTCGGCCATGCCTGCCCGCATCCGCCAAATGATCAACGCGCTAGCCGATTATGCATACTTCGCCGGCGTAGGCTACAAGACGTCCATGGGCCTGGGGCAGTGCCGCCGGCTTTAGGGAGAGAGACGCGCCATGCAAGCAGCTAGGGTTTACGCCACCCTGTTTGGTCTGGAGAGACCCTACGAATATCAAGCGCGCTGCTTTGAAGCAATAGCCGACTGGCAAGGGCCCCTGTTCGTGCGCGCACCGTGCGGAGCAGGGAAGACGGAGGCCGTTGCCGCTCCGTTTTTCGCGCAGTTTCTGGAAAATAGCTTTCCACTCGCTGCGCGCCTAATCTACGTCCTCCCAACACAGGCTCTGTGCAATCAGCTTGCGAGCCGCCTTGGCGCCGCAGCGAGCAAGCTAGCGCACCCGCTCGTCGTCGATGTTCATCATGGCGCCCATCCCGAGGATGCCTTTTTCCTCGCGGACGTTGTCGTTACTACCTTGGACCAATTTGTCTACGGATACGTTCGGCAAAGCGCTCACCTTGGCCGTCACCTGGACCTTCCCGCGGGCAGCATAGCGACTGCATTTGTCGTCTTCGACGAAGCGCATCTCTACCAGAGCGCATATACGTTCAGCATTCTCCGCGCTGTGCTGGAGTTGTTATTTGCCGCACGAGTGCCTTTCGCTGTCGTTACCGCGACGATGCCCTGCAGCTTGCTCTCAGACTTTTGCCAAACGGTGAAGTTGCGCGAGATAGAATGCCTCGAGGATGTTGGCCCAGAGCGCGCCGTGCAATTGCAACTCGAGGAGCGTCCGCTGCTCGGCAGCGGGGGCCTAAACGACGTCGCTCTCACGGCCCTGCGCGAAGCGCAGCGCACGCTAATCGTGACCAACCGCGTGCGCGACGCGCAGACCATTTACGAGGCGCTGTGCGGTTTGGGCTTCGCCCCGACGCTCGTGCATTCAAGGTTCACAGTTGCCGATCGCAAGCGCAAGGAGGAGGAGATCGAGGAAAAGCTTGGCCGCAATGGCCAGGGGGGTATTGTCGTCTCCACCCAGGTTTGCGAAGCAGGTTTAAACATCTCGTGCGACCTACTGCTTACGGACCTCGCCCCGGCAGACTCTTTGATCCAGCGCCTAGGCCGTTGCGCTCGCTTCGGCGGGCAGGGAAGAGCTATTGTCTTTAGTGCCAGCCCAGGCCCATACGAAGAAGAGCACCTTGCAGCAACACAGCGCTGGCTCGCGGAACACCCCGAGTTTAATCCTGCCGAGTATGCGCAGACTCTGCCGCTTGCTGACGCCATGTCCTATCGCGCAGACGACGTTGCCGCGCGCGACAGCCTCATCGACCTCTATGAGGCTACTCTTTATGCCGAGGAGCGCGCGCGCAATCTATCGGTCCGCGAGGGCAAGTACCTCTTTGGCCTGGTAGCTACTCCCGAGCAGGCTAGGGAGCTGCTTGAGAGAGGGGACGAAGAGGAATTTCGCCAGCGGCTCGTCAGCCTGGACTATGCCACCGCCCAGTCCCTCGCGCGAGCCGGCGTGTTTGGCCCGGTTCAGCAAGGTAAGAGCGGTGTCCGCCCCAAGAAGCTTCTTGCCATTTCTTGGAATAAGAAGCAACGCAGGCGCGAAGTCGACGAGGCAAGGGCCGGGCTCCTTCCCTTGGGCACGTACCTCATCGACCCGGAGCACTACGACTCTGAGAAGGGAGTCATCGGCGATGACCACGCAGGAGCTTAAATCTGCACCCGACGAGGGTTTTCTTGCTCATGTGGAGAGCGTCGTCAAACACTGGCAAGCACTCCGCGCACGCATCCTTCCTACGTTGGCCAGGCTGCTCCGCAGCGACGAGGAGAGTGTGGACGAGACCGTTGAGCTCATGCTCCGTTGTCACGATGTGGGAAAGCTTACCGCGTTGTGGCAAGCGCGGGTTAGCAACGGCCAGAGTAGTCTTCCCCCTCACGCTGCAATTGGCGCGGCGTTTTTGTTTACCCTTCCCACCCCTGATGAGCAAATCCGCAACGCCGCGGCATTCGCGATAGCCATTCACCACACAGATACAGGGCTCGTTGCGGCAAACATCGAGTCCCCAGACGCCTTGGCTATTGCACGAGGGCTCGTCGACGAAACGGGCGCCCTGCGTTGGCACGACCTTGCCCGAGATTGTGCGCAGAATGCAGGCCTTGATGGCGAGCGCTTGGCCGGGCTGACCGTCGATGACCTGAGGCGCATGGCGCGCGAGCTGCGCAAGTGGTTCCGCGGAGCAAGCCTTGTTGAGCAGCACGTGCGCCGTCTTCAAGCGGGAGGGATGCATCATGTGCTGAAGATTTGCGACGTGCGCGCCGCGGCAGAACGCGACGAGCTAAAGTACGAGGCGCAGTTCGTCACCCGCCTCTGCGAAGGGGGGCTTATCGCGTGATTCTCTACACCCCCTGCACGGGGTTCGTCGACCTTGAGGCGAAGATTGCCTACGGCCTAGCGCGCCTTGGCATTGAGGCAACGGGCGAGGCGCAGATCGTCCCCCGGCAGGGCTTTTTCGAAGTACACGTTCCCTGCGATACGGACGAGCCTCTCCGGAGAGCGCTATACACTCTCGCCAGCAGAATGCTTGCCGCAGAGCACGTCTTCTTCCTCCCCGGCATTCAGCCGCGCTACCGAAAGCAGTTCCCTGCCGCAGACGGGCACGGGGTCAAGCCGGTCTACCAAGAAGCGCAGCTTGCTCAACTTTATCACCCCGCGGCGATGACAGGAAAAGTAGCTTTCAGGAGCATGATGTGTGGCCATGAGCAAGTAGAACCATATGGAGGAAAGACCGGGCTTATCCTAGCGACTTCGCCTCACGCGGGGATGCCTACGAAAAGGGACAGTGTGCACAGTGGGACGAATCTAAAGCTTTGCACCGTTTGCGGTGCGCTTGCTGTGCTTGCCTTGCATTCGGTGTGCTTCCAGCTTGCCCTAGGCCCCCGCACAGAGCGGCGCACCGCCGTCCTCACGCCTCTGCCTCTGGACGAGGTAGACGGTCACCTGTTGCTTGCTCTCCACGCCGCGCAGGGGTCCGCTTCCGGAACCTGGCTTTCCGGCCACCTTCCCGCAACATCTATTCCCTTGGCGTTCCTGGCCAGGTTTCCGCACGTTGCCGATCTGATGGCTGAGGCCGAGTTTGCCCTTCACTGCGTGATTTTTGACCCCAGTGCGCGCGACCGTATCTGCGGCACACAGTATGCCGGCGCGCGGCCGTTTGCTCGTTTCATTAGCGCAAGCTCGTTTAACGTCGCCTGTATGCAAAGGTTGCTCGGAACAAATCCCAAAATCGAGACGCTGGTCCAGGCCGAGCGCATGCTTACCAGCGCTGCGCTTCACGCTCGCCGGGGGCATGCCTCATCGTTCGCCCGGGCCTATGCAAAGGAGGTGCAAACCCCCGACAAAAAGCCGATTCTACTCTACGCTCGCACCGCCGAGCACATATTGGAGGAGGTTTGCATGATACCCAAAGAGATCGTGCACAACCCCAGCGTGCGCAGCGTTGCCTCGACAATCCGCTACTTCGTGCGCAACGGAAACTACGGCTACGTGGACAGCATTCGCAACGCGCGCAAGGAGACACATCGCCTCGAAGAGACCCTCGCCGCGATGCTGCGCGAAGCGCAAACACGCAGCCGCGCGGAGTCCGAGGCGATGGTGTGGATCCCTACCGAAGACGAGGTCTCAGAAGTAATTTCCCTTGCCAACGAGCAGTTCGACGAGGTCAAGCTCGCCCTGGCTCTGCTTGGCCTGTCGCGCTTCGCCGGCCGCGCAGAGCCGGAAGCCGAAGCCGCGCCCGAGGAAATACTTGAGGAAGAAATCGCCAGCGAAGAGGAGGGGGAATGATGGACGCCTTTGCCATTGCTGCTCGGCTGCAGCTTAACGTGCACGACCTCAATAACGAGGCCACCGCCGGCAACGTTACCGACATTCGCATCATGGAGTACATCGACCTCAACGGTCAGCGCTGCGAGGCCCCTGCTGTCAGCGGCCGCATGGTTAAGCACTGGCACCAGGCCGCTCTAACGGAGCTTGCGCGAGTAGAGGGCGTCCCTCTGTGCACGCAGTGCGCGCAGAGCGAGCCGCTCCGTCCTCCTTCCGGATTCGGCACGCAAGCGGACGCCATCAGGCAGTGCATAGTCTGCGATGTGCACGGGTTCTTAATCGCTGAAAAGGGCATCGAAGCTGTCGAAGGCCGCCGCACCTCTCGCGCTAACTTCTCGTGGCTAATGCCTGTGCTCGACGAAGGTGTGGAGACCGCTGCACGGCAGGTAATTCACAATCGGGTTTCCGCCGACCCTGAGGCGATGATGCCTTACTACAAGTCCTACGCTTCAGGCATCTACGGCTTCGTCAGCTCGTTGGAAATTGACCGTATCGGCGTCACTGACGCCGAGCATCGCGAGGTAGAGGGAGTCGACCGCGTCCAGCGCGCCCGCCTGTGCATCCAGGCCTATCGGCACCTGCTCAGCGGCCAGCTTGGCGCGAGCCAGTCCCACGCCGTGCCCCATACCGACTGCCCCGAGTTACTCGTCGCATTTACTGACTCCGGCCCGCTCCCCAATCCCATCTCGCCCATCTACCCGGGCTACGCAGAAAAGTACGTGGGAATGGCCCCTCCCGGTGCTCAGCTCCACGCCTTTGGCATCGAGCCCACAGAGGGGATTACCGTGCACGAGACCATTGGAGAGGTGTTCGACGTGGTGCTAAACGCCTTGAAGTAGCAACCCGCTTGAGGGGGAAATTCCCATGGTTGCCCTGCGCGTCAGTCTGCTCCCCTGCGCGCTATATTCTATGCGCATGCCGTTTACTTTTCAAAGCGCGCTCACCTATCCTCTCCCGCCCCCATCAACAATAAAAGGCATGTTTGCTAACGCTCTGTTTCTCGCCGAGCGCGGCTCCCCATTGGATCACCTAGACTGCATAGAGCAGGCCCTCGTTTTCGCCTCAGCTTTTGCCTCCGCTCCCATCGCTGTGAAGAGCCACATTGTTCGCCTGGTGAGGTTAGACAAGAAAGGTCAAACCGACGCCCTTCCGCGCGAATTCGCCCAAACTCCTCAACCAATTACCGCCGTCGCTGCTACCGAGGATCGCGACCTCGCTCAGCGCCTCGTGAACGCCCTGCGTCGTGCGCCGATCTCGTTGGGCGACAGCGAGAGCCTCTGCTCCGTTGTCCACGCTGAGCTTTGTGATGTTCAGGATGTAACCGAAGCTGCGCCCGTCGACGTCGCCGGCTACTTCCCCGAGGACGCTGCCGCCAAACAGCTCTCCCAGGGAACGCTATACTGGGTTCACGAAGTGTGCCACAAAGCTAGCGAGCTTGTGCCCTACGTCTTCCCCCTCCTCCAGCAAAAGCAGGTACTCCAACCGACCGCTGTGCGCGTTGTTCCCGCTTCAGGTGTGCGGGTGCTTCGCATCGCCCAAGAATGCTTTCTCGTGGCAGAGGGTAGCGAGCATGGGTGAGCACGACTACTTGCCTGTCTCTGCTGTGGCTGAGATCGCCTACTGCCCACGCAACTTCTACTACCGCATGGTCGAGCAGCTCGACGATGCCAATGTGCACACTTTGCGCGGAAGACTGGAAGAGGAAAAGCGCAAGGCGCGCAAGCTTGTCCACCGCGAGCACGGGCGGCAAATCCGCAGCGTTTTTGCCTCTAGCGACCGTTTAGGGATCATCGCCGTCGTTGACGCTATAGAGGAGGGCGACGAGCTCGTCCCGTACGAGTACAAGTCGGGCCCGCTGCGCCATAACGAATGGGATGACATTCAGCTCTGTGCCGAGGCAATGATTCTCGAGGAGGTTACCGCCCGGCGCATCTCCCGCGGTTGGATCTATTACACCGGCTCCCGCCGGCGCCGACAGGTAACATTTACGCCCCAGCTCCGCCGGCGAGTCATGCAATGCCTCCGTCGTGCTTGGGAGATCCTCGATTCCGGTGAGATTCCCCCTCCCTTAGCCAGCGAACGCTGCCGCGGGTGTGCCCTCGAACCCTCCTGCCTGCCTGTCGAAGTTCGCGCGCTTAAAAGAAAAGGGCCGCCGCCCAAGCGCCCACTTCCTGGAATAAACCTCGGACGAGTAGTATATGTCGATGAGCCGGGTGCTTATGTCCGCAAATCCAAAGGGCGAATCATCGTCACAGTCAAGGGCAAGACTCTCGCCGAAGTCCCCGCTGCTTCCGTCGACCAAATCGTTCTTGTCGCTGGCGCTAACCTGTCTGCTCCGGCAGCGCGTTTTGCTCTCCGCGCGAACATCGATGTTGTTTTCCTTTCCTCCTATGGTAGGTTCGAAGGACGCCTTAGCTCTGAGATGCACAAAAATGTTATCCTTCGCGAAGCGCAGTACAAGGCTCATTTCGATCCTGCCCGATCCCTTGAACTTGCCCGCGCTTTCGTTGCGGGAAAAATCCACAATATGCGCGTCCTCGTCATGCGCCAAAATCGCAAGCGCAAGCTTCCCCAGCTAGCGTCTGCTGCAAAAGAGCTGCGAGCTTTGCTCCGTGCTCTCGCTCGCGCCGGCGACCGTAACGCTCTCATGGGGGTTGAGGGTGCTGCCACGAAAACCTACTTCTCCGCCTTCGCGCAAATGATAGAACCTCCCGACGCTCCGTTCGACTTCGACAAGCGGACGCGAAGACCCCCCAGAGACCCTGTTAACGCGCTGCTCAGCTTTGCCTATTCCATGCTCATCGCCGACCTCACCTCTGCTACATCTCTGGTGGGCCTCGACCCATACGTCGGGTTCTTGCATACTGCTGTTTACGGCAGGCCTGCTCTTGCCTTAGATCTCGCCGAGGAGTTTCGCCCGGTAATTGCCGACTCTGTTGTCCTCTCCCTCGTCAATCAGGGTATGGTCTCCGAAAGTCACTTCTATCAGCGTCTTGGTGGTTGGTTCTTGACTGAGCGCGGCCGCGAGCGATTCTTTACTGCGCTCAACGCACGTCGTAAGCAAGAGGTTACCCACCCTATCTTCGGATACAAGCTTTCCTATCTTCGGACGATGGAGTTGCAAACGCGCTTGCTGGCGAAAGTTCTCACCGGTGAGCTAAACGAATACGTTCCGTTTAAGGTGAGGTGAGCTCGTTGCCTCGCTTCGAATATCGGGTAATAGCCTACGACATTCCAGACGATAAGCGGCGAACCAAACTTCTGCAAATGCTCAAAGGTTTTGGTTTGCACGTTCAGTTCAGCGTGTTTGAAGTTAAACTAGAGCCAATGCAGTTGCTTCGCCTGAAGAACGAAATCGAGAAAATCATGGACCCCGACGAGGACTGTGTGGTATTATATCCATTGAACGAACAGCTGGTTGAAAAGGTCGAGCGTCTCGGTGTCGTAAAGCATCAGACGTTCGACGACTTCCTTGTCATCTGAAGTTGTGCGCTCACCTCTGGTGTGTACAAAACCCGGGGAGGTGCTCGCGGAGCGCAAAAATGGCTCAGCGAAGCCAAAAACGAACCTGTTTCTGGCGCGAGTCCGAGCGCCTTGAGCGCGTTCCGCCGGGATATGGCTCGGGGTGCTCGCAAGTTGCCCGCCAAACCATTGGTTTTGCAGGGCTCCGGAGGTGAGGGGTCAGAACCACACCTAATTCCCAAGGGGAATTGAAACCATTGGGGGCGATCGCGGAATAATCGATCGCCCAGTTATGTCAGAACCACACCTAATTCCCAAGGGGAATTGAAACTGCTTGGAGACGCTGCCGGGAGCAACAAGCTCAGCGTGCGTAGTCAGAACCACACCTAATTCCCAAGGGGAATTGAAACAGCAACCCCTCGCGCTCGGCCCACCGCCACGCCTCCTCAGGTCAGAACCACACCTAATTCCCAAGGGGAATTGAAACGCTTCCAAAAACAAATTGCTCCCTGCCGTCGCCGTTCCTGACGTCAGAACCACACCTAATTCCCAAGGGGAATTGAAACACTATGTTGCGGAGTCTGCGGTTGACGAGGCGGCGAAGATCGTCAGAACCACACCTAATTCCCAAGGGGAATTGAAACAACATTACGACTGCAGTGTGCAGCTGAATGGTGAAGCGGTGAAGTCAGAACCACACCTAATTCCCAAGGGGAATTGAAACTTCCATGTCCG
>CAZMGT010000082.1:0-9760 GCA_964565895.1 uncultured Armatimonadia bacterium
CGAAGGTAGCGCCCCGGGGCAACGGTTAACGCCCTCTAACGAGCAGCGGGAAAACTTAAAGGAAGGCTACGGAGAAGTGGAGAAATAGGCGTTAACCTGCAATCGGGGGTGATGCGGAAGCCAGTCTTTTGCGGCGGTGCTGCCTCGTGGAGCATATCATACGCTAAGCAGAGGAGGCTCACGCGATGCGCAGAAGAGGTTTTACGCTTATTGAGCTGCTCGTGGTCATCGCGATAATTGCCATTCTCGCCGCCATCCTTTTCCCCGTGTTCGCTAAGGCGCGGGAGAAGGCGCGGCAGACGGCATGCTTGAGCAACTGCCGGCAAATCGTCCTCGCCCTGCTCCAATATGCCGAGGACTACGAGGGCACGTTCCCCGAGGTGTGGAAGATGTACGGCGGGGGGCTGGAGTATGAGGGGTGGATCGACAACTGGAACCATCCCGACCCCAACAATCCCAAGGACAGCAGTTGGCAGAACTGGAACTTGATCATTCAGCCGTATATTAAGAACGAGGATATCTACGGCTGCCCGAGCTCCGGCCAGAACTGGAACAAAGTGGGCGCAAATGACAAGCCCAACTGCTGGTGCGCGAACAGCGAGATGTTCTGCAAGATGGGCTCAATTAGCGCCCCTGCGCAGAAGGTGCTTATTTGGGAAGAGGGGCGCAATATGGACTGCTGCCAGTGGGTGCACTGGGCAAGCGGCCCGAACAACTTCCCTGGCAACTGGCCCGACTGGTGGGTGCCCCACAACGAAGGGCGCAACATGGGCTTCGTGGACGGCCACGGCAAGTGGATGCCCGAGAGCATGTGGGTCGACGACAACGTGCGCCGCGCCTATGCGGAAAACCCGATGAACAAGCACCAGTAGCGAGCAGGCAGGAGCAGGGGCGACAGCGGGGCCACACGGCCCCGCTTTTTTTGTGCCCCACGCGCGCTTTTCACAAGGGGCAAACGACCGTAAAATACCCCTGCTTAACACTCGCGGACTGCGCCCAATGAACACTCTGCGCGAAAAACTGGCCCAACGCCCGCTGCTCGCCGACGGCGCCATGGGCACGATGCTCTACGCGCGCGGGGCGAGCAGCGAGCAGTGCCTGGAATACCTCGTGCTTACCCGCCCGCAGTGGGTTACGGAGATCCACCAGGCTTATGCCGCGGCGGGCGCGGACCTGCTCGAGACGCATACGTTCGGGGCAAACCGCACCCATCTTGCCGAGCACGGCCTAGAGGACAAGCTGCGCGAGATTAACTTTCAGGCGGTAAAGCTCGCCCGCGACGTGCGCGAGGTCGCCGGGCGCGACCTGCTTATCGCAGGCAGCGTCGGCCCCCTGAGCAAACCCCTCCACCCCCATGGGCCAATCTCCTCCGGCGAGGCCTACCAGGCGTTCGCCGAGCAGGTCGGCGTCCTCTGGGAGGCTGGCGCGGACCTCATTATCCTGGAGACATTCAGCGACATCGAGGAGCTGGAGATCGCCGTTCGCGCCACGCGCGACGTATGCGACTTGCCCCTTGTCGCCTCGATGACCTATGAGCAAGACGGCCGCACGCCCCACGGGACAACGCCCGAGGAGGCCACTGAGCGCCTGGCCGCTGCGGGAGTAGACGTCGTCGGGGTAAACTGCTCCACCGGCCCCGCGCTGACGCTGCAAATTCTCGAAGCCATGCACCGCGCCGCGCCGAACCTGCCCCTGAGCGCGATGCCCAACGCCGGCTTCCCCAGTCGCGTGCATCAGCGCCTATACTTCCCCTCCAGCGACGAGTACTTCGCCCAACACGTCGGCCCGTTCATAGAGCGCGGGGCGCGCATTGTGGGCGGCTGCTGCGGAACAACGCCGGCGCATATCCGCGCCATGCGCGAGGCGCTGGACCGCTTCCTCAGCGAGGAGGGCGGCGAGCGCGAGGCGGTTGTCGTCGCCGGCGAGCGCGAGGAGGAGCAGCTCCCCGAGATGTGGGTCGGCCTTGCCGCGGAGCACGCCGCCGAACCCGCGGAGCAGCCCACGCGGCTGCTGCGCAAGCTTCAAGCGGGGCGGTTCGTCGTTAGCGTCGAGGTCGACCCCCCGCGCGGGTTCGTCGCCGACAAGCAGCTCGACGGCGCGCGCCACGCCATGGCCGTGGGCGCCGATGCGGTGAACGTTGCCGACAGCCCCATGGCCCGCGTACGCATGGCCGCCCTGGCCCTGTGCACAATGATCCAAAGCCAGGTGGGCATCGAGACGATCCTCCACTTCACCACGCGCGACCGCTCGCTGATGGGCCTTCAGGCTGACCTCATCGGAGCGCACAGCCTAGGTGTGCGCAACATCCTCGCCCTCACCGGCGACCCCCCAAGCTTGGGCGACACAAAGGGGAGCAGCGGCGTATACGACGTAGACAGCGTGGGCCTCGTGCGCATTATCAGCAGGTTTAACGAGGGCTACGACCTCTCCGGGCGCGAGATGGGCCGCCGGGCGAGCTTCGCCATCGGCGTCGCCTGCGACCCCACCTGCGCCGACCTCGAGCGCGAAGCCCAGCGGCTGAACGAGAAAATCTCCGCCGGCGCGCATTTTGTCATGACCCAGCCCATCTACGACCCGCAGATTTGGGCGAACTTCGTGCACCTCTACGAGGAGCGGTTTGGGCCGCTTAGCGCGCCGGTGCTCATCGGCGTTCTCCCCCTGCAGAGTTTTCGCCACGCAGCGTTCTTGCACAACGAGGTCCCCGGGATAACGCTTACCGAAGAGGCGCTGGAGCGCATGCGCCAGGCGGGGGCAAACGGGCGCGAGGAGGGCGTGCGCATGGCGCAGGAGCTGCTGCTTGAGCTAAAGGACATGCCCTATGTGCAGGGAGTATATCTCATGCCCAGTTTCGGCCGCTACGAGGTCGCCTGCCAAGTGCTCGAGGTCCTCGACCTGGGGCCTCGCACTGCCGCGGACGAGGGCTAATAGGGCATTTGCCGCACAGAGCGCACGACCATGGCCAGCGCCGCTCCGCCCATCCCGACAAGCCCCATGCCGCAGGCAAAGCCCGCAAGTAGCACCGTGGCATAAAGCCGCCACTGCTTCAGCCCAAACATGCGCGCGAAGTAAAACCGCCCGAGCAGCGCCCCAAACATCTCGGGAATAAGCATATGGGGCAGGCTGCCCATCCCGCGGATAAACCCATAGACGAGCATTACTGGCAGGCGGAAGTAGGAGAGAACGCCATAGCTCAGCAGCCCAAAGGCAATGCCCCCGTAGATGATCGGCGGCTTAATTGCCTGGCGAAAGAGCTGCCCCCCGCCGGTCATCGTGGCGTCCATCCACAGGCAGCGGCGCAGGGCAAACAGGTGCCACATCGTCTGCGCATAGGGATACTGGTTCGACGGTATCGGCCCCAGCCGCCACATATACTGCCAGAACAAAAAGCTGCACAGCAGCATAATGGGGAGCATCAACAGCTCGGCTTTGATTACCGAGGTAATCTTCGTCCCCGTCAGCTCAATTACCCGAAAGTGCTGCGCTTGGCCGCCATAGTTGGACAGGGGAATCGGCGCAAACCAAATGTCGATCCCCTTATATCCCCAGCGCTGGCTCAAAATAAACGTCGCCTCGCGCACCATGGGGATCTCGATCCACTGCCCCGTCAGCCCGATCATCCGCGCGTTGATGTATGAGTTAAGCGGGGTGAAGATAAAGCCGAAAAAGAGGAGGAAGATAATGGGAAACGTGGGCACAAGGTGCTTGCACAGGATGATGTAGCACACCGTTGCCGTGACGAACAGGGCCAGGGCAAGCCAGATGGGAAAGTCGCCCCGACCCTCGGGCAAGGGCACGGGCGCGCGCGTGTGCTTTGTCTTTGCCGCCCGCACAAAGTGCCTAATTACCGTCCCGATCCCGATAATTCCCACGGCGATGGACGTGCCGATCGTCGCGCTCATCCAAAAGTCAATCGATGTCGAGAAGTTCGTGGTAATCGTGTCCATGCCCGGCTCCCACGTGGGGAGCAGGCCGTGGCGGTAGAGAATGGGGTTAACCACAAGCGTGGCCAGCGCCGCCAGGAACCCCCCGACGACCACCCAAAACGGCAAAACAAAGCCAATGAGCACTTGCTCCAGGTTCGTGGCGATGCCCGTCGCCGCCCCGGGCAGAATCTTCTCCGTCTTTACTGTGGTGTCCACCCAGGGAACGGGGATCAGCCGCAACGGCTCGGTGAGAAACGAGCCGGTAAACGAGGGAATGCCCACGTATAACGTCCCAAACGCCAGGCCAATTACCGCGCCCGTGGAGAACACGTGCCAGCGCCAGCTCTCCGTCTGCGTGGTTACCTCGGCCAGGGCGGTTGCCCCCTGCGCGGCGATGGGGGCCATGGGAAACGGCAGCCGCTCGATGTCCGAGGTGACGCGAAACAGCGTATAGCCAAAGCTAAACCAGCTTAGGCGCGAGAGAATCTGCCCGGCGACGAGGATCACTATGGGATACAGCCAGGCGGGGTGAAAGAACGTGCGCTTGGCGAGCGCCTCAGACCCCGGCGGGGGGACGACCCACTCGGGAATGGCGTGGGTCATGCCGAAGCTCTGCGCGGCTTCCGATTGCACGAGATATTGGTTCCAAATAAGGTGCGCAAACGCCCCGCCGGACAGCGCTACGCCGCCCATAATGCTCGTAAGACTCGCCGCGACGTAGTAGAGGATGTATATCTCCTGCCGGCGCAGAGTCTGGAGCGAGCGCCGCGCGGCCTCGGTGAACAGGATAATCGTCACCCACTCCGCCGCGGGCCCCAGCCCTTGGCCGGCAACCAGCCCGAGGTAAATCGCCCCGGGCATCATGATAAACCCGATGAACAGCGCGCCGACGACGGTTTTAATGCTAAAGCCCTCTTCGAACGACGAGGGCTCCTCCATGAGCGTGCGGTATTCCTCGAGCTCTTTGTCCACGCGCTGCTCGACCACGTGCCTCGCCCCACGCTTGCGTTTCGCCAGGCGCTATTCGCGCGCGAGGGAGGCGATTCCTCGGCCGCGCAAAACGGGCTTTGCCGGCGGCGGTGGCGAACAAAACAGCCGCCCCGCGCAGGCACTCGCTCAACCTACTCGCTGGGCGGCGGAGGGTCTCGGTCAGCTCTCGCCTTGTGCAGCGCGGCGCACGTCGGCAAGCCAGCGCGCAAAGCGGCGCACGCCTTCGCGCAGCTCAACCTGCGCCTCAAAACCGAGCAGCTCCCGCGCCTTTTGCACATCGGCCAGGGCGTGCTCCGGCTCGCCGGGGTACGGCGGGCGATGCACCACCTCGGGTTTAACGCCCAACTCGCTTGCCACAAGTTCCAGCAGCTCAAGCACTGTGCTCTGCCGGCCGGAGCCGATGTTTATGATCTCGCAGCGAAACTCTTTGTCCAGGGCAAGCACCAGCGCGCGCACGACATCGTCGCAAAAGACAAAGTCGCGCGTGCTCTTGCCGTCGCCGTAGACGGTTGCCGGCTGGCCGGCGAGCAGTTGCTCGGCAAACCTTCTCAGCGCGGTGTCCGGCCGCTGGCGCGGGCCGTATGCGGAAAACACGCGCAAAATGCACACGCCGATGCCATAGGTCGCGGCGTAGCATTGGCATAGCGCTTCCGCGGCGAGCTTCGACGCCCCGTGCACGCTGAGCACCTCGGTCGTCGGCGCGTCCTCGGCCCAGGGCAGCGCGCCAAGCCCCCCGTAAACCGACGCCGCGGAGGTCATTACAAACCGCCCTACGCCCAGGCGCCGGGCGAGCTCCAGCGCGCCTAGCGTCCCCGTCGTGTTTAGGTCGAAGTACATCCGCGGGGCAAGCAGCGACTCGCGCTCGCTGTCGCGCGCGGCGAGGTGGGCGATGGCGTCGAACTTCTCACCACGCAGCCACGAGAGCAGCCGCGAGGGCTCGCGCACGTCGCCCTTTAAGAAGGCGAAGTTCGGGTTGCCGTCCAGCGAGGAGAGGTTGCACAGCTTGTCGCGCATGGGATAGTGCGGGTCGAACGAGTCCACGCAAAGCACGCTATCGCCGCGCGCGACGAGCGCCTCGCACAGGTGCGAGCCCAAGAACCCCGCCCCGCCGGTGACCAAAACCCTCATCTTCCCGCCGCTCCTTCGCCGCCGTGCAGAATATGCGAACGCCGCCCCCCTCGCCCCTCCCTGTTTTTTTTCGGGCACCTGTTCAACACCGCCGGCGTGCAACGGCCGCGCGGGGACAATCCCTTTCGCGACGCCGCTTTGCTCCTGGAGAATGCGCGCGGGTTGTGGGGATAAGCGCAGCGCGCTGCGACTAGCCGTAGGTATGGCTCACCTGCACAGGCAGGCACCGCTACGCCGCGCGTCCTCTAGCCGGCGAGATGGGCGAAGGAGCGCGCTACGCGCCGCGTAGCGGACGAGCTTCGCGGCCCCGCTCGCCTCGGAGCGTGGCGGCCACGACCGCGCTGGCGTGCTACAGACCGGCTGCGCTGGGCACGAAGCGTCTTGCGAGAACCCCTTGTGTCAGGCGGCGCCCACAGTTCGGCAACTATAGGGCCGCTGCGCCTGCGCCTCGGAGGTCTCTGGCGGCGATATGGCTGACAGCCTGAGAGCCGGGCTTCGCGCACCCACGTGGCAAGAATCCATGCGTCGGAGTCAGCGGCCCAAGCCGAAAAGTGGGGTGCAATTTTGCTCAGCGCTGGGCACGGCACCGCAACTCAGCCGCAGGAGTTCGTGCGGCCGCTCTTTGCTCCGAACGGAAAACAACGAAGCAGACGGCAGCCCAGGCCGGTGGACTGGGCTTGCTCTAGAATTCGCCGCCTGCGCCCTTTGTAAACCCTTAGCGCTCCACGCAAGCGACACAGAGGGTCGGCGCCATTCTCCCCTCTCTGGCGGCCCCCGGAGAACAATAAATCGCCTCAAATGCTAGGCATCGGTAGCAATGGCAAACAACTAAAGTCGCTCACGCTCGGCCCAGGTTTTTTTTCTTTCTGTGTGTCCCAGAGCCTAGGCATAGCAAGCAAGGTGGCCTGGCCTGTGGTGGCCGGCGGGGAGGTGGTGGGCGCTGTGGGGAGGGTGGGAAAGAAAGCACCGCACAGGCGGCAGCAGGCGACCATGGGCTGCCGCGTCTTGCCCGCACAGCCGCCTCTCGCGGCCACGAATCCGCCCACATGCGAGCGTGTCGGCACGGCAAGGGCAGACTGCCAACAGCGCTGGCGCCGGCGGTTACTGGTCCACGCGGGGAGAGGCACAACGCCCAAGGCGCCCTGGGTCGTGGTGGCTGGCGGGGAGGTCGAGGGTGCCGTGGGAAGGGCAGGAGAAACGTCGCCGTGCGGGCGGCAGCAGGCGACCATAGGCTGCCTCGCCTTGCCTGTAGAAGCGCCCGTAGCGACGACGAATCCGCGTTACTGGCCAACGTACACGCGCCGCAAGTGCAAATTAGTAACAATGCTGGCGCCTGAGGTTGCTTTTCTGGCCCTCACATGGCCGAGGCAGAGCAAGTAGTGCGGCTTGGCCTGTGGTGGCCGGCGGGGAGGTGGAAGGCGTTGTGGAAAGAGTGGGAGAGACACCGACGGCAGACCCAATGGCCACGGGTGCAAATCATCTTGCGACGAGAAAATTTCTCTGGCGATGCGGTACTGCAATTCAACTTCGGAGAGAAGGAAGCGCCCGCCGCCGCAAGTGAGCCCTCTGCGGTACTCTCCAGTTTACGCTACACCACCGTCATCAACCGCATCGCTCTCTGCTTGGACGCTCCCCAAGCCGATAACCGTGTGCGAGTACCGCCAAAGACGGTCCCTAACGAAGGAAATGAGCGCGTCGCTCCGGCGAGGCGAAGGCTAAGGCGGTTTGGCCTGTGGTGGCTGTGGCGAGGAGGCAGAAGGTGCTACGGAAAGGGCGGAAGAGAAAGCGCGACGCGCGCAGCAAGGAGGGACCGTAGGCCACCTCATCTTGTCCGCATAGCCGCCTCCCGTGGCGGCGAATCCGCCCACATACGAGCGTGTCGGCGCGGCGACGGCAAATTAGCAACTGCGCCGGCACCGGCGCGCCGGTTATCGCTCCTAGCGAGACTGGGCACAACGACGAACGTGGGTTGGCCTGTGGCGGTTGGCGGGGAGGTGGAGGGTGCCGTGGAAAGGGCAGGAGAAACGTCGCCGTGCGGGCGGCAGCAGACGACCATGGTGTGCCTCGCCTTGTCTTGCAAAGGCGCCTCTCACGACGATAAATCACGCACATGCGGACCTATCGGTAGCAATGGCAAACAACCAAGACCGCCTGCGCAGGCGCGGCAAGAGTAAATTACTAATAGTGCTGGCGCCTGGGCTGGCTTTTCTCGCCCTCACATGGCCGAGGCAGAGCAAGGAAGGTGGCTTGGGTTGGGGTGGTTGGCGGGGAGGTGGGGGCGCTGTGGAAAGGGCGGGTGGCAGAAGGCCAGGCAGACTCTGTGGCTGTGATTGCAGAGCACCGCGGCTCAAGCTTCCCTTGACGCGCTCCGCGGCCACGCGCTAGCTACTGTGCACCGCAGGGGCTGCAGAACATCTTAGGGCAAAGCTCGTTGACCGAAAGGCCGCGACGAGATCCAACTTTTCAGAAGGCGAACCAACACGACTGCGAGCACAGTTGCTCCGAGCTCGCGCCGCTCTGGGTGCCTCCGCGGGCATGCCACACTGGCTCCCGCTCTTTCCATTGCGTGTCGCGCTGCCGGCAGGAACCCCATTTTTCTTCTGCCCGAACACAGTCGCAGGGGATACCTGCTTGGCACCGCCGCAAAGGACGGCCTCTTCCGGGAATCATGCCAGCGCACTGCTGCGGAGAGGCGAAGGCCAAGGCGGCTTGGGTCGTGGTGGTCGGCAGGGAGGTGGAAGGCGCTGTGGGGAGGGTGGGAGAGACAACGACGGCAGAACCGGGGGACCACGGCTGCAGATCATCTTGCAAGAAGATCCCTCTTAGCGACAAGCTGGTGAAATTCAGCCCTGCAGAGAAGAAGGCGCGCAGACTCAAGTGGCGCCGCTCCTGGCCTTTTCAGTCTGCGCCACGCTACCACCAGCAACCCCATTACCTTCTACTCGGACGCGCTCCGACCAGATAACCGCTTGCCAGGATCGCCAAAGAGACCGTCCCTCTACAAAGCGCGCGAGCATGTCGCTGGGAGGAGACGGAACCCAGTGCGTCCTGGTCTCGGGTCGCTGGCGGGGAGGTGCGGGGCGCTGCGGATAGGGCGGGAGAGAAGACGGCAAGCCCAAGGGCCACGGCTGCAAAACGTCTTGCGATAAGATTGCCGTGAGCGACGACCTGCTGAAATTCAGCCTCCGAGAGAAGAAGGTTCCCACGGACGCAAGTGGCTGCGCTTCTGCTCTTTCTAATCCGGACCACACTCCGTTCGGCGGCGCTGGCGGCCTCTGCCCAGACGCGCCCCTAGCACATAACTGCTTGGCAGCACTGCGGCGGAAGCCTCTCCCAGGAATGATACAAGCGTACCGCTGCGACGAGGCGGAGCCCAAGGCGCCTTGGCTTGTGGTGGCCGGCGGGGAGGTGGAAGGCGCTCTTAGGAGCGCGGGAGACGAAGCGCGGCGCAAGCAGCAAGGAGCGACCATTGGCCGCCTCGTCGTGTCTTCAAAGGCGCCCCTGAACGCAACGAATCCGCCCAGATGCGAGCACATCGGCGCAGCGACGGCAAATTGGCAACACCGCCGGCGCGGCAAAAGTAAATTAGTAACAGCACTGACTCCTGGGCTGGCTTTTTTCGCTGTGACATCGCCGAGGCAGAGCAAGTACGGCGGCTTGGTTTGTGGTGGCTGGCGGGGAGGTGGAGGGTGCTGTGGAAAGGGCGGGAAAGAAAGCGC
>CAZMGT010000083.1:0-9575 GCA_964565895.1 uncultured Armatimonadia bacterium
TGAGTATAGAAACGGCAAAAGCGGCGTGTCAAGAAAACTCTCGCCGGGCCTGCGCCTTCCGCCCCACGAGCGCCTCGCGCGCTGTCGCGCCCCGGGCTGCGTCCTATCCGCGCGGGGCAAGCGCCCCCGGCCCACCGTCAAGTATGCGCGAAGCAAGTGCCTCCACTAAGGCCATCGCCTCGCGCACGCGGCGCGCAAACTCCCTGCCGCCGAGGCCTGCTCCGCCCTCGCCCAAAGCGACGCCCCGCGCGATGCGCTCCGCCCACGGGCCGCTACAAGGCATGGCGCACGTAGGCATCGGCGAGCGACGAGCTAGCGCGAGTTGGCTTTGCGCACTCGAGGCAAGCGGAGCGAGTGCTGTGCCAGCTCGCCGGCATCCCACCCGCGTCCCTCTCCGCAGCACGCGTGCGCCGCGGCCTCAGTTTGCGGGCTGCCTAGGTGCCGGTTAAGCTCGCTCTAGGGGACGACGAAGCTGCGGATGTGGCTCACGGAAAGGGCCGTGGCCTCGGCGAACGACGGCGCATCGTAGGCGACCGCCGCCCAGTAGTAGGTGTGGCCCGACTGCAGCGGCTGGCCCGCGTTGTTGCCCGTGCCATAGGTCGCCGAAGTGCTCCCCGCGCCCAGCGGGGGATCGCTCCGCCAGACAACGTGCACGTTTGCCGCGGTGTCGAAGTCCGGCATGGCGTCCCAGACGACGACCTCATACGCCCGCGCGCGAGGCATTGCCCGCCAGGAGAACTGCGGGGGAGTGGCGCTTAGCGTCTCGCCTTCGGCGGGGGCGACGAGCTCCAGCTTGCCCATGGGCGTCGCGCTAACCGCATCGCTCCGCCGGCTCTCTAGCCCGCGCGTGGAAAAAGCGCTTAGTCGGTAATACACCGTCTGGTCCGCGCCCAGCGTGGGGTCTACGTCGGCGAGAAGCAACACGTTCGGGTCGCGCACCACTTGCACGGTGGAAAACACGCAGTCGGGGTTAAGCGAGCGATAGAGGATGTAGCCGGCAAGATCGGTCTCCGTGTTGGCCAGCCAGAACACGTCAACCTCGATATTTGAGTTTGCCGGGGGAAAGGCGCGCACGCCGGCCCTCCTTCGCGCCTTGCGCAGCGCGGCGAGCATTCGCGCTTGGGGATGGCTTGGGGGAAGGCCGTGCTCGCGCACGAGCGTTTCGCGCACGCCCAAATACTGCGCCGCGCGCACGCTTTGCGCGTCGGGATAAGTCAACGCCTGAGGCGAACCGTCGAACTCCGGGGGCAAGGGGCGCAGAGCTTCGTTGGCCGGAACATAGCGCAGGGAAAGGTTTACGGCAACCTCGCGCTGCGTCCCCACCACAACGTCGAGCCGCACGTTGTTCTCATAGCCCTGCGCCGAGGCGACGACGATATACGTCCCCGGGGCAAGGTCCGTTATCCGAAACGACCCGTCGGAGCCTGTCTTGGCCGAGGTCACCACCAGGCCATCGTCGGCATATACCGTGGCCCCGCTGATCGGCCGCCCCGAGCGATCGGTAATCACCCCGACAATGCTCCCATGCGTCCCCTCCGGGGCGAGGACGATGTTCGCGGTATAGTACGCCTCATCGCCCTGCTCGAGGACGACATTGCGCCGCGCGCCGGTAAGCGTTGTCCCGTCGGCGGTAACGTGCCGGGCGACGATGTCGTAAGTTCCAGGGGGGACGTTGTCGAACACAAACGTCCCCTGTTGGGTGGTTGTCGTGGAGAGGTTCGTCCCCTCAACGCGCACCTCGGCGCCGACGACAAGGTGCCCCGCGCTGCTCTCGTAAACGGTGCCCGCAAGGCGCACCGTGCCGTTTTGCGTGAGGCGGAGCTGGACGACGACCTCCTCGCCGCTGCGCAGGCGCACGTTTTCCCTGCGCGTAGCGTATCCCGCAAGCCGCGCCTCGACGATATGGCTCGTCGGGCTGACGTTATCCAGCGTCGCCGGCGCCGTCTTGCCGGTGTCTGCGCCATCGAGGAAGATCGCCGCCCCCGCGGGAGAGGTCTCTACGACCAGCCGCCCGGGGGCCTGCGAGGTGGGCACGAGCGTCGCCGCGAGCGACGTTGCCGGAACAACCCTCCCGTCGTAAACGACGACCAACGCGTTGTAATCGTAATAGCCAGCCTTCACCAGGCGCACGGCGTGCACTTCGCCCGTGGCGCTCGCCGAGACGTCGGCAATGTTCGCGGGCGTCGCCTGGCCGGTGTCCTGGCCGTCGAGGAACACCCGCGCCCCGCTGGGCTCGCTGGTCACGAACAGCGTTGCCGGTTGCGCGGGGCCGGGAAGCTCGCCCTCCTGGGGAAGCTCATAGGGCAGCCACTTTGGCCCGCAGGAGGACAGCGCCCCTGCGCAAAGGCCAAGCGCCAGCGCAACAAGAGCAGCCCGCGCGCCCCTTCCCGCCGCTGCTGCCGGCCTTCCCGCCATGGCAACCACCCCTTCTCGCCCCTATTTTACGACGCACGGGCAACCTCCGCGGTGCCCCGCCGGGGCAGGCCCTAAAATCGCGCGTTAAGCTCCGCGGAAAACTGCAACGCGCGATAGTCGCGGCTGCCCACCGCCCCAGGAGGCGCCAGGTGGTCGTCGTAGTTTACATAGCGCAGGCGCAGCCCAAGCCAGAGCAAGCTGGTGATCTGCCGGTCATAAAGCAGGTTCGCACACCAGCGATCGTTGTCGTCGAAACTCGCCCGGCTTTGCGTATAGTCTATGTCAAGCGACAGGTTCTGCTTCGCCGAAATGCTATAGTTGGCCTGGAAAGAGCAGTTGGCGTAGCTCGTGCTTGAGATAATCGTCAACCCGCCCCCCGTCCCGGAAAACGTCGGGGTAACGGCGTTGATCAGGCTCCAGCCAAAGCCCACGCTAAGCTTGTCCGTGGCCTGGTAGGAGCAGGTGAGGCGATAGGCCTCGCTCGTCAGCTCCGCGCGCCGGCGGTCGAGATATGCCGTGCGCGAATAGTTAGCGTCCGCGCCCAGGGTTATCCTGTCCGTGGGCTGGTAGTAAATCGACGCTCCCCAGGTGCGCGTGCGGTTGTCGGCGAGGTAGCCGATGTCGCCCTCGGTGTCATAAAGCCTGTCCGAATACGAGGCGGTAATCGACAAGCGGTCGGACAGCCGCGCGGAGATTTGCGCGTCGGCGGAGTCGTCGGTGGTCGCCGCTTGGGTGAACTGAGGCGGGGCAGCGGCCTGGCGCCCGCTGATCGGCCCCCCATAGCCCGGGGGGCGAAAGCCCGGCCCGCCATATCCCGGCCCTCCGCCGGGGGGCGTGTAGCCCGAGATGAACACCGCCCCGCGCGAGCGAATAAACCGCCGGCCCGCGGTGAGCACGATGTCCTCGGAGATCGAGTAGCTCAGCGCCGCGGTAAGCCCCTCGCCGGACGAGTCTCGCCCTTGGCCCGCGGGGTCGATCGTCCGGTTTCGCATATAGCCTAAGTTGATCGAGTTTCCCCCGCCCCAGTGAAAGCCCAAGTCCGCGCGATACTGCTCCGTAGAGAGATCGGCTACGACAGCCAGGCCGCCCTCCTCGGTCGCCGCCGTGGCTCGCCGGTCGCTCCTGTCATAGCCCAGGCCCAGGGCGAGGTTGCCGAACGTGTCGCTCACGCTCACCCTTCTGCTGCGCAGCGCGCTATATGCCCCGCCCGCCTGCGCCGTGGTGCTCGTGTCCAGGCCGATGTTAATGTGCGGCAGGGACGCCTTTTGGATGTCCACGGAGAGCGAGTCCTGTGTCGTGCGAAAGTTAAACCCCGTGCTCGGCGCGCCGCCGAAGGCAAACGGCGCCCCCGCCCCCAAGGGCAGCCCCTCGTTGCTCACGTCCTGCGATGTGGCGTAGGCAATCATAACCCCCTCGCTTGGGCGAAAGCTTAAAAATGCGTCCGTGCCCGAGCGGTCGCGCTGAAACGTCGCCGACTGAATTCGCCGAAACGTGGGGTCCTCTTTAACCCACCCCGCGTTAACGGCCAGCTTGTCGCCCAGAAGCGTGGCTTGGGCGCGCACGCTAAACGCCTGGCCGGCAGGCGCGGGCGAGCCGTCGGGCAAAAAGCCGCCCGTGCTTCGCCCGTAGTTTATCGCCACACCGCCGCGCGCAAACGTAAACCCGGTGTCAATGCCCAGCACGGTGCGCGTCGCCTGCTGGGCGTCCGGCTGCTCGATCGTGTAGTAAATGACGACCACGGTAGATGTCGCGGGAACGACCTGGCGGAAGAGGATCGTCCCCCCGCCCGGGTTAAAGTCGTAGTCCACCCCCGGCTGCTTGGGCACTCCGTCAACGAGCACAGTGAGCGGCCGCGAGAGGTCGATGGGGCGGAACGAGAGGGTAAACGGGCCGGCGCTGTTGTTGCCGAAAAAGCGCTCCTCGTGGCGCACCGACTGCGGCTGCTGGCCCACGCGCTCCGTGCCCTCCTGGCGCACCAAGGTTATCCCAAACGGAATGTTGCCGAAGCTCGTCGTCGCCTGAAAACCGATCAGCCGCCCCGCCTGCCCCGGGCGGTCCTCCTCATAGGTGACCTCGATCACCGAAGTCGGGGGGATAATCATGTTGTTCTCGAAATAAAGAAAGCCCGAGTCGGGGTCGAGGTTATACTGCGAGGGCGAGAGCAGCCGGCCGTCTACGCGCACGCGCTCGCTCCCCTCGCGCACCGGGGTAAACGAGAGCTGATATGGCCCGGAGTGCCCCTCGCCGGGGATGACCTCGCGCCGCACGCGCCCCCGCTGCTCGGCGACATATAGGTCATACTGCCCCCGCCGGCCGAGGTCCCCGCTCACCTGCACCCCGCGAATGGACTTGGTAAACGTCGCGAACGGGTTGTTTGTCAGCCTAACGTTTAGGTCGCCGTAGATAATGTCAAACCGCTTGCGGTGGTAGGTAATGGAGTAGTCTACGTGAGTCGGCTGATAGCGGCTCGTGCGGATCTGCCCGTCGATGTAAAACCCGTCGGTAAGCCTGCCCGTGAAATATACCGCTGCGGTGCGGTCGAACTTGTTCGTGTCGATAAACTGGCTGTCGTAAAGCGTGCGGTCGCCCTCGACGGAGCTTGTGCGGAAGGAAAGCGAGGCCGTGCCGCTGATCTCCAGCTTTTCGCGATACATGCGCGCGCGGGTGCGCCAGCCGTAGGCGGGCTGGAGGCCGTATTGGGCATAGGCCGGGCCATAAACCGCCGCGGCATAGGGCTGGGGCAGGCCCGCTGTGGGAGGGAGCTGGCCCGGAGCGCCCGCCCCGGGCGCCAGGGGCTGGGCCCCCAGGCCGCGATAGGGCAAGAGCCGCTCGCGCTCGCCCCGCGGAAGGCGCAGCCAAACGTCCTCCGCCTCGCCAAATAGCGGGGCCCCAGGGCGTCGGGCGACCTCGCCCCCCAGCGGCCCAAACTGCGTCTTGAGCTGGTCCGGCAGCTCGGCGCAGCGCGCACAGGCGGCGCCCAGGGCCAGGGCCGCCCCGACGCTCAGCCAACACACGGCCGTGGGCACGGCGCGCAATATCCTCAACGCAAACCTGCTTTCCCCAGCGACATTACAGAAGCTCAAGCAGCGGCTGCAGCGCCTCCGCGGCGCGCTCGGCCAACTGCCCCGCGGCGCGCCGCAGCTCCTCTCCCCGCCCCTCGGCAAACAGCTCCTCCGCGATGCGCGCCTCCGCGCCGCTCCATGGCGCGCGTTGGGCAAAATCCGCCGCCGGCGCGCAGCCCAGTTGCTCCAGTAAAAACGTAATCTTCGGGTCGCACGCGACACCCGCCACAGGCACCCCGCAGCGCGCAGCAAAAAGCACCGCGTGATAGCGCATGGCGACCAGGCCGTCGAGCGCTCCGACCAGCCCCAGCCACTGGCTTGGGGCAAGCCTCTCGCGCCACACCGCCGCCTCTCCATCAAGAAGACGGGCCAGGGTTTGCGAAGGTCTCTCGTCGGCCGGGCCGCCAAACGGAAGCACAAGCCACGCCACCCGCCGCCCGCGTGCCGCGCCGCGCAGGGCTTCGGCCAGCCGGCGCAGGTCCTCCTCGCCAACCGCCCCGCCCAGCCGCGGGCACACCCCAACTACCGCCCCAGGCCGCTCAACCGCTTGGGCGACCTCCGCCCGCCAGTTGCGCCCCTCGTCGGAGGGCAAGAGAAACGCGACATCAGCGGCGACGCGCGGCCGACAGCTTGGGGCGAGCTCTGCGGCGAGCGCCGCCGAGGGTTCGTCGCGCACCGAGACCACCTGGGCCCGCCGCAACGCCCCCGCTGCAGCCCGGCGCGCAAGCGGCGAGCGCAGCGGCCCCAGCCCATGGCCAACCAGGGCGAGGGGTTTGCTCCAAAGCCGCGCGAGGTAGGCGATTGCCGCGTAGTAAAAATTCGAGCGCACACTGGTTAGGTCCTGAAACAGCCCGCCTGGGCCAAGGGCGACAACGTCTGCACAGCGCACCGCGCCCACGAGCCGGCGCACGCTGCCTCGCGCAATAGGCTCGACGCCCAGCCGCGCCGTGCGCTCGGGCGCGGCGCTGAGCACGGCGATCTCCAGCCCGGGCCGGCGCGCGCGCAGCCAGGCCACGGTCGCCTCAAGCAGGGCCTCGTCGCCGGTGTTCCCGAAGCCGAAGTATCCGCATAAAAACAGCCGGGCCATCGCTCAGTCCGCGCCGAGCCGCTCTAGCGCAACACTGGCAGAGTGCACCGCGAGGCACGCCAACACCCCAAGCACGACCCCCAAGGCCAACCCATATCCCGTGCGCAGCACCGTCGCGGCGATCGGCGTGTGAATGTGGCAGAACGTGTTTACCATGGACACCTGGCCTACCGCGCCGACGATGGCCAGGGCGATTACGTAACGCGGGCGCCCCACGGCGCGCAAAAAGCCTCCAAGCAGCAGAGCGGGATGGCCGAGGAGAAACTCTTTCGTCCGCGGGCGAAACACCAAAAGCTGCTCCAACGCCTCGCGCACCGCGCGCTCGGCGCCCGCCGTTGCCGCACGGGGGGCGTTGCCCGTGCGCAAGACCCAATACGCAGCGCCAGCGAGGAGCACGAGGGCGACGAGGGTATAGCCCATGACAAACGGCGCAGCGCACAGCTCGCGCGCGCGGCGCACCGCCCCGCGGAGCTGGTCGCGCACGCCCCGGCCGTTGGGAAACGCCCCGAGCAAGTACATCGCAGCGACAACGAGCGGCGGCGCGAGCTGCGAGAGCTTTACCCCGCGAAACTGGCTCACCTTCATCATGTGTGGAGTGTCGGAAAGCAGCGCAGCGACAAGCGCCCCGCCGGCAAGCGACACGGCGCTTACGCACAGCACAAGCCCACAAGCGCGCAACAGCGCGCGGCTTGGGCGAACCGGCCCGCTCGGCGGGGGAATATCGAGCCGCACTCTAAGCAGGGCCACCGTGGGCGCGGCGAGAGCTACGGCAAGGGCGAGCGCCGAGCGGCCGACTTCCCCGCCCAAGCTTAAGGCCTCGGCGAACACAACGGCTGCCCCGAGCACGACCCATGCCCCGCGCGCGGAGAGGAGGAAAAGCTCAAACGCAAGCAGGGCGAGCAACCCCGCGCCCCCCAACGCTACGGCGGCGAGGCACCCCCGCGCGGGGGCGAACGGGGCAAACGGGGCGGCTTGCCCCAGCTCAAAGCCCGCGTCGCGAATGCTCTGGGAGACAAGGCGCAGGTAGTCCAGGTTCGCCTCAAGGGGGTCGCCGATCGCCCGGTCGACAAACATGCGCACAAAGCAGCAGCGAATGTTGCGCTCGCGCACCGCGCGGCGAAAGCGGGCCATTGCCGTCTGCGGGTTAAGCTCGCTCAGCTCCTTCTCCCCGATAGAATGCGTGCGAACTACCCTTCCCCGAAGCAGCCGAGCAAGCTCCGTCGTCCCCCGTTGCACGTCAAGCTCCACAGCATAAAACTCCATCCCGTGCTCGCCGATGAGCTCCGCGGTAACGGGCAAAAGCCGCTCGTAGCCGAGGACGAACTTACCCATAAACAGCACGCGCCACATCCCCGCAGCGCGAATCTCCTCAAACACCTGGTGCAGGGCGTTTTCGTTTACCACAGGCGAATCCACCGGGCGCGCGATGGGCATCAGCCCCGCGCCGCGCACCTCGGCCACGCGCGCGGGGTCCCAGCCCACACCGACCTGGGCGAGGCGCTCTAGCGAGCCGCTGAGGGCCAGGACAAACCCGCCGTTTGGCCCCGCGGCGAGCCGCGGCGTAACCCATTTCGCGGCCAGGTTGCGCGTAATGCGCTGGGCGAGCTCCGCTGTGGGCACGTAAACCTGGAGCTCCCCCGCAGCGGGCGAGGGGCGCAAGCCAGCGCGGCCCGTATCGAGCAGCGAGGGAAGGGAGTCCTCGGGCAGGCCTACGCCTGTGGCCCCCGCTTGGCGAAACGCGCGCAGAACATCATTTACCGTCCGCCCGGCAGCGGCCGCAAGCAGGGCCACCTCCTCGTAGTCCACGACAATCTCCACGCGCCGGTTGCTCCGCTCAATGCTGTGGCGCCGTGCGAGGACAACCAGGGCGGCGACGGTGGCCAGGATAACGAGCGCCCAAGCCGTTTTGCGCGCAGCAGGCAATCAGGCTCCCTCCCGCGGCCCGCGCGGCGATTATAGCCCAAGCTCACCCGCGGGTCTACCGACTGCCCCGGGCGCAAATCGCCCCGCGCTGGCCTTTTCCGGTTGCCACGCGCGCGGCTATCGGCTACAATTTCACAAAGCCGAACGTTCCCCACGGTGGGCCGGTAGCTCAGCCGGGAGAGCGCCTGAATCGCACTCAGGAGGTCGGGGGTTCGAATCCCCTCCGGTCCACCAAAACTTTTTTCCTCGCAACGGCCTAAAGCTGCCTTGCTCCGCGGGCCGCATGTCGTCTTCGCCCGCAGACGACTGGCCCGAGGCCTCCAATCCGCTGCCGCAGTGGCAACCGGCACAGCGTATGACCGGCCAACACGCATGCCCCCCGCGTAATGCCTCCGCTCAGCGCAGTGCAGATGCGCGCGCCCTGGCAAAGTCAGCGCATACGCCAGTGCTGGTGCGCCGCGATAAATGGGAAACGGCCCAGCCATCGTCGGCATGCGCCTAGGGCGCTGTGCCCCGCGTCGCGGTCTCGCCCGGCGCTAGCCCAACCCCGGCGTTTCGCCACAGCCCCACCGCGGGCCGCGACAGCGCGTCTGGTCGACACCCGTGAAGGATGCTGCAGTAGCGCAGACGCTTTGCAACGTCTAGCTGCCTCTTCTCAGCCATATGGGAAGACCTATGGGAAAAACCGCTGGGTGTCGCGTGCAGCGATTTTGTTGCCTAAGACCATCGCGAACTCCAAAGCAAGAACCCCTAGTTTCCCCAAGCCGACCGCTGCGAGGCGGGGCCCGTGCGAGGCGCGAAACCAACCCGCCAAGGGGCGTGCAGAAAGCGATGCCTGTCTCCTCTCGCCCCATTGCGGCATGCAGGAGACGGCATCCCGGCGAAGACAAACGTCTCGGAAAGCAACGAGGCGTACGCCTGGCAAGCGTATCGCGCGATGCGCCCCACTCTACGAAGCCCACGGGAAGATAGCGCGCGTCGTGCCGCTCAAGCTGCCGGTGTGGCGTAAGCCATGGAGCAACCCGCTCACGGTGCGCTGTTTGTATTTGGCGGCGGATGACGAGGGCTCGCGCCGCGTGCGCTGCGAG
>CAZMGT010000084.1:0-9245 GCA_964565895.1 uncultured Armatimonadia bacterium
TCTCCGCCCTGACGATGATGGGCCTCCCCGGCGCTGCCTTCGGCAAGTTCGACATGCTCTGGAGCATTCAGCTCCCGTTCCTCATCGTCACTGGGTTTATCATCACCCGCTTCGTCCTCCCTCGCTATCGCGAGGCCGGGGTAATTTCCGTCTACGAATACCTCGAGCAGCGCATCCACGTGTCGAGCAGGCTCATCGCTTCGTTTTGCTTTTTGCTCTTACAAATCGGGCGCATGGGGCTCGTGCTCTTTTTGCCCGCGCTCGCCTTTCACATCGTCACCGGCGCCCCGCTTGTGGCGACCATCGTCGTCATGGGCGTGGTTATTACCCTGTACACGGTAATGGGGGGCATCGAGGCCGTTATTTGGACCGACGCGGTGCAGGTGATCATCCTCGCCGCGGGGGCCCTGCTCACGCTGTTTTACGTATTTTTCGACGTGCACAGCGCGGGGGCGAGCTTCCTGGCCGTGGCCAACGCCCACCACAAGCTGCGCATGGTTGCCTGGGGCGAGGGCTTGAGCTTCGGCGAATACTTCACCGAGTACCTCACGATATGGTTTATCCTGCAGACGATTTTCGAAACCGTGCGCATCTATGGCACGCAGCAGGACATTACCCAGCGCTACATGGCCACGCCCTCCACGCGCGAGGCAAACAAAAGCGTCTGGGTCGCCGTGCTCAGCTACATCCCCCTGGGCTACATGTTCTACTTCATCGGCGCCGCGCTGTTCGTCTACTACAAGGTCGTCCCCGACCCGAACGTCGATGCCCTGCTCGACGCCGGCCGCGCCGACGCCGTCTATCCCTACTTCATCGTGACCAAGCTCCCCCAAGGCCTCTCCGGCCTGGTCATCGCGGCGATCTTCGCCGCCGCCATGTCGAGCATTGACTCCGGGATGAACTCCAGCTCCACGGTGTGCGTCGAGGATTTCTACAAGCGCTGGCACACATTCCGGGGCATCGAGAAGCCCGACGAGCACTACCTGCGCGTCGCCCGCGGGCTAACCTTCGTCTGGGGCGCGCTGGCCATCGGCATGGCCATTTTGATGATGCAAATCAAATACGCGCAGGTGGCCTGGACGGAGGTTATGGCGCTGTCCACCAACGGCGTCCTCGGGCTAATGGCCCTGGCCTTTTTACCGTTTAGGGTGCGCTGGTCGTCCGCGGTAATTGGCTTCGTCGCCTGCTATGCCTGCGTGTTGTGGATGAAGTTTTGCACGCCGATAAACGTGCTCATTTGGCCTGTGGCGGGGAACCTGGTGTGCTTTTTCGTAGCGCTGCTCGTAGACAAGCTCCTGCGCTTGGCGTTTGGCCCGCCGGAGAGCCCAGCCGCCGCTGTGCCCGGCGAAGGCTAGCGCGGAAAATGCCCTGTGCAACGCCCGCGCTCCAGCCCGCCCCGCCCCGGCCAAAGCGCGCGCTCGCTTGCTTAGCGCTTTTTCTGGCCGCCTGCGCTGCCGCGCACGGAGCGCAAATCGTGCACACCAGCGAGAGCTACACCCTGCGCCTGGACTTCGCCGCCGACCGGCTCGAACTCGCCGACCCACGCGGCCAACCGCTGCTTGTCGCCGCGCCCCTCGTCGGCGTAAGCATGCTCCCCCAGGGGACGCACGACCTCAAGCGGGTAAAGCACCTTTCCTCGCAAGACATGGCCCTCGTCCCCTCGCCCGACGATCCTCTCGCCGCGCGCTTCGTTCGGCCCGAGGTAGAGGTTACCTTACGGCTCGACCCCCAGCCCGAGCGCGTGCTGTTTTGCGCCGAGGTTTTCTGCAAGCAGGGGACGGTCCTCGCCCTCGCCGTCCCGCACACATTTGCCCTCGTTGGCCGGCCGCGGAACGGTTTCCTCTGGCCCGAGGTGTTGGGCTGCGAGTTTACCGAGCGGTTTTTGGCCTCGCAGGGGCGGGCGATGGTGCACTATCCGCCGGCGTTTTGCGACTTCGCCGCGGCCGAACTCGGCGATACGCCGGCATACTTCTACCGCTGCCAGCCCGAGGAGCGTCCCCGGCCGAGCGCGCTCATCCTCCGCGGGGGCGAGCCGCCCATCTTCCGCCGCTACTTCCGCATATATCTTGCCGCGGGCGAGCGCTGGGCCGCTCCCGCGCTTGCCTGCCAAGTGGGGGGCGAGCTGCGCCCCACGCTTTTGCGCTACAAGGCCGAGTGCCGCCTCGGCCGGCCGCTTGCGCGCAAACTCCCGCGCGCGCTGTGGGAAAAGTGGTCGCGCGCCGCCCGCGTGACCGTGTTTCCCCCGCTCGACGAGGCGCTTGAGGTCGTTCGCGCTCTCTCCCAGCCCGCGATAGTTGACCCCTTCGGCTGGATGTTCGGCGGCTTTGACAGGAAGTATCCGGACTTCCTCCCGCCCAACGAGGCCTATGGCGGCGAGCGGGGCTTTCGGCAGCTAATCGAGCTCGCCCACGCCCGCGGCCACCTCGTCCAGCCCTATGTCAACTTCACTTGGTGGTGTGCGGGCTGGGAGGGCGAGGGGAGCGCTCCCGCGCCCTCGTACGAAAAATTCGGCGACGCCCCCCTCGCCCGCGACATCGGCGGCGGGCTGTTTTTCGAAAACTATAGCGGAAACTTCGGCTACGCCGTCTGCCCCGCGCACCCCGTCGCAAAACAGCGCCGTCTCGCCGTGCGCGACGCCCTGCTCGACGACTACGGCGTGGACCTGCTCTATGAGGATCAGCTCGGCGCCCGCCGCTGGCTCATCGACCTCAACCCCGCGCTCGAGAACCCCGCGGACTACGGCTGGGCTCTTTTGCGCATCGGCGAGGAGGACGCCGCGCGCTGCCCTGTGGAGACGGAGTTTGGCAACGACCGCGTGCTTTCGTTTGCCTGCGCGCTTAACTATTGGGCGCTCGACCCGCTGTCCACGGTAAACGACATACCCGGGCGGCCGACAGCCAGGTGGACCTCGGAGCAGCGGCGCTCTTTCCCGTTCGCCCTGTTCTTGTCCACCGGCGACGCCGTGGTGAACATCCCTCGCTGCACCGACCCCGCGCGCCTGGCCTGGGCCCTGCTCCTCGGGGGCAGGGTAGACCTCGGGCCGCTGCGCGCCAGCGTGCGCGTGGCGCCAGATGGCGAGGTTGTTCGCTTTCTCCAAGGCCTGGCCGAGGAGCTGGGCGAGCACGCCCTGGGCGACCGCCTGCTTCGTTTCCAATACCTCGCCCCGCGGGTCGCCCGCGCGGAATACGCCAAGCACGAGGTCCTCGCCAACTTCTCGGACGAGCCCTGGCCGCTTGCCGGCGGCGGGCAAGTGGCGCCCGGGGGCTTCGATCTGCGCTCGGCCGACGGCTTTCGCGCCGGAGCATATCTCATCGAAAAGCACGAGCCGGCATATATCCTGTTCCATCGCTCGGGGGCCCGCGCGCTGGCCCTCGCCCGGCGCAGCTTCTCCCTGCGCCTAGGCGATGTGCGGCTGAGGGCGACTGTCCCCAGGCCGCCGCGGCGGCTATTCGGCGGCAGGGTCCTCCTCGCCGACTTCGGCGAGCAGCTCGGGGCGATTTTCAACGGCAAAATCGGCGCGCGCGAGCTCGCCGCGGCGTTCGCCCCGCTTCAGCCGAACGTCGTCCGCACACCCGCGGAGCTGTGGCAAGAGCTTCCCGCGGCGCGTGTGCTGGTAAACAGCCACAGCGAATACCTGCCCACGGAACAGCTCGACCGCTGGCCCGAGGCCGCCGCGCGCCTGCGCCAGTGGTGCGAGGGCGGGGGGATTCTCGTGGAGATCGCCGGCTGGCCGCTGTGGATCGCTGCCGCGCCACGCGATGGGGGGTGGGAGCGGCGGAGGATCGGCCCGGCCGGCCTGCGCGTCCTCTGCGCTCAGCGCTGCGCCGTCGTCGGCGCGGAGGACAAGCTGGAAAGCATTGCCCTCACCCCGCTCGGCCGCGCCGCGCTCTCGCCGGAGACCGCCGCGCAGCTTAAGCGCACGCCGGCCGCGGTAATCCGCCCGCCCGAGGGCGAGGAGAACACCCTCGTCCTCGCCCGCGGCGAGGCCGGGCCCTATCTCGTTATCCACCGCATCGGCTACGGCGCGCTGCTGCGCGTCGCCGGCGTGCCCAACGCCGCCGTCCCGCGCGCGCTGGCCGAGGTCGTGCATGCGATCCTCGAGCGCCGGCTCGATCTCGGCCCACCGTTTTGGCCCACGCCGCTTTGCGTCCAGGCGCACGCAGAGCCTCTGCGTTAGGCCCCCCGCGGCGCGGGAGAGCGATACTCCTCGTGCGCTAGCCCTGCTGGGCGCGGGTGTAGTTAAGCAGCCCGCCGGCGAGGATGAGCTTCGCCTGGCGCTCGCTTAGGTGCGGGTCGGCGTAAAACTCCGTTCCCTGCGTTTTGTTAATGATCTTAATCGGCTCGCGCTTCTCCACCGCCTGGCGCACGTTGGGCATTTCCAGCTCGTCGCCCTGGTTCAGGCGCTCATAGTCCTCCTCGGCGATCTCCAGGGGCAGGATGCCGAAGTTAATTAGGTTTGCGCGGTGAATGCGCGCGAAGCTCTTAGCGAGCACCGCCTGCACGCCGAGGTACATCGGGGCCAGGGCCGCGTGCTCGCGGCTCGACCCCTGGCCGTAGTTTATCCCACCGACGACGACCCCGCCGCCCGCCTCCTTCGCCCGCGCGGCAAACTCCGCGTCCACCCGCTCGAACACGTGCTCGGCCATCGCCGGGATGTTCGAGCGCAGGGGCAAAATCTTCGCCCCCGCGGGCATGATGTGGTCTGTGGTAATGTTGTCCCCCACCTTAAGCAGCACCCGCGCGCGAATCGTCTCCGCCAGCGGCTCCTTCAAGGGCACGGGCTTAATGTTCGGCCCGCGGATGATCTCTACGCTCTCCGGGTCCTCCGCCGGGGGAAGAATCATCGAATCGTCAACGATCGCCGTCTCGGGCATCTCGATCTCCGGCAGCTCGCCGAGGTCTCGCGGGTCGGTAATCACGCCGTGGATCGCCGTAGCCACGCACGTCGCTGGGCTGGCCAGGTGGACCTTGGCGTCCTTCGTGCCGCTGCGCCCGGCGAAGTTGCGGTTATAGCTGCGCAGCGACACCCCACCGCTCGGCGGCGCCTGGCCCATCCCGATGCACGGGCCGCAGGTGCACTCCAAAATGCGCGCCCCTGCGGAGATGAGGTCCGCGAGCATGCTCCTCCGGGTAATCATCTCAAACGCCTGGCGCGAGCCGGGGTTGATCGCAAAGCTCACCATGGGGTGCACCTTCTTCCCCTTCAGCGCCGCGGCGACCAGGGCCAAGTCGGCAAACGAGGAGTTGGTGCAGCTCCCCACAAGAACCTGGTCCACGCGCTCCCCGGCAACCTCGCGCACGGGCTTGACGTTATCCGGGCTGTCGGCAAGGGCGATCAGCGGCTCCAGCTCCGAAAGGTCGATAACCATCTCCTCGTCGTACTCCGCGTCGGGGTCGGGAAGCAGCTCGCGCCATGCCTCCTCGCGCTGCTGAAAGCGCAAAAACTCGCGCGTTACCTCGTCGCTCGGGAAAATGCTCGTCGTCGCCCCAAGCTCCGCCCCCATGTTGGTGATCGTCGCCCGCTCGGGCACGGAGAGCGTGCGCACCCCGGGCCCGACATACTCGAAGATCTTCCCCACCCCGCCCTTTACCGTAAGCCGGCGGAGCATCTCCAAAATGACGTCCTTTGCCGTAACCCACGGCTGAAGCTCGCCGACGAGCTCCACGCGCACGATCTTCGGCATTACCGTGTAAAACGGCCCGCCCCCCATGGCCACGGCGACATCGAGCCCCCCTGCGCCGATGGCCAGCATGCCCATGCCCCCCGCCGTCGGCGTGTGACTGTCCGAGCCGAGCAGCGTCTTGCCTGGCACGGCAAACCGCTCCAGGTGCACCTGGTGGCAAATGCCGTTGCCCGGGCGCGAAAAATACGCCCCGAACTTCGCGGCCACCGTTTGCAAATAGCGGTGGTCGTCGAAGTTCAGGTGGTCCGACTGCAGGGTGTTGTGGTCGACGTAGCTAACCACGAGCTCGGCCTTCACCCGAGGCAGCCCGAGCGCCTCAAACTGCAGGTAGGCCATCGTCCCCGTGGCGTCCTGGGTGAGGCACTGGTCGATGCGCAAGCCGATCTCCTCGCCGGGCTTCATCTCCCCGGCGACAAGGTGCTCTGCGATAATCTTTGCCGCAACGCTCATACCCATCCTTCGTTCGCCGTCCTTCCCGCGCCGCGCAGCCTCTGCGCCGCGCGTCGTTCTCCAGATGGCCAACATCGTTCATTCGCGCGGCGCTCGCGCAAACCTCCAGCGACGAGCGCGTTCGAACTGCGCCGCGCTTTGCTCGTCAGAAATGTTTTCGCTATAATGCCACGCTGGCCCAAGGCAGGAGAAGCGCGATGATCGAAATGCGCGACGTCTCCGTTGTCTACCCCAACGGCACACTTGCCCTGCACGATGTAAATTTGTTTATCGACAAGGGCGAGTTTGCGTTCATCGTCGGCCCCACGGGGATGGGCAAGTCTACCCTGTTTAAGCTTATCTATCGCGAGGAGCTGCCGACCACCGGCGTGGTCCTCGTCGAGGGGCAAGACGTAACGAAAATCCCCAAAAGCCGCGTGCCCTTCCTCCGCCGCCGCGTGGGCGTTGTGTTCCAAGACTTTCGCCTGCTCGAGTCCAAAAGCGTGAGCGAAAACGTGGGCTTTGCCCTCGACGTGATCGGCGCCTCCAAGCGCGACAAACACCGCAAGGTCGCCCGCGCGCTGGACCTCGTGGGCCTCTCCGCGAAGGCCGACAACTTCCCCCACGAGCTCTCCGGCGGCGAGCAGCAGCGCGTGTCCATCGCCCGCGCGTTGGTGAACAACCCGCCCATCCTCCTCGCCGACGAGCCCACGGGCAACCTCGACCCCGAATCCTCCTGGCACATTATTCAGCTCTTGGCCAAAATTAACATCAAAGGGACAACGGTCCTCGTCGCCACGCACGACCGAGAGATCGTCGACCGCATGAACAAACGCGTGATTACCGTGGAGCACGGAACGATCGTCAGCGACAGGCAGCGGGGGCCGTATAACCATGAACCTTAGAACGATCGAGTTCCACGTCGCCGAGACCGCGACCAACATCCGCCGCAACGGCCTCGCCTCGTTTGCGGCGATCACCAACTGCACCCTAAGCCTCGCCGTCCTCGGCGTGTTTATCCTCGGCGGCTGGAACATTCGCGACAAAGCGGTGGAGATCGCCAGCAGCGTGCGCATCGTCATCCACATGCGCCGCGACATCGACCTGCCGACCACCGAGCGCCTCGCCGAGGAGCTCAAGCAGCGCTATCCCTCGTGCATCAGGAGCATCGAGGTCGTCTCCGCCGACGAGGCGTTCGACCGCTTCAAGCGCACACACCCCGAGCTCGCCGCGGAGCTCGACAAGCGCCCCAACCCCCTCGGCCCGCAAATCGAGGTCCGCCTGAACAACCCCGAGGACTACGTGCCCATCGTCAACTGGGCCAAGCAAAACCCAAGCGTAGACGAGGCGCGCTATGGCCAGGCCGTGCTGGAAACCCTCGCTCGCTTCCGGCGCATTGGCGGCTGGCTCGCCGGGCTTATGCTCGTCGTGCTCACCATGGCCTCCATGCTCACTATCTCGAACACCATCCGCCTCACCATCCACGCCCGGCGCAAGGAAATAAGCATTATGCAAATGGTCGGCGCGACCTCCGGCTTTATCAAAACCCCGTTCGTCCTCGAGGGGATGTTCGACGGGGTAATGGGCGCGCTAATCGGCCTTGCCCTGTTGTTCCCCGCATATCTCGAGGTCGCCGACCTGTTGAGCAAAACAATCCCTGCACTCGCCCCCACGGTAACCTCGCCCGCGCAGTTGGCCACGGTGGGTGGGGCGCTCGTCGGCGCCGGGGCGCTGTTCGGCTTTGTGGGGAGCTATATCGCCGTGCAGAAATATCTCACGGTGTAGCAAGCGGTGAACAGCAGCCTGTCCGGCCGCGTATTGTCAGAACAGGGTGCTGTTGCGAGCGATGGCTGAGACAAATATCCGCCAACACAGGCGCGCGCGGGGTGCGCTGTGGCTCGTGCTCGCCGCGCTCCTTGCCGGGGCGTTGGCCGGCGGGGCGCTGGCGCAGAGCTCCCTCCAGGCGCGGCGCCAGCGCCTGCGCGAGCAAATGGCCTACGCCCGGCGAAAAAAGCGCGAGGCGGAGAGCGAGGCCGCCCGCCTGCGCCAGCAGCTCCGCGCCGCCGAGCAGCGCCTCGCCCGCGCCCAGGCCATGGTCCGCCGCCTGGGCGACGAGATCCGCGCGACGAAGGACCGCATTGTTCAAACGAGCGCCGAGATCGAGCGCGTCCAGCGCGAAATTGCCGAGCAAGACGCGCTCATCGATGCGCGCATTGTCGCCCTGCACAAATACTCCAGCTCGGCCAGCCTGCTTGGCGCGTTCTTCGGCTCCGAGGACTTTACCGACCTCATTGACTTCGCCTACATCGGCGAGAAGGTGCTCATGAGCGACCTTGAGCTTCTGCGCGAGCTAAAGCGCAAAAAGCGCGAGGTGGAACAGGCGCGCGAGCGGCTGAGGAAAATGGAGCGGGAGCTTCAGCGCCAGGAGCAGGCCTACGAGCAGGCCAAGCGCCAAGCGGCCGTCGAGGCCGAGCGCAAAAAGCAGCTCGTTAAGCGGCAGAACGAGCTCGCCCGGCAGTGGCAGCGCAAGCTCGACGCCCTCGCCGCCGAGTCCCGCGCCATCGAGCAGATGCTCCGCGGCACGCGCCTGCGCTACAGCGGCGTGTGGCGCGGGTCGTGGCTCCGCCCCTGCCCGGGGCCGATTACCTCGGGGTTTGGCATGCGCTTTCACCCCATCGCCCACCAGTGGCGTATGCACACCGGGGTAGACATCGGCGCGCCCACGGGAACGCCCGTGCGCGCCGCGGGCGACGGGCTCGTTATCTACGCCGGCTGGCGCGGGGGCTATGGCAAATGCGTGATTATCGACCACGGCGGCGGCCGAGCTACGCTCTACGGCCACCTCAGCGTGATTCGCACCCGCGTGGGCGCCGTCGTCAAACGCGGCCAGGTTATCGGCAACGTGGGGAGCACGGGCTACAGCACAGGCCCGCACCTGCACTTCGAGGTGCGCATCAACGGCCGCCCCGTTAACCCGCTTAGATAGCGCTCTGCACCGCCCAAAGCGCAGCATGCCGCTCGCCGCCCCGCCGTTTCCGCGCAAGCGTGGCCGCCCGCCGCCTCAATGGGGGCGGGAGCCGCCCTACCTGCGCGCGAATTTCAGCTCCGCGCAAATGGGTGGGCAGCGCCAGT
>CAZMGT010000085.1:0-8344 GCA_964565895.1 uncultured Armatimonadia bacterium
CCAAGCTAGCCGGAAATGGCCTGTTTGAGGGCCTTTATGTGCCGCGGGACGGCGGTCTTGGGGTCTTCCTTGTCCTCGTACTCGAGCGAGACGTAGCCCTGGAAGTTGGCCGCCCTGAGAATGTCGATGATCCGCTTATAGTCCGCAGGCTCGGAGCGGCCGGCGACGCGCACGTGAGTCTTCACCTGGACGACCGCGGCATAGGGCGCGGCCTTTCTAATGGACAGATAGCCGTCGTAGTCGCGGAAGTTGCCCGTGTCCAGGTTCACCGCGCACCATTCGGACTTAACCTCGCGCACGATGCGCAGCAGGTTGTCCACCTGCGAGGTATAGCTGCCGTGGTTTTCCAAGCAGAGGTAAATCTTCTTCTCCGCAGCAACCTTGCAGCACTCCTCGATGCACTCTACGGCCCAGCGCACGGCTTCGTCCTCCGTCGCCCCCTTGGGGATGCCCCCGCCGGCGAAGATGCGCACCGTGCGCCCGCCCATCTTAGCGCAGTAGTCCGTCCACTGTTTGCACAGGGCAATCTGCTCGTCGCGCTTGGCCCCCGGGGGGAGGAAGAAGTTGTTGCCGATCGCCGTGCCCGAGATCTGCAGGCCCAAGTCGTTCGCCTTTTTCTTAAGCTTGGCCAAATATTCGTCGGTCACCGGCTTGGGGAAGTAGTACGAGGTGAGCTCGGTGCCGTCGAGCTTCCACTCCGCGCATAGGTCAATGAAATCCTCAAGGGTCATGCGCTGCTTGGGGTCTTTAGCGGTGAGGTATTTGCGGAACGAATACGCGGCGCAGCTAAGCTTAATCTCCGGCGGGCCTGTGTGCTTCAGCGGGCCCCGGGCCCACGCGCGAGCGGAAAGCTGGGCGAAAAGCGCCGTGCCCAGCAGCGCTGCGGATTTTTTGAAAAACTCGCGTCTGCTCTTGTGCATTTTCGCAACACCTCTTCTCCTTCGCTTGCCTTCATAGCGCGACGGTTAGGAGCGTGCTTTATCGGCTCACGGTGATCTTCGGCGGCTGCGCAAACTGCGCATAGCGCTGGGCGACCTGCGCGGCCTCCGTGTCGCCCTCGTGCAGATATACGCGGTAGAGGAACTTAATGGACTGGCCCTGGGGCAGGGTGTAGCGCCCCTTGCCCGCCTTGTCGCCGATGAAATAGCGCAGGCCAAACGGGTTTGCCGCAAACAGCCCATAGGTGCGCGCGTGCCAATATGTGGGATAGCGGAAGCTCTGCGGGCTGTCCATAATGGCCACGCCGACGACCTTGCCCTGCAGCACGCCGTAGTCGTCGCACCACGGGGCGCGCTTGCCCCAGCACTGCTTGTCCTTGTCGCCGTTGGCGTTAACCATGTGCCCGCCCTTGTCCACGCGCAAGCTCGGGGCAAGGCGGATGCCAAACGACCCCTCCTTTGTGTCGCCGAACTCTACTGGGCCCTCGGTCGCGCGCAACTCGATGGCGAAGTCGAACACCCGCCCCCGGGCGACATTGTAAAAGCGTATCTCGCGCACATCCTCGAGCACCTTTTTCCCTCCCGGGGCGACCCAGTCGTTGCGCGCGCGGATGATCCCGAGCACCGGCCCGCCCGCGAGCAGCTCAAACGCGCGGTGCACCGTTTTGCCCGCCTTTGGGCTTTCCGCCCAGAAATCCACCCCGTTTACCTCGCCGTGCGTCCACCACAGGGAGCGATGGTGAATGTGGTCGTGCGACTCGCCGGGGACGTCGTTGCGCATGGGATAGTGGCGGGTGACGTTTACCCCGGTGGGCCCGATGAGCGGGTAGAGCACGGGCTTAGGAAGGTCGGTAAAGCAATATGTGGCAAACGGCTTGCCGCGCAGGGTAACGTCAACCGTGCCGTCCTTGCGCCGCACCTCAACCCCCGGCCCGCTGCTTGACCCGCGGCCGACGGTCAAGCGATAGGTGCGTGACTGGCCCTTCTTTAGCTCGTCGAGAATCCACCACAGGCGGACCTTGTCGCCAGCGGGCACGAGCTGGCAGGGAACGGTGCGCGGGGGGTTGATCTGCTCTAACGTGGCCGCTTTGGTTTGCGGGGAAAGGTCGAGGTCGACGAACAGGGGGAGGTCGAAGTAGTCCATCTTCTCCGCGACGACGGTAATCGTAAACTGGCGCGTCTGCTGGGCCTGCGTGCACTGCGTGCACAGGGCAACGGCAAGCGCGCCGGCAAGCAGGCAGGGCATCCAGCGCCACAGCTTCGCTGCGCTCATGGCACTGCCACCTTTCCGGGCGCGGGGCATCCCGCGCAGCGTTGGCCAGCCCGCCCCGGCTCGCGCGCGGCTAGCGCGGCGTGGCGGTTACCTGGGGCGGGGCGATGAAATCTAGGTAGCGGGCGTCGATCTCCTCCGCCGTGGGCGGGTTCTTGCCCTCAACAATGTAAAAGCGATATTTCAGCCGCAGCGTCTCGTCGGGCTTTAAGTGATAGGTGAAAAACGCGCCGAAGCGGCCATAGTGCCGCTGCTTTTCGGAGTATACCGTGTCCGGCGGGTTGTCCGGGTGGTTCATGTGGGCCACGGTAAATCGTCTGTCGCCCAGGGCAAAGGACATGGCCACCCAGGGGACCTTGGGGGCGTTGGGCCGCTCCACCCCCTGCGGAGGATAGATGTAAAAGGTCTCCTTCTCGCGCGAGACGACCTCGTTTGCCGCGCGAAACTGAATCCCCGCGTGGTGCATGTCGCCATTTAAAAACACGGGCCCGACGTTCGACTTAAGCGCCGTGGACCAGTCGAGCAAAATCGCCCCGCTCTGGCGATAGGCGACGAGCGTGCGCTGCTCGGTGATTACCGGCTTGCCCTGGGGGTCGTTCCACTCGATCGTCGCCGTGGAGCGCGCGAGGACGGGGCCGGCGATATTCTCCGTGAACTGCTTGAGCTGCTGGGTAACCGTTTTCATGTGCCAAAAGTCGTACTTTTTGCCGGCAAACTCTACGCTGCGCCAGCCGATGAAAATCCCACGGTGGTGGGTATACTTGCCCCCCGGCCCCTTGGTAATCGGCCGCTTGCCCTGGGGGTCGAACACGTGGTGGTAGACCTTATAGGTTTCCTCGCGCCTGTTCGGGTCCCACTCGTACATCAGCCGGGTAACGGGCCGCCCGGCGAAGAGCAAGTCTAGGTACTTGCCAGCGACGTCGCGGAAAGAAAAGCCCCCCTGCGCCGGGGTTCCGCGGAAGACCCTCGCCGTAAAGCGCACCGTTTTGCCCGCGGGGCAGTTGGGGAGGATAAACCAAATCTCCGCCGCGCCGGCCCCACCCGCGCCTGGGACAACCTGGGCGGGGAGCTCCTCGCCCGCCTGCGAGACCACGCGCGCGCAAAGCTCGCCCGAGCCCAGCGCCCGGGCAAGGCTTTGCGGCAGCTTTACCTCGGCGCACACCGGCGTTTGCGCGCGGTCCCACTTGCCCGCGCTCACGGTAATGTCAAAGGTTGCCTGCTGGCCCGACGCCCCCGAGCCGGAGAAGGCGACCACCAACGGCACGCAGAGCAGAAAAACAATCGTAAAAAGGCGGCTGGTATACATCGCGCACGCGCCCCTGCGGGGCGCTTCCCTCCCTTGCTACGGGCTGGTGCTTTGGCGAGCGGCCGCTCCGCCCCCCTGGGCGGCCCAAAGCTAAGACGAATTTCCCGCGGGCCGCGTTTAACTCCTTTGCCCCACGCGGGCGTGTACAAAACGGCACGCCCCCGAGCAGCGCGGGGGCGTGCCGAAAAGCTCTGCCTACGTGGTAATCAGCTCTTCCTTTTCGGGATCGAAGAGCATGACCTTGTTCTGGCGATAGGAGAGGACGGACAGGGCGATGGTTACCATGACCTTATAGCCGGCTTCGGTGTCCAGGGTGGGCTGCTTGCGTGTGCGGATGCAATCGAGCCAGATCTGCATGTGGTCGCCGCCGTTGATGCCCCCGAGCTCGAGCGAGGGCATGGCCTTGGGCTCCTCGGGGACCTTTACGTCGTCGGGATACTTCTCCTTGGCCAGGGCGAGCCACTCCTTTTTGAACTTCGGCTCGGGGTAGACGCGCACGCCCTTGCCCTCCCACTTAATCGTCGCCCACTCGCCGCGGATCTTCTCCTGCACGCTGTTTGTGTTGCCCGCGGTGGCGAAGCCGGCCACGGTGTGCTCCGTGGGATAGTCGGCGTAGAACTGGAACGTATCCGGGACCTCGCGCACGGGGTTGCCCGAGCGCTCGTCCTGGTGGAGGAAGATTCCCCCGGTGGCCACCACGCGCGTGGGAAACTCCGGCCCGAGGGCGATCATCGTGTGCGCCAAAGCATGATAGAGCAAGTCCGTGGCCAGGCCGCCGGAGTAGTCCCAGTATTTGCGGAAGCGGAAGAAGCGCTCTTTGCTAAACGGGCGCTTGGGCGCGGGGCCGAGCCAGCGCTCCCAGTCCAAGTTCTCCGGGCTGCAATTGGGGTCGATGTGATAGTTCCAGTCGCCCCCGGGGACATTGCGGTCGTAGCAGCAGGTGCTGATGATCTTGTGCCCGATAAGCCCGTTTTCGATGACCTCGCGCCCCCGCCAATAGCGCGGCTGCGAGGCGGACTGGGCGCCGATTTGCACCACGCGGTTGGTGCGCAGGCGCGTCTGGTGGACCTGCTTCGCTTCCTCCCAGTAGAGCGTCATGGGCTTTTCCAGGTAAACGTCCTTGCCCGCCTCCATGGAGTCGATGGCCATTTTCGCGTGCCAGTGGTCTGGGGTGGCGATGACCACGGCGTCGAGGTCGGGCATTTGCAGCATGTCGCGGTATTCGATGAACGCCTTGCCCCCGCAGATTTGCTGGGCGCGCTCGAGCCGCGGCTTGTAGACATCGCACACGGCAACGACCTTAATCTTATTTTTAGGGTCCTGCGAGCGGCGGACGAGGTTGCGTAACAGGCTTGTCCCGCGGCCGCCACAGCCGATGATGCCGATGTTAATGTTCTCGATCACGCCGCCGGGCTGGCCGATCGCCGGCGCGCCGACGAGGCTAAAGCCCACCGCGGCGGCGCTTGCTGCGGACTTCTTCAAAAAGCTTCTTCGGCTCATCTTGCTTGCCATAGACGCACCCTCCACCTTTCTCTGGCCTTTGCCCTCGCCCGTGGCCGAGGGTCAGTCGAGCACCTTTATTCTAAGGTTGCGAAACTCCACGCGCGAGCCGTGGTTTTGCAGGGCAAGATAGCCCCGCGGGCCGCGCTTGCCGTTGTCCCCTCCCGGCTGCTTGCGCTTGATCTGGGGGTCGGAAAGGTCGCAGTCGATGATCTTCTCCCCGTTCATGACCACGACCAGCCGCGTGCCCTTACAAGTAATCTCTACCTCGTTCCACTCCGTATACGGTCGGGCCACGTTTTTGCTCGGGGCGACGGCGTTATACAGCGCCCCGGCATCGTGCACGGTAGCCTTTTTCTTGCCGTAGCTGTCGAGGATTTGGATCTCGTTGCCGGACTGGACGATGTCGTTTTCGTTTACGCAGCGGAAGAAAATGCCGCTGTTTCCGCCCTTGGCGATCTTATACTCCAGGCGGAGGATGAAATCGCCGTATTGCTTGTCGGAGATTAGGTAGTGGCCTTTCTTCTTGCTCTTGCCGCTGCACACGATACAGCCGTTTTCCACAAACCAGCTCGGCCCGCCGCCGTGCCAGCCGCTAAGGTCTTTGCCGTTGAACAGGGGGACAAACCCCTGCGCGCGCTCCTCGTCGGAGACGACCTGCGCCGCGGCCACGGCGGCCAACAGCGCAGCAAGAGCCACTGCGCACAACAGCGCCGCGCGGCGATGCATATCCTCACTCCCTCCCATGCAACGTTTACACGCGCGGGCGAAGGCAAACCTCGCGCCCGCCGGTCTTTATTTCCGTAGCCCCTCTCCCCGCGCCTTCTCCAGTGACCGACATTTGCTCCGCGCAAATGTTTCGCCGGCGCCCGGCCCGCCCCCCAGCGCACGGGTGACCGGCGGCGCGGCGGGCGTACCCTGCGCCGAGCGCTCGCTAAAGCTCCTTTATCCTCAGGTTGCGAAACTCGACGTGCGAGCGGTGGTTTTGCAGCCCAAGGTAGCCCTTTGAGGCGCGCCGGCTGGGCTTGTTGTTCGCCGGGGCGCTTGCGTTTAGCTCAGGGTCGTCAATGTCCACGTCGATCGTCTTCTCCCCGTTCCACACCACGGTAATATGCCGGCCGCGACAGGTGATCTCCACGGTGTTCCACTGGCCCGCGGGCTTGGACATGTTCTTCGTCGGGGCAACGAGGCGATACAGCGAGCCGGAGCTATACTTCGTTGGCGGCTTGCCGTAGTCGTCGAGAATTTGGATCTCAAAGCCCTTCATGCTCGAGCGACCTTCTTTTGGGGCGCGGATGAAGATCCCGCTGTTGCCGCGCTTGCTGATTTTGTACTCCAAGCGCCAGATAAAGTCGGCATATTGCTTTTCCGTGCGCAGCCAGCCCCCGCGCTCGCCGCTGCAAACGATCGCTCCGTTTTGCACAGACCAGCAGTTTTTTCCGCCCTGAACCACCCAGCCGGAAAGGTCCCTGCCGTTAAACAGGGGGACGAACCCCTGGGCGCGCTCCTCGGCGGTTACCTGCGCCAGGGCGGCGCAGGCAAGGGCGAGGAGCACCGCGCACAGCGGCCCAAAACAAGCTTTGCGCAACACCTACCTCACCTTCCTCGGACAAAAGCGACTGCTATTAATGCAATTCGCCGGGGCGGGGCGCTTGGCCTTCGCCACAGCTTGCGGGAGATGCTCTTGCCCGACGGCGCAGGAGCTTGCTCCAAGCGCTAAGAAAACCCCCGCCTCGGGAGGAGGCAGCGGTGTACACGATCGGCATCGACCTGGGCGGGACGAACGTCCGCGCGGGGCTGGTGGACGAGGCGGGGCGGGTGTTGGCCAGCGCGCGGCGGCCCACCGAGGCCCAGCGCGGGCCGGAGCACGTTATGCGACTGCTTATCGAATGCGCGCGCGAGGTTGACCCGCGGGGCGAGGCGCGCGCCGTGGGCGTGGGCTCGCCGGGGTGCATTGACGTGCACACGGGCCGGGCGCAGTTTGCCACGGACAACCTCCCCGGCTGGGCGGGAATGGAGATTAAGGCGCGCCTGGAGGAGGCGTTGGGCATCCCGGCCATCGCCGACAACGACGCCAACGTTATCGGCTACGGCGAGTATCTTTGGGGCGCGGCGCGCGGGCACCGCTCGTTCGTCATGATTACCCTGGGCACGGGCGTGGGTGGGTGCATTTTCGTGGACGGGCGGATCGTCCGCGGGGCGCATTTTGCCGGCGGCGACGTGGGGCACATGACCATTGACCCCAACGGGCGGCAGTGCAACTGCGGCCGGCAGGGATGCATCGAGGCCTATATCTCGGCAAGAGCGATCGCCGAGCGCGCGCGCTATGCTGCGCGGCACCCGTGGGGGAAGGCGATTCTCGCTGCCGCGGGCGGCTCGCTGGACAATGTTTCCGCAAAGGCCGTGTTCGACGCCGCCGCTGCCGGCGACCGCTGGGCGCAGATGCTCGTGGACCAGGTGGTGGAGTATACGGCGATTTTTCTCACCAACCTGTTCATGGTCGTTGACCCGGAGATCATGATCGTGGGCGGGGGCGTGGCCCACGCGGGGGAGACGCTCGTCGAGGCGATAAACGAGCGCATGCCCGTGCATCGGCCGCTGTCCTGCGTTCCCCCGCCGCCCGTCGTGCGCGCGCAGCTAATTGACCAAGCGGGAGTGATTGGCGCGGCGGCGCTGGCGCGGTCGTACGTGCAAACGGGCGAGGTTTAGGGCGGGGGCCGGCAAGCCCAGCGGCGCGAAAGCAACAGAACAAAACGCTCGCCACGAGCGGCACAGGGCGCAGCGCCTGGGGCGCGGCGCGCGCCGAGGGAAAGAGGGAGGACGCAATGAGGATTTTGTACATCGATCTCGACTGCTGCCGTGCGGACCATTTGAGCGTAAACGGCTATCACCGGAAGACGAGCCCGAACATCGATCGCATCGCGGCGGAGGGGGTAAGTTTTCGGCGCTGTTTTTGCGCCAACTCGCCCTGTCTTCCTTCGCGGGCAAGCCTGTTCTCGGGGCTGTTTGGAAACGCCAACGGCGTAGTGGCCCACCACGGGCCGGGGGAGATCTTCCGCGGGGAAAGCCGCGCCCATCTGTGCGACCGGCGCACGCCCATGCTCCAGTATCACCTGTGGCAAAACGGGCTGAAGACCGTCTCGTTTAGCTGCTTCGCCGACCGCCACAACGCCTGGTGGTTTGCCGTGGGCTGGGCGGAGCACCACGTGTTTACCAAAAAGCGCGGCCAGGAGACCGCGGACGAGGTTAACGCCGCCGCCCTCCCCTGGCTGCGCGCCCACGCCCGCGAGGACAACTGGTTCCTCCACGTGCACTACTGGGACATCCACA
>CAZMGT010000086.1:0-8257 GCA_964565895.1 uncultured Armatimonadia bacterium
CTGGCCGGTGATGTTTGTCCCCACGACGGCGATGGGCGCGGGACCCTGGGGCTGGACTTTGTTCGCGGCGTCGGTGGTGGAAATCGCCCTACCCTCCCCTCGCAAGCTAGCCCGGAGGCGTTATTCCGCCGGCGAGCGCCAGGCAAAAGGCAACCGCGGCGCAAAACGCCGAGGCCGCCCAGAAGCCGGCGACGATGCGCGGTTCGGAGCAGCCGAGGAGCTCGAAGTGATGGTGCACGGGGCTCATGCGAAACACGCGCCGGCCGGTGGTTTGAAAGAAGATGACCTGAATGGCCACGGAGAGGGCCTCGGCGACGAACACCAAGCCGGCGCAGAAAAGCAGCCACTCTAACCCGGAAAACAACGCGACAACGGCGAGCGCGCCGCCGAGCGCCTGGGAGCCGGTGTCGCCCATCCAGACGCGTGCGGGATGATGGTTAAAGAGCAAGAACGCCGCGGCGGCGCCGGCGAACGCCGCGGAAAACGCAGCAAGCGCGGGCTGGCCGGAGAGAACGAGGACGGCGGCAAAGGCGACAAACACGGGAACCGCGGCACCTGCAGCAAGGCCGTCTAGGCCGTCGGTGAGGTTGACGGCGTTGCACGCGCCAGCGAACACGAGGCCGCCCAGCAGGTAGAGCCAAGGGCCGGGGTTGGGGATCTCGTAGCCCAGGGGAAGAGGGATGGAGTCCGCGCGGGCGAGGACGAGGCGCGCGCAAGCGACGGCGGCGAAGCCGAGGAGGAACTGGGCGAGGAGCTTTGCCCGCGCGCGCAGGCCGCGGCCGCGGTCGCTGGTAGTCTTAACCAGATCATCGGCAAGGCCGAGGGCGGCAGAGAGGAAGACAAAGGGCAGGGCAAGCAGGGACGCCGCGGAGCGGGCGAAGAGCAAGGCGGCGAGGGCGGCGGCGGGGATGAGGAACAAGCCGCCCATGGAAGGGGTGCCCTGCTTGGCGCGGTGGCGCTCAGGGGTGTCCTCGCGCACGCGGGCGCGCGCGGAAAGCCGCGCCAGGCGGGGGATGGCCGCCGGCCCGAGAAGGAGCACGAGGACGACGGCGCAGAAGAAGGCGAGCAGCGCGCTAACCATAGCTCTCGCCCGCAATCTGGCGGATGATCGTTTCCATGCGCATGGCGCGCGACCCCTTGACGAGGACCAAGTCGCCAGGCCGGAGGAGCTGCCGGAGGAGGCGGACGACGTCGTCGTGCGAGGAGCAATGCCAGACGCTGTCCGCAGCCATGCCGGCGTCGCAGGCGGCCCGGGCAATATTTTCGCTGGCCTGGCCGAGGCATATCAAGCGGTTGACGGAGGAGTGGGCAACGAGCTGACCCACGGCGCGGTGGAGCTGTGGGGCGTGCTCGCCGAGCTCGAGCATGTCGCCGAGGACGGCGTAGCGCAGGCCGGAGCAGTCGAGCGAGGCGAGGAGGTCGAGGGCGGCGGCGACGGACTCCGGGCTGGCGTTGTAGGCGTCGCAGAGGATCGTCGTCCCGGAGGCTGTGTGGAGGATCTCGCTGCGCAGGGCGGCGGGGCGGAAGTGGGCCAGCCCCGCGGCTATTTCGGCCAGGGGGACGCCCGCGGCGTGGGCCACGGCGGCGGCGCACAGGGCGTTGGCCACGTTGTGGCGCCCGGGGGCGCGGAGGTCTACGGCGACGGAGTTTTCGCCGATGCGCAGGGTAAACTGAGAGCCTTCGGCGCCGCGCAGGAGGAGGTTTTCCGCGAAGACATCGGCGGGATTGTCCAGGCCGAAGGAGAGGACCGGGCAAGGGGCGCGCTGGGCGAGGAACGAGAAGTAGCGATCGTCGGCGTTGAGGACGGCGCGGCCGTCGGCGGGGAGAGCGGAGAGGAGCTCGGCCTTGGCCTGGGCGATGTCGTCGAGCGAGCCGAGGAGGCCGATGTGCGTGACGCCGATGCGCGTGATCGCTCCAATGTGCGGCTGGCAGATTTGCGCGAGGTAGGCGATTTGGCCTTTTCCGCGCATGGCGAGCTCGAGGACGAGGGCCGCGGTAGACTGTTCGGCGGCGAGAATGGCCAGGGGAACGCCGATTTCGTTGTTGTAGTTTTCCGGCGGGATAAGGGCGTTAAAGTGGCGGGCGAAGATGGAGGCGGCCATAAGGTGGGTTGTCGTTTTGCCCACGCTGCCGGTGATCGCGGCGACTTTGGCGGGCAGCGAGCGGCGATAGGCGCGGGCGAGATGGCCCAGGGCGGCGAGGGTGTCGGGCACGCGGAGGAGGGGGAGGTTTGCCGCGACATCGCGCTGGACGACAGCGGCGCGGGCGCCGCGCGCGGCGGCGTGTTGCACGTAGTCGTGGCCGTCGAAGCGCTCACCCTTGAGGGCGAAGAACAGCGAGCCGGGGATAAGGCGGCGGGAGTCGGTGGATACGGCGACGACTTCGATATCCGCCATCTGAGGCCAGAGCTCGGCCCCGATCGCCGCGGCGACTTCGCCCAAGGTCATCGGCCTCACAGCAGCCCCAGCTCCTTTAACGCGGCACGGGCGACCTCGCGGTCGTCGAAGTGGACCGTTTTGTCGGCGAAGATTTGATATGTCTCATGGCCTTTTCCCGCAATAAGCACGACGTCCTCTTCGTGGGCCTCGGCGATGGCCCGGCGGATGGCCTGGGCGCGATCGGACATGCGCAGGACGTTGCCCGAGGAGATGCCGGCGAGGATCTCGTCGATGATCGCCTCGGGGTCCTCGGAGCGCGGGTTGTCCGAGGTGACGATGGCCAGGTCGGCGAGCTGCGCGGCGATGGCGCCCATTTTGGGGCGCTTGGAGCGGTCGCGGTCGCCCCCGCAGCCGAAGACGCAGATAACGCGCCTGGGAGCGATTTGGCGCAGGGTTTTCAGCACCGAGCGGAGGCCGCCCGGGGTGTGGGCATAATCTACGAAGACAAGAGGCCCGCGGGCGGAGGGGACGGGCTCGAGCCGACCGGGAACGGGAGGGAGGCTCTGTAAGCCGGCGACAATGGGCTCCACGCTAAGCCCCAAAGCAAGGGCGGCCGCCGCAGCGGCGAGGGCGTTGTAGGCGCTGAACTCGCCGCGCAGGTTAAGCCGCGCCTCGAACGGGCCGAGGGGCGTCTTTGCGCGGAGGACGGTGCCGGAGAGGGAGGGCTCGATGGCAGAGGCGCAGACGTCGGCCGAGGGATCGCAGCCGAAGGTGATAACCTCGCCCGCGGCAAGGGAGAGGAGCTTTTTGCCGTAGGGGTCGTCGATGTTCGTCGCTGCTTTGAGGGGCTTTTCGCCGGCGAGGCGGCCGTCGAACAGGGCGAGCTTTGCCGCGAAGTAGGCGTCCATGGTGGGGTGGAAGTCGAGGTGTTCCGGAGAGAGATTGGTGAACACGGCGACGTCGAACTCGCAGTAGTCCACGCGGCGGAGCTCAAGCGCGTGGGAGGAGACCTCGAGGACGACATGCGAGGAGCGCGCGGCGAGGGCGCGGGCGAGGAGGCGCTGGATTTGGGCAGCCTCGGGCGTTGTGCGCAGGGCGCGCTCGGGCGGGGCGTCCGGAGCGAGGCGGACCTCGAGGGTGGTCATTAACCCGGCGCGGATGTTCGCGGCGCGCAGGATGCTCTCCAGGAAGTAGCAGGTGGAGGTTTTGCCGTTGGTTCCCGTAACGCCGATAAGCGTTAGGCGGCGCGCGGGAAAGCCGTGGCAAGCAGCGGCCGCGGCCGCTTGGGCGAGGCGCGAGTCGGCCACGGCGATCGCTGGGACGTCGGGCGGGACGGCGGAGAGGCGCTGAGCGCCCTCGACGACGACTGCGGCGGCGCCGGCGGCGAGAGCCTGGGGGATGAAGTCGTGGCCGTCGAAGCGCTCGCCGCGGCGGCAGACGAACAGCGCCCCGGGGGAGACTTCGCGGGAGTCGTGCACGACATCGGCGATGGGCACATCGCGCACGATGCGCAAGGCGAGTTTGTTTGGGATGTGCTCGGCGATTTGCGAAAGGAGCATTTTCTCCTTTCCCCAAGCCCGCGCTAGGGGAGCGCGGAGGGCGGGAGGGCCTTTAGCGTGGCGATGCCCTCGGCGATGTCGCGGAACGCGGGCGCGGCGACCGTTCCCCCGTAGGCGGCCGCGGGGTCGGGCTCGTCCACGGTGACCAGGATGACGAACTTGGGATCGTCAGCGGGCAGCATCCCTACGAAGGATACCACATACTTATCGGATGCCAAGCCGCGGGGGCCGGCTTTCTGCGCGGTGCCCGTTTTTCCGGCGACGAGATATTGCTTAAGCCGCGCCGCGGCGCCCGTTCCCTCGGGCTTGTTGACGACATCGACGAGATAGCTCATCACGCGGCGGGCGACGCTTTCGGAGATCACGCGGTGGATAACGGTGGGCTGGGTGTGCTTGAAGCGGTGGGAGCCGGGGAGGGTGTATTTGGCGATGAGCCTGGGGCGGAGGAGGACGCCGCCGTTGGCGATCGCCGCGTAGGCGGCGGCAAGCTGGAGCGGCGTGACGCTTATTCCCTGGCCGTAGGAGGCGGTGGCCACCCACACCGGGCCGCGGTAAGGGGGCACGCTGCCCGTCTCCTCGTAGATGCCCACGTGGGTGGGGCCGAGGAAGCCGAAGTCGCGGAAGTAGCGGAGCATGCGCGCGCTGCCCAGGCGCTTGCCCACATCGGCAGCGCAGACGTTGCACGAGACGCGGATGATGTCGCGCGGGGTGAGCCAGCCGTGGCCGCCGGGAGGGGCGTGGGGGCAACTGATTTTGTAGTCGTAGACGACTTTCGAGCCGGTGCACTGGAAGCGCTCGGTGGGGCTGAGGCAGCCGGCGTCGAGGGCGGCGGCGACGACGATGCCCTTTACCGTGGAGCCCGGCTCGTAGGTGATGCTCGCGATGGTCGCGTTAAACCGGCGTTGGTCTTTCTCCAGGTAGAAGCGGTTGGGATCGAAGCTGGGCTGGGTTACGGCGGCGAGGATCTCGCCCGTTTTGGGGTCGAGCACGGTAACCGTTCCCCCGCGGGCGTGGTAGCGGGAGATGGCCTCGGCGAGCTCGCGCTCGCAAATGGCTTGGATGTCGGCGTCGATGGTCAGGTAGATGTCGGAGCCGTGTTGGACATCGTGCACGATGAACGAGCTGGTGGGGATGGGCGTGCCGTTGGCGTCGAGCGAGCACAGGCGCTCGCCGTCGGAGCCGCGGAGGAGAGCATTTTGGGAAAGCTCGATCCCCGCGAGGCCCTGGTTGTCCACACCGGTAAAGCCGAGGATGGGGGCGAGCATTTTGTGATAGGGATAGATGCGCTTAGGCTCGGGCTTAAGGCCCACGCCGCGCTCGCGCTCGGCCAGGGGCTTGACCAGCGCGAGCTCGTCGTCGGGGATAAGGCGTTTGATCCAGACGAACGGCTCGCTGCTGCGCGTCGCGCGGGCGACCTGGGCGGGGTCGAGGTGTAGGGCCTGGGCGAGGGCATTGGCGACCTGTTGGGGGTCGCTGAGGAGGTGGGGATGGACGAACACCGAGTAGCCGGTGGCGTTGAGGGCGAGGGGCCGGCCGTAGCGGTCGTAGATTGTTCCCCGGCGGGCGGGGATCGTCCGGCGGACCATGCCGTCGGTGCGGGGGACGGTCGTCCCGAGCTGGAGGCTGGCCAGGCGGAAGATGGCTAGGACAAACGGGAGCAAGCAGAGGACGAATACCACACGCGGGCCGCTGACTAGGCGGCGGGTGAGATCGGGAATGGCGGTTGCCTGACGCACCGGCGCTCGGCCCTCCCGGAGAATGAGCTAAGGTGTGCCCGTTGCCGATGAGGGGGGCGAGGCGGCGACCTGAACCTCGCGCCGGCCGGGATAGAGGCGGCGGGTGGCGTCGGCGCACCAGCTTGCCACGCGCAGGCCGATGTTTTCGGCGAGCGAGGGCTGGGCGCGCACGAGGCGCACCTCGGCGGGCTTGGCGCGGGGGACGATGTCCACGGCATCGGCGCCGTAAAGGACCATGTCGTCCTGGGCGCGGGCGAACTGGATGATGCGCTCGGCATTGGCCTTTGCCCCGAGCTCGACGAGCAGGCGGCGCTGGAGGTCGAGCGCCTTGGCGTACTGCTCTTTGAGGTCCTGGAGCTTGTATTCGGCGGCGACGAGATGGGCCTGGGTGGAGACGTAAATTAAGCACTCCGCAGCGCCGAACGAGACGAGGAGAACAACAACGACCAGCGGCCGCGATAGCGCGGCGAGGAGCAGGCGCGTGGGCCAGGAGGGGCGAGGTTTGCGCTTGCGCGGGCGACGGGGGAAGCGGGAGTGGCCGGAACCGTATCTCGGGGCAGGAGTCATCGCCGATACCTCCTAGATTTTCTCCGCGGCGCGGAGCTTGGCGCTGCGCGCGCGTGGGTTGCGGGCGACCTCCTCGGGGGAGGGGCGCACGGGCCGCGGGGTAAGGATGCGCAGCTCGGCGCGCTTGCCGCAGGTGCACACGGGCTGGCCTGGGGGGCAGACGCAAGAGGCCGCCGCGTGGCGGAAAAAGTGCTTTACGCGGCGGTCTTCGTGGCTGTGGTAGCTGATGCACACCAGGCGGCCGCCCGGGGCGAGCGCGGCAAGCGCGGCGGGCAGGGCGGCGTCGATGCTTTCTAGCTCGCGAGTCGTTGCCAGGCGCAGGGCGAGAAACGTTTTCGTGGCGGGGTGAAGGCGGCGCCGCGGATGGCGAGGGACGACGCTTTCCACGATGCGCGCAAGCTGGCCGGTGGTGCGGATGGGCTGCTTTTGGCGCTCGCGGACGATGGCCCGGGCGATGCGCGCGGCATGGCGCTCCTCGCCGAGCTCGCGGAGGATGCGGCGCAGCTCGTCCTCGGGGGCGGAGTTGACGATTTGCTTGGCATCCGGGCCGGGCTCGTTGCCCATTTTCATGGACAGCTCCTCGTCGAACTGAAAGCTAAAGCCTCTGCCTGGGCCGAGCTGGTGCGCGGAGACGCCGAAGTCGAAGAGCACGGCGTCCACGGAGCGGCAGCCGGCCTGGGCGAGGGCCTGGCGGAGATCGGCGAAGTCGCCCAGGAAGAGGTGCACGCGGTCGCGGTGCGCGGCGAAACGCTGCTCGGCGTGGCGGATGGCGTCGGGGTCGCGATCGATGGCGATGAGCAGGCCGTTGGGGAGGATCTTTTTGAGCGCGGCCGCGGCGTGTGAGCCGCCGCCGAGGGTAGCGTCGAGGACGATTTTGCCCGGGGAGAGGTTGAGCCAGTGGATAGCCTCGCGCAGGAGAACGGGCTCGTGGCGTCGGTATTGGGCCATCGCATACTCCGCAGCCTCTCTCCGGAGGCGCGGCTCGGCGGCTAGAGCGGGAATTTTTTGCGAGCCTCGCCCAGCCGCGGCGAGCTGCGCAGCTTTTGCTTGTGCTCCAAAAACGTCTCCCTGTCCCACACCTCGCAGCGGGTGAACGCGCCGACGGTGACCACCTCGCGCTCGAGCCGGGCCCAGTTTTTTAGGTGGGCGGGGATAACTACGCGCCACTGGGCGTCGACGCGGAGCTCGGCGGCGTCGGAGCCGAACAGGCGGCGAAGCTCCTCGGCGAGCTCGTCGAACTCGGGGAGGGCCTCGATGCGTTTTTCCAGGGCATCCCAACGCGAGAGGGGATAGAGGAGGACGCAAGGGTGGGCGCCGGCGACGGCGATAAACTCCTCGCCGAGCGCGGTACGCAGTTTGGCGGGGACGGTGTAGCGTCCCTTGGCGTCGAGCGAGTGTTCGAACGTGCCCAGCAGCCGAGCCACAGAGCGCTCCAATCCGTTCGGGCCGGAGGTCGGTCGCCGGCCCGGCAGAGGTGGACCTTTGTAGGGACACTGCCCCACTTTGCTCCACTTGGCTCCGCCAGCATACTATAAAACTCCACCAAGCGCAACCCTGTTGGCCGGATTTTTCCAATTTTTTGTTTTCGCGCGGGAAAAGGGGGCTGTTTGTCGTCCCGGTCCAGGCGACGAAAGCGGAGGGCTAGCCGCGGGGACCCTCCAGCGCGTGGACGGCGGAGGCGATGCACTCGGCGGCGGAGGAGAGCGTGTTGTGCAGGCGGTCGAGGATGGCGCAGGCGGCGGCGACGGCTTGATCGTCGGCCAGGGTTTGGCGGGCAACGCGGTCGGCGAGGAGCTGGGCAAAGTTTGGGCCGCGCTGCGCGGGCGGGGGGAGATCTTCTAAAAGCTCGCGGGGGAAGATGGTGTTAAACAGGTCGAGCCACATGTCGGCGGCGGGGGCGAAGGCATCGGCGGCGGCGCGCAGATCAGCCGCGGCGGGGGGCCCGAGAACCTCGGCGCAGTGGCGCAGATAAAGCTCGGCGGCGCGGGCGTTGGCCATGCGCTGAGGGTTGAGCTGA
>CAZMGT010000087.1:0-8175 GCA_964565895.1 uncultured Armatimonadia bacterium
CATCCTTACCGAGCCGAAAAACGCCCTCGTCAAGCAGGCCAAGGCCCTGCTCGCCACCGAGGGCGTGGAGCTTGAGTTTACCCGCTCGGCGATCGAGGAGATCGCTCATATCGCGCGCGTCGTTAACGAGCAAACCGAGGATATCGGCGCCCGCCGGCTGCATACGATTATGGAGCGCGTGCTTGAGGATATCTCGTTTGACGCTCCAGAGCGCGCGGGGCGAAAGGTGCGCATCGACCGGCGCTATGTTCGCGCGCGGTTAAAGGACGTGCTCGAGCAGAAGGACCTCAGCCGCTACATCCTCTAGAACAGAGCAGCCTGCTTCTCCGGCCACACCGCCACGCCTCAGCCAGGCGGCCAACCGCTGCTCCCCAGTGACGAGCGGCAAGCCCGCGCTAGAAGCTCCGCCGTGCGCTAATGAGCAGGACGACGGCGTCGCCCTCGCCGGTGTTTACGATGCGGTGGGGAATGCCGGAGTTGAGGTAGTACGAGTCGCCCTCCTCTAGGTCAAACGCGCGGTGCTCGGTCGTTACGCGGATCTTGCCCTTCATGCACAGGCCGCACTGGTCATCGTCATATTTATGGCGCTTGCCCGCGGTATCCATTCCCTCGGGAATGGTGAGCAGCGCGACGTGGATTTTGCGAATGGGAATGTCCTTGGTGACGAGCTCCACGGTAACCCCGCGGTCCTCGAAGCGCTTGCGCTCTGCGGCGCGCTGGACGACGGCGAGCTCGGCCTCGGTGTCCTCGAAGAAGTATCCGGGGCTAACGTCGAGCGCCTCGGAGATGGCCACGAGGGTGGCCACGGAGGGCATGGACTCGTTGCGCTCAACGCGGGACAAAAACGCGCGCGAGCAGCCCGCGCGGCGGGCCACCTCCTCCATGGTCATTTCCTTTTTCGTGCGCAACCTGCGAATTTTCGTGCCAATGTTAATGCGCTGGGCCTCGCTAACCTCATCAATGTCCATTTCGTTCTCCTCTCTTTCCGGCATGGCGCTTTGCCCACGCGGCGGAGCGTCGCTCGCCTGCCGCGCGGCCCATCCTCCCTTCTGTTAAGTATTTGGCTCTCTCGTGGATTTCATTTGCCAAATAAACAACACACCCAGGTATATTGTTAGACGCCACACAATCCCGCCGCCACCATGTTATTCTGGCGTTAAGCGCGCATTTCCTTCGCGCTTCGCGCCCCCGGCGGGAAAAACCGCTCCCGCGGCGGCTTGCCCCGCGCGTGGCGCACGTTTCCGTCGTGCGCAGGCCGGCGAAGGAGGAGGCGCCGAGGGCGCGCGCGAACTATACGTCTGCCGCTGGAGCGCTGGCGGGCCGACCCGCCGCACAAGTCGCCGCGAGAGGGAGGGTGTTGCCTTGCCGAGAGCTGGGATTAGCAGGAGGGAGTTCCTAAAGCGCGCCGGGGCCGCCGGGGCAATGGTTGCCGCGGGGCACGTCGCCGGGCTCGCCGTGGCCCAGGGCCCCGCGGTGAAGGTCGTGCGCGTCAAAGATTCGCGCGCAAAAGGCGACAACGCCTATCGCGAGGACCTCGTCGCGCAAATGGTCAACCGAAGCGTCGAGGCCCTCACCGGCAAAACGGGCGCCGATGCCTGGAGGACATTCTTCAAGCCGGACGACGTCGTTGGCGTTAAGGTCAACTGCCTGTTTGGTGTTGGCGCGAGCACCCACCCCGAGGTAACTAAGGCCATTGTTCAGGGAATTATCTCCGCTGGTGTCAAGCCGAGCAACATCATCGTTTGGGACCGCACAAATGCCGACCTAATCAAGGTCGGCTACAAGGTAAACACCACTGGCCCCGGACCGCTGTGCTACGGCACCGATGGCGACTACGAGCCCCAGCCCACGCGCAACGGCACGTTCCACGGCAGGCTGTCCAAAATTCTCACGCGCAAAATTACCGCGCTCGTTAACGTGCCCATTCTTAAGGACCACCGCATTGCCGGAATGACCTGCGCGTTAAAGAACCACTATGGCTCGTTCGACAACCCTGGGGCGCACCACAAGAACCACTGCAACCCGCAGATCGCCGATGTAAACGCCGTGCCCGCGATTAAGGACAAGACGCGGCTGGTAATCTGCGACTGCATCCGGCCGCTGGCCCACGGTGGGCCCGGGCTGCGCGCGGAAAACCTTTGGGAGCAGAGCGAGATCCTCGCCTCGGTCGACCCCGTGGCGCTGGACACGATCTGCTTGCAGATCCTCGAGGCGCGGCGGAAGGCTGCCGGTTTCCGCAGCCTTGCCGAAGAGGGGCGCTATCCCGCGTATATCGCCTCCGCGGCGGAGCGCGGCGTGGGCACGAACGACATGGCAAAGATCGACGTCGTTCAAATTACCACGGGCTAACAGGAAAGAAAGCAGCGGAGGGCAGGCGCAAGCCTGCCCTCTTTTTTGCTCATGCCGTGGCGTGTGTCGCCTAAGCGAAGCGCCGCCGCATAAGGTGCGGCGAGCCGCCCTGCGCCCCGGTTCTTGCTGTAGCTAGCGGCCGCCCTACGTCAGCACCCGCCGCCCGGCGGGTACCTATTCGCTTAGCCCAAGCAGCCTTGCCGCCGTGCCCCCAAACACGCCCTCGATAATCTCCGGCGGCTGCTCCAAGGCTTCAAGCAGCGCCCGCTGCTCGGCGAGCGGCTCGCCGATGATCTCATAGGGCTCGTCGGAGCCGAAAACCATTTTCTCAAACGGCCGGTATTTCGTCCGGTCGGAAAACCGCGTCGGCTTGTCCCACCAAAACAGCTCGCGGAAATACTGGTGCGAGCGGTGGAGCAGGCTCGAGCCGGAGAGGTCGAAGTAGAGGTTCGGATGCCAGCGGATCATCATCGAGGCGTCTTCGTGGTGCGGGTTGCCCATGTGCGCGGCGACGATGTTTAGCCGGGGAAACCAGCGGCAGGGCCCGTCGAGGTTGATGATGTTCATATAGCTCGTGTCCACGCGGTCCCAGCGGTCGGTCGCATGCCGAGCGACGATCCCCGTGTGCACGAGCAGGGGCATGCCCAGCTCCTCGGCGCGGCCCCAATACTCCTCAAGCGAGCTATCGTTATAGGGCACCCGCGGGCGAATGACCTTCATCCCCTTCGCCCCCCGCTCATAAAGCCGGTTTATCTCCCGCGGGTCGTCAAACCCCCAGCCGATTTGCCCGAACGGAATGAGCCTGTCCGGGTGGGCTTGGGCCGCAGCGAAAACGTCGTCGTTGCGCGGCGAGAAGATAACCGCCATGTCAATGCCGTTTTCGTCCATTGCCCGAAGCAGCCGGTCCACAGCGTCGGGCCCCGGGGCGAGGTGCACGTGAAAGTCAATAACCACCTTCCCTCTCTCCCTTCAGGCGCAGGGCAATGTCTGGGTTTCTCGGCCAGCGGAAATCCAGCGGGTGGGAATATCCCTCCCAGCGCCGGATGATGTTAAGCATTGTCCCCGGCCCCTTGGCGAGCAGCTCCTCCTCGCGGCGAAGGGCGACGACCTGCCGCGCCGGCAAGCGCCGCGCGGATTCTCGCCACAATAGCCCACCGGGGCGAGAAAGCTCCTGCGCGCGCCTGCCCCACGGGCTCGGAGCGAGGTTTTCGTCGAGCACAAACGACTTCCCTTGGGCGGGATCGGCTTGGCTGCGCCGCGCGGGGAATTGCAAGTACCACGTCATCCACCCCGAGCAGTGCCCCAGGCTCGCGCGCACCATTTGCTCCTGCCCCGCGGCGCTGCGCTGGGGGTCGTCGGCGGCAAAGGAAAACTCCTCGAGCAGCACGGGCTTTACCTCGCGCGCGCAACAAAACCTCAGCCCCAGCACGAGCGCGCGGCACACCTCGCGCAGCGTCCACCCTCTGCGCCGCATGGCCGCCTCGCTTTCGTTGTGGTGGATGGTATAAAAGTCCACGAGCGGAGCCTGCTCGGGGATGCTCAACCCCATAAAATGCTGCGCCGCGCCCTCCCACAGCCCAAACGGCTGCCGCCCGTGGTTGCTGATCGTCACCAAATGCGTGGGGTCCGCGGCGCGAATGGCCGCGATTTGCGGCCGCAGATAGCGCAGCGAGGCCCACTCGCGAAAGTTTTGGTAGTCGAGGATCTTGCGCTCCGGGTCGGCGTAGCGCTTGCGCTTGCCGTCCCAGGTATAGTCCACGAGCGGCACTTCGTCGAACTCGCGATAGGCCGTCCCCCAGGCGCGGTTGAGGGCAGCCACCGTGCCATATTTCGCGCGGACAAACGCCCGCCAATACCACAACCCCGGGGCGGTAGTTACTCTTCCCCGCTGCTCGCCCGGGGGGAGCCAGGTGAGGTTCATGTTGGGCAGGCTCCACTCTACGCACGGCGAGTAGGCGAACACGGCGGGGTTGCCGCGGAGGTGCGCGCACAGCTTTGCCCAGAAGCGGCAGAGAACATCCACGGAGTCAACGCCGGCGTCGGCCTTCCACGGGTGGCGTCCGAAGTACTCTCCGCCCTCGTGCCACCAGCGGAGCTTGTTTCCCCCCCACGGGGCGAGGGCGACGATCGCCCGCATGTGGTGCGCGCGACAGAGGCGCAGAAACTCGTCGAGGTTCTCCAGATAGCCCGGGGCGATGCGCGCCTCGCCCGGCGCCTGGGGGTCGGGGAGCACCGCGGAAATGGGGAGAAACACCCGGACGACGTTTAGCCCGAGCCCCGCGCAGGCGCCGAGCAGGCGATTGTAGTAGCGCTTGTCGAAAAGCTCGGGGTCGAACGTGTTTAGGTATCTCTTGTCCGCGAGGACGAAGCTTGTCCCAAACGGGACAAACCGCTGTTTTGTCTCGGCCGTGCAAAACGCCCAGCGGTCGGGCGCGACGCAGATAAGCTCGTCGTCCGGAGCCGGCGCAAAGCACAGCGCAGCGAGGGCCACCGCATAAGCGACCATGGCGCTTGCCCGTTCGCCGCAGACCGCCGCACCCCCTTGCTCCCGCGCATACCGCGCGGCCCCGCCCCTGTGGGCCACTGTCGCGGCAACCGCCAGCTATGCTCCGCGGGCAAGGCACGCGGCGTGCTGGCAGGAAACCACCCCCGCTAGCCGAAAAGGGCAATAGCGGGAGCATTTTGCCCCGCAGGCAAGGTGGTCCGCGGTGCGTTGGTTTTCCCTGGCTGCGATCGCGCTAACGCTCGCGCTCGCCGCGGTGGTCCTCTCCCGCTCGCGCAGCGACGTGCAAACGGGGGTAGTGCACGTTACCTATTGGGAGAAGTGGACGGGGTTTGAGGGCGACGCCATGCGTGCCGTGGTTGACGAGTTTAACCGCAGGCATGACAGGATTAAGGTGGACCTGCTTACGGTGAGCCAGATCGACCGCAAGATGCTCATGGCCACGGCGGGGGGCATTCCGCCGGACATTGCCGGGCTGTGGTCGCAGAATGTGCACGTCTATGCGGACAAAAACGCCCTGACCCCGTTGGACGAGTTTCTCGAGGAAGCGGGGATTACCGAGGCCGACTACATTCCCGCCTATTGGCGGTTGCTTAAGCACCGCGGGCACATTTGGGCCCTGCCCACCACGCCGGCCACCGTTGCCCTGCACTGGAACAAAAAGCTGTTTCGCGAAGCGGGGCTGGACCCGGATCGCCCCCCGCAAACGATCGAGGAGCTCGACCGCTACGCGGAGATCCTCACCAAGCGCGACGAAAACGGCGAGATCATTCAAATGGGGTTTATGCCCGCGGAGCCCGGGTGGTGGAACTGGGCCTGGGGATATTTCTTCGGGGGAAAGCTGTGGGACGGAAAGAGCAAGATTACCTGCGCCTCGCCGGAGAACATCCGTGCCTTCCGCTGGGTGCAGTCATACGCCAAGAAGTATGGCGCGCGGCAGTTGCAAACGTTCCGCAGCGGGTTCGGCAACTTCTCCTCGCCGCAAAACGCCTTTCTTGCGGGCAAGGTGGCCATGGAGCTGCAGGGGGTGTGGATGTATAACTTCATTGACATGTATACCGACGGCTTTGAGTGGGGCGCGGCGCCGTTTCCTCACCCCGCCGACCGGCCGGACCTCAAGAACGTAACCATCGCCGAGGAGGACGTCATCGTCATCCCCCGCGGGGCAAAGCATCCCCGCGAGGCGTTTGAGTTTATGAAGTTCGTCAACTCCCAAGAGGGGATGGAGCTGCTTTGCCTGGGCCAGCGCAAGCACACGCCCCTCGCCCAAGTGAGCGGCGAGTTCTTGCGCAAGCACCCCAACCCGTATATCAAGGTGTTCATTGACCTTGCCTTTAGCCCCAATGCGATCAGCACCCCGCGCATGAGCATTTGGAACGAATACGCAGACGAGCTGGCCAACGCGTTCGACCAGATCTGGCTGTGCCAAGCGACGCCTGAGGAGGCCCTGCGCCGCGTGCAGGAGCGCATGCAGCGCAAGCTCGACCGCGAGATCCGTCGCTTTGCCCGACGGGGGATGAGCTATGCTGGGGACTAGCAAGCTAAGCCCTGCGCAAAAGCGCGACTTAAAAAACGGGCTGCTCTTCGTTGCCCCGTGGATCGTGGGCTTGGGCGGTTTTTTGCTCTACCCCATCCTCGCCTCGTTTTACTTTAGCTTTTGCGAATATTCCGTGCTTCAGCGGCCGGAGTGGATCGGCCTGGGCAACTACATTGACCTGGCCACGGACGAGGTGTTTTGGAAGGCCCTGGCCAACACGCTTATTTACGCCGCGTTTGCTCTGCCCCTGGGGCTTGTCGTCTCGCTTGGGCTGGCCGTGCTGCTAAACACCGGCGTGCGCGGGATGACCGTGTTTCGCACGATCTTCTTCCTTCCCGCGCTGGTCCCCATGGTGGCCATGGCCGTAATTTGGCTGTGGATTTTCAACGGCGACTATGGCGTGTTGAACTACTTCTTAAAGTGGCCCCTGGGGCTGGCCAACAGGCTGCTTCAGGCGCTGGGGATGAACGCTGTTAGCCTGCCCGCGTGGCTTGCGGACCCGATGTGGTCTAAGCCGGCGCTGGTGGTTATGAGCACGTGGGGCGTGGGCCATGCCATCGTCATCTACCTCGCCGGGCTGCAGGACGTTCCCGAGCAGCTTTACGAGGCGGCGGAGCTCGACGGGGCAACGTGGTTTCACAAGCTGCGCCACGTTACCATCCCCATGATCTCGCCGATCATCCTGTTTAACCTGATCATGGGGATCATCGGCACGCTGCAGCTTTTCGCCGTGCCCTATGTTATCTCCCCGCGGGGCGAGCCCGCGCGCTCGATTTACTTTCTCACGATGTACCTTTACGACAGCGCGTTTTCCTACCTGCGCATGGGCTACGCCTCGGCGATGGCCTGGATTTTGTTCCTGATCATCTTCGCGCTGACGCTCATTGCGCTGCGCGTTTCCGCGCGGCGGGTGTATTACGGAGGGGCATAGCGTGGAGGCGAAAAGCCCGCTCGCTAAGGCGATTGTCTTTATTGTTCTCCTGGCGCTTTCGGTGGTCTTTTTGTTTCCCTTTTTCTGGATGCTCTCTACCTCGCTCAAGCCTATCGAAGAGACGATGCACATGCCGCCGAAGTGGATTCCCTCGCGTATTCAGTGGCACAACTACTGGGACGCGATTACCTATCAGAGCGACAAGCTGGGCTATATTCCGTTTTTGCGCTATTTTTTAAACACGCTTTATCTCGCCGCGCTTGGGGTAACGGGGACGGTAATCTCTAACGCCGTTGTCGCCTATGGTTTCGCGCGCATTCGCTGGCCAGGGCGCGAGGCATTTTTCGCCGCCACGCTGGCCACGATGATGATCCCCTTTCCCATTATCATGGTTCCCCTGTTCGCGGTGTTTAAGGAGCTGCACTGGATCGGGAGCTACAAGCCGCTGTGGGTGCCCGCGTGGTTTGGCAGCGCGTTTAACATTTTTCTCTTGCGCCAGTTTTTCCTAACCATTCCGCGTGAGCTTTCCGACGCCGCGCGCATTGACGGCGCGTCGGAGTTTGACATTTTCCGCCACGTAATCCTCCCCCTGTCCAAGCCCGCGCTCGCCGTTGTTGCTCTGTTTCACTTTCTTTATGTGTGGAACGATTTTCTCGGGCCGCTGATCTATCTCACCGACCAGAAGATGTTCACGCTATCGCTGGGGCTGCAGTTTTACCAGAGCCAGCACGGGGGGACGCAGTGGAACATGCTCATGGCCGCGGCAACGATCGTCGTCATGCCGCTGATCGTTCTGTTCTTCTTCACCCAGCGCACGTTCATCCAAGGAATCGCCCTGACGGGGATGAAGGGGTA
>CAZMGT010000088.1:0-7773 GCA_964565895.1 uncultured Armatimonadia bacterium
CGCGCGGGCGGGCGTTTGGTTTTGGCGCAATGCACGGTTTGCGGTCTCTGTGCGATGGCGTGTTGCGCTGGTTAAACACCACGCGCGGCAAGCGAGCGGCGCTGGCGTTCGTCGCCGCGGCGTGGCTCATCTGCTGGCCCATCGCCGTCCACCGCCAACTGACAAACTATTCCGCTGACTTTCGCGACTACTACAACGCCGTGCACTACACGGTGTTCCACACGCTTCCCCGGGGCGCGGCGCCCGAGGTTCCGCTAACCTATCCGCCCCCTTCGCACCTGCTTCTCGCCGCGTTTTGCGCCCTTCCTCTGGGGGCGGGGGCTGCCCTGTGGTACCTCTTCTGCTCCGCCTGCGCGTTGTGCGCGGGGCTGCTGTTGTATCGCTTATTCCTGCGCGCGGCGCCCGAGGCGCCCTGGACAATAGCCGCCGCTCCCATGGCAATGGGCCTCGGCCTGGTGTTCAACGACCTGATCATGGGCAACTCCAACCTCGTCGTCCTGCTCTGCCTCGTTCTCTGCCTTTATCTTTTTGCCACGCGGCGCGAGTTTGGCGCGGGCCTGGCCCTTGCCGCGGGGGCGGCGCTAAAAATCCTCCCCTGCCTAATCCTCCCCTATTTCCTCGCTAAGCGGCGGCTGCGCGTAGTTGCCGGTGCGGCGCTCGGCGCGCTCGCCTTTTTCCTCGCCCTGCCCATGCTCATCCTCGGCCCCACGCGCGGCACGGCCCTCGTGGACCACTGGGCGGGCCAGGTGCACCCCCTGCTCGCCTATAGCGCGGACGAGCGCGCGGCGTGGTATGAGCAAGACTCCGTCTACCGCGGGACAAACCAGTCCCTGCTTGCCGTGGCCCACCGCTTCCTCCGGCCCCTGCCCGCGGTGCGCGGGACGCGCCCCATGCGCGCGGTAAACATCGCCCGCGCCCCGCGCTGGGTGGCCAACACAGTGTTTGCTGTGCTCGCCGGGGTGGCGCTCGCCGGCGCCGGCCTGGCCATCGCGCGCAGCGGCCCCGCGCAGGGCGGTCTTCCCGTCTTTGCGCTGCAATATGGCCTTGTCGTCATCCTCATGCTCCTGCTCAGCCCCGTCACCTGGGTTAACTATCACGTGCACCTAATCGTGCCCTACTTCGCCGCGTTTTGCTTTCTCCAGCGCGAGCCCCCGCACTCCCCGCGCCGGCGCGTCGTGCGCGCCTGCCTTGCCCTGTCGTTCGCGCTGGGCCTAGTGGGCACCACGGCGTGGACGCAGGCATACCCCTTTCCCCTGCTCGGGGCGGCTGTTTTAGGCTTTGGGCTGGGCCACGCGCTCTATCGCCCGCGCGCCACGGAGCGCGAAGGCGAGCGCGAGCCAGCGCTGCGCGCCGCGGCCTCATAGACGCTCTGGCGAACGACTCCCGCGCGACGAAGAGGGGTTGGGAAATCGCCTGGCGAAGCGTTGCTTGCCCGTCACGGCCGGCGAGGGCATGCGCTGGCCGCGGCCGTGGCCCGGAGAAGGAGGTATCGCCTGTGCTTGCCAAGCCCGCCCTAAAGCTTGTTCTTGCCCTTGCTGCGGTTTCCGTTTTCGCTGTGGGTCTGCTTTGGCCCGCTCAGCGCGACGAGCAAGCGACCGCGCGGACGATCATTACCGACGCCGGCGTTGCCGGCGGCCTTGTCGTGCACCTCGGCTGCGGCGAGGGAAAACTTACCGCAGCGTTACGCGCCGGGCCGGGGTTTGTCGTGCACGGGCTAGACGCGGACGCGAAAAACGTCGCTCGCGCGCGCAACTATCTTGCCGAGCAAGGGCTTTACGGGCCGGTCGCCGTGGACAGGCTCGAAGGCGAGCGCCTGCCCTATGCCGACAACACGGTAAACCTGCTCGTTGCGGAGAGCTTGGGGCGAGTGCCCATGTCCGAGGTGCGGCGGGTGCTCGCGCCCGGGGGCGTGGCCTACATTAAGGCGGGCGCGGACTGGCAAAAACAGACCAAGCCCCGCCCCGAGAATATTGACGAATGGACGCACTTTCTCCACGACCCGAGCGGCAACGCCGTGGCCCACGACGACGAAGTCGGCCCTCCGCGTCATTTGCAGTGGACGGCCGCCCCGCTGCACACGCGCAGCCACGAGCACACGCCGAGCATCAACGCCCTCGTCTCCGCCGGCGGGCGGATCTTCTACATCGCCGACGAGGGCCCGATCTCCTCGGTTAAGCGTCCCGCGCAGTGGTTTCTCGTGGCGCGCGACGCATTCAGCGGCGTGCTCCTTTGGCAAAAGGCAATTACCAAGTGGTATCCGCACCTCATACTCTGGGGGCAGACGCCGTATACTCTGCAGCGGCGGCTGGTTGCCGTAGGCGACCGGGTATACGTAACACTCGGGTTTCACGCTCCGCTGAGCGCGGTAGATGCGGCGACGGGGAAACTGATTAAGGTCTACCCGGGGACGTTTGGCACAGAGGAGGTGCTCTGGCACGACGGTACGCTGCTCCTCGTTGTGCGCGAGGTGACCAAACAGCGCGTTGCCGAGCTGGATAAGCTGGAGCGCCTCGCCGCGCAAAAGGGCTCTCCCCTAGACACGCGCGACACCTCGCTTGCCGTGGCTGCGGAGTTTCGCTCGATCGAGCAAAAGGCCCCCGTCTCGCTGCTTGCCCTCGACGCTGCCACTGGGCGCGAGCTCTGGCGCAAGCGGGGCGATGCCGTCCGCGGGCTGAGGGGCCTCACGCTTTGCGCGGAAGGCCGCCGCGTGTTCTTCCAGCGCAGCGGCGAGGCCGTTTGCCTCGACCTGAAAACGGGCAACGAGCTCTGGGCCGCCCCCGCGCCGGCGATCGTGCGCTTGGTCTGGCGGGGCAAGCTTATCTGCGCCGGGCGCAACGCCATCGCCGCCCTCGCCGCAGACAGCGGAAAGCTTCTCTGGAGGCAAAAGCCCACTCTTGTGGACATCCGCGACGCGTTTGTCGCCGGCGGCGCGCTCTGGCTCGGCGGGTTCCGGCCGATTAAGGGCAAGCGGGGGCCCGCTTGGGGGCCCTACTTCGCCGTCTGCCGCGACTTAGAGAGGGGCGACATCCTAAAGCAAATCGAGCCGGAAAACCCCGGCCACCACCATCGCTGCTACATGAACAAGGCGACCGACCGCTACATTCTCGGCGGCCGCCGGGGAACGGAGATTATCGATCTTAAAAAAGGCGAGGTGCTGTGGCATAGCTGGGCGCGCGGCGTGTGCCGCTACGGGGTAATGCCCTGCAACGGCCTGCTTTATGTGCCGCCGCACGCGTGCGGCTGCTATGTCGGGGCGAAGCTAAAGGGGTTTAACGCGCTGGCCACGGGCAGCCCGCGTGTTGAGCTCGCCCGGCCCGCGCCGCAGCCTGAGCCCGGCCCGGCCTATGGCTCCCGCGCCCCCGCGCTGCACGCCTCGCCTGCCGCGGAGTGGCCCACGTATCGCCACGACCCCCAGCGCAGCGGGGCCACGGCAAACACCGTTCAAGGTAACCTGCGCCTGCTCTGGCGCGCTGCGCCGGGCGGCAAGCTTAGCGCGCTGACCGTCGCCGGCGGCCGCGTCCTCGTCGCCTCGCGCGAGGCCCACCGCGTGTGCGCGTTCGACGCGCGCTCCGGCAAGCAGGCGTGGAGCTTCATCGCCGGCGGCCGCGTAGACTCCCCGCCCACGGTCTACCAGGGCCGGGCGCTGTTCGGCGCGCACGACGGCTGCGTTTACAGCGTGCGCCTTTCCGACGGCGCGCTTGCCTGGCGGCTGCGCGTGGCCCGCGCGCCGCGCCTGATCGTCGCCCGCGAGCAGGTGGAATCTACCTGGCCCGCGCCCGGCGCCGTGCTCGTCCAGGGCGGGGTCGCTTATTGTCTCGCTGGCCGCTCGTCGTACCTCGATTGCGGCATCGACATCTGCCTCGTCGATCCAGCCACGGGCAGCGTGCGCTCCATTTCCACCATCTACAGCCCAGATCCAGTCACCGGTCGCCAGCCCAAGCAGTTCGGCCCGGCGGCGCTCCCCGGCGCGCGCGCGGACATTCTTTGCGCCGACGCCAGCCACATCTACCTGCGCGACATGGCGTTCGACCTGCGGGGTAAGAGGGCAAGCGACGGCGCGCCGCACCTGCTCACGCTCACCGACTTCCTCGACGACACCTGGCCCCATCGCTCATATTGGATCTTCGGCACGCAGTGCTCGCTCTCCACGGGGTGCAGCGGGCGCGCGAAGAACCTTATCTATGGGCGGCTGCTCGTGTTTAACGAGCAAAACGTGTTCGGCTATGGCCGGCGCGGGGTGCACTGGTCTAACCAGCTTGAGGACGGCTTTTATCGGCTGTTTGCTCTGCGGCGGAGCGACCGCGAGGTGCTCTGGGAGAAGCGCCTGCCCATCTACGTGCGGGCGATGGCCCTCGCCGGCGACACGCTGTTCGTCGCCGGCCCGCCCACCGATCCCAACGACGACCGCTGGGCTCCGCTCGGCCCGCAGGAGGCAAAGGTGCTCGCGGTCTCGGCGAGCGACGGAAGCGTGCTCGCCAGCTACGACCTCGAGGCCCCGCCCGTGCTCGACGGCCTGGCCGTGGCCTACGGCAAGCTCTATCTTGCGTTAACCAACGGCGCGGTCGTCTGCCTCGGCCCGGCCTAGCGCGCCCCGCCGCTATTGTGCCGCCGCCTCGCGCTGGCCACTATGCGGCGCTGGCCCAACACGCGCCGCGCAGCGTCTTTCGAGAGGTCTGGGAAGACTCGACCTTGCCTTCGAGAAGGTGGGAACGATGAGCGAAGATGTGCACAAAAGCTACTCTGCGCCGGAACAAGCGGCGAATCGCGAGGCGCTTACCCGCAGGCAGTTCGTCAAGGCCATGGGCAGCCTGGGCGCCTCGCTCGCCTTCTCCGACCTCGCCGGCGCCCAGAAGAATAATGCCGCGCCGCGGCCGAATGTCGTGCTGATCATCACCGACGACCAGGGCTGGGGCGACCTGGGCTGCCACGGCAACGACAAGATCAAAACGCCAAACCTCGACCGCCTCTGCGCCCAGAGCGTGGAGCTAACTCGCTTTTACGTCTGCCCCGTGTGCTCGCCCACGCGCGCCTGCCTCATGACCGGCCGCTATAACTACCGCACGGGTGTGGTCGATACCTACCTCGGCCGCTCGATGATGTATCCCGAGGAACAGACGATCGCCGAGATGCTCCGCGCCGCGGGCTATCGCACGGGGATCTTCGGCAAGTGGCACCTGGGCGACACCTATCCCATGCGGCCCATCGATCAGGGGTTCGAGGAGGCCGTTGTCCACAACGGGGGCGGCCTGGGCCAGCCCTCCGACCCCCCGGGCAACAGCTACTTCGACCCCATCCTCCAGCACAACGGCGTGCCCCAGAGATACCGCGGCTACTGCACCGACATCTTCACCAGCGAGGCGATCAAGTTTATCGAGAAGCACCGCGCAGAGCCGTTCTTCGTCTACCTCGCGACAAACGCGCCCCACGCCCCGCTGCAAATCGCCGACTCCTATGTTGAGCCCTATCTAAAAATGGGCCTAGACGAGAAAACGGCCAAGTTTTACGGCATGGTCACGAACATCGACGAAAACGTCGGCCGACTGCTCCGCCGGCTGCGCGAGCTGGGGCTTGAGCAAAACACGATCGTCATCTTTCTCACAGACAACGGCCCCTCGCGGGGCCATTATACCGTGGGCGGCTTGCGCGGGACGAAGGGCACGGTGTACGAGGGAGGCCTTCGCGTGCCGTTCTTCATCCGCTGGCCGGCGCGGCTTGCCGCGGGGAAGAAGATCGATACAATCGCCGCGCACATTGATCTCGCCCCCACGCTGCTCGAAGCCTGCGGCGCGCCCAAGCCCCCCGATGTCGCGTTCGACGGCAAAAGCCTAATGCCCCTGCTTCTCGGCGAGGCGCAGAACTGGCCGGAGCGAACGATCTTCGCCCAGTGGCACCGCGGCGACGTGCCGGAAAAGTTCCGCGCCTGTGCGGCAATTACCCAGCGCTATAAGCTCGTCAACGGCAACGAGCTGTATGACTTGCAAGCCGACCCCGGGGAGAAGCAGAACATCGCCGACAAGCACCCGGACATCGTCGCGCGCCTGCGCCAAAGCTACGAGCGCTGGTTCGACGACGTCTCCGCCACGCGGGGCTACGACCCGCCGCGCATCTTCGTGGGCACGGAGCACGAGAACCCGACGATCCTCACCCGCCAGGACTGGCGCGGGGCGGCGGGGTGGAGCAATAAGGACCTCGGCTTTTGGGAGATCGACGTGCGCGCCGCGGGGCGTTATGAGCTCGTCCTCCGCTTTCCCGCCGCGGCCGAGGGGGCGCAGGCGCAGGTGCGCGTCGCCGGCGTCGAGCGGGCAGCGCAGCTCGCCCGCGGCGATACGTGGTGCATCATGCGCCGGCTGAACCTCCCCGCGGGTCCCGCGCGGGTCGAGGCGTGGATCGCCGAGCGCGGCAAGCGCCGCGGGGTGAGCTATGTCGAGGTGTTCCGCCTCGGGCAGCTCCGCGGCGCGGAGTACGTCCCCCCGCGCGACAACCCCGATCTGCCCCGCGTGCTGATCATCGGCGACTCGATCTCCATCGGCTACACCATTCCCCTGCGCTGGCTGCTTCTCGGCGAGGCAAACGTGCACCGCATTCCCGAAAACGGCGGGCCTACGATCCGCGGCCTGGAGAGCCTGGACCGCTGGCTCGGCGCGAACAAGTGGCACGTCATCCACTTCAACTGGGGGCTGCACGACCTGAAAATGGACCGCGCGGGCAAGCGCCAAGTGCCGCTGGAGCAGTATAAACGGAACCTGGCGGCGCTTGTCGCCCGGCTAAAGGCGACCGGCGCGCGGCTTATCTGGGCGGCGACGACCCCCGTGCCCGAGGGCAACCTTACCCCGCCGCGCAAAAATTCCGACGTCATCGCCTACAATGAAGCCGCGCGCGAGATTATGGAGAAAAACGGCGTGGCCATCGACGACCTTTACGCCGCCGCGCTGCCCCGGCTTGAGGAAATCCAGCTTCCCGAAAACGTGCACTTTACCCGCCAAGGATACGAGTTTCTCGCGCGGGCGGTTGCCCAAGCGATTCGCGCCGCGCTTTAGCTCCGCGGGTGGGGCAGGGGCCAGCGGCCTTCGCCAGCGCCGTTAGCGGCAGCTTAGCCTGCAAGCTGCAGGGCAAGCCAAAAAATCGCGGAGAGAACAAAGGCGAGGAAAAAGATCGCCGCGCCGCAGCCGGCCTTCTTCGGCTCCGCAGGGGGTGGCTGTGGGGGCGCGCTGGGCTGTGGCTTGGGCTTTTCCGGCGCGGGGGGCTCCGGTTCCGCGGGCGGCGCCTGCTCGCGGTGGATCTTCACCGCCCCGGAGCGCAGCTCCTCGCTCTGCGCATCGAGCTCGCGCAGCCCGCCGATGAGCTGCTCCAAGCCGCGGTCCGTAAGCAGCCACTGCGCCAGGCCGGTAAACTCCGCCTGCTTGCAACGTTCGACGAGCTTGCCCAGCTCCGCACCCACTGCCGCGGGGTCCGCCTCGCCCTCCTCCAACCGCGCCATGCGCAGCTTGTGCGTCTGCTGCAAAACCTCGTCGGCGACGGCCTTAATCGCCTGCTGCGCGCGTTCTACAGTAACCTCGCCGGCCACCCCCCCGATGTGCGCGGGAGCGACGCCCGTCTGCTTGCGCAGCCGCTCGTCCTCGGCTACCTGGTTGAACGTGTCCACAAGCGCGTAAAGCTTGGAGATAACGCTCCGGTCGGCCTCTTCCGGCGCTGCAGGAGGTGGCGCCGCGGCGACCTCGACGCGCGCCGCGCGCGCCCGCGCGCCCGCCACTGCCACCAAGGGAGCGGCCACGC
>CAZMGT010000089.1:0-6605 GCA_964565895.1 uncultured Armatimonadia bacterium
GGGGGGCTCGGTGCGCAAGGGGATCGCCGCGGCGCGGGGGGAGTGGATCATCGTCCAAGATGCCGACTTGGAGTATGACCCGAGCGACATCCCGCGTCTGCTCGAGAAGGCCGAGGCCGAGGGGCACGTGGCGCTGTTCGGCAGCCGCCTGCTCGGCGCACGGGAGCGCGAGGGGCAGGCGCTATATTCGTTCGGCAGGCGCCTGGTAAGCTGGTGGTTTAGGGTGCTTTACCGCCAACCGCTGAGCGATGTGGCCACGTGCTACAAGCTCGTGCGGCGCGAGGTGCTGCAGGGGCTGGAACTGGCCTGCTCGGGCTTTGACCTAGATTTTGAGATCGCGGCAAAGCTGGCGCGTAGCGGGGTGGCCATTGCCGAATATCCCATCTCCTACACCCCGCGCGGGGCGGAGAAGGGGAAGAAACTTACCGTGTGGGACGGCCTGTGGGCGCTGTGGGCCATGCTCCGGCTGCGCTTTGCCCCGCATCGCGCGCCGAGGGGCGGAAGCGAACGCGGTGACTGAGCGCGAGCGAGTTGCGGCCCTGCTCTTGGTCTTGGTTCTCTGCTCGATCATCGGCCTGGGCGTGTGGCTTACGCTTTCCGAGCGGCCGAACGTTGCCCGGCGGCCGAAGATCGAGGTGGGCATTAAGACCCTCCTGCAGCAGGTAGACCGAACCACGGGTCATGTGCTCTGGGCCGTGCGCGCGGGGACGATTCAGCGCGAGGTGGGCGCGGAGCAGGCCGTGGTGCGCGAGGTTACCTGTGCGCTTTATGCCGGAGGGAAGGCGCAGTTTGTCGCGCGCGCGCCGCTGTTGAATGTCGACGGTGAGCGCGGCGTTTTAAGTTTTGTTAACGGGGTAAGCGCGCGCTCCGCGGAGGGCGTAGAGCCGAAGTTCTCCGCCACCGCGTGGGCGCTTACTTATATCGTGGACGAAAAGCGCGCGGAGCTGAGCGGCGGGGTGCAGTTCTCCCGCGGGCCGGCGCAGATCTCCGGCGCCACCCTCGTCGCCCAGTTCGACGAGCGCGGCCTTGCCGATTGTGTGGTGACCGAGATGCCCAACAGCGCGGGCAAACGGGTGGCCATTGCCGTGTTTCTGCTCTCCGCGGTGGCCGCCGCCCAGCAGCAAAAGCAGCTAGAGACTCCCTCCGCCTCCGTCTACGCCCCAAGGCTTTCCTGGAACGTCGCCGAGCATACGGTAAAGTTCACCGGCCAGCCGGAGCTCGTCGTCGGCGACACGCACATTACCGCGCCGACCATCGAAGTGCTGCTTAACGAGGACGACACCGACGTGGTCAAGGCTACGGCCACGGGCGGGGTGCAACTGACCACGGCGTGGCAGGGGGCGGGCGAGAGCGAGCCCAAGCGGCGCATCGTGGCCACCGCGCCCACGGCGGTGTTCGTTGCCGAGGGGCGGCAGGTGCGCTTGGAGCGCGGGGTGGAGGCGACGATTAGCGGCGGGCAGGAGGGGGAGAAGCCCTCGGTTCTCGCCGCGCCGCGGCTCGTGGCCTGGCTCGAGGAGAAGGTTATCGTCGCCGAGGGCGGGGTAAGCTTTGAGTTCGGCCCCGCAGAAGGCAAGCGGGCCACCCTGCGCTGCCAGCGCGTGACCTACCGCTATGGCAAAGAGCGCTCGGTCGAGGCCACGGGCGCGCCTACCCTAACCTCCAGCGACTACGTTATCTCGGGCGGGAAAATCGTCGCCCAGTTGGAGGCGCAGCGCAGCGCAGTTAAGCAGGCGGAGGTCATCGGCGGCGTGGAGGTGCGCACGAAGGGCAAGAACGGGCGCCCCGCGCTGGGCAAGGCGGGGCGGGCGACATATGTCGCCCAGGGCGAGGTGCTTACCCTGCTCGACAACCCCACGGTAACCTTTCTCCCCCGCAGCAAGGACGAAAAGCAAGCTGTGCTGCGCGCGGAGAAAATCGTCTACCGCGGGGCAGAGGACGTTATCGTCGCCGAGGGCCAGCCCACGCTGACGAGCGAGGACGGGTTTTCCTTCTCCTGCCAGCGCATCGTCGCCCATAGCGACCCGGAGACCGGCGCGCTCGCCCGCGCCGAGGGCCTAGGCGGAGTTACCCTGCGCGCGACGATCGGCAGCGAGGGGAACAAGCGTGCGGCGCGAGCGACCGCGGGCCGCTGCGAGTATGACGCGGAAAAGCGCACCGCGGCGCTTAAGGAAGGCCCGCGCGTGGTCCTGGCCAGGCGCCAAGGGAGCGAGACGGTGCTTACCGCGCAGGTGATTACCTACGAGATCGACAAACGGCGCTATACGGCCTCGGGCCGGCCGCGCCTCGTTCAGGGCGATACCACGGTGAGCGCAAAGGTAATCACCGCGACGCTCGACCCGGAGAGCGGCGAGCTGAAGGCGGGCCACGCCGAGGAGGTCGTCGTCCTCGCCGTGACGGAGACGAAGGAGAAGAAGAAGCGGCGGATAGATGGCAGCGCCCAGCGCGCGGACTTCGTCCCCGATGTGCGCGACCCCCTCGACCAAACGAAGAGATGCGGCAAGATTACGTTTACGGGGAGCCCGCAGCTTCGGCTGAGCGACGCGCAGACGGGGCGCGTGCTTGCCCAATATACCAATATTCGCGTCATTGACCTATACTTGCGCGACGAGGGGCTGCTTGTCGAGGCCTACAATCCTGGCCAGCGCACGACGCTAACCCTGCAGAGCGCCGAGGAAGGATAGCCATGGCTCCGGTGCGCTGGACGTGGCTTGTCGAGGACCAAGTCGCCGCGGCGGAGGTTCTCGCCGCGGAGGAGCTGCCCTCGCTTGCTGCCGACGGCTTCGGGGTAGTGTTTTTCCTCACCGACGGCGAGCTGCCCGAGGAGGCCCTCACCCAGACGGGCGTGGAGTGGAGCCGCTTGCCCCTGCGCGAGGGCCGCGCGCCCGAGGTCGCCGAGCTCGAGGCGTTTGTCTCCGCGGCGCGCGAGGCGCGCGAGCGAGGCCAGCGCGTGGCCGTTGTCTGCGGGGGGCCGGTGAGCCGCGCGGGGGTGTTTGCCGCGGCATATCTCGTCGCCCAGGGAATGGACCCCGCGCGGGCGATTAGCGAGGTCCGCCGCAAGCGGCCGGGGTCTCTCGAGGCGCTCGCCTTAGAGCAGGCGGTAGAGCGCTATGCCGAGCAGCTCGGCCAGCGCCCGCGCGCGACAAAGCCCGCGCCGAAGGCCGAGCTATATACCGAGGGGCTGGTGAAAATCTACGGCGGGCGGGCGGTGGTCAACGGCGTAAGCCTAACGCTCAACCGCGGGGAGATCGTCGGGCTGCTTGGGCCCAACGGAGCGGGGAAGACGACGACGTTTTATATGGTCGTGGGCCTGGTGCGCCCGAACAAGGGGCGGGTGGTCCTCGACGGGCGCGACGTTACGCGGCTGCCCATGCACCGCCGGGCGCACCTGGGCATCGGCTACCTGGCCCAGGAGCCCTCGGTGTTCCGCCGCCTCACGGTGTGGGAGAACCTCATGGCCATCCTCGAGCTGCGCCGCGACCTGACCCGCGCCGAGCGCCGCGAGCGCGCGGAGGAGCTGCTGGAGCGGCTGAAGATCGCCCATCTGCGGCACAGCCGGGGCTATGCCCTTTCCGGCGGCGAGCGGCGTCGGGTGGAGATCGCCCGCTGCCTGGCCACCTCGCCCGCGTTTATCCTGCTTGACGAGCCGTTTACCGGCGTCGACCCGCGCGCCTCGCAGGAGATCCAGCAAATCATTACCGACCTGCGCCAGGACAACATCGGCATTTTCGTTACCGACCACTCCGTGCGCGAGACGCTGGAGATTACCGACCGCGCGTATATCATGTTCGACGGGCGGATACTCGTCTCAGGCACGCCGGACGAGCTTATCGACGACGAGGTGGCGCAGCAGTTTTACTTCGGCGACGCGTTTGACCTTAACCGAATGCCCAGTTGGATGGTCCAGCGGCTGGGGGCGCGGCAGCGCGCTGGCTCGTCGGCGGCCAGCGCCAGCGAAAGCAATGCGGGTGACCGCGGTGCGCATCCTGATACTTGACCGCTATATCCTGCGCGAGTTCCTGTGGCGCTTTCTCTTGGGCGTCGGGGCGTTTAGCGGGTTGTTGTTCTCCATCGATCAGTTGCGCAAGCTCATTAACCTGGCCGTAGAGCACGGCGTGTCCATGCTGCTTATCGCGGAGCTTGCCGTGCTCCGCCTGCCCGCGGTGCTCACGCTCAGCTTCCCCATGGCCACGCTGATGGGCGCCCTGTGGGCGTTCGGCCAGCTTTCGGAGACGGGCGAGATGGTCGCCGGGTTCGCCGCGGGGCTGAGTCTGCGCAAGTTGGCCCGCTCCGTGCTCGCCTTTTCCCTCCTACTTAGCGCATTTACGCTGTTTTTCAACGAATACATCGCCACCTGGTGCTGGGACACCGCGGACCGGCTGGAGCGCACGCGCGTCGCCCCCTCCTCCATCACCCAGCGCCGGCTGCACGTCGTCTTCGTAGACGTTGACCGCAATACCGACCGCCCGCTGCTCTCCGTTTACGCCGAGGAGTTCGATCCCAGCGACGTCGCCCTGCGCCACATTGTGCTAACGAAGTTCGAATATCCCGAGGGCTATGATGAGCCCCCGCGGCTGTACATCGTCCACGCCGACGAGGCCCGCTACGAAGGGGACGGGATGTGGCGGCTGATCAATGCCATCGGCGAGGAGTGCTTTACGGACAAGCCCATTCGCGCGGTAGAGAGCGAGATCCGCATAATGCGCACGCCGCAGGAGATCGAGCGCAGCCAGCGCGAGCTGGGGAGCCTAAGCATTGGGGAGCTGAGGGGGTGGCTGAAGGGGCTGCAGGCGGGGAGCTCGCAGTGGGTGCGCGCGCAAATCAGCCGCGCGGCGACGGAGCTGCATACGCGCTTTGCCATCGGCTTTGCCTGCTTTGTCTTCGCCTGCCTGGGGATTCCGATGGGCACGCGCCCCCAGCGGACAAGCGGGCAGATCGCCATGGGGTTGAGCATTGTGATTATCTTTGTCTACTATGTCGTGATGTATTACCTGACGGTGATGGGCCAGCAGGGGCGGCTCCCTCCGGTGGTCGCCGCGTGGTCGGCCAATGTAATCACGTTTTTCATTTCGGCCGCGCTAATGATGCGCGCCCCACAGTAGGGCCAAGGCAGGTGAGCGATGTCCAGCGAGCTCGCGCTGCTTACCGTAGTTATCGCCATCGCGGGAGGAGTTATCGCCTTCCTCGGCGACCTGCTCGGCAAGGCGCTGGGCAAGCGCCGCGCGAGCCTGTTGGGCATTCGCCCTCGCTACACCGCGGCGATCATCAGCACCATCTCGGGCATTGCCGTGGCCATTGTTGCCGTGGCCGTGCTGCTTGCCGCGAGCAGCGATGTGCGCGATGCGCTGCTTAAGTTCGGCCGCGTGCAGGCCGACCTGGAGCGCGCGCAGCAGGCGCGCGAGCAGGCGATTGCCGCGCGCGACGAGGCGCGCGCCGAGCTAAACCAAGTGCAGGGCCAGCTTAAGCGGGCCCAGGGCGAGCTCGCCGACTCGCTCGCTGCGCGCGACGAGGCCGTCGCCGCGCGGCGGCGCGCGGAGGCCGAGGCCCAGCGCAGCCGAGATGCGGCGCAGCGCCTGCGGCGCAACGTGGCCGAGCTTGCCGCGCGGCGCGACGCCCTCCAAGCCGAGGTGGAAGAGCTGCGCAAGCTCGCCGACGGCCTGGCCCGCGGGGCGCGGCTCTATCAGTGGTGGACTTCGCCCCAGGGCGAGGTTATCGTCGACGCCGACGAGCGCCTGGCCTGGATCCGCATTCCCCGGGGAAGCACGCGCCAGGCGATCGTTGAGGCCATTGCCCGGGTGATTACCGACGCCGAGCAGCAGGCGAAAGCCCTCGGCGCCCTGCCGCTGGAGGGCGACGAGCGCCGGCGCTATATTTGGCTCGCCCCGCTCGAGGGCTACGGCGTGCCGCGCCGCATGTCTCCGGAGCAGCTCGAGCAAGCGCTTGTTGCCGAGCTGCGCGGCCGGCCCAACGATGCCCTGCTCTTCGTCGTGGCCGCGCTCCCCGGCAAGCGCGGGGGGCCGATTCTCGCGGATTTTGTCATCGCAGACATCAAGCTCGTGTTTCACCGGGGCGAGGTCATCGCCGAGGTTGCCGCGGAGCTTCCCCCCGGTGCGACGCACGACGAGCGGCTCGACGCCGCCGTCGATGCCGTGCGCGAGCTGCTCTCCTGCGCGCGCTACAACGCCATCGAGAAGGGGATGATCGTTCCCCGCGGGGGCCGGTTTGGCGCGTTTAGCTTTAGCCAAGTGCTGCATATCGCGGAGCGCATTCTTGCCGCCCAGCCGCCGGCGCGCGTGCGCATGGTGGCCACCGAGGACGTGTTTAGCAACGACGTGCTCGCGCGCGCGGTGAGCATCGAGGTGGTGGGCGGTGGCCGCTGAGGTGGAGCGCGTGCTCGCCGTGGACCCGGGGCGGGAGAAGGTCGGGTTGGCCGTTGTTGCCCGCGATGGAACGTGCATTGAGCGGCGCGTTGTCCCCGCGAGCGAGGTAGCGCGTATCGCGGACGAGCTCGCCCGGGCCTATGGTCTACAGATTTGCGTGCTCGGGGACAGGACGGGGCACAAGGCGTTGCGCCGGGCGCTGGCCGGCGGCCCGTTTCGCGCGGTAGA
>CAZMGT010000090.1:0-6027 GCA_964565895.1 uncultured Armatimonadia bacterium
GGTTGGCGTGGGGGCGCTTGTTGTCGGCTGGTGGTCGCCGGTGGTGGGGATGATCGCCGCTGCGGGGGCGAGCCTGCTGGTCGTTGCCGAGACGCAAAGCTTTCCCACGGTGTCGCGCATGTTGGGCTGGCTATGCGCGAGCAGGAACGTGGAAGGGGTTCGCGAGGCAACGGTGGAGCGGCGGCAGCGGGTGGTGCTTTTGGCGCACATTGACTCGGCGCTAGCGAGCGCGGTGTCAAGCCCGCGGGTGGTGCGCAGGATGCTCTGGGCGATTGCGGGGGCGCCGCTGATGATCTATGGGGCGCTGTGCGCGGTGGCCGTAAGCGGGCGGCGGGAGCTGTGGGCCGTGGGGCTGCCGTTTGCGGGGTATTTGCTGGTGTGCGCGGGGATTATGGCGTGGCAGGAGCTGCGCGGGCGGGTGGTTCCCGGGGCGGCGGATAACGCGGCGGGGATGGCCGCGCTGGCGCTGGCGGTAGAGGAGATAGCGCACTTGGAATATACGGAGCTGTGGGCGGTGGGGACAGGGGCGGAGGAGGCGGGGCTGTGTGGGGCGGTGCGTCTTTTGCGCAGGCACAGGTTTTCGCGCGAGCGGACGGTTTTTTTGAACATCGACCAAGTGGGGCGCGGGCCGCTGGGGGCGATTTGCGTGGAGGGGATGATTTTGCCCCTGCGCGCGGACGAGCAGCTTGCGGCGTGGGCGGAGGAGGCGGCGCGGGAGGCCGGGGTGGAGCTTGAGCGGCGGGAGTTTCGCGATATGTCTACCGACGCCTGCGCGGCGCTGGCGCGGAGGTATCGCGCGCTGAGCATTATGGGGAGCCTGGAGCACTGGCACCAGATGAGCGATGTGTGGGAGAACGTGGACCCGGCGGCGGTGGTCGGCGCGGCGAAGGTTGTCGCGGGGATCGTTATGCGTTGCGAGGAAGCGGCGCGAGGGAGACAGGGCTAGAAGATGTGGTCTACTTGAACAAGGGCGCGCGTGTAGCGGTCGGGCATTCCGCGGTGGAGGCTGTCTACGCCGTCGAGCGGGTTGACGAGGTGCAGGGCCACGGTTGTATCGGCATCGAGGGCGTGGAGCAGGGAGAGGCGATAGCCCTCGCCGAGGGGGACGTCGCGCACGTCGTCGTCGGCGACGTTGTGGTAGTAGTCGAAGGTAAGCCTGGTGCGGTCGCCCGCCTGGTAGGAGGCGCCGGCGATCCAGCGCGAGGTGGTTATCTCGGAGTGGCGGTCGCGGCGGCGCTCGTGGGTGACGTGGACTCGGCCGCGGTCGCCGACCTTGAGGTCGAGGCGGTAGCGGGTGAAGTCGATGTTGGACTGCTTCTGGCGGCTGTCGCCGACGATGGGGTTTTTGCCGCGCTGGCCGGAGACCGTGGCGGGGCCGACTTGGACGCTTAGGCCATATTGCAGGGACTCGCCGTGGACGAGCTGCTGCTTTTTGCCGTTTTTGAGCAACGGGTTAAGGTCGTATGAGGCGGTGAGCTGGAACGGGCCGATGGGGAGGCGGAGACGGGCGATTTTGGTCACCTGGGGGATGGAGCCAGGCTGAGCCTGTTTGCCGACGACGGGCGGCAGGCCGCGCTCGATGATTTCCACGTTTAGCTGAGCGCCGCGATCGCCTTTTTCCCGAAGCTGTACGCCGTAGCGGTTTTCCGGGACGACGTAGTTGTTGGCGTCGGTAACCTCGACGCGCGCGGCGTGGATGTTTAGCGGCCCGATGTTCTGCTGGACGCTGAGGCCGCGGACCTGGCGGACGAGCTCGCCGTCGGCATGGGTTTGGGTTTGCGTCCAGGAGGCGGTGAACCCGGACCAGAGCTCGCGCGTGAGGCGGAAGATGGTTGTTTTTTGCTCGCTTTCCGTGGGCTCGCTGCTTGTCCCATCGCTGTCGTCGTCTGGAATGAGGCTTTCCCTGCGGGTGTAGGCGAGGGTGGCCTTGAAGCCAAGCAGGTTTGCGCCAAGGCCGAGGTTGGTTTTGCGCGATTCGGCCCCGGAGCCGTCGCGCTGGCGCTCGAACTGCGCCGTGGTGAGGCGCAGGTTGCCGGTTAGGCTGACCGCGGACTGGGGGGCGAGGCCGAGCTTGAGCAGCTCGCGCTTGAGGCCCTTGTCCTCGACCTCGTCGCGGCGGAGGGAGCCGGTGAGCTTGACCACGTCGCCCAAGGAAAGCTCGTTAAGCTTGTAGTCGGTGCGCGTGGTTGCCGGCTTGTCCTCGTCCTCGGAGCGCACGGTAGTTTTGCTGTAGCCGAGATTTAGCCCGGGAAGGAGGGCGACGTTTTGCAGGCCGTAGGTGGTCTGCGTGCGCGTGGGCGACTCCTCGCCGGAGACCTCGTCGCGGGCGGAGAATGTGGTTTTGGAGTAGACGGCGCGCGCCTTGCCGCCGGGGAGGTCGAACGCCTGGGAAGCGGCCCAGGTTTCCGTGACCTGAACGGTGCTCGAGTATTGGGACTTTTTCTTGCCGCGGGCGGAAGCGGCTTGGGAGGCGCTAGGCTCGCCGTTTTGCTCGGGCTGCGCGAGGCGCGAGAGGCGGCCGGTTTGCACGCGGCGGGTCGTCTGCGTCCAGGAGAGGGCGGTTTCCCCGCGGGCGAACGAGGCGCGGCGGGTGTCGACGGTGGCGAGAGCGTCGCCCGCGTCCTGCTCCTGCTCGCGACGGTTTTGCGACCAGACGAGGCCCTGGAACGGCTCGAGCTCAAAGCCCCAGTCGCGCACGGTGACGCCGGCGAGGTCGGTGATTTTCTTGCGCTCGCGGCGGCTGTCGAAGAGATCGGTTTTGCCCATAAAGCCGAGCGCTTTGACGGCCGCGGTGGCCCCCTGCGCGGACTTTTGAGAGACGGGGGCGAAGTCGTCGTCGACGCTGACGACGGTGTAATGGGCGCGGAGGAAGTCGCCCTTTTCGCCAATTTGCACGCGCGTCCAGCGGGCGGCGCCGCGCTTTTCGGCGGCGGCGAAGTTAAAGTCGCTGCCCGCTTGCTGCATGAGGGCGCGCAGGGCGGCCTCGCGCTTTGCCGAGGCGGGCCTGGGCGCGGAGGCGGTTTCTAACACGCCGGCATCTACGGTAAGCGAGCCCGTGCGCAGGCCGGAGATGGCCAGCCCGCGCTCCTGGCGGAGGACGGGCGTTTTCTCCCCGTATTGGCGGGAGTCCTCGACGAGCGTGGGAGGGGGGACGTCGCTGTAAAAGACCTGGATGTTCTGGGCGTTGTCCAGCGACTGCGCGGAGTGGCTGACGAGGACGACGGGATCTACGCCCGTGCGCAAGGGCGAGGAGCCGGCGATGCGCACGGGATCGGTAACCTCGGTGGAGCTGATGATCGGAGGGCCGCCGACGATGTTAACCCCGCCGAGGCTCTGGTCGGTGGCAGCGGTGCGCGTGCCCGTGCGCCGGAAGCGGACCTGGACTTGGGCGTTGGGCGGGAGCTGGGTGCGCAGGTAGACCTGGTTGGTGGAGGGATCGAACCAGTATTGGCTGCGCGGGAGAAGGACGCCGTCGACGATGACCACGACGCTGGCCTGATCGATAGCATAGGACGAGGGCAAGGGGAGGGTGTTGAAGCTCGTGGGCCTAACCGTGCGCACCTCGACGGTGGGTGTGTCGTCGAGCTGCATGCTGGCCGTGGGCAAAGCGGCCTGGACGGCGTACAGCAGCGAGGCGCTGCACGCCAAGAAAGCGGCAGCGAAGGCCAGCACGGATAGCGTCGACGCTCGGCTGTGCACGGAAGCCACTTCCCACGCTCCAAGCTTCCCCTTCCGCTGCCGATTGCTGTGTTTGCCCGAGGCGGGCTGCCCAAGAGCGCGCTTTCGCGCGGGATATCGCTGCCTGCAGCAGAGCTGCAGGGTATTGCCTAGGCTACGCCGGTTGCCGGCGCGGGTGACTCGGCATGGCCCTCGCCAGCGCCGGGGACGAGGCCCGTGGGCGGGGCGGGAGGCTCAGGCTCGGCCGCGGGCTCGGCGGTCGCCCCCTCCGGCCCGACAAGCGCGGGCGAGGGGGAGGGCGAGCTGAGCCGCGGGGGCTCGGGCTTGATTACGTCGGCCGGCTCCTCGACCGTAGCGAGGAGGCTCTCCGTGGGGCTGGAGACCTCGGGCGAGACGAGCACCGGCTCGCTGCTCGCTGGGCGCGGCACGTCGAACGTGGCCGCGGCGACGAGCATAATGCTCCGGTCGAGGTTGCCCCGCGAGGGCGCGAACCCGGGCATGGGCGTGGGCGCGGGCGGGACCTCTGGCTCGGCCACCTCGACGACCTCCGCGGCGGGAGCGGTAGGCTCAGCGGCCGGCGGAGGCGCGGGACGACGGCGCACGACAGGCCGGCGGGCAACAACCCTGGGCCGGGGAGCGGGCCGCGCCGCGCGGGCGACAGGAACAACGGGCTTAGCGGCCGGCGTCGGGGCAACGGCGGGCGCGACCGCGGGCTGAGCGGTCGGCGAAGGAGCACGCTCGGCCGCGGGCGCGGCGGCGACGACCGTCGGCTGAGGTGAGGCGCTGGGCGCGGGGGCGAGGGCCCCACGGCCAAGATGCCCCGGCCCGAGAACGCCCACGGCGAACAGGAGCAGGACAAGGCAAAGCGCGGCAGCCGCGGCGGCGAGGGCCGGGCGAAGAACCATCCGCTGGGAGATCAGATGCCCGAGCTGACGCAGGACAGGCCACGGCTGAGGGGCCTGCGGGGCAGGCACGGGCAAGCGGTCGAGGATGCGCTGGAGAAGAGCAGGCGACGGCTCGTGCGCAGGCAGGGCACGCAAAGCGCCGTCGACCTGCTCTAGCCAGCGCACCTCCCGCTGACAACGGAGGCAGGTGCGGAGGTGTCGGACAACGGCGGCTTTCTCGTCTGGCGCGAGGGCGCCATCGAGGAACGCCGACAGTTGCGGGCCGAGAACGTAGCACTCATCGGGCTGGCCGGGAGCTTGCTTGGGGAACGCGGCCTGGACGCGCCGGCCGAGCTCCTCGGGCGCGCGCACGCGGAGGAGGTCGGCGGCGCGGCCGAGGTCGGTTTCGGCAAGCAACAGCGCCTCGCAGGCCGGGCAAGCGGCGAGATGGCGCTCCACGGCCAGACGAGCGAGCCAGCCGAGCCGGCCCTCGACGTAGGCGGGAATCAGTTGTCGCGCTCTTCGGCAGTTCATAAGCAAACTTCTCTCTGGACGCAGCCCGCGCGCAAGGCGCGGGCCGGCAAACACTTCATCGGCAGCGGAAGTGTTTTTGTCCGTGTATTGGACACGGCAAGCGGCGGTGTGTTGCAAGCGAAGCAAAAAAAGCAAAGCGCGCGGGGGCGGGGCTAGCGCAGGGGCGGGATGGTGAGGCGCTGCTCCTCGCGCACCTCGGCGCGAAAGCCATAGCGCCGGAGGCGATCGAGGATGCCATCGCGCAGCTCGAGCGCCGTGCGCAGGACGGCGGGGTCGCCCGTCGCGCGGATGACATAGGGCGGGGCGACGGGCGCGCCATTTACGCGGATGTGGTTTCCCGCGCAGCGGATCTCAGAGAGCGCGCCGAGGCGCTGGTCGGCGACAGCGATGGCCGTGGCCCCCGCGGCGCGGAGCTCGTTGACGAGGACGAGGAGGTCTTGGTCGTGCAGGAGGCGGCCGGGCGGGGCTTGAGAATCGTCGAGGACAACGACGACCCCGGGACCGCTGACCGGCGCGGAGAGGGAGGGCTCGCCGTGGGTGGGGCGCGCGCGGAGCTGTTGGCGCAAAAGGTCGAGATCGATTTGCACCTCGCGCAGGCGGGAGTCGAGGCTCCACAGGGCAAGGCGCAGCTCGGCGACAAGAGCGGCGAGGAGCAAAACGGCGAGCAGCAGGGCGAGCGCCGCGGGGCGCGGGAGCGTGGGTCGGCGCTGGGGCTGGCGGTCGCTCATTGTGCCGTCGGGGAACCTCCCGAGGGGGTGGCGGGCGAGGGCGTTGGTGCTGCTTGGGCGCTGCGCAGGCGATAGACGGGGCACTCGAGCAAGGCGAGGTCGATGTATTCGATGTTGCGCGCGCCGTGGCGATTAAGGATGGCGGGGACGATGGAGAATTTCTCGTCGAGCTGCTCCGGAGGGCCGAGCTTAATCAGCGGGCC
>CAZMGT010000091.1:0-5849 GCA_964565895.1 uncultured Armatimonadia bacterium
CCATTTTCCCCGGGCGACGACGCCGTGGTGCTCATCGGCTGCGACATGGCGGGGGTAGGGCGCGCGGTGGAAGCCTTTTTGCGGGTGCTCGGCAGGCCGCCGGCCGGTGACGTGTCTCCGCTAAACGCCGCGCGCAACGCGTTTTTGCCGCCGAAGTTTCGCCGGCTCCTCCAGGCGCAGATGGGCAAGCCATTGCCCGGCCCGCTGGACCTTCCCCGAACAACGCTGCGCACATACCAGGGCCTAGTGTTTACGCGCCAGCCCGCGCCCGCCCCGCGGCTTGCCCTGCGCGGGGCGGTGCTTGCGCTTTGCCCCTCGCCCGGGGGCCGCCTTGTGCTTGCGGCAAGGGAGGCGGGCGAAGCCGAGCTTGCCCTGCTGCGTGCCGACGGTTCGCTCGTTTGGCGCGCGACGCTGCCTGGCCGACCCGTGGACCTTGCGCTTTCGCGCGGCGCCTACTTTGCCGCCTGCCAAACTAGCGCGAGCAAGGTATTTTTGCTCGACAGCGCGGGCCAAGTGATACGACAGTTCGCTGCGCCCGGCCTCATCGCCTCTCGGCCCGCGTTTGCCCTCGACCCGCAGGGGCGGTATTTTGCCCTGGCCGCCGGCGGGTCGGTGCGCTGCTATGCCTTGCCTGAGTTTGAGGAAAGGTGGACAGCAGACCTGGGCGCAATTCTTTCGCAGGCCTCTGCCCCAGTGGCCCTTGCCCTGCGCCCGAGCGCAAACGGAGATTACCTTGCCCTGGTCATGGCCGACGCGTCTCCCCAAGCCCGCGCAAAGGGGCGCCGGCGCTGCGCCGCCGCGCTTGACGCGCAGCGGGGGACAGTGCGCTTTGTCGCGGACGACCCAACTCCCGCGGGGCAGCTTGGCGGAGCGCGCGAGAGTCCCTCGGCGCTGCCCTGCGCGGCGGCCAGCGACGAAGGAGCGCTTGCCGTCGCTTTCGCCTCGGGCAGCTTGGCTCTCTTCGGCCCCGAGGGCGAGCTCCGTGCGCTGTTTGACCTGCGCGAGCCGCTGGACGAGACGGAGCTGGACGACCTCCCCGCCGCCCAAGCGGCGCGCGCAGCAGCTTGGGGCGCGCTAGCGAGTGAGCTCCCTGTCGCCGGTTGTCGCAGCCTGCGCTGGACGGCCGACGGCGCCCTCACCTTGCTTACCGAGCGCGCGCTATATTTCGTCTCGCCCCACGGCGGCCAGGCGCGGGCGCTGGACCTTCGCCCGCGGCTGGGCGATGTGCCCTGCGACTTTGCTTTAGGCCCGGCTGGCCTTCTTGCGCTCGCCTCGTGGGATGGCAGGGTTTGCCTTACCGATGGCGCCGGCGGCGTTTTGTGGCGCAGGGAGGTGGGGCCTGGGGCGCGGGTAGCGTTCGTCGGCAAAAGCGCCCTGGCACTGGGCACGGCGGACGGCGAGGTCCTCTGCCTAGACTTTGCCGGCAATACGCTTTGGCGTTGGCCTTTCCCCCGGGCCGAGGCTAGCGCAGGCGCAGGGTAAATTGCGCCGTCTCGCCCGGCCGGATGCGCCCCGTAGCCGCGGCCGACCGGCCGCCGTGCCGCGCGGTTATTGTATAGGCTCCGTGAAAGCCGCGGAATTTCGCCCGACCGTTGGCGTCGGTGCGCAAGGTAATGTTCGTGCGCCATTCCTCGCGCACGAGCTTTTTTACGCGGCGGAAGATCTCTTTTGGCCTAAGCTGCTTGTCGAGCAGGCCCCCGCCGGGAAGCCAGGCCTTCGCCTCGCACAGGTCCCACCAAATAACCGCGCGCACCGCGGGCTGGGCGAAACAGATGCGCAGAAACTGCTCCGCGTAGTCGGCCTGCGCCTGCTCCGTCCATGTCCCCTGGCGATAGTTGCCGGTAATCGGCTTTCCGCTAGACGTCGGCGTAAACTCCGTTATCTGAATGGGCAAGCCGAGCTGGGCGTAGGCGGCCAGGGTCTTCTCCACCATGTCCAGCGGATACCAGTCGCTGCGCGGCTCGTGGCACTGCATGCCGATGGCCCCGATGGGCGCGCCGCGGCGCAACAGCTCGCGAACAAGGTTGAAAAACGGCCCGCGGCCCTCCATGTCCTGGATGACGTAGTATTCGTTCACAACAAGCGTCGCGTTGGGGTTTGCCTCGTGCGCCCAGCGCAGGGCGCGCTCGACATAGTCCACGCGGTCTTTTGTCCCCGGCCAGTTTTTCGTGTGCGTGGGCTCGTTAACCACGTCCCAAATGTCAATTAGCCCGGCAAAGTGCGCCACGCACTCGCGCACGCGCCGCTCTAGCTCGGCAAGCGACTCTAGCGGATTAAGGTTCTTCGTCCAGTCCGGCACGCCGGCGGGGTGCGTCCAGGCGAGGGGGTGGCCTTTGGTTACGATGCCATGCTCCGCGCACCAGCGGGCGACTTTCTCGCGATACGCGTGCTGCGGCTGCCCGCGCACGGGCTCGTAGGACTTCCAATAGAAGGGCAGGGTGGCGAAGTCAAAGATCTCGGCGAAGCGCCGCTTATACTCCTCGTTTTGCGCAGCCGTGGCGAAGCGATCGAAGCCAAAGATATTGCAGCCAACCTTAAAGTCGCTTTCCCTCTGACGGACGACGACCTCGGCGCCGGCGACGGGTTTACCGCCCGGCCCGAGGACGAGGACCACGGCGTCGCTCTTGCGCACTTTGTCCACGGCGGCGCGGGCGCGTTCCAGCGCGGCGCGGTCGGCCTCGGCGCTGCCCACATATTTCCCCGCGCCCGCGGCGCATGAGCAAAGCAGCAAAAGCAAAGCGGCGATCGTCTCCAGGCGCATTTTCGCTCATCCTCTCCCCAGGTCGCTGAGGCAGACATTCCCCGCCGCCCGCGCGCAGTCCTAGGTTTGTGCGCACACCGCCGCGGGGGAAGGACCAACGCCACAACGACCGAACAACCCGATGAAGGCTCAGGAAGAGCAAAGATCGCGCCAGAACTTGCGGAGGGTCTGCGGTGAGCAGCGGAGTGGTCGCCTTTGCCCTGTGCCTTGCCGCGCTTGGCGCGCGGGTTGACCTATGCTGGATCGACGAGGCCCAACGCCTGCCGGCGCAGCTGCCCGAGGACGCCCCGAAGCTTTCCGACCTGGTTGCCGACGCCCAGGGACAGCGGATCGCCACGGCGCAGGCGTGGGCGAAAAGGCGCGCGGAGCTGCGCGAGAAGTGGCTGCGCTTTCTCGGGCCGTTCCTCGACGCCCCGCGCTGCCCGCTTAACCCGCAAGTGCTGAGCACCGCGCGCCTGGGTGGGGTAACGCGCAAGCTGGTTAAGCTCCAGGTCGAGCCGGGGGTGTGGATGGAGGCGTACTTGCTACACCCCGCCGAGCCCAAGGGCAAGCTGCCCGGCGTGGTCGTGTTTCACTCGACGGTGCGTTACACGATCCGCCAGCCCGCCGGCCTTGAGGGGGCGGAGGAGAAGTGGATCGGCCTGCACCTTGCCGAGCAAGGGATGGTCGCCCTCTGCCCGCGCTGCTTTCTCTGGGAGCCCGAAGGCAGGGGGCTCGCTGACGCCGTGGACCGGCTCCACCAGCGACACCCGGACTGGCGCGGCATGGCCAAGATGATCTTCGACGGCATGCGCGCCGCCGACTACTTGCAAACGCTGCCGTTTGTCGATCGCGAACGTCTGGGGTGCATCGGGCATTCGCTGGGCGGAAAAGAGGCGCTTTTTGTCGCCGCGTTTGACGAGCGCTTTCGCGCGGTAGTGAGCAGCGAGGGAGGCATTGGCCTGGGGTTTTCCAACTGGGAGGCGCCGTGGTATCTAGGCCCGGAGATTCGCCAGCCGGGCTTTGCCATGGACAACCACGAGGTGCTCGCGCTGGTTGCTCCGCGCCCGTTTTTGCTCATTGGCGGGGGCGCTTCGGACGGCGAGAAGAGCTGGCCGTATGTCGCCGCGGTGCTCCCCATATACCGGCTGCTCGGCGCGGAGAACAATGTAGGCTTGATCAACCACGGCGAGGGCCACGCCTTTCCCACGATCGCCCAGCTCCGGGCATATGAGTGGCTTGCCGCGCACCTCGGCGCGCAGGGAGCGATCCGCGCGTTTACCCTGGACGGCAAGACGGTTGTTCTGCGCAGCGAGTTTTACGACGACTTTAGCGCGGGGATGGACAACTGGGTCGTCGAGGGCCAGCCGCGGGTCGAGGTGCGCGAGGGAAAGCTCTTTGCCTTCGCCTCGGACAACAAGCCAAACGTAAACACCATTTGGTGCAGGCGCGACTTTTCCGGCGACGCTGTCGTCGAGTTCGACGCCTGCGTGCTTGCCGGCTCAGACAAGGACAACATCAACTTTTTCCTTTACGCGACGCAAAACGACGGGAGCGACGTTTTGCTTACCTCGGCCCAGCGCACGGGGGCGTACAAGGAATATCACCAGTTCCCCAACTACATCTACACGTTTCTCACGGACACTAACCCGGAGACAAACAAGCCCGCGGGGCGTGCGCGCTTTCGCAAGGACCCGGGTTTTGTCCTGCTTGCCGAGAAATGGGTCGAGCCCCTGGTCAAGGGCCATGTGTATCACATTGCCATCGTCGTCCAGGGGCCGCGCATGCGCTATTACGTAGACGGCCGGCTGGTCCACGATTTCCGCGACAGCCCGCCGCTGTACCGCCGGGGCAAGCATGCCTTTCGCACGTGGCGGACAAACCTGTGGTTCGACAACTTCCGCGTGAGCGGCATCGTCCAACCTGGGGGCTAGGGCGCTGTGGACAAGGTAACGATCGCTAACGCCGACGCGTACGAGTATATGAAATCGATGCCCGCGCAGTCGGTGGACCTCATCCTCACCGACCCGCCCTACAACCTCAGCCTTTACTCCACGGGGAACATCGAGCTCGGCTGGCGCAAGCCGTTTAACAACGACGTTGCCGAGTGGGACGGTCAGTTCGATCCGGCAACGGTGGCCGAGGACTTCGTGCGCATTCTCAAGCCCACGGGCAACATCTTCGCCTTCTGCAGCTACAACCTTCTCGGGCGCTGGCACGAGGTTTTCGACCCGCTGTTCGATACGTTTCAGTTCATGGTTTGGCACAAAACGAATCCTCCGCCAAAGGTTCGGCGGGCGGGTTTTTTGAATGCCTGCGAGCTTATTGTGTGCATGTGGAACAGGGGCCACACGTGGAACTTTACGCGCCAACGCGAGATGCATAACTTTATCGAAGCCCCCATTTGCATGGGCAGCGAGCGCTGGAAGGACCCCGTGCACCCCACGCAAAAGCCGCTCAAAGTCCTGCGGCACATCATCAACCTCGCCTCGCGGCCGGGGCAGGTGGTCTTCGACCCGTTCATGGGCGTGGGGTCCACAGGCGTGGCCGCGATAAGCATGGAGCGCAGGTTTATTGGCGTGGAAATCGACCCAGGATATTTCGCCGCGGCAAAGACGCGCTTAGAGCGCGCCCTGCGCGAGGCGGAAGACGTCCCCGAGGGACAAAGCACGGCCGCTGGCCGGCAGTAGGGGGCGCGCGCTGCGTTTTTCTTAAACCGACGTTAGTCCCGCGAAAAAACTGGGTATGAAGGAACTGGCGCGCACGGCTGGTCGAATCATAGGCGGGAGGGCAGGCCAGCCGCGAAAGGAAAAACTTTCGCGCGCTGGCGTATGCCGCAGGTGGCAGCGAAGCAGTCAGGCTCTGGGAGAGGGCACGCTGGACATGCGTTTGCCTGGTCGGCAACTTGTGTGGCTGCTTGTCGTTGCAAGTTCCCTCCTCGCTTGCGCCCCAGCGCCTGCTCAGCGGCGTCCTCGCCCGCGGCTTGAGCTGACCGAGCTCCGCCACCCGCAAAGCGGCCGGCTCGTGCGCGCCGTACGTAGCCGCTTGCTCGTCCAGTTGCGCCCGGGAGTAGCCCCCGCGCTTGCCTCCCGCGCCCACGCCACGCTCG
>CAZMGT010000092.1:0-5773 GCA_964565895.1 uncultured Armatimonadia bacterium
GGATGTTTACGGCGCCGACGCGCGGGCTGGAGGAGGCATTTTGGCCTTGGGGGGCGGAGGGGGCGAGGGGGGCCACGGGCGGGGGGATGAAGTCGATTTGCTGGACGGGCGGGAGGCCGTAGCGCGCGGCAGCGCTAAGGCAGGCGTTGGCCGCGGCGATGTATTCGCGCTCTAGGCGCCCGCCCAGGCCTGGCGCGGGAGCGGCGAGGAGGGGGAGCTCGGCGGCCTGCGGGGCGCGGTCGAAGACAAGACCGGTGGCGTCGACGAGAAGCTTTTCCCCGCGGACGACAACGTAGCCGATGGCCACCCTGGGGCGGACGACGACGCGCAAGCGCTGGGGGAAGCGGCGAGAGACGGCGGCGGCCTCTACGCGCAAGTCCTGGGCGATGCGCCGTTCGAGGGCGGAGGTGTTTACGAAAAAGATGTTTACGCCGAGGGGGACGAGGCTTTGCACGAGGGGGCGGAGATCGTCTGGGGCGACGACTTCTACCTCGCGCACGACGAACAGGGAGCTGGCGAAGAGCAGATAAGCAAGGGCGCAGAGGAGGACGAGGAGCAAGAGGCGGCGCGGAGAGAGCAGGGAGAGGGCGCGCGGCGCCGCTGGGGGAGAGGAGCGGGAGAGCCTGCGCGCGCGGGTGGTGGCCATGGGCTATACCTCCTCCCGCTCGGCAAGGGAGTTAAAGAAAGAGTGCGCGGCGAGATAGATGTCGCCGGCGCCGAGGAAGAGGACGAGATCGCCGGGGCGGGCCACATCGCGCACCTGCGCGGGAAGGGCGCCGAGGTCCGGGACATAGCGCACGGTGTCTGCCCCGCGGAGGCGGGCCACGGCGTGGAAGAGATCTTCGCCGGAGAAGTCGCCCGGGGGCTCCTCGCGCGCGCCGTAGATGTCGGTAAGCACAAGGAAGTCGGCGTCGGCAAACGCGGTGGCGAACTGATCGAGGAGGAGGCGGGTGCGGGAATAGAGGTGGGGCTGGAAGACGGCGACGATTCTTTTGCCGAAGCTCTGGCGAGCGGAACGCAAGGTGGCGATGATCTCGGTGGGATGGTGGGCGTAGTCGTCGACGACGAGGATGCGGGAAGATTCGCCGAGGATCTCAAAGCGCCGGTGAGTTCCGCGATAGGCGGCGACGGCGGAGGCGATGTCCGCGAAGGACAGGCCGAGGAGGCGGGAGAGGGCGACGGCGGCGAGGGCGTCGTTGATGTATTGCTCGCCGGGGAGAGGGATGGTTATGCGGCCGAGGGGGCCGTCGGCGCGGTGGATTACCTCAAACGACCAGGAGGCGCCGGAGATGCGGATGTCGTCGGCGCGGTAGTCGGCGGGGCAGCGCAGGCCATAGGTGGTTACGGGAGCGGCGGCGCGCGCGGCGACGGAGGAGGCATAGGGGCAGGCGGCGCAGGCGACGATATGCCCATCCGGGGGGACAAGGGCGACGAACTCGGCGAAGGCGTCGAGGATGCGCTCGAACGTGCCGTATTGGTCGAGGTGCTCGCGGTCGATGTTTGTGATGATCACATATTTGGGGTCGAGCAAGAGGAACGAGCGGTCGCTCTCGCAGGCCTCGACGACAGCGAAGCGGCCGGCGCCGTCGATGGCGTTAACCTCTGCCCCGCGGAGGATGCCCCCGACGACGACAGTGGGGTCGAGCCCGGCGTGAGCGAGGATGGCGCCGACGAGGGCGGCGGTAGTCGTTTTGCCGTGGGTGCCCGTGACGGCGATCGTCTGCTGATGGCTGACGAGGCGGGCGAGCATGCGTGCGCGATGCCAGATGGGTATGCCCAGCTCGCGCGCGCGGGCGAGCTCTGGGTTGTCTTTGGGGATGGCGGTGGAGTAGACGACGACATCGGGGGAGCGGAGGTAGCGGGAACTGTGGCCGAGGTGGATTTGGGCGCCGAGGGCGCGGAGGTCGTCGAGGATGGGGTTGTGGGCGCGGTCGGAGCCGGAGACGGCGGCGCCGCGAGCGAGGAGGAGGCGGGCGAGGGCGCTCATGCCGATGCCTCCGATGCCCACGAGGTGCGCGGAGAATTGGGGTCCGATAGGTTTCACGGGATCACCTACGCACGGGACAGTGGCGCTGAAAAAGGCGAGCCCGGGAGGCGGCGCGCCGCCCGGGCCGCGGAGCGCCGGTTATTCTAGCTCAGCCAAGAAAACAGCTCAAGGCGGCCGGTGCATCAACTCCCAAGCGATCTCAGCGATATGGTCGGCGGCAGCGATGTTGCCCAGAGCGCGGCTCGCCTGAGCCATGCGCTCCAGGCGCTGCCGGTCGGCAAGTAGTTCGCCCAGAAGGGCGACGATTTTGCGCGGGCGGAGCTGGGCGTCGTCGAGGACGAGGGCGGCGCCGGCGCGGGCGAGCTGCTCGGCGTTGGCCTGCTGGTGGGCGGCCATGGAGTAGGGATAGGGAACGAGGATCGCCGGGCGGCCCACAGCGGTGAGCTCGGCGAGAAACGCCGCGCCAGCGCGGGAAAGCACGATGTCGGCCGCGGCCAGGGCGAGGTGCACCGTTCCCCGGAGATAAGGGAGCGGATGATAGCGCCGGCGGACGTCGTCGGGGAGGGCGCGGTGGGCGTCGGCGATCTCGGCGTGTTTGTCCGGGCCGGTGACGTGCACGACCTGCAGGCGAAGATCGCGGGCGAGGGGGACGATGGCCCCGAGGACGGCGCGGTTTATGCTCAGCGCGCCCTGGCTTCCCCCGAACACGAGGAGCGTGGGGAGGTCAGGGTTGAGGGCGAAGTGCTTGCGCGCGGCGGCGCGGTCGGGGTTGGCGAACTCGGAGCGGACGGGGTTGCCCGTGTGCCGGGCGTCGGCGCGGCGGAGGGCGGGCGCGGCCGAGGGAAAGCCGACGGTAACCGCGGTCGCGCGGCGGGCGAGGAAGCGGTTGGCGCGACCGGGGATGGCGTCCATCTCGTGGATGAGGGTTTTGATGCCGAGCAGGCTCGCCGTGTATATCGTGCACACCGAGGCGTAGCCGCCGGTGCCGATGGCCAGGGAGGGGCGAAAGCGACGGAGCAGCCGCCAGGCTTGGAGGAAGCCCAGAGCGATGGCCGCGGCGGAAGCGACCGTGCGCGCGGAGAGGCGGCGGGGCAGAGGGCGGGCGGAGATGAACGCCGTGGGCCAGGGGACCTCCTGGAACAGGTGGCGCTCGACCCCGGCGCGCGTGCCCACGAGCAGGAGCTTAAGCTCGCGCTCGCCGGCCCGGCGGCGCAGGGCGTCAGCGATGGCGAGGGCGGGATAGACGTGTCCACCTGTTCCGCCGCTGGCGATCACGACGCGCACGCGAGCCACCCTCCTCCGGCAGGACAGTATAGCGCGAGACATTAAGGAGCAGGCCCACGGCAAGCAGCGTGCACACGAGCGAGGAGCCGCCGTAGCTGATAAACGGGAGCGGGACGCCGGTGGTGGGCAGGATGTTGGTGACCACGAGGAGGTTGAGGCCGGCCTGGACGGCGATCGTCGCGGTGAGCCCGCAGGCGAGCAGCCTGTTGAACACATCGGGCGAGCGCCAGCCGATGGAAAAGCCGCGGGCGACAAACCAGAGGAAGATGGAGATGACGGTGATTAGGCCGAGGAAGCCGAGCTCCTCGCCGATGATGGCCACGATGGTGTCGTTGTGGCATTGGGGGACGAAGTCGAACTTGCCCCGGCCACGACATAGGCCGGCGCCGAACAGGCCGCCCGCGCGCAGGGCGCGTTCGCACTGGTTTACCTGATAGCGGGGGTCGCCGGAGAGACTGGCCACGCGATAGCCGGGGAAGTGGGCGAGCAGGCGCTGGCGCATGTAGTCGTGCGAGGCGACGACGATGATGAACGCGAGGATTCCCAGGGCGAAGGCAATGGCCAGCTCGCGGCGCCGCGCGCCGGCCATGTAGGCGACGAGCAGGGCGGAGGTGGCGATGATTACGCTCGTGCTCAGGTCGGGCTGGGCGACGACGAGGAAGCACACGGCGGCGGTGGCCGCGCCGGAGCGGATGATAAACGCCGGGTAGTCGATTTTGCGCTGATAGTAAAGCTCGCCGACGAGGGCGAGAAAGGCGATGAGCACGACCTTGGCGAGCTCCGAGGGCTGGAAGGAATAGCTGCTTGTGACCTTGACCCAGCGCACGGCCTCGCCGCTCTCCCGGCTTAGCCCGGGGTGGAGGACGAGGGCGAGGAAGACAAGGCAGGCGCCAAGGGCCGTGGGGGCGAGGGCGCGCACGAGGCGAAGGGGGACGTAGGTCGCGGCGAGCATGAGGCAAAAGCCGAGCAAAGCGGCGATTGCCTGGCGGGTGACGTAGAACGCGGGGTTGTGAAAGTTCTTCGCGGCGTCGACGTAGCTTGCGGAATAGATCATCACCAAGCCGAACGCGGTGAGGGCGTAGGCGGCGAGAAAGAGCGAGGCATCGGGCGCACGGGGGCGCGCGGTAGCTGCGGGAGCGGTGCTCGAAACAGTGGCCATGGTCGCTCCGCGGCGGCGCGCTAGGTGGCCGGCGCAAAGCCCGGGAGCGCGCGAACCGCCTGTTCAAAAACCTCCCCACGATGGCGATAGTTCTGGAACATGTCGAAACTGGCGCAGGCGGGGGAAAGGATAAGGTAGTCGCCGGGCTGGGCGAGATCGAACGCGGCACGTACGGCGTGGTTCATGTCGCGGGCGAAGACGATGTTGCGCACGCCGGCCTCGCGGCAGGCGCGGGCGATCTCGGCGGCGGTTTGGCCGATGAGGACGAGGGCGCGGGCGCGACGGGCGACGGCCTGGGCGAGGGGGGCGAAGTCGGCGTGTTTGCTGCTTCCCCCGGCGATGAGCACAGCGGGAGCATCAAGCCCCTCAAGCCCGCGAACGGTGGCGTCTACATTGGTCGCTTTGGAGTCGTTGATCACGACAACCCCGCCTACCTCGCCGACGACGGCGAACGTGTGCGGAGCAGGTCGGAAGGAATAAAGCGCTTGGGCGATGGCCTGCGCGGGAGCGCCGAGGGCGCGGGCCATGGCGCAGGCGGCAAGCGCGTTCTCCAGATTATGCCTGCCCCGGAGAGTTATTCTGGCGACCTGGGCGAGTACCTCCCTTTTCCCTGGGGCGGTGAAAAAAATTTTTCCCCCAGCGGCAAACGTTCCATGGGGCACCTCGCCCTGCGCGGAAAACGTTAGCGTTTTGGCCCGGGCGCGGGGGACGAGCGAGGCGGTGTACTCGTTGTCGGCGTTGAGCACGGCGATGTCCTGCTCCGTCTGGTTGGCAAGGAGGCGGGCTTTGACCTCGAGGTAGCGCTCGATGGTGCGATGGCGGTCGGCGTGGTCGTCGGAGAGGTTGAGGATGGCGGCGAGGCGGGGATGGAACATAAGCGTGGTTTCCAACTGAAAGCTGCTTACCTCGGCGACGAGGATGGCGTCCTGTGGGGCGTGGATGATGTGCTCGATGAGCGGGGAGCCGATGTTTCCGCAGACGATGGCCCGGCGGCCCGCGGCGGAGAGCATGGCGCCGGTGAGGGCGGTGGTCGTGGACTTGCCGTTTGTGCCGGTGATGGCCACGATGGTCGCCGAGGGGCGGAGGCGAAAGGCGAGCTCGATCTCGCCGATGATCTCCACGCCGCGGTCGCGCGCGGGGGCGAGGAATGGGTCGTCGGGCGGGACACCGGGGCTGAGCACGACGAGGGAGCAGGAGGCGAGGGGCTGGGGGTCGCCATAGGCTTTGGGGCAGGGAAGCTCGGCGCAGCGGGCGCGGGCCTCGGGGGGAATGTCGCTTTCCGCGCGGGTGTCGCTAAGCAGGACGGGATAGCCGAGGTCAAGCAGCGCGGCGGCGGTGCGCTG
>CAZMGT010000093.1:0-5477 GCA_964565895.1 uncultured Armatimonadia bacterium
ATCCCGAACGCCTCCGCGGGCTCGCCCATGTCATAGATCTCCGCGACAAGCTCCGCTCCGCCCTTGCCATAGCGCGCCACGCGCAACTGGCGAAAGGCATAGACGAAATACTTTTCCGCCTCGCCGTCCATGTAGTCCCAAATTGTCTTGGCGTCATAGACCGTCGGGGGCTCGGCGAGGCGCCAGCCGGCGACCTCGCGCGGAAGATCCACCCCGCCCTGGCAGCCCAGGGAGACCGCCAGACAAGCGCCCAACGCGCACGCCAGCCAAACGCCCCCTCGCCACGCGCCCATGGCTACCTCCTCCGCCCGCGGACAACCCATTTTTGGTATGCCAAATACACCAAAACCATCGCGCCCAAGGCAAAACACAGATAGGCCAAGGCATAGGCGCACTTCGTCGCCAAAGAGGGCTCGCCCGGCGGCGCAGGCGCGCGCGTTGTCGGTGGCGCACGGCGCGGGCCCTGGGGCGCCGCCGCTTGTGGCCCCTGAGGCGCAGGCGCGGCTTCCCCAACCTGCCGCAGGTCGGCGTATTTTGCGGCGATGCTCACCAATGCGTCGCCCGCCATAACCTTCAGCTCTGCGTTGCCCACCTCAAATAGCCTGTCGAGAACGTCCACTGCAGAAAGGTCGCGGTGATAGCCCAAACCCCACGCCGCGGCTGCGCGCGCCCACTGGTTGCCGCTGCCCAAAGCTTGGCGCAGGGCGGCAAGTTGGCTCGTGTCTCCCATAATGGCCAGCGCCGCGCGGGCGCACGTGCGCACAAATTCGTCGCGGTCGGCGCACAATTGCTTAACCCGCGGGCGCTCCGCGCCGAGCAGCCCGAGGGCCAGCGCCGCGTTGCCACGGATCAACCCGTCGCGGTCGCCCAGCCTGCTCAGCGCCAGCCGCGCCAACCTGCGATTGCCCGACTTGCCCACCGCGCGCAGCGCGCGGGAAACGAGGTTTCGGTCTCCCCCGCGGATCGCCTCCGCCAGCCAGTTGATTCCCACCCTGTCGCCCCGCCGGGCAAGCGACTCGCAGGCGAGAACCTTGGGCGAGGGGTTGCTGTCGCGCAGAACATTGCGCAGCTCGGCAATGCTCGCTTCGCCCGCCGGGCGAAACCCCACTTGGTTGGCCGAAATTCCGATCTCCAGCTTGCCCTTCCGCCCCTTCGCCCCGGGGGAAACCTCAACGCGCACCAAAAACGTCGCCTTCTCCCCGGGGAGCATGCGGGCGATCGCCTGCGGGGTTACGGTAACCGTAAACCCGGGCTCGGCAATGCGCGCGCTAAGCCGTACGTTGTCCAGCTTTGTCGGATAGTTGTTCTTCACAAACACCCTAAACTGCTCTGTCCGGTCCACCAGCAGCCGCGCCCGCTCCGGCTTAACGACAAGCCTGTCCGGCGTGCGGTAGATGTTGTTGCACAAGTGCCCTTGCGCGGCGGCGCTCAGCAAAGCGAGGGCGACTATCGCGGCCCAGGCATATTTCATGTGCCCCCTCCTTGGGCTTTGGCATAAACGCCCCCCTGAGGCGCTTTCTCCGCCAGCATTTCCAAAAAAGCCTCGATCCGCGTGCGCAGCAGCTCTTCGTCCTCCGCCGTATAGTCAGATTGCAGCCTAAGCGTGGGAATTCCTTCCTCGGCCAGCCCCTCGGCCACGGGCTTGGCCTCCATGTCGAACGCCACGCACATGCGCAGCGCGTGATATACCGCCCCGTCTACGGAAAACTCCCGCGCCAGCTCGCGCACTCTGTTTACCCTGTCCGCGCTGCCCACAAAACACGGGCAGGTGGAGGGGAGAAGCGCCTTGTCGGCGATCGCCCGCAAAAGGGCAAGCTCCGACCACTCGCTGGCGACCACCGGGTGATACAACCGCTCGGTCGCCGAGCACATGTCATCGGCGACGACAACCGCGCCGCTGCGCTCGAGCAGCGAAATGAGCTTAAAGTTGGGGAAAATTAGCGGGGCCCCGGTGAGCAACAGGCGCGGCCCATCAGCGCCCGGGGCGCGGCCCGGTGCGCGCTTGCCCAGCTCCTCCCCCAGCTCTGCGCAGAGCAGCTCCACCTGCGTAATCCACCGCGCGGCGTCGTCGGCGAAACTCGCGTTAGCGATCAGAAACAGTTGCTCGCCCGTCAGCGGCGGCGGGTGGTGGGCGCGCAGGCGATGCAACCGGCGAAAGGCGCGCACGCGGCGGTTGCTCAGCTCCACCGCCCAGCGCAGCTCGGCCCTGCCAATGCGCTTGCCGCACAGCTCCTCGACCCTGTCGCGCAGGGCAAGGACTTCGTCCAGCCATGCCTCACGGGCCAGGGGCTCGCTTTTCGAAGCCGGCAGGGCCATGATGTGCACGGGGCAGGCATCGGCGAGCAGCTCGGCCATCTTGCGCTTGGCGTCGCACGAGCCAGCAATTACGAGCAGGTCGAGCCGGCGGAGAAGACCCGCGCCACGGAGCACGTCGCCTACGGTCGCGCGCACGATGGGGCAGGCATCGCAGGCGAGCGCCTGGTCTGCTTGGGCCAGGGCCTCGTAGGAGCCGGAGTCCACGCGCACGGGGATCGCTCCCGCGGCGCGCACTATCTCCTCGGGGACGAAATTGCACACGGTGCCCACGATCGGTTGCTTGGCGCGCGCCAGCTCCTCCGCGCGCTCCTCGCCGGCAAGAACTCTTCGGAAATAGTCCAGCGGCGCCATGCTAGCCATAGCCCTTAGACCGCGTTATCCCAATCCCCGCCCAACGGACATCCAAGCACCCCTCTTCCGGGCACTCCTCCACGCAGCGCAGGCAGAGCATACAGCGAGTGTCCGTCACGAGCTGCTTCTCCCGCTCGCGATAGACGCGCTCGATGTCCATGGGGCAGACCCGCTCGCACGCCCCGCAGAACGTGCAGCGCTCGGCGCGTTTGTTTAGGGCAAGCAGCCCCCCGCGGTTGAAGTAGGAGAGCAGCGCCCCCACCGCGCACACCCGGCACCACAGCCGCGGGACCAAAAAGCTGCCCAGGAAAAACCCCAAGCAAACCCACCCGAGCAGCGTCATGAACATCGTCAACGCCGACGTGCTGTCGTACCAGCAGGGGTTTATTGCCCCAAATGGGGGAAACGCCAACCGCGCCGGGCAGAGCTGGCAGTAAAACAAAAACAGCTTTTCGCGGAGGTCGGTCGAGCTAATCGCAGGGACGGCGATTAACGCGGCCAGGCCCAGGCTGAAAAACAGCAGAAAATGCCGCGTGTTCTCCAGAAATCTCCCCAGCGGCCGCGAGAGATGCTTGCGGTCGATCCCCAGCCTGCGCCGCACGCCCGTCATAAAGTCCATTATCGCCCCCAACGGGCACACCCAGCCACACCACGCGCGCGAAAAGGCAAACGAAACCACGGCCAAAAAAGCCAGGTGCGGGGCGACCATTTTCAGCGACGACATCCACGTTAGGTTCTCGGAGAGCATGTGCACCGAGCACGCCTTAAACATCCCGCCGTTGGCGATGAACCGGCAGGAGAGAATGGGCAGATACAGATGCAGCACGGACTCTTTGCCGGAGACCCAAAGGATACGCTCGCGCTCATACTGCGTCGTGCGCGGCGTGCCGGAGACGATCTCCGGCAGCGGCGTCTGCTTCGGCCCGGCAAACAAAAACGCCCCATAAAGCAGCAGAGCAAACGAGGCCACCTGCACGAACCGACGGACAGCCGTAATTCTCTGGCTCACGACAACCCTCCCGCCGTGTTAGGAGACGATCGCGCTTAGGCCCAAGGCGAGAAACCAAAGTCCAGCAACAACCGCCGCTACCTGGGCCATCTCGCGCACAACCTTCGCCCGACCAAGCGCGCCCAGCGCGGACAGGGGGAAGACCACCACCGAGGTAGCCGCGAAGAAGCTGGCCACGCCGGCAAGCGCGCACCACACGTTGCCCTTCGCCGCCATAGCCGCCGCGCACATAAGCAGCGGCGGGCAGGGGGCAAGACCGACCAGCCCTCCTGCAACCCAGGGAAACCGCCGCATAAGCGCTGTCTCTCGCAGCCGGCGGCACAGGCGCGCCTCAGGCAGCGCCGCGCCCAACCCATAGGCTACGAGCAGCGCGGCAAGCGCAACGAGGGGCAGCGCGAAGACCTTCCCCGCGGTCTCCCCTCTGCCCAGTTCCGCCCCCGCGAGCAGGGCGACGCCTAACACCGCCGCGTAGCCGAAAAACCGGCCGCCGCAAAACTGAGCCACGGCCTTCACCCACTGCCCCGGCTCGCCCCGTCCCTCGCCCGCCAAGAACGGGGCCACAACGGGCGCGCAGAACGTAACGCACGACGCGCCTGTGGCCAGCCCCAGGGCGAACCCCTCGGCTATCGCGCGGGCCAAGGGCTGGAGGTCTACCATCCCGCGCCCCTCCTTCGCCAAATGAGCAGGGCGATCGTCCCCGCAGTAATGGCTAGGTAAGACCAAAAAGCTACCGTCCCCAGCGGGGTGGCAACGACCTCCACCTCGCCCACGGCAAGCGCCGCTTCGCTCTCCGCCCTGTCGCGCGCGGCCTCGGTTAGCGGCAGGGTGACAACAAATGTCCCGCGACAGCCCAGCTCCTCGGCGACAAACGCCAGCGGCAGGCGCAGAACCTCCCCTTCAGGCCGCCGCTTAACCCTTAGCCGCACGGCAAGGGGCTCGATTACCGTGGGTTTGAGCTCGGCGATTTCCTCCGAGCGCACCTCAACCCGCGGGCTCTCGCCGATCACGCGGACGTGGTGCAGCGGGGTGGGGTAGGCATGATAGACGAGCAGGACAAGCTGCGCTTGCTCCTCGAGCACGGGCAGGGGGAGGCGCGGCTTAACGAAAAGCTCATCTAGGGAGAAGTATGTGATGCGATCCGGCGGCGACTGGGCCGCGGCCCAGCCACAGGTCGTCGCCCAGACTATCGCAAGCACCGGCCACGCTCGCCACACAGGCTATCGCCCTAGCTTTTGCATGCTTCCGCGCGCCTCAGGCGGCAAAGCGCTGTGTATACCGTCTTTCGCCGGGCCTGTCAAACCTCTGGCCAAGGCGCGCGCGCCACGCCCTCCTCGTCCAACAGTCGGGCAAACAGCCCGGCGTTAAGCGCCGCCTTGGCCTTGTAGTGGTTGTTGAAAAAGACATATACGCGTTCGGCTTCGGCGGCCATCTCGCCGACCTTTCCCACCCACTCGCGCAGCTCGCTCTGGTCATACAGATAGTCGTAGCGCTCATAGGCCTGCTCGTGCTGCCACCACTTCTGCGCGTTGCGGCCGTGAAAGCGCAGGTAGCCGATGTGCGAGGTTACCCGGGCGATGGGAGGCATTAGCCCCCTCAGCCGCGGCTCATCAACACAGCAAAAGCCAAAGTCTAGCTCGCGCAGCAGGGCAAACGTCTCCTCGCGCACCCAACCCACATTGCGAAACTCGACCACGACGGGCAGGTCGGCGAGCCGTTCGCGGAAGTAGCGCAAGTAACGGGCATTTTCCGCGGTGCACTTAAACCCCCAGGCAAACTGCGCGAGCACGGCCCCGAGCTTGCC
>CAZMGT010000094.1:0-5364 GCA_964565895.1 uncultured Armatimonadia bacterium
TTTCTTTCCCGTTTTCGTCTCGCGGGGGAGACGCAAACAAGTATTTACACGTCCACGCGCCCGCCTGCTGCGGGCGCTCGTGCCGAACTGACACTATACCCCCGCGCTCGCTGATTTACAAGGCTCGCGCTCGCCGCCGGAATGGGCGTGCTGGATGCCCCCCCTGCCGTCCCTCCCTGCCCCCGGGGCCACGAACGGTAGCTGGCCACCGACCTTCCTGTCCCGTTCACAAAGCGTTCCGCCCTGCGTGCCTGGCGCAGCCGGCTGTGCCCTGATACCTCAGCCCGCCGGCGAGCCCATCAAAAAAAACCTCCGTGGGCCCTTGACAGCGCGACTGTGGTGTGTAAAATGCGTAGCACGTTTTTCAATATCGTGCCACAGCCCGAGGGAGGAAAATGAAAAAGGTCGGCTTCACACTAATTGAGCTACTTGTGGTCATTGCTATCATTGCTATCCTCGCCGCGATACTTTTCCCCGTGTTTGCCAAAGCACGGGCTAAGGCGCGGCAGACCGTCTGCGTCTCCAACCTCAAGCAAATCGGCCTTGCCATATTCATGTACGTCGATGACTGGGACGGCTACTTGCCCCCCTGGCATTCGTTTCGCAAGCCCTGGAAGAAGGGCCCCCTCGAGGACCCCGACTCGATTATTCTGCTGCTTGAGCCATACGTGAAAAATCGGGAAATCTACATCTGCCCTGGCGCTGTGGCTGGTGTGAGCGCCGACGGCCGTTCGGAGAGCGACCCCGTCCACCCTAGCACGCGCAGCGAGTGGGTCCTCACCTATCTGTGCAACCCCAAGATGGCGGGAAAGCCTTACAGCGCATTTGAGGACGTCTCCGATGAAACGGTCTACATGAAAGCGGCAATGGTCTTCGACGACTGCATTGGCCGGCCGGGGTCGTGGCAGGAGGAGCTTTCCCGCGCGCCACACTTCGGCAAGTTCAACATGCTCTATCTTGACGGCCACGTGAAACTGCGCAAGCGGCTCTAGCCGGTGCAAATCCTCTCTCGGCAAGGAGGTATCCCGTGGAATTCGACCAGGTGCTCGAACGTGCCCAGCAAGCCCCGCCGTCCCGTGAGGAAGCGTTGTTTTTGCTCCGCCACGCTGACTCATGGGACAAAGCAGCCCGTCTATTTGCTGCCGCCGCTGCCGTACGCGACAGGCACGTCGGCAGGTCGATCAAGCTCGAGGGCTTTATCTGCTGTATTACCCCATGCCACACCGATCCCCCGTGCCGCTACTGCTGGCGCTCTTCGTCGTTGATTGCAAAAGATCCCTTTGGCGAGGGCACTGTGCTCAATCCTCACGAGCTCGCCGAAGCGGCCGCCGCACTAGAACGCGTCGGGATGAAGCGCGTGGAGCTCGCTGGCGGAACAATGCGCAGCCCCGAAGGTGCGCGACGCACCCTTCAGGCCGTGCGCACCGTGCGCCAGGCTAGCGCGCTGGAAATTTGGGTAAACAACGGTCCCTCGCTCACCTGCAAAGACGATGTGCTTGCTCTGCGCGACGCCGGGGCGTTTGGCATTGCCTGCCACTTCGAAACGATCAGCCCAAAGCTCTGGCAAGAGCTGCGTCCCGGGGAAAGCCTTGAGTTTCGCATGCAGGTCGCTCAGTGGATCGACGAGGCGGGCGTTTGCGGAAACAACACGCTAATGGTTGGCCTTGGCCAGAACTGGGGCGATCCTCCGCCCTACGAGCAATGGGTGGACTTCCTGTTCTGGCTCAAGCAGCTTAACAACTTTCGCTACCTTGAAATCGGGTGCTTTCGGCCCATCCCAGGCACGCAGATGGAGGACCGGCCCCCCGGATCCGTGTTTCAGCAGGCCAAGCTGCGCGCCGTCGCCCGCCTACTTTTCCCGGACATCGATATCAGCGGCGCAAGCACGCCGCTGGGCATCCTGAGCGGGGCGAACCGCTGGGGGCACTCCACCGTGGGAATTGCCCACAGAAGGCGTGCCAACCGCTGCCCTGAGGCGCGGGGGCCCCTTGCTTCTCGCCCCTTGGCCGAACACAGGCCACTCGGGAAAAACTTGACCATCTCCGACCTCTCCCCCCTTGCCCGGCAAATGATCTCCGAAATGGGGATGGAAGTTGCCTAGCCGCCTCGCTTGTAACAGCCCAGACCGCCGCGCCGCCGGCAGCTCCCCTTGCCCTCCGCCGTCCCGGGCCAGAGCGAGAGGCGTGGCCGCGGTCGCGCTTGCCGCGCTGTGCTCCGCGGTGGTCGCCGCACTGCTTTGTGCCTCGTGCGCCTCGCGCGACTCTGCTGCGATCACCATGCTCTACTGCTATCCGCAGCCACAACAGCTTGGCGAGGTACTGCGCGCGTACCGTCGCGCGCGGCCCGGCGCTGAGGTCCGCACTTATCACGTCGCCGGTGGGTGGGGCCGGTTCTACGCCAAGCTGTCCACCCTCGCCGCAGCCGACGACCTTCCCGACATTATTTGCGCCCACAACACGAGGGTTATCTATTATGCGCAAAAAGGCCTTATTCAGCCGCTGGACAGCTTCTTTTCCCGCCGCGCGCTGCGCCCGGCGGACTTTCATCCCAAGCTCATCGACGCGGTGACCTATGGGGGCAAGATCTGGGCGCTGCCGCTTAACTGCCAGACGTTCGCCATGTATTACAACAAGACGATGTTCGACGCCGCCGGTCTGGATTATCCTGACCATACCTGGACTTGGGAAGACTTTGTTCACGCAGGATCTCAGCTCACTGCCGACCTCGACGGCGACGGCCAGCCGGATCAGTTTGGCAGCGTCGCCGTTCCCCCCGAGATTTTGCTTTGGGCCTATGGAGCGGAGATTACTACCGCGGATGGCAAACGCATTGCCTTGCGCTCGCCGCAGGCACTTCGCGCGCTGAATCTCCTACGCGACATGACACACAAATATCACGTCTGCCCCCAGGAGCAGGAGATGGAAGGTCAGGGAAACGCTTCCGATCTGTTCCAGGCGGGCAAGATCGGGATGCTAATCTTCTTGCGCGCCTACACGGCTGCGTTTCAGCACATCGAGGATTTCGAGTGGGACGTAGCCCCTATCCCCAGGGGACCAGCGGGCCGCGCCTGCCCTCTGCGCTTTGTCGCGCTGTGCCTTGCGCGCAACACAAAAAGGCCGCGTCAGGCGTGGGACCTAATGTGCTTTCTCGCCGGCCAGAGCGGAGCGAGCATCCTCATTACTCAGGGCAGAGACGTCCCCGCGCTGCGCGAGCAAAAGCTTAGCGCGCGTTTTCTTTCCCTGCCGCGCGCCCCGGCCCACTCTCAGGTCTTCCTCGATGCCCTTGACTACTCGCGCACGCACCCCGCCAAGGGCGTCTGGCTCCCGTTTGTCCAGGACGACTTTACTGCAATGGTTCAGTCTATTCTCTCAGGGCGGCAGACCGTGGAGCAAGCCGTGGACTCCGCCCTGCCCAAAATGCAATCTCACCTCGATCAGTTCTGGGAGCAGTTTGGCCAGTTTGACGCCGCGGCGCGGTAGCGCTGCTCCCCAAAACCAGCCGCCGCCCAGTGCTGGGCACGCGCACAGCCAAGGTGCAAACAACAGACGCCTGCCCGACCCCAGACGTTGGATCACCCGGCGGACTCAAACACCTCGGTGCGGTAGTTGCGAGAGTCCGCGACAACAACGTAATCGTACTTGTCTACAGCCAAGCCCATGGGCTCGTTAAACTGCTCGGCCCCCGAGCCATAGCTTCCCCACTTGCACGCGAACTTGCCGTCTGCCGCGAACTTCTGGATGCGATGGTTATAGCGGTCGGCGACGTAAATGTATCCCTGAGGTCCGACAGCGATACCGCGCGGGCCATAGCCCCAGTCGCCCGTCTGGAACTGGCCATCGCCCGTCCCGCGCGAGCCCCACATAAGCACAAACTGCCCGTTCGGGGTAAATTTCTGCACGCGGCAGTTCTTGCTGTCCACAACGTAAACCATGCCCGTAGCGTCCACCTCCACTCCCTGGGGCAGGTTACACTGCCCCTTCCCCGTACCGTACGACCCCCCATGCGCCAACGAAGTCGCCGATCTTCATATACTTCGCCACGCGGTTGTTGCCCGCGCCGGCAACGTGAACGTAGCCCTTGCTCGTTACATCGATCCCCCGCGCGGCGACCTTCCAAGAGAGAATAAAGCCCCCATCCGGCCGAAACACCTGCATCCGCTCGTTGCGCCCGTCGCTCACGTAAACGTTGCCGTCTAGATCGGTCGCGACAAACTCCGGATAGCTGAACTGCCCCGGCACCGACACATACCCTCACCACACCGCAAGGAACTCGCCCTTTCTCGTAAACTTCTGAACGCGGTGGTTGTTGCAGTCGACCACGCACGCGTTGCCCGAGCGGTCAACAGCGACGTCCCACGGGCTGTCGAACTGCCCCTTGCCCCGGCCATAGCCTCCCCACGTCCAGGCCAGGCGGTATTTCGTGGTTACGGGCGTAGGGGTCGGAGTTGGTGTCGGTGTCGGCGTTGGGGTTGGAGTAGGGGTGGCCTTCGGAGCAGGCGTAGGCGTCGCCGTGGGCGTCGGGGTGGGCTGCGGGGGCGCGCTTGCTCCATTCTTCACCTGCGCTTTTGCCTCAAGCCCGTCGTTGTCAGTAACGATCAGCGCCGCCAGATAGCCCCCCGGCCCGCTGTAAACGTGGCGCACGTCCGTCGGCGGCTCGCTAGACTTCCACGCCTCGCTTCCGTCGCCGAAGTCCAGGTAAAAGCTGGTAATCGTCCCGTCGCTGTCGCTCGCCGATCCGCTGAACTTTACGGAAAGCGGCGCCGCCCTGAGGTAGGGATAGCGACCAGGTTTGCCACCGGGGGCTGGTTCTTTGTCCCTCCCGCGCCTTGCTCAACCTGGACAAACGCCGAGTCGTGAACATCGCCCACAGAGGCGGTAACCGAGCCAAATCGCTCCGCAGCTCCCGCGGGAAACGAACCGTTTTCGCCGACCGTCCCAATCGGCCCGTGCACCGTCCACGTGGGGAGGATACCCGAGACGGCCCGCCCCTGGGCGTCGAACACCGTCGCCTCAAACCGCTGCGTCGCCCCCGGAGCCAGGGCGACCTCCGCCGGAGTAGCCTGTATTGCGGTCACTTCGATACTCTGCGAGATCACCGTAAGCACAATGCGTATTTTCGCCCCGCGAGTTACGAACAACCCGGAGACATCCAGCGAGCGATAGCCGGAGTCCGGAGGAGTGTCTACGCGGAGGTCGATCGTCCTCTCGGGCACGACGGTGATCTCATACGAACGATCGCTTTTGGTATACGCGCCGGCGACCGCCCGGCCCGCAAAGTTCCTAGGTGAGCCGTACCTAGGGGACGTAAACGTAGGCGTTGGCCACTCCGCGCGTGGGGTCCGCAGCGTCAACGACTGCACCCTAA
>CAZMGT010000095.1:0-5285 GCA_964565895.1 uncultured Armatimonadia bacterium
CTGACTTTTAATCAGAGGGTCGGAGGTTCGAGTCCTCCACGGCTCACCAATTTTTTTTGTACCCCTCTTTGCTTTGTCCGCTCGAACACGCCCGGTTTTGTCGCATGTCGCCCTGGGTGCGCGCCGTTGCCTGCCGCGTGCGCCAGGATGTGCCGCTTATCCCCAGAGAGAGTTCGCGTGAGGAAGCGCGTTTCGCTTGACCGCTCTCGCGGGAGAGGTCAAGTCGCGGGAGGCACGTGAGTCGTCTTGTCTGCGCGAAGGGAGCATGTACGCGCACTGAAGAGGGGGCACAGCTTGGATGCTAGGTGGTCTCAGTAAGACAGGTATCTGACAGTATGCGCAGGCTATCCTCGCAACAGGAAACATGCGACCCTGTCATTGCAATGGCTGACGTTTGAATACTCGCTGCCCAGAACAAGGACTTGCTCCTCTAGGGAACATGACTGAACGATAAACGCACGTGCTCTTCGTGACGAGCGCGTGCTGGGTGCGTCGCCTGGGCGGGGCTCGGTGCATGGGTAAAAAGGTACTGTGCATATTTGCGCTGGCTCGTTCTCTTGTAAAGGCACGCCGCAGGACCTTTTGCTAAGGCTCAGAAAAGCAAAGCTTATACCGCACTCCACGTTTAATAAGCTGGAGCAGAGGCCCGTTGCCACCGAAAGTCCGTGGTGACTTTCTTTTATTCGAGCACTTCATAGGGCGAGAGCAGGCATTGGGGCGGTGCTCTGGAGAACATCATTAATCAAAGCAGTACTGTCTTTCTGCGGTACCCGCTGTTTAGCGAGGTTGGGGTGGGCAAGCGATGCGGGTATGGCGCTGAACTGGCTGAGGGTTTGGGCTGACCCTGTGGGAGCGCGACGCTGCAAGATGTGTGGCGCGGGCGGTCGCGCTCCGCGCTGCTCAGGCTCTCATCGTGCAAGAGCAGGAGGAGGCCTGAGAAAAGAAAGAAGGCTACATGCAGATACGGCGTGCACCGAGAAGTACGCGATGAAGGGAGCTTTTGGATGAAATCACGACGCTGCAAAGTGTTCGTCTGTGCATTGTGTATTGCGGCGACAGGGGTGCTTGCGTTGGTTTGCTTGGGGGCGGGGCAGAGTGCGCAGGATGTGGCAGACGAGATCCTGCGCAGCGCGGGCGTCAGCGGGGGGCTTGTGGTGCATCTGGGCTGCGGGGAGGGCAAGGTTACCGCGGCGCTGCGCGCGAGCGAGGCATTCGTCGTGCACGGGTTGGACGGCGACCGAGAAAACGTTGCTCGGGCGCGGGAGTATATTCGGGCGAGGGGACTTTATGGGAAGGTTTCCGTTATGCACTGGGCGGGCGGTCGGCTGCCCTACGCGGATAACCTGGCGAGCCTTGTTGTCGTTGAGGACCCGGGAGCGGTTTCGCCCCGCGAAGTGATGCGTGTGCTTAGGCCGGGTGGCGTGGCCTGCGTTTTGCAAGGAGGGAAGTGGAGAAAGATAACAAAGCCCTGGCCGCGGGAGATGGACGAGTGGACGCACTTTCGTTATTCCGCAGAGGGGAACATGGTTTCGCACGATGAGCTTGTCGGGCCGCCGCGACATGTGCAGTGGGCGAGCGAGCCGTACTTTCAAAGACACCACGGCATTTTGCCGAGTATTACCTGTATTGTCGCCTCTGGGGGAAGGATTTTCTACATTATCGACGAGTCTCCCCTAGGCCTCGCCGGTATGCCCGACAAGTGGCGTCTTGTGGCGCGTGATGCGTTCTCCGGAATATTGCTCTGGAAGAGGAAGATGCACAATTGGGGGTCGCGCGCGTGGAGTTACTGGACTGAGGGACATGCCGCGCGATTTAACCATCCCTTACACGTGCGCAAGAGGTTGGTTGCCGTTGGCGACAGAGTGTACGTAACGCTGGGGTTTAATGAGCCAATTTCCGTCCTCGACGCGGCGACGGGAAAAACGTTGCGCGTGCTTTCTGATACACGATATGCAGATGAATTCGTGGTATATGATGGCGTGCTCTATGCCGCTGTGAACAACGAACCGCAGCGCCCCTGGCCGGGGAAGGGGCTAGACCCTAGCCCACCAGCGAATCCTCCTGCGCCGTCTAAGAAATATGTGTGTGCGGTAGATCCATCTTCCGGAAAACTATTGTGGAAAGCTGGGCCGTTTGTGGGATGTTCTGCGAAACCGGATAGGTTGGGCTCGATGCGCCACATTAATCTTACCGTGGGAGAAAAGGGCGTATTTTTGGTAGACGAGAGAGAAATCGTCGCACTTCAGAGGATGAGCGGGGAGGAAAAATGGCGTCTTGCGCGGGCAGATTTGGAACAGCTTTCGGAGAGAGCAAATACTCAATCGTGGGCGAGGATCTACCACAATTTAGTTTCGGCAAACCTGCACACGATAGTTTATCACCGCGACACTTTATACGTAATGTATCCTGCGCTGTGGGTTGTGCAGGCAATTGATCCGGACAGAGGGAAGGAGATTTGGCGGAGCGAGGTCGGCCCGTCCATCTCCTACCTTGATTGGCCGGACATGTTTGGTATCGGGGACAGTATTTGGGTAAGCAATCGGAAAAATAGACGGCTAGTTGCCCTGGACGCAAAAACGGGAAAGGTTTTACAGAGCTTATCCATTGAGAAGGTTTTAAACGTCGTCCACCACCACAGATGCTATCCCAATCGGGCAACGGTGAACTACGCGTTGCTTGGGCGGCGGGGCGCGGAATTTGTGGACTTGAAAACAGGAGAGATTACGCTAAACCACTGGGCGCGCGGGGGATGCCGTGTGGGCCATGTGCTCGCTAATGGGCTGGTGTATCGGCCGCCGGACCATTGCCGGTGCTACATGGCATTTGAGCCGCGCGGGTTTCTCGCCCTGGCCTCGGAGAAGGCAGCGTCGAACTTCGCGGAATTTGTAGATGGAAAAACCCCACTGGAAAAGGGGCCGGCCTATGGCGCGGTCGCGGTGGCGGCCGAGGACGCGGCGGAGGACTGGCCCACATTTCGCCACGACCCCCTGCGCAGCAGCGTCGCGGGGTGCGAGATCGCCCGAAAGCTTGGCATCGCGTGGCAAGCTGACATTGGTGGCGGGCTAACAAGCCCGGTCGTCGGCGGGGGAATGCTGCTTGTCTGTGCCAAACAAAGGCACGAGGTGCTTGCCCTGGACGCCGCCACGGGGAGAAAGCTGTGGTCGTTCGTCGCCGATGGGCCGGTGGACTCGCCGCCGACGATCGCCGGCGGCTACGCCGTCTTTGGCAGCCACGACGGCTGGGTGTATTGCCTGCGCGCGGCCGATGGCAAGCTTGCCTGGCGGTTGCGCGCGGCACCGGGCGAGCGTTTGATCGTTGCCTTTGGCAGCGTGGAAAGCGCCTGGCCGGTAGCGGGAAGCGTGCTTGTGTGCGGCGGGCGCGCGTATTTCGTCGCCGGGCGCTCGTCGCTGCTCGACGGCGGGGTATATGCCTACGCCGTGGACCTGGCCACAGGGAGAGTGCTTGAGCGGGTTCGGTTGCACGAGGTGCAGACGGAGACGTTGCGCACGGGCAAGCTTCCTCGCGGAGCGCTTGGGGACATTTTGAGCACAAACGGCCAGTCGGTTTTCCTACACAACCGCGCCCTGCCGTTCGCGCAGCCTGTGCGCGGGGCGTGGCCGAGCGAGCTAGCGGCAATGCAGCCGCACGTCGCCGCGGAAGGGGGCTTTTTGGACAACTTCTGGTTCCACCGCGCGTCTTGGCGGCTAACCTCGGCCCGGGGGCAAGCGGTGGGCAACCTCATTTGCTTCGACAGCGAGCGCGCATACGTTGCCGCGGCGAACAAGCCCGGGCCAAACAACTGGACGTTTCACGTCCCCGCAGGCGGATGGCTGGACCGGATGATCGGCCGCGGCATGGGAACGAAGCGTGACTGGTGGCTTGAGGAGCCGAACTTGCAATATGGCGGCTGCCTGCTCTTTGCTCAGGAGAGCTCCACGCCCAGCCGGCCAAGGAGGCGTGGCCCGGCGAAGGTTCGCGCGCTGTGGCACATCGACAAGCTGCCCATCATGCCGTGGGCGATGGTCAGCGACGGGAAGACGTTGTTCGTCGCCGGGCCGCCGGACAAGGTCATCCCCGGGGACCCCTGGGCGGCGTTCGAGGGCCGCGCGGGGGCGAAGCTTTATGCCATCGACGCCGCTACAGGCGAGATCGCTGCGACCTACGACCTGCCCGCGCCACCGGTGTGGAACGGCATGGCCGCGGCGCGGGGAAGACTTTATCTGAGCACAGTTGGCGGGGCGCTCATTTGCCTGGGGCAATAGCGCAGGGCCAGCTGCTGGGCCAAGCTTCCCTTCGAACGCGCAAGCTCCGGCAGCGGCTTCCGGGCAGCTATTTGTCAATTTGTTTTACGAATTCGGCAATAGTCGGCTCGCCCGAGAGATAGCCCAAGGAGGCGAGGAAGCGGTCGGCCGCGGCCACGGTTTCCAGGAAAAATTTGTTATCCTGGCGGCCAAAGTTAAAGAACCCGTGGCCCACGCCCTCCCAAGTGAGCACCTCGCAGCGGTTGCCCTTTTCCTGGGCGAGCTTTTGGAACTGTTGCGCCGGGGCAAGAAAGCGATCCTCTGTGCCAAAGAACATGATCATCGGGGGCAGGCCCTCGCGGACGAAGTGGTAGGGGAGGATCTCTTTGGGAAACAGCTTTTGCCCGGCGGGGGTTCGCTTGGGCGGCTCGGGGCCCATTCCCGCGGGGTTAAACAGGACCATCGCGTTGGGCGTGTAGCTGACGGCGTGTCTTTCGCTTTCAGGGTCGAGGGTGGGAATTACGCCTAAGCAGGCGGCGATCATTGCTCCCGCGGAGCCGCCGCTGGCGACGATGCGCTGGGGGTCGATGCCGAGCCTGTCGGCATTGGCGCGCACCCAGCGCAGAGCGTCGCGGCCGTCGAGGATGGAGTCGCGGGGCAAGGTTCCATGGCGATCGTGCACGCGATAGTCGGCGGTGATCGCGACCATGCCGCGCGAGGCAAAGTAGCGGCAGTGCTGGGCAAACTGCGTGGGAGAGCCCTTTACGAAGCCCCCGCCGAAGAAGAAGACGATGGCCGGGCGGCGGTCCGTGGCCTTGTGGTCCGCCGGAGTGAAGATGTAGAGCTTAAGCTGGACGTCGCCGACGGTCTTGTATACCTCGGCTTTGGCGCCGGCCAGGTCGCCGGCCTGGGCGGAGAGCTCCGTGGCGCTCGCCGCGACGACCAAAGCGACGGCGAAGGCTAGGGCAACAGCCGAAGGTCCCGCTCCGTTCATCGTTCTTCCCCCTGTCTTGAAATGGGCTTGGCTGCACGGCGGCCCGCTGG
>CAZMGT010000096.1:0-5267 GCA_964565895.1 uncultured Armatimonadia bacterium
ACAGTGGTGCTGGGGCGCGCGTGCACGGCGGCGCTTGGCGCGCTGCTCGGGGTGGCCGGGGCGGCGGCGCAGGTGCTCCCCAGCGTGGAGCTCGCGCGCTATGGCCACCGCGGGGCGGCTGCGGCAACGAGCGCGTCGTGGCAGTTTGTCGCCCAGCGAGCGCTGGGCGCGGACCACCTCATTCTTCTCGCGCTGCCCGACTATTTCGGCAACCCATCGAAGGGCGTGTATTGGGAGGCGCTTCGCGCGCCATATCAGAACTACGCGGAGATTTGCGCCTACGTTGGCGTGGCCACGGTGGTTCTCGCGCTGGTGGGGCTGGTCGGCCGGCGCAGCGGGGAGGCGCGGTTTTTCGGGGCGACGGCGGCGGTAGCCCTACTCGTTGCCACGAGCTCGCCGGTCGCTCGGGCAATGTATTTTTCGCTCCCGGGGTTTGCGGCGTTTGCTGGGTTGGGCAGAGTGCTGTTTGTGTTTGCCCTGGCCATGGCCGTGCTCGCGGGGCTTGGCGTGGAGCATTTGGCCGGCTTGCGCGAGCTTGGGGGCGAAGAGCGCGCGCGAGGCGAGCGGCGCGCGGCGCTGGGCGTGGGGGCGGCGGCGGCGCTGTTGGGCGGGGCGGTGTGCTATGCGCTGTGCGCGCTGCCCTTGCGGCAGAACGAGGTGCAGCCCGCGGCGGTGTGGGTTCCCCAAGCTGTGCGCAGCGGCGTGCTATTTGTTGCGGCGGTGCACGTGGTCCTATTTGCGCGAAGGGTTAACGTGGTGGGCGCCGCAGTCGTTCTTATTGCTGCGGATCTGCTGACCTTTGGCTGGGGATATAACCTGTTTTCTGAGCCGGCGGAGGTGCTTAGGCCAACGCCGATTATCGCGCACATGCAGGGCAAGGTCGCCGGCGGGCGGGTGCAGCGGGTGTTGCCGCACACTGCGCTGTGGACGTTTGGGCTGTTTCCCAAGGCCGCGCTGCCGCCGAACCTGCCCATGGAGTTTGGGCTGTACGATGTGCAGGGCTATGATTCGCTTTTTCCGCGCTGGACAAAGGAGTTTATGCGCCAAGCAAACAGCGGGCGCGAGCCTTCGCCGCTGATTAACGGGAACATGATTTTGCTGTGGCAGAACACACGCGGGGAGCTGGACGAGGGCGTGAACGTTCCGCTGCTTGAGAAGGCGCAACTGCGCTGGATTTTGACCGAGATGCGCCTGCCCGAGGGGAAGTTTGCCCTGGAGGGACGCGAGGGGCCGCTGAAGCTTTATCGCATTGCGCGGAGCGAGGCGCCGGAGTACGCCCGGGGCGAGCTGCGCCACCTGGGGCCGAACGCCTTGCTCTGGCGGCCGGAGAAGCGGAGTCCGGGGCCAACGTTTATCCCGGAGACGTACTTCCCCGGCTGGGTCATCGTGAGCGACGAGGGGACGGAGCGCGCGGCGCGGACGGAGACGATGTTTCTCTACGCGCCGCGGGGAGCGGGGAAACGGAGCGAAGTGCTTGCCGCATATGTTCCGGGGAGCTTTGCCTGCGGGGCGTACGTCTCGCTCCTCGCTTGCGCGGCGGGGGCGGGGATTAGCGCGTGGCGGGCGGCGGAGCGCAGGGCGAGCCCGGCGCGCTAGGCGAGGGGGACGGTGCGCGGCGGGCGGTGCTGTGGTAGAATTCGCGCGTGAGCAAGAGGCGAGGGGCCAAGGAGAAGGGCGAAAGACGAGCGGCGCAAGGCGAGCGGGGCGCTGTTTTTGCGCGCGGCGAGGGCCTGGCGCTGGCGGCGATTTTGGCTTTAGCTTTTGCCCTGCGCTGCTATGGGCTGGACTGGGGGGCTGCCCAGCGAGGGCCGGCTGTATAGCTACCACCCGGACGAGATAACCATGGTGCGCCACGGCCTGTGGGTGGCCAGCGGCGTGTTAAACCCCCACTTTTTCCGCTATGGCTCGCTGTTTATCTACATTTGCGGGGCGCTGTTTTTACTGCGCGAGCTTTTCGGACCGCTGAGCAGCGCGGGCGCGCACCTCATCGTCCGCGGGGCGTCGCTGTGTTTCGGAATGGGCCAGGTGTGGGTGGCCTATCTCCTGGGGCGGGAGCTTTATGGCCGGCGGGCAGGGCTGTGCGCGGCGGCGCTGCTTGCCGTTACGCCGTTGGCTGTGCTGAGCGCGCACTGGGGGACGGTGGACAACTGCGCGGCGTTTTTCTTTGTTTGCTCGGCATATTACGCGGCGCGGCTTTTGCGCAGCGAGCGGACGAGGGACTATGCCCTGGCCGGGGCTTTTGCGGGCCTTTCCGCGGCGACGAAGTACTATGGGGTGGTCGCTCTTATCCTCGTGCTTGCCGCGCACGTGCGGCGGGTGGGGTTTCGGCCGAGAGACGTTTTTAGCGAGAGCGCGCTCGCCGCGCCACTTGCCGCGGGGGCGGCGTTTGTCGCAGGGTGCCCCTACGCCGTGCTGGCGTTCGACGAGTTTCGGCGGGACTTTGCCCTTGAGCTGGCGCACAAGGCGCAGGGGGGCACGGTGTACTTGGAGGGGCTGCCGGGGTGGGTGTTTTTTGGGGCGCGGGCGCTTCCCGCGGCCCTGGGGCATGCGCTGCTTGCGGCGCTTGTGATTTGTGTGGTGTGGCTCGTTGTGCGTCGGCGGGCGCAGGATGTGGCGCTTGTGGGCTGGCTGGCGCTGCTTTACGCCATGGGTGGCTCGGGCAGGGAGATTTTCGTGCGCTATGCCATCCCCATGCTGCCGTTTGTCGCGCTAGCTGTTGGGGCATTGGTTGAGGGCGAGAAGGCGGAGCGGGCGAACGCAAAGGAGCCGAGGAGCAGCCCGAGGAGGCAAGCGGCAGGTTGGGCCGTGGCCGGCGCGGCGTTTTTGTATACGGCGCTGTGCGCGGTGGCCTATGTCGGGATTTTGGGGCGGGAGGATACGCGCGACATTGCCCTGCGGGAGATTCGCGCGCGGCTTGAGCCTGGGGAGGGGCTGGGGCTGATGCGCCCGGTGTGGTTTTACTCGCCGCCGGTGATTAGGGAAAACGGGGGGCCGCACTCGGGAGAAAAGGCAATGTGGGCCGAGGCGGAGCGCGCGGGGGTTAAGCTGTGCATCGTGGGCCGCGACTGGCGCTACCTGTTCCACGCGCGGCCGAAGCTGTTTGTCTTCTCGGACATCGAGCAGCGCATGGAGCTGGCGGCGCACGAGAGCGAGCTGCGCGAGTTTTTGGCCAAGCTTGGGGAGCGCTATGAGCTCGCGGCGGTGTGCCGCTCGGAGCCGCGCCTTGGGCCGCTTGTTTTTCCCGACGCCCACGTGCACGATTGGCGCTATATAAACCCGGAGATTTACATCTATGCCCGCAAGAGCGAGGGGGAAGAATAAGAAAAGCGCAGAGAGCCCGCCGCGCGTGCATCGGAGGGAGAAGCGGTGGGCGCTGGCGGTGGCCTGCGCATTTGTGGGGGCGTCGTGCGTGCCCTACCTTTTGGCCTGGGCGATGACCCCCAAGGGCATGGTCTATATGGGGTTTATCTGGAACCCCGACGACCCCAACGTTTATATGTCGTGGATGAAGCAGGCGGCGGACGGGAGGCTGTTTTTCGAGGACCTGTTTAGCACGGAGCCGCAGACGGGGCGCTTTTTGCACCTTTTGTTTTTCGCGCTGGGGAGCTTGGCCAGGGCAACGGGGCTGTCCATGCCCGCGGTGCACCAGGTGGCGCGGGTGGCCTGCGGCGTTTTTTTGCTCTATACGAGCTATGTTTTCGCCGCGGAGTTTACGGAAAGCCGGCTGGTAAGGCGGCTTACGCTGTATCTCTGCGGCTGCGCCTCGGGGTTGGGGTGGGTTTATGCCCCGCTCGACCGCTGGCTGCGCCTGCCGGTGACGGCGCAGTGCGTTGACGTGGGCTATGCCGCGGGCGGGGAGTGGGTAATTATGCCCGAGGCGTTCCCCGCGTATTCCTACCTTTTGTTTGCGCATTTTGCCTTGGCCATTGCGCTAATGGCGTGGGCGGTGCTCCTCGTGGGTCGGGCCCTGCGCGCGGGCGAGTGGCGGCCGGCGGTGTGGGGCGGGGTGGCGGGGCTTTTTTTGGGGAACATTCACACGTATAACATGATCCCGCTGTATCTTGCCCTAGGGGCGGCAGCAGTGGGCTACGGCGCGCTGCGCCGGCGCTGGCCGTGGCGCGAGCTGGGGCTTTTCGCGCTGTTTTGCGCGATCTCCGCGCCGTTTGTGCTCTACTCCGTGTGGTTTTTCCGTACTGATCCGGTTTTCGGGGAGAAGGGAGCGACGCACACGCTCTCGCCGACGCCCCTGGGCTATGCCATTTCGTTTGGGCTGCCGCTTTTGTTTGCCCTTTTGGCGCTGGCGAAGCTTGGGCGGAGGAGGCTTTGGCGCTGGCTGCCGGTGGTGTGCTGGCTGGCGCTGGGCTTTGTCGCGGTATATCTTCCCGCGGAGCTCGCGCTCGGGGGAAGGACGGTGCAGTTGTTTACCTTCCAGCGGAAGATGGCCGAGGGGCTATATGTGCCGATCTGCCTGCTCGGAGCGCTGGGGATGGATGGCGCGCGGCGCTGGCTTGCCCGGCGTTGGCCGCGAGGAAGCAAGCGCGAGAGCTTACGTGGGAGGGTTGCCGGGTGGAAGCCCATTTTTGCGTTGGCGGCGACGCTCGCCTGCCTCCCCTCGACGGCGTGGTTTGTAAACCACGCGCTGGAGACCGTGCGCGACAACAACTTTTCGCGGCGCGCGTGGTTTATGCCGCCGTACTACCTCACCGAGGGCGAGGCGCAGGCGTTGCGCGCGCTGGACGAGCTGCCGCGTGGGGAGACGGTGTTTTGCCTACCCTATGTAGGGAGCTATGTGCCCGGGGCGAGCGGGCAGCGGGTTTATGTGGGGCATTGGGCGGAGACGCTGAACTTTGCGCGCAAGGTAAGGGAGGCGGCGGCGTTTTTCTCGCCGGCGGAAAGGCTTAGCCCAGAGGAGCGGGGGAGGCTGCTTTTGGCGACGGGGGCGACGATCGTCCTCTGCGGCCCGTGGGAGCAAGGGTTTGCTGGCGGAGAGGTGCCCGAGGTGGGCGGGCCGGCCCGCCTGGCGCCGCTGGGGAAGTTTGGCGAGACGTGGGTGTTTCGCGTGGAGCGCGTGGGGCAGGCGGCCAGCGGGCAGAGGAGGAATTAGCGGGCGAGGCGCGACAAATAGCAATGTGGAGGCGGTTGTTGCCCTAGCTACGCGGAGCAGATGAAGCGTGCGCGGGCCGGCATGCGTCAGAAACTGTAAGCGAAAGGCGATACGTGCATCCGTATGGGGGCGAGGGACATGAGGAAACTGGCGGCAGTGGCAG
>CAZMGT010000097.1:0-5254 GCA_964565895.1 uncultured Armatimonadia bacterium
CGGATAACGGGACACCAACTGGGAAGGAGAAGCATTATCTGGCAAGGTGATGAGCAAGGACAGGTTGCGTGTGCGAGCAAAGCGCCAGAGGTGAGGAGGTTGGCGGAGCTGCAGCGTAGTCCTCGGGAGCAAGCTGCGTTAAAGGAGTTTCTGGCCACCCTGACGCCGGAACAGAAAGAGCTTTACCGAGAGATTGCCGCGGCGCATAAGCGTGCCTCCCGTAAGGGGCTTGCAGAAGGCCGGGTGGCCGACCCTCCTCCGGAGGTGAAGGCGAAGATTGAGCAGCTATTGGACGAGCTGGACGAAAGACAGCTAAGGCTGCTGGGTCGGTCTTGGGATTATTTGGGGAAAGCCTGCGATGAGCTGTTGGAATCGATGGCCAAGGATTGGCCGCGGATAGATCCCGACGTTGAGGAGAAGCTTAGGGAAGAGCTCAAGCAGGCCGAGCGGCTGCACTACGAGTCATTGCGTTCCGATGGTAGAGCAGCTCTGTCGCCGCGGAAGGGCTAACATTCGCTTGAAGCTGCGTTTAGCAGCATGAGTTGTTTGTTACGCAGCAGACTGTGAAATTGTCGCCTTTACCGGGAACGCGTGCCGGAGGAGGAGAGGGTCAGGCAGGTCCAGCAACTGGCCCGTTTTCTGGTGCGCTCCTCTGCCCGCGCCGCGCTGTGGCCGAAGTATCCCGAGCGAGTGCCATGGTATCGTGCTCCCTCGCCCAACAGGAGACCCCGATAAGTGTGCGCGGGTGAAGGCCTGTCCGGCCTCAGCCTGCAGACGCCCCACGCCGTCCGTGAGCCGGGCGACCTGGAGCCGCAGACCGGCCGATGGCGAGCTGGTGGAGCGCCGGCGCGTGGAGGGGTGGGCCTAGGCGAGGTGGTTCTCTGGCTGAGGACGCCGCGGAAATGGGACGCGAAGGGGCCTAGCGTACGCTAGGAGCCATTTTCAGACGCTGGAGGTATGTGTCCCCCCTTACCTGCGCGAGAAAACGGCCTTAGAGGCGAAAAAACGGGCGTTTTCCATGCGTGGAGCGAAGCGGTTGGGGACGACGTGGGCGATCCTCGCCGCCCTGCCCGTCCTGGTTGCGTTGCCCGCGCCGAGACGCCGCGGCCCCGCAGCACTGCCGCGCCATGCCAGCTCACGCTCGGGACAGAGTCATTCCTGGACGCAGGCGGACGGACGTTGGCCTGAGGTTCACACTGTTGCCGAGGACCGCCGCCACTGGAGGGCGCTACTGCCCAGGGCCTGCGGGGTCGGGGAGAGGACGGTCTTTAACTGGATGCAGCGCGGCGGGGGGGAAGCGCTCCACCAGGCCTGCGGACAAGAATATGCAGAGTTTGCGCAAGCTATAAAAAAGGACGGAGGAAGCGGTTGTTGCCTGTGTGGAGCAAATCCAGAAGGCCGCCGAGGAGGGCGCCTGGCGGCCGGCTGCGTGGTGGCTGGAGCGCCGCTACCTAGAGGAATTTGGCAAGGACGGATCAGTACCTGTCCAACTAACTGCCAAACCCAAAGATATGGCAGACGAGTAGGCTGGACGCGAGGCCGAGGCATTGGATGAGTTTTTGGCGTCGCTCACCCCCAAACAGCTACGAATGCTCGAAGACCTGGAGGACCAAAGACGAGCCGAGGAAGAGGAACTGAGGCAAGAGGAGCAGCAGAGGCAATAGCGAGCACAGCCGCGCAGCACCCTTGTGGGAACCGGTGAGAGCAGCGAACGAATCTCCAGAGCTCCTAGCGAGAGACCTCGATGATCGGGGTCTGAGCAGCCCACTACCGGTGCCGCGCTCAGCGGGCACGCCCCTCGCGAGCGGCAAGAGAGCGAGGATTGCGGTTGGTGGGTTTACCGGAGCACAGAGGCCCCGGAAAGGGCCTTAGCGGTGCGTCAAGCGCGGCGCAATGGGAGGGGCTGTGTAGTCCCCCAAGGGGACTGGAAAGGTGGAAAAGCTCCAATGTGCAGCTATTCCCAACAATAGGCAGGAACACGCTCAAGGGCAGAGAAGTCGAACTTGGCTTTGCGAGCTGCCGAAGGCGTTGCATTCGCAGCGGGAGGGCTGCAACGTGGGGGCCCGGGGTGAAGCTTAGGCTCTCCTGAGCGTGCCCCGGCCTGAGCTCTGGCTTGCTGGAGCGAAGCCAACGCAAGCAGGATTCCTCTGCCGAGATGTATAGTGACGGATTGTCAAAGGGGGAGGGGCCGATGGCAGAGCTCGAAGCTGTGGCAAACGCTTTGCGAGTCTATACTTCTCCGAAGGGCGCTCGCGAGTTCTTTGCACGCCTCGGTTATCCGACAGACGAGCCGCTTCCTCTGGAGCTTGAAAACTTGTCCAAGGGCGCACATCAGGCTATATCTTCGGTATATCAAGTTGTCCACATCGGAAACGGCTCTTCATTTTGCATCTACCACGTCGAGTTGAACCACGACAGCATCCGTCGCACGGACATCCGCCGCTTTCTAGAATCGTTTTATGGACACTACTCTCAAGGCGAAAACCTGTTCGTGTTCTCGGCGAGGGACGATTACAGCGAGCTAGCATTTGTATCGCCCAGGCGCCTGCAGGACCCCAAGGACGAGGGAAAGGTGCGGCTGTGGTTGCGCGTGATGCAGGTGCGGACGGAGCAGCCTTATCGCACCGACCTCGAGGTGCTTAGCAGGATCCGCGCTGATGGTGTCAGCGACCCGCACGAGATTTGGGAGCGGCACGAGGAAGCATTTAGAGTTCAGCGCGTAACAGACCAGTTCTTCAAGGAATACAAGCAAGTTTTCGAGGACATCAGAGACCGTCTGATGCAAAGTCACCCTGCGAACGACGAGAAATGGGCTGTCGACTATACGCATCAGCTTCTTAATCGGATAATGTTCATTTATTTCATCGCGCGCAAGGGTTGGCTTAAGGGACCAGATCGTGAGGCCGATCGTGACTTTATGCACCACTTTTGGAAAGCATATCGAGACTCGGGAGAGAAGGACGCGTTTCACTCCCATTGGCTACGCGTTTTGTTTTTCGAGGCGTTTAATGGAAGGTGGCAAAACCGGGCCGAGTATCTTGAGCGCTTTCCGAAATGGCTTATCGACGCCTTAGCAGTAGCGCCGTTTCTGAACGGTGGGCTTTATACCAGGTGGCACTCCTTGGACGGCCTATTAAGAAATCCCCTGCCCGACGAGGTTTTTAGAAGGCTCTTTGAAACGTGGGTGGATGGTACCTTTCCCGGGCTTTTTGAACGCTACAACTTTACTGTGGTAGAAACAGGGCGTTTCGATGAAGAAGTGGCTGTGGACCCCGAGATGCTCGGCATGGTCTATGAGCGGCTGGTTAACACAATTTACGAGGGCGTGGAAGAAGACCAGCGTGGCGCGGCGGGGATTTTCTACACCCCACGGACGGAAATCGACCTCATGTGCCGACTCGCTCTGGTAGACTGGCTGGGCAACCAGCTCGAGAACGTGGACGACGAGCTGCTCAATGATTGGGTGTTTGCCTTTTCTGAAGAGGAAAAGAGCGAAGCGGACGGCAACGTCGCTCAAAAAGGGCTATGGGAGCCGCTGACCGAGCTGGTGCGCCGGGTCCGCGTATGTGACCCCGCTTGTGGGTCTGGGTCTTTCCTTGTCGGGATGATGCTTGTTTTAGACGACCTGCAGGCTCGTTGCAACAGCGCGCTTGGGGTTAGCGAGACGCCTTACGAGCGGCGCAAACGCATTTTGCGAGATCAGCTTTATGGCGTGGATGTGATGGAATGGGCTGTGCGCGTAGCAGAGCTCCGCCTGTGGTTGCAGCTCGTGGTGGAAACGGAGATCGCGGAGTCGGAGCGGCGCGAAGAGCCGCTGCTTCCAAACCTAAACTTTAAGGTGCGCCCTGGAGATAGCCTGGTGCAGATGGTGGGCGACGTTGATTTGAGTCAGTTCCGGCGGCCTGAGGCCCCCATCAAGTCTGAGTTAAAGCGCCAGCTAACTCAGCTTAAGAACAAGAAACGCCGCTTCTTCCAGGGACAGGGCGGTGATCTCAATGAGGAAGTGCTCAAGAAGGAAGAGCGCGATCTTTTCCGCGGCATCCTTCTTGAAAGGGCACGCAACTTGGAAGAAAAAGAGATTAAACCGAGGCGTCGCAAGCTAGCAGAACTTTCCACGCAAGCGCGCCTCGCCGGAATGGGACCCTCTGAGCGCGACGAGAGCGCACGGCGCCTCTTGGAGAAAGAAATCGAGGAGCTTGAAAAAGAAGTTCAACGCTTAAACCGCGCACAAAGCGCGTTAACGCCCAGCAAACAAGTGCCGTTTGTTTGGGATTTGGCTTTTCCTGAGATTTTTGAGGAGGATAACCCGGGCTTTGATATCGTAATCGGCAACCCACCGTACGTTCGCCAGGAGAACATTCAAGATTACGAAGAGCGCTTTGACAGAGCGGGCTATCTACGTCGACTGAACGAAGCGCTTCGAGCGATCTATCCGCGCTTTATGGGAAGGCGGCGGAAAATTAGCGGCCGCGCAGACTATTACGTGTACTTCTACCTCCACGGCCTCTCGCTCTTGGCCGACAAGGGAAGCTTTTGCTTCATCACTTCCAACTCGTGGCTAGACGTAGACTTCGGCAAGGATCTCCAGGAGTTCTTCCTGCGCTACGGGCATTTGAAGATGGTTATTGACAATCGGGCGAAGCGGAGCTTTTCCCAAGCAGATGTGAACACCGTTATCGTTCTTGCTGGGCCTCCGCAGAGAAAGCGCGAGCTGAGCGAAGAGGAAATGCGGCAGCGTGCCGTGCGCTTTGTGGCTTTTACGCGGCCGTTTGAAGAGGTCGTGGACCCAGTGGTGTTTTTGGAAATAGCGGACGAGAAGTACTACGAACCCTTGGCCGGCTTTCGCGTAGAAAAACGGCGTGAGTTCCGCTCTGTACTGTGGGACCAGTGGTCGCTATATCAAGAGGGGCTGGGCGACGAGGAAGGCGGGCGGTTGGTTAAAGAGGGGAAATATGTGGGCGACAAATGGGGGGGCAAGTATCTCAGAGCGCCGGACATCTTTTTCACCATTTTGGAGAAGGGAAAGGGCAAGCTTGTCCGTTTGGGCGACATCGCCGAGGTGCGCCGAGGCTTCACAACGGGGGCGAACGAGTTTTTCTATCTTCGCCCGGTGGGCGCAACGGTAGCTGAGGTTGCGCAGCTTGCTGAAAGAGCACCGAAGGCGCCTGTTAGGGTGAGAAACGGGGCTGGTTGGGAAGGGGAGATCGAGGCGGCTTGGCTGCGGCCGGTTATCAAGAGCCCACGGGAGATTAAG
>CAZMGT010000098.1:0-5160 GCA_964565895.1 uncultured Armatimonadia bacterium
CCCGCTGCGCCGTGCCGGCGGCTAATACTCCTCCGCTGCGGACTCCGCCGTGTCATAGACTTCCTCGGAGACGATTGCCGCCTTTGCCTCTTTGATGGTCAGGCCGACGATGACCGGCACGGCACCCTGATATGCGCCGAACGTGATGGACTGGATAGGGGTCCGGTCATAAACGGTCCACTCGCAAACGCCCAGGCCGACCGTTTGCCCGCGGCCGTTTTTGCCGCGCCAGGCAACGCGCCACTGCTCGAGATCCTGCGGGTTATTAAGGGGGCCGATTTGCCGGCCTTCGAACACGGAGAAATGCCCAACGCGGCCGTCCCAGAACTGGGCGTCGCAGATCATGCACGGCGTGGGGCGCGACTTCTCGCCCCACGCTGCGGCAATGAGCAGGTAGATTTTCTCGGCAACCACACCCCCTGGGATGGGGACGGTCACCGCCTCGGGATAGTTCGGCCGCTGCTCGCCGCGCAGGACAATGCACGCCTTGCCGTTGTTGCGCTCGGGCGGGGCGATATCGAACGGAATGTCGAGCAGGGTAACCAGGCCCGTGGGAAGGGCGCGCAGGTCGTTCGGGCCGTCGTCAATAAACCCGTGGCCGTCGCCTGGGGCGTCGTCAGTGAGCGTCTCGTTAGCCACGGGGGAAAGGTCAATGGTGCGCAGGGCCGTTTGGTCGGTTTCCACGGCGAGGGAGTCGAACAACGCCGTCCCCGTGGCGCACTCGATGCCTAGTGTTAAAAAGACGCCGCTGGCCGTGGAGGGAATCTCGGCAACGAGGGTTTCCTCGTGCCAGTCGGCGCTGCCCTCAAGCCGCGTGGCGAAGTGGCGCAGCTGGCGACCGTCGCGCACGGCGATGTGGATTTTCGCCGTGCTATACTCCTGCGGCCCGCGGCGGAGGTCCTCGAGCTTAACCGTGCAGCGCACGAGGACGGTTGTTCCGCGGAGCTTGTCCACGGGGAGCCAGCGCGCGAGAAGGGCGCTGGCCAAGTTGGCCGTGGTCTTTACAGAAGGCCCGCGAAAGCCCTCCTCGACAAGCTCGACGGAGGCCTCGCCGAACGTGAGCTTTTGCCAGCCGTCGAGGGTGTCGAACGTGTCCACGAGAATGGTTGCCGCGAAGCCTGGTGTATAAAGCAGCGCGATAAGTGCACAGACAATAGCCCGAATGCCGCGCACTTGACCCTCCGTTGGCAAAGATCTTTTCCCCGCCGAGCGCTTCGCCCTCGGCTTGCTCGAGCACTGGTTTCCGCGCTCCGCGGGGCATGTCCTTCCCTTGCCCAGCGCCGCTGGGCCGGGGGGAGCCCCGCGAGTGGGCGCAGTGGTATAGACGCCTTTTCCAGAGCGGCAGGTCAATCGAGTTGCGCGATGGAAGAAGTGCAAAGCACTTATTCGGGAAGGGGCGTTTTTGTATGAACAGGCGGAGGTTTCTTCGGGCGTTGGCTGGCGGGGGCGCAGCTTTTTCCGCCTGGCAGTTTCTCCCGCGCGCATGGAGCCAGGCCAGCCGCCCGCCGAACTTCGTGTTCATCTTCACCGACGACCAGGGCTACCAAGACCTCGGATGCTTCGGCTCGCCGCTGATTAAAACCCCGCGGATTGACCGCATGGCCGCGGAGGGGATGAAGTTCACCAGCTTCTACGTCGCCGCGCCCGTGTGCACGCCCTCGCGCGCGGCGTTGCTCACTGGCTGCTACCCGCAGCGGGTTAGCCTGCCCAAGGTGCTCTTTCCACAGTCGAAGATCGGCATTAACCCGGATGAGATCACCCTTGCCGAGCTGCTTAAGACGCGCGGCTATGCCACGGCGTGCATCGGAAAGTGGCACCTGGGGCATCTGCCGAAGTTCTTGCCCACGCGCCAGGGCTTCGACTACTACTTCGGCATCCCCTATAGCAACGACATGGACGTGGCCAAGCGGGGCGATCCGCCCATTCCCCTAATGCGCAACGAGGAGATTATCGAGCAGCCCGCCGTCCAGGAGACGCTTACCGAGCGATATACCGAAGAGGCGATAAAGTTCATTACCGCGCACAAGAACGAGCCGTTTTTCGTGTATCTGCCGCACACGTTCCCCCACGTTCCGCTGCATGTCTCGGAGCGCTTCCGCGGGAGGTCTAAGCGTGGGCTGTATGGCGATGTAATCGAGTGCATTGACTGGAGCACGGGAGAGATTCTCGACACGCTTGCCCGGCTGGGGCTGGACGAGCAGACGCTGGTCATTTACACCTCGGACAACGGGCCGTGGCTCTCCCAAGGCAAGAATGGGGGCAGCGCCCTGCCCTTGCGCGCGGGGAAGGGGACGACGTATGAGGGCGGGATGCGCGTGCCCTGTGTCATGCGCTGGCCGGGGCACATTCCCGCGGGAAGGGTGTGCGACGAGCTGGCGACGACGATGGACATTTTGCCCACGTTCGCCCGCTTGGCAGGCGCCGAGGTGCCCAAAGATCGGATAATCGACGGCAAGGACATTTGGCCCCTGATGGCCGGCGAGCCTGGGGCCAAGACGCCGCACGAGGCGTTCTTCTATTACCGCGGCTACGCGCTTGAGGCCGTCCGCTCGGGCAAGTGGAAGCTGCACTTGGAGCGGCCCGTGCGGCGCGAGCGGGGCCAGCCCGCGAAGATGAGGCCCATTGAGCTTTACGACCTTAGCGCGGACATCGGCGAGCAGCACAACGTCGCCGCGGAGCACCCGGACGTCGTCGCGCGGCTGAAAGAGCTGGCGCAGAAGTGCCGCGAGGACCTGGGCGACAGCATAACCGGCACCCCGGGCAAAAACCGCCGGCCGGCAGGCACCGTTTAGCGCGGGCAACGGCCCCCGCGCCGAGGAGGGACGAGCAAATGCACCTCGGGAGAACGCTCGAGCAGTGGCGCGCCATGCTCGGCGAGAAAAACGAAACGATGCGCCTCTACGCCGCGCGGGCGCTTGGGGAGATCGGGCCCCAGGCTCTGCCCGCGCTGCTTGAGGCGCTCGAGCACAAGGACAGCGCGGTGCGCTATTGGGCGGCCGTGGGGCTGGGCGACCTGGGCGAGGCGGCGAAATCCGCCGTGCCCAAGCTCGCGCGAGCGCTTAAGGACGACTCGCCCAGCGTGCGCACCCAGGCGGCGTTTGCCCTGTGGAAGATCGAGCGGCGGGAGCAGGCGCTGCAGGTGCTCGCAGAGCAGCTAAAGCATCCCTCGCGCGCGGTGCGCTTGCGCGCTGTGCAGACGCTGGGGAGCATTGGGCCGCCCGCAAAGCCCGTCCTCGCCGCCGTAGAGGAGGCGACGAAGGACAAAGACCGCTACGTGCAAAACGCCGCGCGGCAAGCGGTAAAGGACATTACCGGCGAGCAGTAGCTTCACGGAAGGTCCCAAGGAGGCGTGCCACGGGCGCGGCTGTATGCCCGCGTTCTCCCCTTCGGTCGCGTCCTATTGGTGCTACTCGCCGACGAACGGGACATAGTACTTCCGCCACTCGCGCTTGAACCATACCGGCGCGGAGGGGATCCCCTCCTGGCCCAGGCGGTCCACGGCGACGACGTAGTAGCGGCGCGTAACGTCGCCCGCCGTCTCGTCGGTAAACGTCGTTTGGGCAATGGGCTGCGGCGTGAGCCTGGTTATCGGGTCTTTGCGCCACCGGCCGTCCATGCGGTAGACGCGATAGCCGGCGAGGCCCTTCTCCGGATTAAGCTGCCACTTGAGCAGGCAGCGCGTGCCGTCCTCCTTGGCGAACACCCACTGCGGGGCGCTGGGGATGGTTAGGAGGTAGGGCGAGGGGCCGCTTTTTACACCGAGGGCGTTTATCGCGTAGACGCGATAGGCGTAAACGGCCCAGGCGTAGGGCTTTCCCGCGGGGTTAAGGTGCTCCGCGTAAAAGCGGTGGCGGAAGATCGGCTCGCCAGCGATCTTGCGCGGCTTGCTTAGGTCTACCCTGTCCACAAAGCGCGGCTTGCGCAGAGGGTCTGCGGTAATCCGCTCAAACGGGCCAATAGCCTTTATCGCCCCGACGGAGGGCTTGGGCAGGGGCGGATTGCAGGAACGGATGCGCACAAGCTGATCGTTGGAGAAGACCTCCACTGTCGCGCGCTCGACATAGTAGCCGACGATGTCCTCTGCGGGCGGGGTCCAGCTAAGCTCTACCTCGGTGGGCGAGAGCACGGAGACGACGACGTCCTCGACGATGGGCGGCTGGGTGTAGACTTTTATGCTTGGCTTGCCCTCTTTTCCGTGGGCAGTAAGGGCAGTGAGGTAATAACGGTAAACCTCGCCCCGTTGGACATCGCGATCAACGTAGCGCAGCGTCGCCGCGGGGAGGAGGGCGACACGCCGATAGTCCACCTTCCATGGGGCGCCGCCCTGGCCGCGGTAGACGGCATAGCGGGCGACGTTTGCCGAGGGGCTCTTCTCCCAGCTTAGGGTAACCGAGTCCTCGGCGCACACGAGGCGCGGGTTTTTCGGCGGCTCGGGTAGCGGGTTTGCCTGGGGTGGCGGCTCGGCATAGCGGTAGGTCCAAATCTGCTGCTCGCTGACTTTGGCGCGTTTGCCCGTATGCGTGCGGTTCTCTAAGACCGCTACGTTTAGCTCCGGGGCAAAGACGATACACCGCGCGCGGCTGCCCGTGGGGTCGGGCTCGCGGGGAGGGTTCATCTTCTCCCAGCGGTTTTCGGCAATGTGGTAAACCCACGTCTCAAGATGCGCGCGCTCCTCCTCCCCCTCTCCTTCGGCCACGCGGACAACGGCGATGATAACGTCGTTTACGCTGTCGTAGGCGAGGACGGCATCGTTTTTGTTCGTCGGGGGAAGCGTGGGAGGGTTAAGGTCGCGCCACTCGTTTTTGCGCAGGTCATAGCCCCAGGTGTGGGGGTCGTCGGTAAACTGGGCGCCGAAGAGAATGTGCAACCTGTGGCGCGAGGCATAGGCTATGTTTCCCGCGCTGCGCCGGGGTGGCTCAAGCTTGGGTTTCATCCACGTCCAGGTGTTGTTGTGTGGGTCATAAACAACGGTGCCCTCATAACCCCCTTCGCCGCAGCAGACGACGATTACCTGAAACTCCTCATCCCACGAGGCGCAGCGCAGGGGATGGATGCGCGGCTCGGGCAGGGGGCGCATGTTGCGCCAGGTGTTTGTTTCTAGGTCATAGGTCCACACGGAGTTGTTGCGCAGGTAAATTTCGCGAAACCACTGCCAGCCGT
>CAZMGT010000099.1:0-4907 GCA_964565895.1 uncultured Armatimonadia bacterium
GCCGACTTCAAAAAGCTCATCGACGGCTACGACGCGGCGATCGCCTACGCCGACTACCACGTGGGGCAACTGTTCGACGTTCTCGCCGACCAAGGGGTGCTCGAGGAGACGGCGATCATCGTCAGCGGCGACCACGGCGACTCTTTCGGCGAGCACGGGCAGTATATGGACCACGGAATCGCCAACGTTCCCGTGCACAACGTCCCGATGATCGTCCGCTGGCCTGGGGTCACGCAGCAGGGCTTTTGCGACGAGATGATCTATGGCATGGACCTTGGCCCGACGCTGTGCGAGCTGCTTGGGTTTGACCTTCCCGAGCGCTGGGATGGGCGGTCGTTTGCCCCAGCGCTGCGCGGCGAGGAGTTCTCCGGCTGGCCCTATCAGGTGTGGACGCACGGGATCTATACCTACACCCGCTCCGTGTGCACCAAGGACTGGCTGATGATCGAGATGCTCCACCCCGGGCTCTATCCCTACGACGACCCGATCTACCTGCACGACCTAAACAACGACCCGCACCAGACGAAAAACGTGGCCAGCGAGCGCCCGGACGTGGTCAAGGAGTTGTATAACTACCTCGGGGAATGGAAGCAGGAGCAGGCGCGCAAGGGCGCGGTGCCCGACCCGCTGGAGCTCGCCGTGCCCGTGGGGCCGTTCCTCTACTACCAGCCGGAGAGAATGATCGCCCGCTTGGAGCGCACGGGGCGCAAGCAGTTTGCCGACGACCTCCGCCGCCGGCTCAAGCGCTATCATCCGGACATGGAGCTTTAGCGGCCGCCAGAGCCAAACGCCGCCCCGCGCGCGAAACGCTGGCGGGGCGGCGTTTTCGCTTTCCGCTATAGCGCGGCGAGGATCGTTTCCTCCGAGGCCTTCGTGTGCCGCACGCGCAGGTTGCCCTGCGCGCCCACCGCGCGGAACACGTCCGCAATCCACTCCACTGGAAAGCGGCTGCCCGCGTTGTGCAAGAACAGCTTGCCCGGGGCGGCAAGCGCCCCTGCGGTGCGCACGTCGCCCGCGCGGCGAATTCCGGGGGCGTAGAGCTTGGCGATAAAGCTTTGGTCGTCGGTGGCGTCGAACTGGTCGGCGTCGATGATCGCTTGCTCGACGAACGGGGCGAAAGCGCGGGCGAGCAGCGCCCACAGCCCGGCTTCGCCCAGCCCGACGAGCGACACGCGCCTAACCCCCGCCGTGTCGCGCAAAAACGCCAGCCCCGTGAGGATGTCCTGCACGCGGTTGTCGAGGTCGGTGCGGTTGTAGGTGGTGAAGTATTTGATTTTCTTTATTTCCTCGGCGCGCGAGGGCGGGGCCTGCGACTCGCCGACAAGGAAGCAGTCGAGGGTAAGCACAACGTCTACGCGCTCCAGCGCGCGGGCAACGAAGCCCCCCGGGCGCAGCCCATCGCCCTGGGCAAGCGCCCCCTTGCCCTCGGGGTGGACGATGAGCGCGGCGCTTAGCGGGGGCTTGGCCGCGGCGCGCCGGAAGAGGAGCGCGGGCACGCGGTCGCCCTTGCCCCGGCGGCCGATATACACCTTCTCGCCGAGGACCCCCTGGGCTTCGGCGCTGGCCGCGGTTTCGCAGAGCACCGCCCCGCGAGCGGGCAGCTCCACATTAAGGCAGTGGCGCAGCGCCGTGCCGTAAACCTCGCGGAAGCGGGCGAGACTCGTTTCGTCTTTGGGCTTAAACTGCTCGAGCTGCTTTTGCGCCGCGGCGATGAGGTATTCGGTAAGCTGCTCGCGCGTTTTGGCGTTGGGCGGGAGCTTGCCGTTGGGGAAGTTAAGCAGCTTTTCGCGCGGCTCGGGCTGAAAGGGAAGCTCTTTAAACTGCGCCGGGTCGTCTATCCCCAAAAGCCACTTGCCAAACCAGGGATAGACGGCCTCGCGGCTTTGCTTGTTGTAGTTGTGCGGGGCGTCGAAGAGCACGGCGTGGACCTTCTCCTCCGCGCCAAACAGCGCATAGACGCTCCTTATCGCGGGATATTCCTCCTCCATGGTGTGGCTCGTCCAGTCGCCGGTGGCCGCGACGAGAAGCAGCGGGCGCGGGGCGGCGAGCGCCGCGATATGCACGTTAAACGCCCAAATGCGCAGGTTGGGCGCGTTCTCGCACAAGCACCCGCCCTGCATATATGCGGAAACCATGCACACCGGCGCGGCGACCTTTATCCGATCGTCTACCGCGGTGACCATAAACGTCTGCGTCCCGCCCCCGGAGGCCCCCGTGCACCCGATGCGCTCGGGATCGACATCGGGCAGGGTTTGCAGAAAGTCGATCGCCCGAATGCTGTTCCAAAGCTGCAGGCCCATGGCGCTTAAGCCCCAAATGTCCTCGCGCGGGCCGAAAAACTCGCGGTGCTTGAGCTGCAGGCTGTCGTTGTAGCCGATCATGTCGTAGGCAAAGGCGACGATCCCGCGCTTGGCGAAGTTAATGCACCGGCCGGGGACGGACTTCTTCTCGTCGTGCGCAAACCGGCCGTCCTTGTGGTGCCCGTGGGGGTTGATGATCCCGGGAAACGGGCCCTTTTTGCCCAGCGGGCGGTAGAGGTTGCCCGTGCAGAAAAACCCGGGATAACTCTCGAAATAGACCTTTTCAATAGAGTAGTCGCCGCGCTCGATGCGGTCGTAGATTTTCGCATTAAGCGGCGTGCGCTCGGGCATGGGCCACAGGCCGGTGCTCACCAAAATGTGCGTGCGTAGCTCGCGGGCGAAGCGCAGCCACTCTTCTTTGCTGGAAAACGGATGAAAGACATAGTGCGTGTTTAAGCTGTGCACCTCGGTTAGGCGAACGTCCTGCTCGGGCAGCTTGTCCGCGGCCATGGCCACCCCCCCTTTTCCACAAAGCACACCCGCCCCCAACGCGGCGAAAACAAGCGCCAGGGCAATAGCGCGCAACATGGCATACACCCTCCCTCGCCGCGGCTAATTCCCCGCAGGCGCGGGCCAGCCCTGCGCGGCCGGCGATCTCTGCCCGGCCCAGCGCGCCGCGCGCGGCAGACAGCCCCCGCGGCGCAAAAGCACAATGGCCACTGCCCCAGGGCAGGAGGCGCGCTGTGCGCGCGGAATTGTTGTTGTGCTTTGCGAGGAGAGACGAGCGATGGAAAAGTTTACCCCGGTTAACCTCTCGCGCCTGTTTAACTCCCCCGCCCGCCTGCCCACCCGCCGCGGCAAAAAAGCGCACCGCTGGCACAAAACGCTCGAGGGCCTCGTGGAGCATATGCTCCGCGGCCGGCAGCAGCTTTGGGGCATCCCGTTTCGCCTCGGGCCGAAGGATTTAGACAAGCCCGGCGTTTTGCTCATCGGCGGCCTGGGCGAGCAGGTCGAGGTGCCCATCAACTCCTCCGCGCGCTATATCTGCCTGCTCCACTTTTGCAACATTGCCCCCAACCCCCAGGAAAACGCCGCCGGCGGGGAAAAGCTCGCCGAGTACATCATCCGCTTCGCCGACGGCCGCGAGCACGTGCAGCCCATTCGCCGACGGTTTGAGATAAACCCGTTTACCCACCCCTGGGGGATGCCCGCGTTTGCCGCCGCCCCCGCGGGGATGCCCGCTGTTCCCGAATACGACCCGACGAAATACGGCTGGGGCCGGCTGCAGACGGGCGTGGTGGGCACAGGCCCCGCGTGCAGCGCGTGGATCTATGCCCTGGAGAACCCCGCGCCGGACAAAAAGATCGCCGCGCTCGTGCTCCGCTCTACCGCCAACGAGCCCGTGGCTGTGCTCGGGATAACGCTTTATCGCGGACCGGGGCACCCGCTGCGCCACGTTCCCCGGCGGCTGTATAAGCTCACCCTGCCCGCGAGCGAGAAGGCCCTCGCCGAGGAGATCGACGTGGGCATTGACATGGGGGTAATCACGCGCAAGTTCGCCGTTCCCGGGCGGGTGACCGAGGCGTGGCTGCGCGCTATTGACCGCGGGCTGGGCCGCGCGCGGGGCATGCCCCAGCCCACGCGCGAGCTGCTCGTCGAGGCCACGGGCGCCCCCGGCGCGACGCTGACGGTAAAGTCGCCCAAAGGCGAGCGGCACGAGCTGCCTCTGGGCGAGGCGTTTGAAAAAGGGCGCGCGCGCAGCGCCGACGGCCGCGCCGTTGTCCAAATCCTGCACCCCAGGACGACGTGGGTGCACGTTACGGTAATCGACGGCTCGACGGGCAAGCCCACGCCTACGCGCATTCAGTTCCTCGGCCCACACGGCGAGTATATCCCGCCCTATGGCCACCACGCCGAGGTTAACGACCGCTGGTTTGAGGACTACGGGGGCGACTTGAAGCTGGGCGACCAGTGCTATGCCTATGTCCCCGGGCGGTTTCAGATCGAGCTGCCCGTAGGCGAGGTGTACGTCGAGGCGTCGAAGGGCTTCGAGTATCAGCCCCTGCGCCGGCGGCTTACCATTCGCCCGGGCCAGCGCGAGCTGCGCCTAACCATTCGCCGGGCGATGGACTGGCGCTCGCGGAACTGGGTCACCGCGGACACGCACGTGCACTTCATTAGCCCGCAGACGGCGTGGCTGGAGGGCCAGGGCGAGGGGGTGAACCTAATCAACCTGCTCGCCTCGCAGTGGGGCCGGCTGTTTACCAACGTCGCGGACATTACCGGCGAGCTCTCCGGCTGCTCCGCGGACGACACCTTGGTGTGGGTGGGCACGGAGAACCGCCACCACCTGCTCGGGCACATGTCTATGCTCGGGGCACACGGCGACCCCGTGTTCCCCATGTGCACGGGCGGCCCAGGCGAGGCGTATATCGGCGACCCGGACACGGTCCTGCTTACGGAGTGGGCGGAGCAGGTGCGCGAGCGCGAGGGGGTGGCCATTCGCCCGCACTTTCCAACGCCCATTTGCGAGGAGCCGGTCTACTTTCTCTTGGACAAGGTAGACGGGGCCGAGCTGCGCTTTTACGCCAGCCCCGATGCACAGAC
>CAZMGT010000100.1:0-4574 GCA_964565895.1 uncultured Armatimonadia bacterium
TGCTTTTGCGCTGCGACATCCGCACAGGGCAGGTTGTTGGCCAGGTGCACCAGGCGCTCGCGCAGGGGTTCCGCGCCCACCTTGCCGTTCATCTCCAACAGCTGGTCCAGCTCGCCCCACAGGGCGCGCTCGTCTACCTCGCGCGGGGGAGTGCAGAAGATCATCGGGTGGCCGGACTGCTCCACCGGCTCGCCCTCGTCGAGCATCTTCTCGGCGAGCTTCTCTCCAGGGCGGGCACCCGTGAACTGGATCTCTATGTCCTTGCCCGGGGTATAGCCGTGCAGCCGGATGAGGTCCTTGGCGAGGTCGACGATCTTCACCGGCTCGCCCATGTTTAACGTAAAGATCTCCCCGCGGGAGCACATCGCCCCGGCCTGGAGAATGAGGCGCACCGCCTCGGGGATGGTCATGAAATAGCGCACCATGCGCGGGTCGGTGACCTTCACCGGCCCCCCGCGCTGGATTTGCTTGTTGAAGATCTGCACCACGCTCCCCCGGCTCCCTAGGACGTTGCCGAAGCGCACAATGCCAAAGCATCCCGCGCTCTTGCGCGCGGCAATTTGCACAAGCGCCTCGGAAATGCGCTTCGTCGCGCCCATCACGCTTGTCGGCTCGATCGCTTTGTCGGTGGACACGTGAACGAAGCGCTGCACGCCGTAGCGGATGGCGCAGTCGAGCACGTTCTGCGTGCCCACGATGTTGTTCTCGAGCGCCTCCTCGGGGTTCTCCTCCATCAGCGGGACATGCTTGTGCGCGGCGGTGTGAAAGATTACCTCGGGCCTAAAGCGGGCGACGATCTGCTCCAGCCGCTCGTGGTTGCGGATATCGCAGATGATCGGCCGCGCGCATACCTCGGGCCAACGGTCGCGCAGCTCCTGGGTCACCTCAAACACGCTGTTTTCGCCGCGCCCCACGACGATAATCTCGCGCGCGCCGAGCTCGGCCACCTGGCGGCAGATCTCCGAGCCAATGGACCCTCCCCCGCCGGTGACGAGCACGCGCCTGCCGCGCAGATATTGGGCCACTTGCTGGCGATCGATGGATACCTCGGGCCGGCGCAACAGATCCTCCAAGCGCACGTCGCGCACGGTGAGGAACTTCGAGTCGTCGCTTAAGATGCGGTCCATGCTGGGGACGATCTTCACCCGCGCCGGCGTGCGCTCGCAGTATTCCAGGAGCTTGCGGATGCGCGCCCCGCCGTCGCTTGGGGCGACGATGAGAATGACCTCGATATCGTAGGAGGAGACGATCTGCGGGATGTCCTCCACGGAACCCCCGATGGACAGGCCATAAAGCGGGCCGAAGATCGTCTGCGCGCCCCACTCTACGAAGCCCACGGGAAGATAGCGCGCGTCGTGCCGCTCAAGCAGCAGGCGAATGACTGTCTCGCTCGCCTCCGCCGAGCCCACGACAAGCGTGCGCAGCGGGGCCTGGCCCTCGGCGCGTCGGCGCCTGCGCAGCCACCAGAACACGTGCCGCGCAGCAAGCCGCACCGCGCCGAGAAGCACGCAGCTCGCCGCCCAATGGCCGACCAAAATGCTGCGCGGGACAGCGAAGTAATTTGTGCTTAGCACAACGGCGGCGCTCACCAGATGCGCCGCGGTGATCGCCTCGATTAGCCGCCAGAGGTCGCGCAGGCAAAAGTAGCGCAGGGAGACGGGATAGACGTTTGTTAACGTGATGGAGAGGATGGTTAGCGCGCAGACAAATGGGGCATAGGCCAAGCCCGCGACGTACCAGCGCTGGGGAATGTTAAAGTCGAAGCGCAGCAGGTACATCGCCGCGAGGGCGAGGAGGAGCGCAGCAAGATCTGTAACTGCGCGGAGGGTGTAGCGCCAAACAAGAAACAAGGTAAGGCGGCGCGTGTCGCGCCAAAAGGCAAGCTCTACGCCCTGGTCCTCGTCGAGAAGCGACTTGAGGTCGTCTGCAGACGCCGCGCCTCCCGCCCCATCATTGGCCTGGCCAATGACCATCGCACCTCACCCCAGCCCCACACGATCTCGCCCCCCTTGAGCAAAGAACGCCGTAAGACCTTCGCGCCAGCCTCGAGGTCGTCGAGGTGAGCGTGGAAATTCGCCTGAGAAAGGGAAAAACCTCCATCTTTTCTAAAAAGGTTTTAGGAAATTGGCTGCTTTCGCGTGGGGTTGGCTGAGATCGTTCTCCGCGCAAGCAGCGGTGAACCATGGCGCATGGCCAGCGTTGTTATACAAGATAGGAGACTACTGCCTGTGTGCGATCGTGTCTTCGCTGGCGCCGAAGGGAGAAGCAGCGACATGATTAGCCTGCTGCGCATTGTACGGCGAAACGGGGCATTTTGCGCCGCGCTGGCGCTGTTTTTCGCAGCGGCCTGGGGCACGGCCCGGGCGCAGGTGTCGACAGTGCCGCCAGACGTGCCCTTTGACCACTGGGCCTACGACGCCATTGCCGACCTTTACCGCGCGGGGCTGCTCGAGGGGTATCCCGACGGCCTGTTTTGCGGCCAGCGGCCGGTAACGCGCTATGAGATGGCCATGGTTTTGGCGCGGCTGATTTATTTTCTCCCGACAAACCCCGCGCTGAAGGGCCCGAAGGGCGATAGAGGCCCGGCAGGCCCCACTGGGCCGCAGGGGGAGCAAGGGCCGCAGGGGCCGGCGGGCCCGCAGGGACCGCCGGGGCCGACAGGGCCTGAGGGGCCACCCGGCCCGCCTGGGCCGCAGGGCCCGCAGGGGCCGCCCGGGCCGCCTGGGCCACCGGGCCGTGTTACGCCGGCCGACATCCGCGCTGTGCTCGACCAGCTCTCCGGCGGCGAGGAGCTGGTGGACCTTACCAAGCTCGCCGACGAGCTGAATAAGCTGCGCACGGAGTTCAAAAATGAGCTGCAGGACATTCTAGACAGCGTTAACTCCACGACCTCGGAGCTGGACCAGCTGGAGACGCGGATTTCGGCGTTGGAGAACCGCCAGAGCCAGGTAACGGGGAGCATCTCCTGGCACTACAGCTTGCCCGGGCTGAACCCCACGCGCGGGGTGAGCAGCGTGCTCACCACGCTGTCCGTGAGCAAGAGGGTCAATTCTAAGACGTCGGTGCTCGTTGCCCTGCGCGAGGATATCGCCACCGCAGGAGGCAAGCTGTTTAACGCCGCCGATGAGGCTTGGGTGAAGGTTGAGGACACGAGGATCTTTGGCGCCGATGTGGACCTTATTGCTGGCCGGCAATACGTCGGCTACGGCTATGGGTTGACCTATAACAACGACGTCGCCTCGCAGACCGGGCTGAGGCTGGTGTTTACCGACTGGTCGTGGGACGGTGAGCTGTGCCTCATGCCCGGGGGAGTGGTGCTTGTGCGGGCGGCGGATACCGAGGTTATCTCGGACGACGTTGACCTGGGCGTGACCGCGGTCGTCGGCGCGCCGGGGGGCACGCGCATTGGGATAGATGGAGTATGGCGCTACGACGACGACCGCGAGGTGCGCGCGGAGTTCGTGTATAACCTGGGCCAGCGCGATTTTGCGTGGTTTGCCGAGGCCGATGTGCTGCAGGGGAGCAAGTGGAACCTCGACGCAGGGTTTGCCATGATCCGCAGGGCGGCTCTTGGGTCGCCTCGGGGAACGGCGATTGTCCCCACGCAGATCAACAGCTTGGTGATTCCCTATACCCGAATTTACGGCAACGACCGCGGGTTCTGGTATCGCGCGTTCGACGCCCCGTTCCCGTTTACCCTGGACGACATGGGCGTCTACGCGAAGGCGGTATATCGCACTGGAAGCAGAGAGTGGCGCCTGCGCTTGTTCTATGACTTGGAGGCGTCCCGATACAACGATCCTGTGCTTCCGAACGGGTCATACGTTGCGATTGGGACAGACATAGACATTCACGGGGACTTTGCCCTGAAGGTAGATTTGGGCCAGCAGATTGCCGCCGGCGGAACGAGCTTCTTGCGCGTCGGCACGGATTGGCAGTTCTAGGCGGTGCGGCGACTTGCCCCATGGCTCGCTCCTCTAGCGTGGATGGGGCTTTCGTTTACCGTCTCTAGCACGCCCTCGTCCCTGTGGCAGTGGCTGCCGCAGTTTGAATATGCAGACAAGCTGGAGCATGGGGTCCTCTATGCCGGCTTGGCGCTGGCCTTCGTTTTCGCGCTAACGCGCACCACGCGACTTAGCGTCCCTGCCTCATCCGCTCCCCCAGCGTGGCTGCTGACGGCGGCATATGGGATCGTCGAAGAGGCGCATCAGCTTTTCGTCGCCGGGCGAACCACCGAGGTCTATGACTGGGGCGCGGGAGTCGCTGGCGCGGCGCTAGCGCTCGCTGCCGCTCTGGCCTGGGCGCGACGGAGGGGTGATACATCCCCCGTCTTCTCGCGCAGCTCCGTTGTTCCGCTCTCGGTGTGTGCCGTTGTTTTACTCGCTGCCCTGAGCATCGCGGGGGCGTGCTTTCGCCTGGCCGTAACCGATGTCGTGTGGAACGGGGACTTCGAGCGCTGCGCCATGTTAAAGCCCACGCAGCCGGCGTGGTGGGAGCCGTGGAGCAACTCGCCCACGGCGCGCTGTTTGTATTTGGCGGCGGATGACGAGGGCTCGCGCCGCGTGCGCTGCGAG
>CAZMGT010000101.1:0-4542 GCA_964565895.1 uncultured Armatimonadia bacterium
AATGCACCCAACGAGAAATCTGACTGCCGAAGCCAATCGCGTAGTCCAAACATATTGAACGTTTGAAATCGGCTAATAAAGTACCACACCACATTAGCAGTTTCCGGTGTGAAGAAATACGCCGGGTAGAGGAAAAACCAGACCGGTCTCGCTCTTTCCAAGTATTTGCCACTGGGAACACCTTGACGAATGAGGCGTAGAATCATCTCGATACGACATACTGGGCAGATGCCACGGATCAGCATTGCGACATCCAGAGGATTCTTATTACTGTATTGCTGGTTCCCGAAGGGCACTTCAGTTGCTTCCTGCTCGATGGACTCATATGGGCTAGAGCACATGCTGCACAGATGCTTGCGCTCAGCCTTGGCCGTCATGTAATGGGTCAATTCCTGAGCAAAGGCTTTCCGCATGTCCACCCCTTCATTGAGTTTCTGCCCATCCACCTCGAGCTGGGCTACCACATAGTCTTTGATTGCCTTATCCATGCCTTTGCCAGCCTTGGCTTCCAGTCCGCTCTCCTCCACCCAGGCCAATACTCGTTCGCTGATATTCCGCATCGTATCCTCAATGCTGGCATCGTCAAGGCCGGGATGTGCTTGTACATACCGGGCTGCAGCATAGAACCAGCCGAAGTAGGTGCCACCCTTCTGCCGTGTTGCATCATCCGGGGTTACCTCTTTCGCCAGGTCAAGGGCATCAAGCAGGATGGGGCACACATCGGGCGCACGCTTGAAATTGTCCCGCACAGTGCGATAGACCATAGTTAGGAATTCGCCCAGCCGGTCTACCCGAACATCGAAGGGCAAGCCCTCTGCTTTTGCCAGCCGTTCCTGCTCCGCCTGCACTCGATCGGGATCATCGCCGATGCGTCGCTTGAGGTCGCTCTCCGACTCGCCGGTGAAGAAGCCATAGAGTCGGGCGGCAGCCTTGCTGCTGACAATGCCCATCGCTTTGCGGCGTCCAGCAGCCAGCACTCCTTCCAAGCCAGTTAGCTCATACAAAGCCGAAGAAGGTATGAATCCTGTCCCCGCCCGCCGCACGCCAAATGTCTCACTCTCACTAACGATATCTAGCACCCGCTGCCACACCGTATCCGCCACCGCTTGTGCTTTCACCTTTATTCTCGTTCCAGGATCGGTCAGGTAGACTACGCCGTTAGGAAAGAAAAGGTATGGCTCATATCCTTGCTTCTCTAGTTCGGCCATTAAGGCGTTGTTCACCAGGTTGGAAAGCAACCCTCGTACATCAGCCAGCTTGTGGTAAGCCAGGCGGGGAGCCCGACCAGCGCCGAAGAGATCGCTCATGGTCTTGCGCAGATTCTCTGCGCGGTCACGACCATCAGCCGCGCGCAGCATGACTTCGGACGGGGATTTAATGTGCACCAACACATCGGCGTACGAACAGAGCAGCCGCAGCACGTCTAGACGGCGGGGATGGATCTTTAGTCGGTAATCCCGGAGGTTCAAGTTAGCCCCTTCTACCTTCTGGCAATTCTGCGCCAGGAATACAATGTCATCCAGATGGTCCAACCAGTCAGACAGATAGGCGCCGAAGTCCAAGTCCTCACCTAGGCAACGCACCACTTGCCGGATGGTATCCAACTGTCCTGCTGGCACTTTGATGCCGTAGACTTTGGTATAATCGTGGACGACATAGCCCAACACCCACAGCCGTTGCTCTACGTCGGAAAGCGCCTTGCTGGGCGGAAGTCGCTCGGCCAGACGGAGCCCGGCGAACAAACCATTGAGAATATGCGCTGTGAGGCTTTGATCAGGGTTCTTCTCACCAAAGAGGGCCAGTTCTTTCTCGGTGAAGCGACTTAAGCCTGAGGGCAATCGCGGGTCAGTCAGTGGCTGCGGTCGTCCACTCCCACCCAAGGCAGGGATGGTGCTGAACCGTTCCAATAAGCGTGGAGCCAGCGTCTCCACAAAGTCCACCAAGGCTGGCGGTCGTCCAGCCACCGCACGTCGTAGCAATTCCTGATGTATCATGCCTTCGCCTCCTGAAGCTCATAGGATGATAGGAGCCTCGTCCTCGTCTCGATCTCGCAGACGCCATAGCAGTGGTTCGAGCATCAACGCTGCCTTGCCGAAAGCCACCGTGTACTCGCGGCTGCCTCGCTGATCCCGCAGGCGATAGAGAGGGAAGAAGGGAGGCAATCGTAGCCGACGCCACAGCTCTCGCCGGTCCCGCTTGCTAATGCAGCATACCACTTCCTGGCGCTTAAGCACTTCGTTGACCGCTGGCAGAGCATAACTGGTGCGCGGTTCAGCGATGCGGAACCCAGAAAGCACACAAATGGTTTCCAGCAACTCAGGATACTCGGCCAGGTTTTCGTTAAGACATAGGATCAGTGCTTCGCGCTCCGGGTAAAAGGCTGTGACTTTAAGGTACAAAGGGCTGTCGCCTTTCCCCCTCATCACATATTTGAATTCCTCTAGTCGGAGTTCCCAATCCTCGCTAGCCCACTGCCTGAGTGCCCTCTCGAAAGTTTGGGGATCAACCACCTCAAACTCGGTGGCTCGGACGACAAAGAAAAGATCATAAGGGCGGAAAGCAGGTGGATCCACTGTGGCATCCCACAACCCTACCTGGAAGGGTGAAGTACCCCGGAAGCTGATTACCTCATCCAATACCTGTTGGCCGCCGTCCATCCTATTACGAACACCCCAATATCGGCCTTTCGCTCCCCTGAAACCAGGGATGTTGAACAGGTGACCGTAACGCTCTTCCAATGCATCAGCCAGTGAATCGTAGGCCCCGCCCTTCTTGCGGTCTCGCAACACCTCAACAACGTGTGCACCTTGCAACACACCCCAACGACGGGCGTAGGCGAAGAAGTTTTCGCGCTTCGGAAAAGCCTCATTCACAACGGTGGCCAATGTTCGGTGACGATCCACGGTATCCCCATCACTGATCCCACTTCGCTTAAACCCTTCCACCAGCCTCTCATAGATCCAAGGCGTACGGCCAGAGAGAAGGGCATGGGCTTGATAGGCATCGAAAGGCGTTTCATTTCGGCGCACACGACCCAGACGACCGAAGCGCTGCAAGAAGTTGCCCGCATCAGTGGCCTCGAAGATCAGCAGGTTAATGTCAAAATCCACGCCCACGTCAATGGTTGAAGTGCCGATGATAAGATCGCATTCCATAGCCAGCCGTCGCCGTTTCAAGTCGGTGAGCCCCGTGTTCTCCCCCACGGTGATTCCATAAGGAGCGAGCTCTTGGGCCAGCGAGCGAGCGATTCGGCGGGCCACGGCCACACTGTTGACGATCACTGCCCCTTTGGGACGGCGACTAACAGCCGACTCCCACAAGTTCACCAGTTGATTGAGGTGAGCGAGGAGCCAATCCTCAGCACTTTCCCGCTCCGCCAACTGGTGCAGGTGCAGATCCGCCTGATGGAGTACATGCCGATAGCCATCGGTGGCGCTGGTAACATAGCTCCCTTCGATCACGGTGTACTTCAGTTCCGCTCGCTGTATCATGTCCAACAACAGCGGGTCAGGAGTAGCTGACGAGAAGACGAACTTGGGCGGCTGGGCAGGGTTGTGTTCCACCATCCATAACATGGCCGTCACCACGGAGACAATCTGAGGCATTTTGAAAACGTGGAACTCGTCGAACACAAAGTAGTCATATCCAGAGCCTAGACTGTACGGGAGTTCGATAGCGCTGTGAACAAAGGTGCGGTAACGGTAGTTCATTACCAGGTTAAAGATATCCGGATTAGTGAGGATTACGTTGTGGTTCTTGAACTGAGCTACAAGCCACTCCCCACGTTCTTTGAAGCCGTGTTCCTTAGCTAAGCGGGTGATTTTAATCCCCCATAGTGGCAAGCAACTCACTTGCCGCTGAAGGTCACGGCAGTATCCCTCGAACTGGCGTGCTTGATCTCGGGATAACTCAATAGTAGGATACAAGCCCAAGGCATGGTAATCATCCAATAGCGCTGGAAGGTAGGCTGCCAGGCTTTTGCCATCCCCTGTCATGGCTGTGTTAAAAATCACATCTACATTTGGGTTCCGCAACGCAGCTACTGTATCCACCTGGTGCTGGGAAAGCGGGCAAGCGTCACTACTTGGATAGGCCTCCTTTACAGGGCAAGTCGCGCATCCTTTCCCCCAGACCGGACATGTTTCTTCTAAGCCAGGCGTATATAGCTTGGAATAGACAGGTAAGGTCGTAATTCGCATCTTTCCTACCCTTCCGCTCTCATTATACCACATGATTTAAGCGCAATTGCGCTATTTTGTTTCCCTACTTCATGAAACCAGAATTTGCCTGATTGGGCCTTCGGAAAGTAATTTCCGCTCGCTCTGGCCTGCGAATGCAAATTCGCAGGCTCAAAGCGGAAATCGGCTGGAAGCCGATTATAAGGAATGCGCTTCCAGCGCATTTGGGCTCTCAGCCTGGGGATTTGCATCCCCAGCAGGGCTGAGCGGCGGAAGTTACTTTTTGTCCCAAATTCTGCTTTCATGTACTTACAAAATTCCGTAGATCTTCGCCATCTCCCTCACTACCCTTTTCATCTCCTGC
>CAZMGT010000102.1:0-4306 GCA_964565895.1 uncultured Armatimonadia bacterium
AAAGCGGTACGTGAGCTGGGTTCAGAACGTCGTGAGACAGTTCGGTCCCTATCCGTCGCGGGCGTAGGAAGCTTGAGGGGATCTGCCCCTAGTACGAGAGGACCGGGGTGGACGGACCTCTGGTGTACCAGTTGTCCTGCCCAGGGCAAACGCTGGGTAGCTATGTCCGGACCAGATAACCGCTGAAAGCATCTAAGCGGGAAACTGGCCCCAAGATTAGGCTTCCCGCGGCCTTGTGCCGATAAGACCCCAGGTAGATTACCTGGCGATAGGCCGGATGTGTAAGGGTGGTAACACCCTCAGCTAACCGGCACTAATCGGTCGAACGGCTTGACCTTCGGCCCTTTTGCAGCACACAGAGGCAAGATCGCACGCGTCGCCCACTTCGCTCGGTTGTTCTCTTCCCGGTGGCCATAGCGGAGGGGAAACACCCGTTCCCATTCCGAACACGGCAGTTAAGCCCTCCAGCGCCGATGGTACTGCACTGGCGACGGTGTGGGAGAGTAGGTCGCCGCCGGGAAGTTTTCCCGCTCCCGCGTAGCTCAATTGGCAGAGCGCCTGGCTGTTAACCAGGTTGTTGCTGGTTCGAGTCCAGCCGCGGGAGCCAGACGAAAAACTTACATATCATAGTTAGCACATAGAGCGTAAGGGAGCGGAGGGCCACAACACTCCGCTTCTTCTTTTTTGTGGGCAGCCACGGCGTGCCAAACGGTGGAGCCTATTTTCCGGCTCGGGAGGAAGGGCACACGATGCGCCTATACCGGCTCGCGGGCAGGGGCGCCTCGACCAGGTTGCCGAAGAGACGGTCTGCCTCACCCCGCTCGCTACGGTTCCGGCCTTCATCTGAGGCAATGTGTGATACTATCAACACATACTGGGAGCAAACCAATGTTTTGATCGTAGGCAGATTTTGACCAATATCAACATCACGGGCACTTCTATAAGCACACCGACCACGGTCGCCAGGGCGGCCCCCGAAGAGAGACCGAACAGCATGGTGGCGGTGGCAATGGCGACCTCGAAATGGTTTGAGGCACCGATCATCGCCGATGGGGCGGCATCTTCATACGAAAGTCGCAACAGCCGCGCCAGGCCGTAGCCCAGCGAGAAGATTAGGTTGGTCTGGACGAACAGCGGGATCGCTATCCAGAGGATGGTGAGCGGGTTGGACAGGATCACGTCGCCCTTGAACGAGAAGAGGAGCACGAGCGTCACGAGCAGGGCGGCGATGGTGATCGGTGTCAGGATGTGCAAGAACCTCTCCCTGAACCACTGTTCCCCTTTGAGCCGGATGATGAGCTTTCTCGATACGAATCCTGTGGCAAGAGGCAGTGCCACGTAGATCCCGATGGAGAGGAGCAGCGCCTGCCAGGGCATCGGGAGACGCCCCACCCCGAGCAGGAAACCGCCGAGCGGACCGTAGAGCAAGAGCATCGTCAAGGAGTTTAGGGCGACCATGACCAGCGTGTGGCCGTCGTTTCCCCGGGCAAGATAGCCCCATACCAGGACCATCGCCGTGCAGGGGGCGATCCCCAAGAGAATGCACCCCGCAAGGTACGAGCGCCAGAGGGGCACCTCGAGCATCTTCACTCCGCCGGCGAGGACGACCTTGCCCACGCCGTGTTCGGCCCCCACAGGCAGGTCGAGCCCTAAGGGCATCTTTACGAAGTCCACAGCCTCCGGGCCGATGAGGCCGTGGAACAGGAAGCCGAGAAAGAAAAGGGAAATGGCATACATCGTGAACGGCTTGACCGCCCAGTTTATGAACAAGGTAAGACCCACCGGTTTCGCGTTCCTGCCCGCCTTGAGTACCTCGGCGAAGTCGATTTTCACCATGATCGGGTACATCATGAAGAAGAGACAGACGGCGATGGGGATGGAAACAACGGGAGCCTCGCCCACATAGAGGGCGAGCCCGTCCAGCCATCGGGCGACCTCCGGGGCGACCTTGCCCAGGAAGATTCCGGCGACGATACACAAGACTACCCAGACCGTGAGGTATCGCTCAAAAAACCCCAACCCTTTGGCTTCTTGTCGAACACCGATAGCCGTCCGCTTCATGTGTCCTCCTTGCTGTCCCATGCTTGTAATGCGTAGGAGAATGCCTCGGCCTGCTTCGTGATTGCCACGGCCCGTGGGTCCGGCGCCCTAGCGTTCACGCCGGCCGAGCGCGGCTCGACAAGATCGCCCTTCAGGTATTGCGCCCAGCGTTGCGCCATCTGGCACCTGGCCGGGGCGCGGGTTGGAAGAAGAGTATCAGGTTTTTCTCAGCGCCTTGCATAGTTGTTCCTTATCGACCTTGAGGATCTCTCTAAGGCGCTTTTTGTCTTTTCGGGCACGAGCGCTCGTTCCAACAGACTGGAAAACCCATTCAATGGCCCGCCGAACCATTGGCGAGGCGCCCTCGCGGGCAAGGCGATAGTAGACCCAGCGCCCGTCTTTCCTAAGCGTCACAAGACCCGCTTGTTTGAGGATCGCCATGTGCTTGGACACGGTGGAAGGTGCGAGCGCGAGTAACTCGGTGAGCTGGCACACGCAAAGTTCACCTGTCCGTAGCGCGAGGAGGATCCGCACCCGGCCTTCGTCCGAGAGCGCCTTGGTTATCGCAAGAAACTCGTTCATGTGCCCGCCTTCAGTTCGACATGTGGCGAATTATAGAGACGTATCTAAGCCGATGTCAAGTTCCAATCAAGAAAACACACCGAAGATATGTGCCAGGGCAAGGTAACACCCGAGACTGATGAACACGATCCCCGTAACGCGACGCGCCCACCACTCGAACCGGCCCAAGCTGCCGAATGCTTTCCCTATACTGCGGGCCCCGGCGGCAATAAGCAACGCGAAGATGAGAAGAGAATGGCCTGTACCAATCCCATGGAGCGATGGTAACAAGAAGCCGGATTTACATTGAATTGCCAGCGGGATAAGGCTGCCGAAAAACAGGGCCGCTGACACAACACAGAAAGTCAACGCGAATAGTATGCCGAGTAACGCTCCGCCACAGACTCCCCATGTCTGTGCTTGCTTTTAGATCTTCTCGACGATCCCCCCACCCGAAAATTGCACGGTTAGTAATTCCAGGAGAAACATCCCTACCACAATGAGCATCGGACCTAGTATCTTATTCATATACTTTTGCAAGAATTGCGATACTGCCGGCAGCGAGAGGATGCCTGCGACCACCAAGACGCCTAGCAGCACGTACGTCAAGCTCCTTCCGAGCGTGTGCAGTAGGGCAGTCAGGAAGACGTCGCGAGGGCGAGCGACGCGGTTTGCTATGAAGGAGATTGCGGCGACAGACGATTGTCTTTGCCCTCGTCATCTCTCGTCGGTCTCTTTTAACTTACCTTCTTTCTCAAGTTCTCTTTTTACCTTTGCCCATATATCATACTTTCTGTATATTTGGCGGACGGTTTTGACGTCTGGAAAAGTAATTGCGTTGCCTCGACAGAGGCTCGCGCAGGTCGAACATCCCACCACACAGTTGTACGGACGGGCGACATTGGGACCATCTGGCGTCCAATCGAAAACTTCCTTGCCACAATTCATACACATGCCGCATTTAACACATTTCTCGCGTTCAATTGTGGGAAACCAATCGATTTTTTTCTCTGGGATATCGAGCTAGCCAGGGCATACTAATTCTCCTTGATCTCCTTTCCCAGCGCGATGAATCGCTTCAATGATTCCCTGTCCTACGCCACACGCGACGCGCCACAGGCGGGCGTTAAGGACCCGCCCGCCAGGCGAACAGCAAAACCCGCGCAGCAACGCAACCGGCAAGCAAAGAAACCAATGCAGCCAACGTGCCATAGGACGTTGGCTTCAAAGATTGCTTACGCAAAACGCCAAGCCGGGCCAGCGACGCGGGCAGCCCTAAAACGGCATGCTGCGGTTCGAAGACGGGCTTTGCCTGCTCGTCGAACGGCCGCTTTAACACTTGTCGCAGGAACATCGGCCCGCGACTTGAGTGGCAATCGGTGCAGCCATTCCGACCGAGCGCCGCGCGCGCAGGCAGCACATCGTGCGTGTACTTGTGCACATTACCATAGGGCGAGGCCTCCCAGGGATGCTTTGGAACCGTGCGGAATTTTGTGCCCGATTCGTACACGCGGTCGTTGCAAGCCCACACCACACGTTTGCCTTTCATGGGGTAGCCCACGTCCTTTAAGCGCTGTGTGAGCGCGGCAATGATCGCGTCGATCTCTTCGGGCCGATTCACCTCGATGACTCCGTCGTGGTTGTCGTCGGTAATCTTCGAGAGCTGCGGGTATTTTTTCGGGTCGGACTGGTGCGCCTTCCACAT
>CAZMGT010000103.1:0-4243 GCA_964565895.1 uncultured Armatimonadia bacterium
CAGCGGCGGTGGGCTCTACGCTCGAGCTGCACAGCGACCGCCCGGGCAATATCTTCGCCTACGGCGAACAGGTGCATCTTGCCGCCCGCGGCGATTTTGCCGGCGCGCTGCGCTATGAGCTGGCGGACTACTGGGGAAACGTTGTCGCGCGGGGGACGGCCCAAAGCGCGCGGGGAGCGGCGGAAATTAACCTCGGCGCGCTGCCCCACGGATGGTATGAGCTACGCTGCGCAGCGGACCAGGCGCAGGGGCAGACGACCCTCGCTGTACTGAGCGACAACTCCGCGCGCGAGCTCGCCGAGGGCGGGCGCATTGCCGTGGACGGGGCGACGGCGTGGCTCTCTAAGCCCGAGCAATGGCCGAAGATCGCGCAAATGCTGCGGCTTGCTGGGATCCACTGGATTCGCGAGCGGCTAAGCTGGGGCGAGGTTCAGCCGCAGCCCGGCCCGTTTCGCTGGGGCCGCTACGATGTGGTAACGCGCGCGCTTGCCGGGCAGGGCCTGCGCGTTTACGAGATTTGGCACGATGCGCCGGCGTGGACGCTCCCCGCCCGCAAGCGCACGCGCTGCCCGGCGGACCTGCGCGATGTTTTCCGCTTTGCCAAGGCCGCCGCGGAGCAGTTTCGCGGGCGCGTTCCCGCGTGGGAGGTATGGAACGAGCCGGACATCGAGCCGTTTTGGCTCGACCTTTCCGACCGCTTCTCCGGCGTGCAAAAGGCGGCGTATTTGGGGTTCAAGGCGGCCGACCCGCAGGTGCTCGTCCTCCTCGGCTCGATGTGTCGCGGGCGCAGCGCGTTTACGGACAACCTGCTGGACTGCGGCGTGGGGCAGTATTTCGACGTGTTCAACATTCACATCTACGCTCCGCCGGAGCGCTACGCGGCGATCGTCGAGGGCTATCTTGCCGCTCTTGAGGCGCGCGGGCTTGCCCGCAGGCCGCTCTGGCTAACCGAGGCGGGGATTAGGCTCAAAGCGCAAAACGGCGAGCTTTCGCCCGCGGACCAGCGCGCGCAGGCGCAGTTTGTCCCGCGCTCGCTCGTCCTCTCCCTTGCCGCGGGCGTCGACAGGCACTTTTTCTTTGTCCTCCCCCACTACCTTGAGCGGGGCATTCAGTTCGGCGCGCTGCACGCGGACCTAACGCCCTATCCCTCGTTCGTGGCGCTGGCCACCGCGGCCGACGTCCTAGGCGAGGCGCGGTATTTGGGCGAGCTGCGCGGCCTGCCGGCGGGCGTCGCGGGCCACGCCTTCCACAGCGGCAAAGAGGTCGTGCTCGTTCTTTGGGCGGCAAAAGAGACGCGCTGCAAAATTCCTATCGTCGGCGCGCAGGCGACGGTGGTAAACCTTGTGGGGCGGCGCGAGCGTGTGCCAGCGCAAGGTGGCGTCGCGCGTGTGCCCGTTGGCCCCGCGGCGGTGTATGTTGTTGGCGCGAGCGAGAAGATTCGCCAGCGGCTCCGCGCGCCGCGGCGGCCGCCGGGCGAGCCGGAGCGGACGGCTCCCTCGCCCGTGATCATCTCCGCGCACCTTCGCCTGGAGGAGATGGACAAGGCCGCCGACTGCTACGTCGCGCGGGGAGCGGAGCTCGCGCTGGTCGCCGAGGTCTACAACCTAAGCGAGCGGCCCGCGGGCGAGGGGCGCCTAGCGCTGGAGCTTGAGCCAGGCTGGCGCGCCGCGCCCGCCGAACATGCGGTTGCCCTGGGGCCCATGGCGCGCGAGGCGGTAGAGTTTACCCTCACCCCTCCGCCGCCCGATGGCGGAGTCCATCGCGTACGCGTTGTCGGACGCTGGCCGGGGATGGACGTTGCCCCCTGCCTGTGCGCGGTGCGGCTGGAGCGCTAGCGCGGGGGCAGTGCGTTCCGCGGCGCCAGGGCTAGCCATCGAGCTTTTTCAGCAAAAACCACCTGCGCCGCGACCCGCCGCGGTCAAGGTATAACTCGTATAGCACGCCGTCGTCCGCGCGGACGACATAGTGGTTGCGGTGCCGCCGGCGCCACCAAGTGCGCGTGAGCTCGCCCGGAGCAAAGCCGGAATCGAAGCGCAGGCGGACGATCTCCACGATGCCGTAGCGCCGCCCTCGCCAGACAAACGCAGCGGGGCGCAAAATGCCCCCCGGCCCGCGCTCTTGCTCCACGGCAATCGGCTCGCTAATTAGCACGTCGCGGCTCATTTTCGCAGCGCTCGGCGGCGAAACGGGCGATGCGGCTCGGCCATCATTCACCGAGCGCAACGACCGTTCCTGCGCGAGGGACTCTGGCGCGGCGCCGGCCGAGGGGATATAGTCAAAGGGCAATTTTTGTTTCGGGGGAGGTTAGCAATGGCCGAAAACGGACAAGCGCAAGCGGCGGTGCCCCGCGAGGAGCTGCCCCAGCTCGTCAGCGCGATCGTTGGCGAAACGCCCGTGTTCGACGTGCACACGCATCTGTACAGCCCGCGCTTCGGCGAGCTTCTCCTCTGGGGCGTAGACGAGCTGCTCACCTACCACTACCTCATCGCCGAGGTGCTGCGCTCCGACCGCTCTGTAACGCCGGAGCAGTTTTACGCCATGCCCCTCGCCGAGCGCGCGGAGCACATTTGGCGGACGATGTTCGCCCAGGCAAGCCCGCTTTCCGAGGCCCAGCGCGGGGTGCTTACGACGCTGAAGGCGCTGGGGATCGAGCCTGGGCCCGAGGCCCTCGCCGAGGCGCGCGAGTACTTCGCCCATGTCTCCCTTGAGGAGCACGTGCAGCGCGTGTTTCAGCTCGCCAACGTGAGCGCAGTGGTTATGACCAACGACCCGTTTGATTCCTCCGAGCGCAAGGTGTGGCTCGCCGGCGGCGAGGATGAGGCGCGCTTTCGCGCCGCGCTCCGCTTGGACGGGCTAATCGTGAACTTCGCACAAAACCTGGACACCCTGCGCGCGTGGGGCTACGACGTCTCCGCGGCGCTTGACGAGCGGACGATGGCCGAGGTGCGCCGCTTCCTTGAAGAGTGGATCGAGCGCATAGCGCCGATGTATCTCGCCGTCTCGCTTCCTGACACGTTTGCCTATCCCTCGGACGAGCCAACCGCGCGGCTTATCGCGGGCTGCGTGCTGCCCGTATCGCGCGAGCGGGGGGTTCCGTTTGCCATGATGATTGGGGTTAAGCGCGGGGTGAATCCGGCGCTTAAGCTCGCCGGCGATGGGGTGGGGAAGTTCGACATTTGCGCGCTCGAGCGCTTGTGCGCGGAAAACCCAGAGAACCGCTTTCTGGTAACGCTGCTTTCGCGCGAGAACCAGCACGAGCTGTGCGTCGCCGCGCGCAAGTTCCCCAACCTCATGCCCTTCGGCTGCTGGTGGTTTTTGAACAACCCAAGCATCATCGAGGAGATCACGCGCGAGCGCCTGGAGTTGCTCGGCCTAAGCTTTATCCCGCAGCACTCCGACGCCCGCGTGCTCGACCAGCTAATTTACAAGTGGGCGCACTCGCGGGAGATCATCGCCCGCGTGCTCGCCGACAAGTACAGCGATCTCGCGCGCAGCGGGTGGCCTGTAACCGAGGAGGCAATTCGCCGCGACGTGGCCCGGCTGTTCTCGGGCAACTTCCTGAGCTTCGTGGGCGAGCAGGACTAGCGCTCCCCGCGGCGCAGTTCCTCCTCCTTCCAGCCGATTGCCCCAAACGCCGCGGTGCGGATGTCGTCGTGGGTGTTCTCGATCCAGCGCATCAGCCGCTCGCGCCCCTCGGCGACGACGTCGCGCAGCGCGGGGTCGTCTATGCGGTTGTTCAGCTCGTAGGGGTCCTCCTCAAGGTCATACAGCTCGTCGAACGAGCAAAGGTTAAGCACGTACTTGTAGCGGTCCCAGCGAATCATGCGCACGGAGCAGAGGAAGCGGTGGCCGTGGTATTCGCACATTACGTCGTCCGGCCAGTCTACGTCATCGCCGCGCAGCAGGGGGACGAGACTGCGCGCCTCGTAGTCCTCGGGCACGGGCAGGCCGGCGACCTCGAGCGCCGTGGCGGCAAGGTCCATGTTCATGACAAATTGCTGGCACACGCTCCCAGGCTTAGTTACCCCCGGCCAGCGCACGATCTGCGGGATGTGATATAGCTCCTCGTACATGTAGGCGTCTTTGTCGTGAAACTTGCCGTGGCTGCCGCGCATGTCGCCGTGATCCGTGCCGAAGAGGACGACCGTTTGCTCGGCCAGGCCCATCTCCTCCAAGGCGTCGAGCACGCGGCCGATTTGCGCGTCGAGATAGGTCATTTGGGCAAACGCTCGCGCGAGGATTA
>CAZMGT010000104.1:0-4034 GCA_964565895.1 uncultured Armatimonadia bacterium
GCTGCTCGGCAACCTCCTCCGCCTGCCACAGCGACTTTACCACCTGCATCCACGCCTCATCGGTGAGCAGCCACATGCACAGCGTGGTAAACGGAAACCCCTTGCACGTGTTAACGAGCTTTTCGATCGCCGCGGCGATCTCCCCCGGGCGAATCTCCGCCCCGCTCGCGTCGCGCCCGCTGCGCAACTGCCGCGCGTGCTCGAGCATTTGCTTAACCACATGCTCCAGGGCGACCTGGACCTGGGCGGGCTTAACCTCGCCGGCAAACCCGCCCACAAAGGCCGCGCGTCGCTCGGGGGGTTTGTGCCACGCGGGGTCCGACGCCGCCCGTTGAAGCGTCTCGCACACGCGGAACAGGTCGGCGGCCAACGGGAGGAGCTCCTCGCGCTCCCCAGAGGAAGGTCGCGATACGGGCGGCGGTAGCATGGTCCTCTCCTGTCGCGCCGTTTTCCTCTCGTGCAGGGGGCGGCTAGCCTGGCCTGCGGGCCGGATGCTCGCCTCTACCCCCTTCTCTCACCTGCACGCGAATCGTGTTCTGCTCCTCCGGCTCAACCCAGTATACTCTGTCGAACCCTTCGCGGTTCACGTCGGCAAGCGCCCGCTCAAACCGCTCCGCTTGGCTTTGGATGACCTCCCAGCCCACCTTCCGCTCGCGCTGCATGTCGCGCTTGTGGCACAGCTCGCGCGGCGTGCGAAAGGCAACGAGGATTACCGGCCGCCCGTGCTTGCGCCCCAGCTTAAGCAGCTCCCGGCGAATGTCGCGCGAGATCGCCGTGGTGTCCGCCACCGTCAGCCGGCCATATTTCAGGCGCTTGTCGATGATGTGATAGAGCAGCTTAAACGCGTCGCCGGAACACGACTGGTCGCCTGGGTCGTCGGTGATCATCCTGCGGCATTCGTCCGAGGAGACGACCTGCGAGGGGAGGAAGTGCTTTTGGGCAAAGTGGCTTTTGCCCGAGCCCGCCGGGCCGCAGAGGACGACCAACGCGTCGCGCGGGAGCTCCAGCACGGGCGCCTCGCTGCGTGCCCTCTGTCGCGCCGCTGCGGGGGCCACACCTTGGGCGAGCGCTTGCTCCTGGCTTTCCTGTCCCGGGTGCATCGCTCCGCCTTCCGCTCCTATTCCGTTTTGCGACATCGCTACGCTCGTTCCTCCATCGCCGGCGCGTGGGCCGCGCTGCCTGCCGCCACCGTTATGCGCAGGGCCCAATCGCGGCCGTCCGGCTTGGCCAGCTCAACGCGTCCCTCCCGCGGAACGGTTATCCTAAGCGGCGCGCGCCAGCGCCCTGTGCGCGGGTCGTAAAACTGCACCTCGGCCCGCGCCCCACGCGCCGCGGAGAGGTCCAGGGCAATTGTCTCTCCTTCCGGGCTATATACGGCATATTGCGCGCCGGGGGCAGCCAGGCAATATCCCTTTCCCCCAAGCACGAGCTCGTTGTGCGGGACCATGGCGTCCAGGCGCGCTAGCCCCTCGTTGAAAAACCTGCTCGCATAGCCCAGCCAGTCCCGCCGCTGCATCCCCTTGTCCCCGCCGGGAACATGTGGGTCGTAGCCCTGAATGCCCGTGCGCATGGTTTCCTGGCCGGCGTCGTCGTGATAGAAGTAGTGGCCGCCGCCGATAAGAAACGTCCACATCGCCTTGCGTGCCCCGTCGCCGAGGTACGGCCCGCCCTCTAGGTGCAGCACAGGGCGCGGGGGCCTTTTGTAAAATGCAGACACCGCGCGGGCGTTTTTGTCTTCTGCAGAAAACGTTTCGGTCATGACAAAGTCCACCTCGCGCCGGCGCCGCTCCCAGTCCACCCACAGGGCGCCGCGGCGCTTGAAAAAGCGCAAAAAGTGCTCCCCGCAGTTGCCCTCGGGATAGCTGTGCTCGTCCATAAACACGAAAAACACGTTGCCAAAGCGTTGCGTCTCGCGAATGAGCTTGTCCGCGAACCGCTCCCACACCCACTGCGTCTTTTTCGCCGCGGGCCAGCTTTCCGACCACTCCTCGGCGAGCACCTCGCGCCCGGGCTCGGCGATCGTCTGGCAGGCTGTGACGATCGGCTTGTCCTCGTGCAGAAAGCCCCCGTTTAGCTCGTTAAACGGGTGAAACGTCCAGTCCGGACGCGCGGGCGTGTTGTGCTTGGGCCAGCCGAAGAACACGGTTATCCCGACGATAATCCCCCGCGCCTGGGCAAAGGCGCACAGGTCGCGCAGCCGCGGCCAGTAGTGCTTTTTCGGCTCCCGGCCCTCGTCAAAGCGGGTGAGGTCCCACTGGGGCAGGCCATCGGCCGCGGGCGGCCCGCCCCTGCGCCGCGCCCAGGGCGTGACCCCGGGGTAGACGTAGCCATAGCGCGGCTCAACGACGCTCCCGTCCTGCTTCTGCCGTGGCGCGAGAAACGACCACACGTGCACCGCGCGGATCCTGCGGCTCGCGCAGTCGTCGAGCCACTGCCGATAGTCCAGGTTGAGGTTTTGCAAAACGCACTGCGTGCCGCTGTCCCCCGCGAGAAGCAGCACCTCGTCGCCGTAGCAGATGTAGTGCCCGCTGGGGCTAACGTTAAGCTGGGGGGCGGCCTGGCTGGCGGGCGCAGCCGCGGCGAAAGCGAAACAAACCGCTGCCGCGCACAGGCCTATTTTTGCGCAACACGCTGCCACTTGTGCCATTTCCGCGAGTCAGGCGCTGGCGGGTTCTCTGCGCTGCGCTTCCACTTGTCGCTGTTTTTCGGGCGAACCCCGCACACCGCGGTACTGAGCGAGTCGCCGTCCTCGGACAGCTTATACCACCACTCCTCTTCGGCCACGGCGCCCTCGTTCCAAGAAAAGCAAACCTTCTCGCCGTCCGTCCTCCACTTCCCCTCGCGCGCCGGCCGGCCGTTGGGCTCAAGCTTGCACTCGCCAGTGGACTTGAGGGTCAGCGTGGCCTTGGTCGCCAAATACGTCCCTGTCCACGTCCCGGAAAGGCCCTTCGGCGCGCTGCGCAGCCAGATAAGCAGCACGACAAGAACAACCGCGGCAACACCGCCGAGGACGTAGGGCAGCCGGCTGGGCTTAACCTTCGGCGCGTGCTCTATGCGCTCGATGATATCCGCTGCCGGCTGCGGCGCGGCATCGCCCTGGGGCGGCGGGCCGCCCTTTTCCGCGGAGATCGCCGGCGGCAGGGGCCGGCCGCAAATTTCGCATTCCACGGCGCTGTCCACGTTTAGCGCGCCGCAGCCCGGGCATTTCATCGCGCTCACTCCTCGTGCAAATCCCCGGCCCGCGCCACACTTCCCCGCGCCACCGCTCGCCCATCCCCCCGCTTGTTGCTTGTCTTTTCAGCTTATCCTTGGGCCTGCGCGGGCTGCGCGCCCGCGCCGCTTTGCCTTATGAATATATGCGTGGCCGACGTGGCGTGGCAACCCCGCGTGACGGGAAGGCCCGCCCAGCGCTCAGCTCTCGCCCGCGCTTGCCACGGCGTTGCCCACGGCGTCCACGAGTTGCCAAAACCTGTCGCGCTGGCCCTCGCCGGGGAAACATATGCAAAGCAACGGCGCGCCCCCGCGGGTGAAGCGAAAGGCCACCGGCGCCGAGCCGTCGCCCAGCGCCGTGCGCCGCCCCCCGAGCTGCTCCAAAGAAAGCCCGAGCACCTTCTCCCCAAACTCGCGCCACGCCTCATCGCGCAGCCCTGTCCTCCGGTAGCGCACAACGAGCACCTGCGGCCGCTCCGCTCCCTCGCTCTCGTCCTTGCCCCAGCTTACCTCGGCGAGCACGCAATCCGTGTTCGCCCGCGAAAGCCGCAGCACGTTCTCCGTGGACACATAGCGCAGGCGGTTAAGGTTCTCCTCGTCGTGGAAATAGCACACGTTGCCCAGTTGAAACTTCCCGCGAGGAAGCAAGCGGAGCAAGTCCGGCGGCGGGCCGGGGGGCCCAAGGCCGCCCGCGATCTCGCGCGCCAGGGCCAAAAGCGCTTCGCCAAACCCCCGTCGGCGCTTGTTTTCGAACACCTTGCAAAAGTACTTGCCTTGCCAAAAGCGCACCGCGCTTTCGCTTATCCAACACGCCTGGCCAATGC
>CAZMGT010000105.1:0-3977 GCA_964565895.1 uncultured Armatimonadia bacterium
CGTCGCGGGACTCAGGCGGATTCACCGGGGGAGGGTCGAGACCGAGTTCGAGAACTTCCTCGACGTCATCGCGCGGGTGAAGTCGGCGTGGTTCAGCATAGTCCAGACGCTCTCGCAGCGGGCGGCGCGCGAGGAGGACATCAAGACGTTCAGCGACCTGCTCGGAAAGCGGGGTGCGCGCGAGCTCGAAACCTGGCTCGCCGGACACCCGCAGCCCACCGTCTGGGAGCTGGTGAAGCAGGCCGTGCGCATCATCAGCGGGCGGCGGTACAAGACAGAGCTGCACCGCTCGGAGCGCCTCAGGCGGGTGTCCTTCGCCATCCTCGCCTACGCGCTCAAGGAGTGAGGGCGCCCGCCGCTTTGGGGGTTTGGAATGCTGCCGAAGGAGCGCCTTACGCGAATGCTCGCCGAAAACCCCAAGCTCCTCAAGGAAATCGGGATCGACCCGTACGAGGTGTTCAAGGGGATGTTCGAGGAGTGGGAAGTGTACGAGTACCTGAAGGACTACGGGGCCTACGCCATCGAGGAGCGCGTCGAGGAAATGAGCGACGCGCAGGTCGTCGCGGCCTTGGCGCGCTTGACCGCGAAGCACTTCGGGAGGCGGGAGCGGTGAGGAGAAAGATAGGCGTCGTCGAGCTCGCCGGGAAAACCCTGACGCTCTGGCTCTCGTTCACACCGAAGTTCGGGACGAGGGTGGTCTTCGGCGTTCCCGTTGAAAGCACAGAGCGAAAAGCGGCAGAAAAAATAAAAGACAGGGTGGATGTGAAACGCGGAAACGCAAACGCCGTGCGGACCTACTACATGGAAGGGAAGAAGTTCTTCTGCTTCCGCCCGCGCGACATCGTGCTGGTCCCGGAGTTCAGGATTACGGCGAACCTCGAGGAAGTGCTCGCCAAGTTCTACGCCGCGGAGTTTTGGAGGGGTTGCGGTGACCGAGTTCAGCATAAAGGGGCTTGAGGAGTTCATCGAGTACGCGAAGCGGAACCCGAGGGGCATCATCTTCATCAAGGACGCCATCGAGCTCGTCGAGCGGATTGGGTTTCGCGCCTTCATCGACACGGAGGACAGCGACGTCTGCCCGTACTGCCTCACGGAGGCGGAGCACATCGGCAGGTGGCGCAACGAGCGCGGGTTCTACATCCCCGCGCCGTGCCTGCGGATTCACGACGGGAGGGCCTCCGAAAAGGTCCCCCTCTGCCTCCCGATTGTCAGGGACCGCGCGCTGGCGCCGCCCGTCTTCTCCGTCGGCGTGAACGACCTCGCCGTGGGGCTGGCGAAGCTGCTCCTCGGCAAGCGCTTCAGGAAAATCGAGTCGCCGTATCTTGGTGTTGGGAAATCCGCGGAGTTCGAGGCACTCGAGGCCATCAGGCAAATCGAGGCGAACCGCGCGCACGTGGTCGCCAAATACCTCAAGCACTTTGGAGGTGAGTGAATGGGAGAGCGTGCGGGATACCGCTGCCGGCAGGGCGAGGAGGTCTCGCCCATCTTCCGCAAGCAGTGGTTCATCGGCGACGGGGATGAGGAGCTGAAGGGCTTCGTCACGGCGGTCGCGGGGAAGCTGATGGAAACGACGCGGTTCGACGGGAGCGAGCCCTGCATCGCCGACGGGGACGTCGCGCTCCGCGACGACCTCTGGATAGGGAGGCTGTTCCCGGCGATGCTCTCGGTCCTCTACGACCCGCCGTTCGACTCGGTCGAAACGACGACGAACTGCGACATCTCCGACCACGGGCTCTTCGAAATCGAGCTCTGGCGCTGGAACCTGTGGTCGCTCAACCACTACGACGTCGGGTTCATGACGGGGGAGCTCGGGGAGAAGGAGATACTGTTCGGCGTGGAGTTCGTGCGCGGGAAGCCCCTGAAGCGGGGCGTGCGATGGCTCACCCGCGAGCGCCTGCTCGCCAAGGCGCTCAAGGAGTGAACCTCCCCCTTTGGAGGTGAGGCGGATGAAGCCGCAGGACTGGAAGAAGTGGCCTCCCCGGAAGAGGAAGCGATACGCCGAGGCGCTGCTCTTCAGCCCGCGGGGGCACTACCTGGTGGGAAAGGCCCTGGCGAAGGCGGTCGCCCTGATGCGGGAGGTTCCCCGGCCGTTCAGGGAGCAGTCGGACATCGAGGACATGGAAATCCTGCTGGAGGAGCTGTTCCCGCTCGGGCTCGCCGAGCGGAACCTCCCCCTGCCCCCCGAGTTCAGGGAGAAGCGGGAGGCGCTGCTGAGGGAGCTGGTGAAGAGGAGCAGGCTGAGCGAGGCCGGCCTGCGCATAGCCCTGAGCTGGTGACCGAAAGGCTTAAGCCCATCCGCGCCGAACGATTACGGGAGGGGGTTGTCTTCCACGGAACCGGAGCGTTCCCGCCCGACCTTTCCCTCCTTCGCCCCCTCCCGATTTTGGAGGTGCTGCCGTGAGGCGGGTGGAGCAGATAAAGGAAATGTTCAGGCGCGGGATGACTCACAGGGAAATCGCGGAGGAGCTCGGGATTTCTCCCGGGACCGTGGGGTGGTACAGGCAGTTCATCCCCGGCCCGCTGGTCAAGACGTGCGCCCGCTGCGGGAGGCGCTTCGAGTACCGCTGGCGCGGGAGGCGGAAGTACTGCTCAGACGAGTGCGCGGAACGGGCGCGCGTGGAGTCCACGAAGCGGAGCGCGGAGCGCAGGGCGCTCGCGCCCCCGGAGTTCGTGCGCCGGGCGTGCGCGCGGTTCGGGGTTCCCCTGGAGGGCGTCGTGCTGCTGTACGCCCGCGCGCGAAAGGAGCTGCGGAGGGTGAAGCGGGCCCCCCTGTGGAGTGCCTGCTTCCTGTACCAAGCGAAGGAGAACCGGGTGTGCTACGGGACGAGGGAGATACTCAGGGAGCTCGCCGGGGGCCGGCGGGCGGTGCTGAACTGCTACCGCAGAATCCGCGCACGGTTCGGGACGACCCGGGCGGACGGGAACGAGCACGTGTGCCTGCTGTACCGGGCGAAGCCGCTCAACCTGAGCGCCAAGGCCAAGGACTACGCCGTCAGGATATTCGACCACATCAGGGAGCGCAGGGTGCTCCGGAACACGCGGGGGGCGATGGCCCTCGCCGTCTACCTCGGGGCGATGCTCGCCGGGGAGCGGAGGTCGCAGGCGGAGGTCGCTCAGGCGTTCGGGCTCACCGACGTGACGCTCAGGAACCACTACAAGGAGTTCGTCGAGCGGTGCCCGCGGATAGAGGGAATCTGCGAGCGGTTCCCCGAGGACCTGCGCACCCTTTGGGGGTGACGGAGTGGAGATAAAGATCGGTCGCCTGAAGCTGGGCTGTCGCGAGCACAGCCTCTGGTTCCTCCCGTACCCGGCGAGGCTCACCCTGAAGGCAGAAGGCGACTCCACGAACCTCACGGAGCTGCTCCCGCTCGTCCACGGGCTCCAAGTGCGCGTGGACACAAACGCCGATGTCATCTTCGAAGGGGACGTGGACCGGCTGCTCAAGCTGTGCGTCGACCTGGAGCGGCGGGGGATGCTGCACAAGCAACTGGGACTTAACTTCTACACCCTGCGCGACGAGGTGCTGGAGCTCGCCGCCAAGCGGTTCGCGGAGGAGGTGAAGCGGTGAGGCCGGAGCTCGAGCGCGTGAGGTTCTGGCGGGTCCGCGGGCTGGACGACAGGCGCTTGGAGCTCGTCGAGCTCGTCCTCGACGAGCTGGTGCGCTCGTTCGAGGTCCGCAAGAAGCTCCCCCTGCCGGGGGAGTTCTTCGACTACGAGCTCACGCGCGACTACGAGATACGCAGGGTGTTCGTCGAGAACACGGGGAACGAGCAGCTGTTCCACTTCGTGTACCCGCGACCCCACAACCTGCTGATGCCCCAGATGCCGGAGTTCTTCCTCGGGTTCGGCGCGCGCACGGTCGGGTTCGACCACCCGGGAAGCTGGACGTGGAAGGGCGACGGGCGCCTCTCCGAGCGGACGGCGCGGGCGCTTGAGCGGCACCGGGCCGCAATCTGCGCGAGGCTGGTGAAATGGTG
>CAZMGT010000106.1:0-3931 GCA_964565895.1 uncultured Armatimonadia bacterium
CGTCGAGCAGCATGGCCTCGACCACGGGGTGCCGCCCCTGACGGATGTCAATGACATCGGAGTCGTCAACCACGGGGCGAACGTAGCCGCGCACGGCGGCGACCTCGGCGAGGGTCGCCAGAACGTCGAGCTCGGCGAGGGCGCGGGCGGTTTCGAGCAGGCGCGGGGCGTAGCCGGCGACCTGTTGGCGGACCTCGCAGAACAGCTCATACTCCAGCGCGCAGCTCCGCTCCTCCGCGCCGAGGACCTTGCTCTCCCACTCCTTCAGCTCCGGGGTAATGTAGCGCTCGGCGTTGCGCAGGGTTTGCTTGCGAATGTAATGGTCGGGGACCATGTGTCGGTTGGCGTGGGTGACCTCGATGTAATAGCCGAACACGCTGTTATAGCCCACACGGAGGGACTTGATCCCCGTGCGCTGGCGCTCCTTTTGCTCGAGCTCGGCGATCCACTTTTTCCCCCCGCGGGCGACCTCGCGCAGGTCGTCGAGCTGGGCGTTGTAGCCGCTGCGAATTAGCCCGCCCTCGCGCAAAGATGTCGGCGGGTCGTCGACGATCGCCCGCTGGAGGAGCTGCGCGGCCTCGGGCACGGGATCGATGCGCTGGGCGAGCTGCCCGAGAAGCGGGGCGCGCACGCCGTCCAGCGCCTGCTTAACCTGGGGGACGAGGGCGAGCGAGGCGCCCAGGGCGGCCAGGTCGCGGGCGTTGGCCGCCTGGGTGGCCACGCGGCTCGTTAGGCGCTCGATGTCGCGCAGCTTGCCCAGGGCCTCGCGCACCTCGCGCCGGCGGAAACTGTCGCGCAAAAGCTCCTCCACGGCGTCGTGGCGCGCGGCGATCTCCTCGAGGTCGCGCAGCGGGCGGAGAAGCCAGCGCCGGAGCAGCCGCCCGCCCATCGAGGTGACCGTGCGGTCGAGAAGCGAAAGCAGCGTCCCCTCCGCGGAGCCATCGCGGATGTTGCGCACGAGCTCGAGGTTGCGCTGGGTCGCGGCGTCGAGGACCATGTATTGTTCCGGCTGGTAGCGGGCGAGGCTGCGCACGTGCGCGGCGAGGTCGAGCCGGCTCTCGAGGAGGTACTCCAGGGCGCAGGCGGCGGCCTCCTGGGCTAGGGGGGCGTCGTCGATGCCAAACCCGCGCAGGCTGGCCACGCGGAAATGGTCGCGCAGGACCTGCTCCGCGGTGCGCGCGCGGGGCTGCTCGGGAATGACCACGAGCCGCGTGGAAAGCTGGCTTTCCAGGCGCTCTTTCAGCGCCGTGCCCTCGGCGAGCGCCTGGGGAAGGAGAAGCTCCGCAGGCTGCAGCCGGGCGAGCTCGCTGAGCAACCCGTCCTCGCCCGAGTCCAGCTCCGCGCACAAAAACTCCCCCGTGGACACATCCACCCAGGCCAGGCCGAAACACTTGGTATTCGTCGGCGAGCGCGCCACGGCGGCGAGATAGTTGTTGGCCTTTGCCTGAAGGAGAAAATCCTCCACCGCCGTGCCCGGGGTGAGCACGCGGGTGACCACGCGGTCCATCAGCCCGCGCGAGGTTTTCGGGTCGCCCACCTGCTCGCAAATGGCGCACTTATAGCCCTGCTCGACCAGCCGCGCGAGATATTTGTCCACGGAGTGATAGGGCACGCCGCACATCGGGATGCGCCGGCCGCCGCCGCTGTCGCGCGAGGTGAGGGTTAGCTCAAGGGCGCGGGCGCCGATCTCTGCGTCCTCGCCGAACATTTCGTAAAAATCGCCCATGCGAAACAGCAGCAGGGCGTCCGGGTGTTGCTGCTTCACGCGCTGCCACTGCTGGAAAACCGGGGTGAACTTCGCAGCCACCGTCTCCTCCGCGGCGCGTTGGGTTTTCCTCAATTATATTCTTCGCCGACGACCTCGGCCTCCCATCCCCAGAGGAACGCGTTCTTGGCGCGCACACGCAAAAACTGCCCGGGGCGCGCCGCCGGCGGGGGGTCGAACACGGCGAGCTTGTTCGTTCGCGTGCGGCCGGCCCAGCGCTTGGGGTTCGTTTGGCTTGGGCCCTCGACGAGCACCTCGAATACCTCGCCCACCTGGGCCTCGTTGATCTCGCGCGCGATTTCGTTTTGCAGCTCGGCCAGGCGCTGTAGGCGCTTGGTCTTCACCGCGCGGGGTAGCTGGCCGTTCATCTGCGCGGCCTTCGTTTTCGGCCGAGGGTTGTAGATAAACATAAACGCCTGGTCGAAGCGCACGGCGCGGAACACGTCGAGCGTCGCTTCAAACTGCTCCTCCGTTTCCCCGGGAAAGCCGACCATGACGTCCGTGCTCAGCGCTACGCCAGGGATGCGCTGGCGAATGCGCTCGACGAGGTCGAGATATTGCGCGACGGTATAGCGCCGGTTCATCCGGCGGAGGACCTCGTCGTGGCCCGCTTGGATGGGGAGGTGAATGTGCTCGCACACCTCGGGGAGCTCGGCGACGGCCTCGATGATGTCCTCGGTGAAGTCCTTGGGGTGTGAGGTGGTAAAGCGCACGCGGGCGATGCCCTCCACGGCGGCAACTTTGGCGAGCAGCTCGGCGAACGTGCAGGCGTCGGGCCGGTCGCGGCCGTAGGCGTTGACGTTTTGCCCAAGCAGGGTGACCTCGCGGCAGCCCTGGGCGGCCAGTTGCTCGACCTCGGCGACGATCTCCTCCGGCGGGCGGCTGCGCTCAGGCCCGCGGACAAAGGGCACGATGCAATATGAGCAAAAGTTTGTGCACCCGTGGACGATGGTCACGAACGCGCGAAAGCGCTGCTCCGGGCGCTGAGGGAGAGGCTCGGGCGGCGCGTGGGGGTCGATGTCTAGGGCGAGGATTTGCCGCTCCGCGGCGGCCGCTTGGGCGATGAGCTGGGGCAGGCGGGCGAGGTTTGCCGGGCCGCAGACGATGTCCACCGCAGGGTTTTTGCGCAAAAGCTCCGCGCCCCACGCCTGGGCCATGCACCCGCACACGCCGATGACCAACCCCGGGCGCTCGCGTTTGAGCTGGGCGAACTCGTGCAGGCGGGCGAGAACCTTGCGCTCGGGCTTCTCGCGCACGGAGCAGGTGTTGAGGAGGATAACGTCGGCCTCGGCGGGCTCGTCGATGGGCGCGTACCCGTGCTGCTCGAGCAAGCCGAGGATACCCTCCGAGTCGCGGACGTTCATTTGGCAGCCGTAGGTAATTAGGTGCACTTTGCGCATTGGTGGGCGGCGGCAAAAGAGGCGCTTTTCTGCAAGGCGAAGGACAGTATACGGGTGGCGCGTGGGAGCGTCAACTTGGGAGGTGGGGCGGAGGCCATCCCGCCGGCACGCGCATTGTCAGTCAGCGCCCTCCGTTAACACTGTCCACGGAGGGGGCGCAGGGTGGCTCTCGCTCATGCCGCAGGCCGCGAAGCTAAAGAAAAGGGCGCAAAGCGAGCTCAACGGCTCGCCGCCGCGGCACCGCAGCTGTCGTTACGGCGGGAAAGGGCTGAGCGGTCCATGCACGGGCACAATTTTTGTGTGTGCCGCCAGCGGGGGGCGCCGCTCCCGCCCGAACCACTCCACGCCACCTCCCCGCCAGCCAGCCCCGTGCCCCGCCGCCCGCGCTCCCTCACCGTTCAGGGTTTTCTTGGCGCGGCGGCCTCTCGGTGAGGCGCTTTACAGCATTGTCGCAGCAGACGTGCAGGAGTAAAGGCGCTCTCCGGACATAAGGGACTCCGAGATGGACAAGAGGGAAAGGAGGCCAGTGCTTTTCTGTTGTGCAAGGCGCAGCGTGGGGGCATTCGTGCGCAGCCCTAGCTTCCATAGGCCGCCCGAGCAGCTTAGTTCATGCCGCCCCACGGCTGGCCAGCGGCGAGTACTTTTTCGTATTTGTCGCGCCGGGCCGCTCTTCTTTGTGCTCTGCTGAGGCGGCGCGCCGCAGCAGTCCGCGAGAAAAGCTCGAACACCCTTGTGAATGATGCGTCTTTGGGGCGGTCGGAGTACC
>CAZMGT010000107.1:0-3888 GCA_964565895.1 uncultured Armatimonadia bacterium
ATCGTCTCGTGCGTGCTGAAATCTGGCGCCCCGGGCTGTCGCCCCTGAGCACTGCGCCCGCGGGCGGAGCGGCGTCTAGCGCGGCCGCCAAGCTGGAGTAAAGCGCACACGAGCATTCAGCGATCATGCATCGGCAGGCGCGGCGCCTAAGGCACAAACAGCAGCGACCAGTCGGGGCAGCCGTCGCGCACGGAGTTGTTCGTGAGGCGCACGGGCGCGCCGGAGCCGTCGGCGTTCATCTTGTAAATCTCCTCGTTGCCGTCGCGGTCGGAAACAAAGGCGATCTCCATGCCGTCGGGCGACCAAGTGGGATCTTTCTCGTTGGAGGAGTCGGTGGTGAGCTGGGAGAGGACGTTCTGCTCGGTGTCCCAAACCCAGAGGTCGAAGTTGCCCAAGCGGTTGGAGTGGAAAACGATGTAGCGGCCGTCGGGCGACCAGTCGGGGCAGCCGTCTTCGGCGGGGTCGTTGGTGATGCGCTGGGGGATGCCCCCGCCGGCGTCCATGACGTAAATCTCGCGGTTGCCGTCGCGCGTGGAGACAAACGCGATGCGCGCGCTGCCCGAGGGGTCCCATGCGGCCTCGCGGTCGTCGAGGATGTCGTTGGTGAGGTTTATCGGCAGCCCGCCGAGGAGGGGGAGGGAGTAGATCTCGTTGTTGCCATCGCGGTTGGTGGTGAACAGGAGGGTGGGCGTGGTCGGGCTCCAGGCGGGCTCGCTGTCGCTGTACGGGCTGGTGGTGAGCAGGCGCTCGTTTGTGCCATCGCTGTTTATCGCGTAAATGTCCATGTTCGGGGGCTGGCCCGGTTGCGGCGGCCTAATAGACATAAAGGCAAGCTGTTTGCCGTCGGGCGCCCAGCTCGGGAACCAGTCTCGGTATATGTTCGAGGTGAGCTGGGTGAGGTTCGAGCCGTCCGGGTCGACAATCATGATCTCCGCGGACACAGGCGTGCCGCTGAGCTCGGAGGCAAAGGCGATGCGGCTGATTGGCGTAGGGGTGGGGGTTGGCGTAGGCGTTGGCGCGGGAGGGGGCGAGGTTGGCGCGGGGCCGGGCTGGGGACCGGGCTGCGGGCCGGGGGCGGGGCCGGGGCCGGGTGTGGGCCAGAACGACTGCGGCGTTGGCGTGGGTGTCTGCGGAGGGAGAGGCGTGGGGGTAGGGAAGGAGGGCAGGGGGCCTGCCTGCTGTCCCCCGCAGCCGAAAAACAAAGCAAGCGCGAGGGTCGCGCATAAAGCCGCACAGACGAGCGCGCGAAGCTGAGCGCCGCTGCACATCTTGTGTTTTGTTTTCCCCGATGGGCGGGAGATCCCTTTTTCTTCGGGCCGCGCCGGCCGAGGATTGGGGGCAGGCGGAGGCGAAGACGCACGGCGCAGCAAGGGGTGAATGCCATGCGCGGGCTGCTTGTTGGCGCAGGGTATATCTCGCGGCGGCACCTTGCCGCCTGGCGGCGCGTCGGCGGCGTAGAGATCGTCGGCGTATGCGACGTTGTGCGCAAGCGTGCGGAGGAACGGGCGCGCGAGTTTGGCATTGGGGCGGTGTTTTGCGACGCGGGCGAGGCGCTCGCCAAGCTTAAGCCGGAGTTCGTGGACATCGCCACCGGCCCTGAGGCGCACCTACCTCTGGCGCGGCTTGCTGCGCAGGCGGGGGCGCACATGTTGGTGCAAAAGCCCCTTGCCCCGAGCATCGAAGAAGCACGGGCGATCGCCGAAGCGGCGCGCGCGGGCGGGGTGCGCGCCCGCGTGCTGGAGATGTGGCGCTATTTGCCAGAGTGGCAGACGCTGGCGCGCGTGCTGGGGGAAAAGCCCGTGGGCGAGGCGTATTTCGTGCGCCTCTCTGGGCGCGGGGGGTTGCGCCGTAGCGCGCCCGTTAACGAAAACCAGCCGTACTTCAAAGACATGCCGCGGCTGTTGGTCTACGAGATGTGGGTGCACTACCTGGACTGCCTGCGCTGGCTGTTCGGCGAGGTGGAGAAGGTGTTCGCGGTGGGGCGACGGGTGAACCGCATGCTCCGCGGGGAGGATTTTGCCCAGGCGATGCTCCTCTTTCGCTCGGGAGCGGTGTGCTGCATTGACCATAGCTGGGCGCACGAGCCGCAAAGTGGCCTGCAGGAGCCGCTGCGCGTGCGCGTGGAGGGGCCGGAGGGACGGGTGGAGATGTGCGAGGGCGGGAGGATGGTCGAGGTGCGTCGAGCGGGCGAGGGGCAGCGCCGGATACCCGTGGAGCGCGGGCCGGAGCCGTTCGTCGAGGCCATGGCCGCCTGCCAGCGCGACTTTATCGAGGGCCTGCGCGCGGGCCGCGAGTTTGAGAGCACGATCGAAGACAACATACGCACCCTGTCCGTGGCGTTTGCCATTTACCAGTCCATGGAGGAGGAAAGGGCGGTTTGCGTGGAGGAACTAGCGGCGCGAGGCGGTAGCTCACCGACCCGCTGACCCCAGGAGTCGCTCCTGCGCGAGCACACCACGGGAAAGGAGAGCGGAGCATGGCGGAAGTGAAGATCGGATTTGTCGGCGCCGGAGGGATGGCGCGGAGCCATATGCGCGCGCTGCGGGACATCGCCGACGCGCGCATCGTGGCCATTTGCGACATCGAGGAGGCGCGGGCGAAGGAGGCGGCGGACGAGTTCGGCGGCAGAGTGTACACGGACCACCACGAGCTGCTCGAGCGGGAGGAGCTGGACGCGCTATATGTCGTCGTCCCGCCGTTTGCGCACACGGATGCCGAGATCCTCGCGGCGCAAAAGGGCGTGCACCTGATGGTGGAAAAGCCCGTGGCGCTGACGATGGAAAAGGCGCTGGAGATTCAGCAGGCGATCGCCGAGGCGGGGGTTATCTCGTGCGTGGGCTATCAGTTGCGCTATGCCGAGCCCTCGCAGCGGATGAAGCGCTGGCTTGCGGACAAAACGGTGGCCATGGTCATCTGCGAGCGCCTGGGCGGCCTGCCCGGGACGCCGTGGTGGAGGATTATGAGCCAGTCCGGCGGGCAGCTTGTCGAGCAGACGACGCACCAGGTAGATATGATGCGCTTTTTGGTGGGGGAGATCGTCGAGGTTTACGCGCGCTATGGGCATCGCGGGCTGCCCGATGTGCCGGACGCCGACGTGCCGGACGCGTATTGCGTGGTGATGGAGTTTGAAAATGGCGCGCCGGCGGTGCTCTCGAGCACGTGTGCGCTGAAGAAGAGCGGGGGGCGGTGGGGGCTGACCATTATTCTGCCTGACCAGCGCGCGGAGTGGCGGCCGGACGGCAACCAGCTTTTCCCCGAGGACGACCCGGAGCTTACCGCGCCCCCGCAAGGCAAGCCAAACATTAACGCGGCGTTTGTTGAGGCGGTGAAGACGGGGAACAGAGAGCTGATTATGTCCACGTATGAGGATGCGGTCAAGTCGCTCGCGGTGACCATTGCCGCGAACGAGTCGGCGGCATCGGGCAAGCCGGTTAAGCCGGCGGTGTAGCAAGAGACACGCGGGCGCGCGGGGAAAGAAAACGAGAAGGGGCGAGCGCCCCTTCTCGTTTTTTGCCTGCCGCTTTTAGCCTACCAGTTGTAGTCGTTGTCGTACGGCCCGTCGGCAAGCTCTTTTCTGCGCTGCCAGGCCTCCATGTCGGTCATCCAAGTGCAGTGGCCGTCGCAGAAGGCGAGGTTGCGGCCGTTGTTGTGCGCGCCGCGGACGTCGCCCGGGCCGGCGGCATTGGGCGGGGCGGGGGGCCCAGGCCAGTCGTCCCAGTTGTGCGGGAAGTCATTGGGACCGTCGTTCCAGTCCTTGGTCTGGGCGCAGTGGGTGACGCGGCCGGACTCCCAGATGAGGACCTTGCGCGCGGGCTTGTCGATGCCCGAGAGCTTGCCCGCGAGCTCCTCGTTGTAGATGTAGGCGAAGCCCACATCGTCGGGGCCCGG
>CAZMGT010000108.1:0-3394 GCA_964565895.1 uncultured Armatimonadia bacterium
GTTCGTTGTGGACAAGAGCGGCCGGGCGCGCAAGCGCATGGTTAAGCTGGGCGAGGAGCACGAGGGCTGGGTGCAGGTGCTTAGCGGGTTGCGCGCGGGCGAGCGCGTCGTGGTCTGGGGCCAGTATGCCCTGGTTGACGGATGCGAGGTGCGCATTATCCCATGAACATCGCCGGCTTTGCCCTTCGCCACGCGCGCGGGATCCTCGCGGCCACGGTTTTCCTGTCGCTCTTGGGCGTGGTTGCCCTAACGCACATGCCCGTGGCCATCCTCCCCGACTTCGACTATCCGCGCATCGCAGTGATCGCCCGCGCCGGCGACCGGGCGATTCCCGACGTGGTGCTCGAGGTTACCCGGCCGCTGGAGCAAGCGGTGAACACTGTTCCCGGGGTGCGGCTGATTCGCTCCAAAACAGAGCGTGGCTCGGCGGAGCTCTCCGTGGACTTCGACTGGGACACGGACATGTTCGAGGCGTTTACGCGGCTCAACGCAGCCGTGGCTGCCATTCGCGGCTCGCTCCCCCCGGAGACGGAGATCGAGGTGGAGTGGCAAAACCCCTCGTCGTTTCCCATTATCGGCTACAGCTTGACATCGCCTGAGCTTACCCAGGCGCAACTGCGGGAGATCGCCCAGTTGGAGATCGCCCCGGCGCTGAGCCGGCTGCCTGGCATATATCGCGTGCTCGTGCAGGGGGGCGATGTGCGGGAGTTTGTCGTGCGCGTGCATCCCGAGCTGCTCGCGGCGAAGGGGCTGACCGTGAGCGATGTGGAGCACGCGCTGGAGGAGACGAACCTCATTCAGGCGGCGGGGCGGTTTGAGGAGTCGGGCCAGAAGTATCTCGTGGTGGGAAACACGCAGCTCCATAACGCAGGGGACATCGGCAACGTCGTCGTCGGCGTGCGCGGGGGTGTGCCCGTGCGCATTGCCGACGTGGCCACGGTGGAGGAGTCGAGCAGGGAGCGGCTCGATGTGACCACCGCGGACGGCAAGCCGGCGGCGCTGTTTATGATTCTCAAGCAGCCCGGGGCGAGCACGATTGAGATTTCGCGCGAGGTAAAGCGGGCGCTGGAGCAAATGTCCGCGGCGTTTCCCAAGAGCCTGCGCGTGCGCTGTTTTTACGACGAGGCGGACCTGGTCTTGGAGTCGCTGCACAGCCTGCGCGAGGCGATTTTGCTTGGCGGGCTCATGGCGCTTGTCGTGCTCACGCTAATTTTGCGCGACCTGCGCACAACGCTCGTTGTTGTGCTGGCCATTCCCACGACGGTGCTCATTACGTTTCTCATTCTTAAGCTCAGCAAAGAGACGCTAAACATAATGACCTTGGGCGGGCTGGCCGTAGGCCTGGGGCTGATCATCGACGACGTCGTCGTTACCCTGGAAAACATCTATCGCCACCGGCAGGACGGGCTGTCCGCGTGGCAGGCCGCCCTGCATGGGGCACGGGAGATTCAAAAGCCGATGATCGGCTCCACGCTGACGAGCATTTGCGTATTTATCCCGCTGGCGTTCGTAGGAGGGATCACGGGCGCGTTTTTCGGGCCGCTGACGATTACCTTTGCCATTTTGCTTTTGGTCTCCGTGGTGCTTGCCGTAACGTTCGTGCCCATTTTGTGCAGCCGGCTGCTGCGATGGGGAAGGTCGCCGGGCGAGCGGGCGCTGCCGCGCTGGCTGGTGTGGCTCGCCGACCGCGTCTATACGCCGGCGCTTAACTGGTGCCTGGGGCATCGCGCGCTGGCGCTGGGGATGGCGGTTGCCGTGGGCGGGCTGGCCGCCCTGGCGTTTACCCGCCTGGAGACGGGCTTTATGCCTGTAATGGACGAGGGCGGGTTTGTCCTGGACTACCTCGCCGCGCCGGGGACGTCGCTTGAGGAGACCGACCGGCAATGCCGGATTATCGAGGAGGAGCTGGCCAAGACCCCGGAGATCGAGTCCTACTCCCGGCGCACGGGGCTGGAGCTGGGCTTTTTCATCACCGAGCCCAACCGCGGCGACTTCGCCATCCGCCTTAAGCCGCGCGGCCAGCGCAAGCGAAGCACGATGGAGGTTATGGAGGACGTGCGCCAGCGCTGCCAGGCCCGCCTGCCCTCGATGATCATCGAGACGATCCAATTGATCAGCGACCGCGTGGGCGACATCGCCGGCCAGCGCAACCCGATCGAGGTGAAGATTTTCGGCGACGAGATCGAGGTGGTAAACAAGCTCGCGGAGCAAGTGCGCGATATTCTCGTGGACATTCCCGGGGTGGTCGAGGCCGCGCACGGGGTGGTGGCCAGCGGGCCGGAGATTCACGTGCACGTGAATCCCGAGAAGGCGGCGCTCGCGGGGTTGACGCCCAACGAGGTTATCCGCGCCGTGCGCAGCGCGATGCTCGGCGAAGTGAAAACCGTCGTCCGCCGCGGGGAGCTGCTTATTGGGATTCGCGCGTTTTATCCGCGCGAGGAGCAGGACTCGCTGGCCAAGATCCGCCGGATAAAACTGGTTACCAAGTCCGGGCGCACCGTGCCGCTGGAATCCGTGGCCACGTTTGAGCGGATACCGAGCACGACGATCCACACGCGCGAGAACCAAAAGCCCGTGGCCTATGCCAGCGCAAACCTCAGCGGGCGCGACTTGGGAAGCGCCATGGCCGAGGTAAAGCAGCGCGTGTCGCAACAGATTAAGCTGCCCCCGGGCTATACCATCGAGTACGGCGGGCTATATCAGGCGCAGCAGAAGGCGTTTCGCTCGCTGCTTTCCGTGCTCGCCTTGGGCTGCTTGCTCGTCGTCGTGGCCGGGCTGTTTCAGTATGAGTCGTTCGGCGAGGTGTTTGCCCTGTTCTTCGCGGCGCTGTTCTCCATGAGCGGGTCGATCTTCGCCCTGCTCGTCACGGGGACGGAGTTCAACGCCTCATCGTTCGTGGGCATGATCATGGTGTTCGGCATGGTGATGACCAACGGCATTGTCCTCATGGACTACATTCGGCTGTATGAGCAAAAAGGCGCGGGCGAGCCGTTTGGACGGATACTGGAGCGCGCCGGGCGCGTGCGCCTGCGGCCGATTTTGATGACCTCGGTTATCGCCATTTTAACGCTGCTTCCGGTAACCTTCGGCCGGGGAGCGGGGGCGCAGATGCAGCAGCCCCTGGCCATTGCCATCATCGGGGGCCTGCTTGCCACGCCGCTGTTTGCGCTTTTGCTTGCGCCAACGCTGCTCTCGCTGTTCCCGCGGCGCGGGCTTGCGCCGGAGGGTGAGGGCGTAGGGGCGTAACGCAGACGGGGGCGCGCCCTGCCCCGGCGGGCAAGGGTTCTCCGATATCCGCGGGTTGTTGATCAGGGAAGGGGAGCTGCGCTAGGCGCGGGCTACTTTACGCAGCGGAAGCCGATCGCCGGGCTGGCCTCGTCGGCGTCGGCAAACG
>CAZMGT010000109.1:0-3247 GCA_964565895.1 uncultured Armatimonadia bacterium
TCTGGGGGAAGACAGGCCATGTAGTACATCGCCTCGGCAGCCTCTGAGGCGGAGAAGATGGTAGATTTGCCCATGTCCCGGGCCACCTTCTCCATGAGCTTCAGCTCGTCGGCAGTAGCCCCAGCAACGGCAGCGGCATTGGTCAATGACCGCTCGAAGTCCATGCCCATCTTCACGGACATGGCAGCAACCCCGGCCAGGGGCATAGTCAGGCCGAACGACATTGTCCTCCCCAACTTGGTGGCCGTGTCTCCTACCCTCTTCAGGCTGTTCTGCAGCCTTCCCAGCCTGGCCTGCTCCTGCTGCAGAACCCGGCTGGCCTCGTCCCTGGCACGGATGATTATCTCAAGTACCGATTGAGCCATCCTTTGCCCTCTTTAGCTGGATTTCCTCCCACTTGGCCTCGGTCTGCATGAAAGCCCAGATGCGCTCGACCACATGGGCCGGTGTTCTCTTGAGCTCGTCATAGCTCCAGCCCATGTGCTTCATGATGAGGTAGTCCCGGTATTCCCTGCTTATCTTTTTGGTCTTGCCCCGGAGGAACGCCCAGAGGCGCTCATCGAAGTCGCCCCGATGAAAGGGTTACGCTTCAGAACCTCCTCCACAAGACGGCCAGCGACCTGAGGGTCAAGCCGCCGGATGTACTCCTCGTTCACGGGAGCAACATTGCCATCTCGGTCCTTAAAACTCCATTCTTTGATCGCTACGGCGAGCACCGGCACAAAGCTGGCCTGGTCACCCGCAGCCAACTTCGTGCCGACTTTCTCTACGTCATCGTAGCTGAGGGTTCGCTTTATCTTGACCCACTCGCCGTCCTCGAAGTCAATCCGCTCTACCTCATCGTCATAGACGAAGTAACCCATTCATCACCTCCTCATCACACCCCGGACTGGTCGTTCACCACTTTCACCAGCCATTCCTTGCCCCAGGTGGGGTCGTACACGCTGGTGAGCCGCACGGTCACAACATCCGTGCCGTCCCTCTCGGCAAGCGTGTCCCAGTCGGTGTAGATGCCGCAGAGATCCAGCGTCAGCTTCTTATTGTAGGTGGCAACGATAGTGCTGCCCTCAACCTCCAGCCTGATGAAGCGCTTTGTCTGGTTCTTGAAAGCATTGAATTCGTCTCCGGCCACCTGGCTGTTGAGCTCAAGGACCATCTCCAGCTCCACGTTGCGCTTCTGCTCGCTGTGGTCTTCAAAGAAGACCTCCCCACCGATGAACTTCTTGGGGGCAAAGCCGGTGTCGAGAGTCCAGGTAAATTCGCTCAGCGTCTTTGCTTTCGCCGTTGCCCCATCAAGGGCAGTCCCCGAGTCCTCGATGTACAGCTTAACCCTGTGTGCCAGCACATCCTCGACCGTTGGCATGGAAAGGCCAGCCGTGAACTCCGCCTTCTCGACCTTTTGCCCGAACAAATCTGCCCGAAGCTGGAGCGGCTCATCGATAGCTCCGCTTATCTCAAGCCGCCGGGCCAGGCAATAGGTCGAGTAGAATGCCTGCACATCGTCCCCGTACTCGATGGTGAACGAGTCTGGATTGTTTTTCTCGGTGAGGTTCGGCGTGAAGTCCCACTCGTAGGCATGGGGTGGTTCTGTTTCGGAATCGAGCTGAGTTGGTGTCACACCGCCCTTGATGCCCATGAGGAAAAGGATGACGCACTGCTCGAAGGTGAGCGTGCCCTCACGCCTCAGTTCAGCGAGGGTGGCTGCCTTGATCACCCGGTGGTACTTCGACAGCGAGCCCCGGTCTTCTTCCGGCATTGTGAAGCTGGGTGTCTCTCTCATGCTCAGAGTCCCCAGCCAGATGCCGGTGGCAGCAGCTTTGGTGCCGTGCGTTGTCTCCTTACCGAACTGGATTTTGCGAAATGCGGCAAGCCCCATCTTACTTCACCTCCCTCTTCGGTTTCTTCCGTTCAGCAGGCTCGTAAAGCCCGCTCTTTATCTTCTGCTTCGCCAGCTTCTCGTCTGGCTCATCGTGGTCGGCTGCGGGCCAGCCGACCACGTATTTTCCTTGACCGATGTACCTCAACTTCAACCTCTCACCCCCTAACTGAACTCGAATGCCTGCTTTACAGTGGCATCGAGCTCAAACGTTATGCCAAGGTACGGCGTCTCACCCCAGGTGAGCACGCCGTACTCGTAGCGCCTCAGCTTGCTATACTCCACCGAGCCGTCGAGTCGAATGTTCTTGCAAAATGTCTCAATCACACGGTCAACGAATGGCCTCAGCTCCTTTTCTGCGCTGGACAGGTCTCCTCGCCGCACAAAGAGCTGCATTCTTATCGTGTGCGTCACGATGAGCAGGTTTGGCGCCTGCTCCAGCTCCCCGCTGGCCGGGAAGTTGAGGAAGCAGGGCAGCTCAGCCAAGCTCTCGGGAGCGTACTGGTATGCCTGCTTCACTCCCTCTATCGTCTTCTGAACCTCGACCACCTTGCCGATTACCTCGTCGAGTCTCATTTCCCGAACCTCGTCTCGATGTCCCTAGCAACACCGTCCAGGAACCGCCTGATTTGCCCCTCAGCGGCCTCAAACGCCCTCCTGAACATGTGGGCACCCTTTGTACCTCTCCTGGCTATTGCCACTGCCACAGCCCACGGACTCAGGCGATGCCTCCTGGCCCATGGCTTAATCGCCTCAATCGGCGGCCAGTGGGGGCGGGTTCCCTCCTCGACAAACGGCGCATATTCCACATTGGTGCCCACCTTGGCCCACAGAGGGATAGGGTCGGGCGCTATCGAATGCGTGATGCTTCCCCTGAGTCTGCCCGTGTCGACAGGCGTCCGGCTCTTCACCTCGGCCTCTAGGAAGAGCACGGACTTCAGCATTGCCTCCCGCAGCGGTTTGCCCAGGAGCACATTGGGATTGAGCTTTTTCCGTAGCTCTTCCAGGCCCCTCAGCTCAATTCTCATGGCACTAATATCCTCAACCTCGTCCTTCGGTAAGGCTTCAGCATCTGTATCACATCAGGATCAACCTGCCTCTCAACCCTGAAGCCTCCCATCTCCGGCGAGGCAAGCTGGGTGGCGAAAGCCGTGTCTTTGCGCTTGAAAGCCCTCGCCACCATCAACTTGCAGGCTTCCTTGACGGGCTGGGGGACTTCGTAGCCGTAGCCCCACAGCCCAGTGATTTCCACCGACGCTGGGGTCTTCGGGAAATCAACAGGCGAGCTTGGCAGAAGCTCGACCCAGAGCTTCGGCAGCTTGTTCCGCGGCCCCAGGACGTAATAGGAGCTGTCCAGGTCGTATTCCCGCA
>CAZMGT010000110.1:0-3014 GCA_964565895.1 uncultured Armatimonadia bacterium
CAGGTGCTCCTGGGCGAACATGGAGACGACCTTTGCCGCGGCGGCGCTCCCCGAGGCCACGGAGTCTGGAATGTCGCGCACGAACTGGCACGCGCCGGCCAAGAACACCCCCGCGGTAAGGTTTTCCACCGGCCGCAGCTTGGGGTGCGCCTCGCTGAAAAAGCCATAGCGGTCGGTGGCGATGCTCAGCATTTGGGCGAGCTTGCGCGCATCGGCGCGCGGCTCGGCCGCCGTGGCCAGCACGACGAGGTCCGCGGCGACCTCCACTGCGCTGCCCAGCAGCGAGTCTACCCCGCGGACGATGATCTTCTCCCCCTCGGGATAGACCCTGCTCACCCGCCCGCGGACATACTTTACCCCATACTCCTCCTGCGCCCGGCGGATGAACTCCTCGTAGCCCTTCCCCGTCGCGCGGATGTCAATGTAAAACACATAAACCTGGCAGTTAGGCAGTCGCTCGCGCGTGAGCGTGGCGTGCTTTGCCGTATACATGCAGCACACCTTCGAGCAATACGGCCGCCCCTGCGTCTCATCGCGCGAGCCCACGCACTGGATGAACACCACCGTCTCCGGCTCGCGCCCGTCCGAGGGCCGCTCGATATGCCCGCCTGTCGGCCCCGCGGCGTTCAGCAGCCGCTCATATTGCAGCCCGGTAATAACATCCGGATATTCCCCATAGCCGTATTCGCCAAACGGCGCGGTGCCCACCACGTCAAACCCTGTGGCAACGACGATTGCCCCGAACTTCTCGGTAATCACCTCGTCTTGCTGGTCGAAGTCGATGCACTTGGCGGGGCAGCGCTTTTCGCAACTGCGGCACTTGCCCGTCTTAAAGTAGATGCACTGCTCGGGGTCGATCACCGGCACGTTGGGCACCGCTTGGGGAAATGGAACATATATCGCCGTGCGCGTGCGCAGGCCGGCGTCGAACTCGCTAAGCGCCTTTTTCGCCGGGCACTTCTCCCAGCACACCCCGCACCCCGTGCAATCCTCCTCGCGCACATAGCGCGCCTTTTTGCGAATGGTTACCTCGAAGCTCCCCACGAACCCCTCCACGTTCTCCACCTCGGAGTAGGTGAGCAGCTTGATCCGCGGGTGGTTGGCCACCTCGACCATCTTCGGCGTGAGAATGCACGCCGAGCAGTCCATCGTGGGAAACGTCTTGTCGAACTGCGCCATGCGCCCGCCGATCGATGGCGAGCGCTCGACAAGCCACGTCTCGTAGCCGGCGTCGGCAATGTCCAGCGCCGCCTGAATGCCGGCGATGCCCCCGCCGATGACCAGCGCCCGGCGCTCGATGGGCAGCTTCTGCGGCTCCAAGGCCTCGTTGAATACGATCTTGGCCACGGTCATACGCACGAGATCGATGGCCTTTGCCGTGGCCTCCTCCACGTCGCGGTGGCACCACGAGCACTGCTCGCGAATGTTCACCATCTCCGCCATGTAGGGGTTTAGCCCCGCGCCGGCGACGCACGCGCGAAACGTCTTTTCGTGCAAATGCGGCGAGCACGCGGCAACGATTACCCGGTCCAGCTTGTGCGCCTCGATCGCCTCGCGGATGAGGTGCTGCCCGGGGTCGGAGCACATATACATGTAGTCCGTCGCGTAGACGACATGGGGCATGCGCGCGGCCGCCTCGGCGACGCGGCGCACGTCAACCGTTTTCGCAATGTTCGTTCCGCAGTGACAAACGAAAACGCCGATTCGCGCCACGGGACTCCTCCAGGGCGGCTTGGGCTCAGGCGGGCGGGGCCTCGGCCGGCGCTCGCCGACGCACGGCGCTTGTGTCCGTGACGTGCGTGTGCAGGGAAAGCTCGCGCGGGGAAAGCCCCAGGGCGAGGCCGATGAGCTGGGTGAAGTAGATTATCGGCATCCCCAGCTCTCCCTGGCGCGTGTCCAGGTTAAACTGGCACAGGGGGCAGGAGGTAACAATGCACTCCGCCCCCGCGTCGCGCGCGTGTTGCACGATCCGCTGGCACAGCCGCGAGACGATGTCCGGCCGGGGCACAGCCAGCCCTCCGCCGCAACACTCTACTTTGAAAAACCACCTAACGGGCTCCGCTCCGCAGGCGGAGATTATCTCGTCTAGTGTCTGAGGGTTCTCCACATCGTCAAACCCCGTCTCCTCCTTGGGGCGCACCAAAAGGCAGCCGTAATATGCCGCCGCCTTTAGCCCAGAGAGCGGGGCCTTTACCCGCTCCTTAATCTTCTCCACGCCGATCTCGCTCACGAACACCTCAAGCAAGTGCCGCACGGGGACGGGATCCTTAAGGTCCACGCCCATCAGCCGCTCGATCTCGCCGCGCAGCTCCGGGTCGCGCTGCACGGCGTTTGCCGCGCGCCTCATGCGGTTGTAGCACGCGGCGCAGGGGACGGCGATGGGCCGGCCCGCGGGCTTGGCCAGGGCGAGGTTGCGCGCGGGCAGGGCGAGCGCCAAAAGCTTGCTCGTGCAGTGCGCCGAGCTCGCCCCGCAGCAGTTCCAGTCCGGGATCTCCAACAGCTCAACCCCCAGCTCGCGGCACACGCGCTCCGTAGACAGGCCAAACTCGCGCGCCGTCCCGCTCAGCGAGCAGCCGGGGTAGTAGGAAAACTGAATCATTGCTTGCGCTCCGCCTTAGCTTGAACAATGCGCCGCAGGGCGGCGACGTCTTTCGTGCGCTCCGCAACAAGCGGCAGCTTGCCCTTAAAGAAGATCTTCACGCCCAGCGGGAGGTCATCGAGGAGCCGGCCGGAGCGCAACTTATACCGGCCCATCATGTCCAGCTCGTGCACCCGCCCCCGGCGCTGCACAGAGCCCAAAAACGCCTCGTGAAAAGCGACCACCGCGGGCTCCTTCGGCCGCACCCCTTCCTCCAGGGCAATCTGCCGCAGGGCGTCCACAAGTTCGGTAACGCTAATTTCCATGGGGCAACGTGTGGCGCACGTCTCGCACGACGAACAAAGCCAAATCGTCGAGCTTTGCAAAAGCGGCTCGCCAAACCCGCGCTGCACGAGCAGGCACACCTGGTTGGGCA
>CAZMGT010000111.1:0-2983 GCA_964565895.1 uncultured Armatimonadia bacterium
GCCGGCGCACGGCGATCCGCGCCCGCCCGAACATGTTCCCCCTAAGCAGCCCGCGCTTGTTCTCCAGATACAAAATCACGGGCACGGTCTCCGACTCGCGCTCCGCCGCGGGCGAGACGACATGCACCCGCGCGGAAAATGTTTTTCCGGGCAGCCCGTCTAGCTCAACCTCGGCCTCCATCCCCGGGTTAATCAGCCGCGCCTCCTGCACGGGCACATCAACGATCATGCGCACCGAGCGCAGGTTAACGATCTCCAAAATAGGCTGCCCCGCGGCGACATATTCCCCCCTGTTGACGAACACGTCGGCGACGGTGCCCGACACAGGCGCCTGCACGAGGGCCTTCTGGGCGATCGCTCTTGCCGCCGCTGCCGCCCCGCGGGCCTCCTTGGCCACTCCCTGGGCCACGGCCACGGCGTGCTTTGAGGCATCCACGGCATATTGCTCGGCCTTTGCCTCGGCGAGGTCCGCCGCGGCCTGCCTAACCGCCGCCCGCGCGGCCTCGATGTCCTCCTTGCGCGTCCCCGCGAGCAACAGGTCCAGCTCCGCCTTCGCTTGGGCGACGGCCTGGCGCTGGCGCTCGATCTCCTCCCCGCGATAGCCGGCGAGGAGCATGTCCAACTGCGCCCGCGCCGCGTTTACCCGCTCCTCCTGCCGCTTAATCTCCTCCGGGCGATAGCCCCGGGCGAGGCGCTCATACTCCGCGCGCGCGGCGCGCACGCGCTCCTCCTGGGCTTGGATCTCCTCCTTGCGATATCCCTCGCGAAGCATGTCGTAGCGCTGCTTGGCGGCCTCATATGCCGCTTGGGCGTGGGCCAGCTCAGCCTGGGCGGCCTCCTTTTCCGCTTGGGAGACAATGCCTTCGTCAAACAGGGCGCGTTTGCGCTCCGCTTTGCTCTGGGCGGCGTCGAGGGCCACTTTCGCCGCGGCCACGGCGGCCTCGGCCTCGGCCAGCTCCTGGGGCCTGGGCCCCGCGCGCAGGCGGGCAAGCTCCGCCTCCTCCGCGCGCAGGCGCGCCGCCGCGGCCTCCACCTCCTCCTTGCGCGGGCCCGCGCGCAGGCGGGCAAGCTCCGCTTCCTCCTCGGCCAGGGTCGCCCGCGCCTGCGCGATCTCCTCCGGCCGGGGGCCGTGGAGCAAACGGTCGAGCTTCGCCTGCTCCTCGGCGAGCTTAGCCCGCGCCTTGGCGATCTCCTCCGGCCGCGGCCCGCGCTCCAGCTTCTCCAGCTGGGCCTTCGCCCGCTCATAGTCCGCCTGCGCTTGTGCAATGCGCGAGGGGAGAACCTTTTCCAACTGCCGCGCCTCGGTGCGCGCCTTGGCTACCGCGGCCTGGGCCGACTGCGCGCGCCCCGCGGCCTCCTCGGCCATCGCCCGCAGGTCCTTGGCGTAGACCTCGGCGACAACCTGGCCCCTGTTAACCCGGTCGCCGGGGCGCACGCCCAGGGAGACGAGCCGACCCGAGATCTGCGAGGCGACCACCGCCTTGCGGTTGGGCAGGGGCTCGATGCGCCCCGTGGCCTCGACGATGGCCGACACCGGCCGGCGCTGGACGCGCGCCACGCGCACGTCGGCAACCCCGGCGATCTCCTCCTCTTCCTCCACCTCAGCCGCGGGCTTGGCGCGCCAGATGGCAAACGCAAGACCGCCCACGACAACGGCGAAGATAACTGCCCACAGGGCGTTTTTCACTTGCCCTCGGTCCATTGCACGCTCCTCCCGAGCACGCGGTCGAGCGCCGCGCGGGCGATGTTATAGTCGACGAGCGCCTGCAGGTGCTCGCGGCGCAGCTCGGTAAGCTGCCGCCGGGCGTCGAGCACGTCGCGTAGGGGCAGGGCGCGCGCGGCATAGCCCCGCTGGGTTTTCTCGAGCACCGTGCGCGCCCGGTCCACGGCGCGGGCGAGGGTCTGCGCGCGTTCCGCGGCGGAGTTTAGCCGGGCGATTACCCGCTGCAGGTCGGCGCGCGTCTGCAGGCGGGCGAGGGCCAGTTGCTGCTCCGCCCGGCGCACAAGAGCCTCTGCCTCGCGGCACGCCGCCGCCTTTTCCCCGCGATCGCTTACGGTGAACCGATAGTCCAGGGCGAGGGAGATGAGGTGTCGCGCGCCGGTAATGTCGTTGCCCAGGGTATAGCCCGCGCGCAGCGAGTATTCCGGCCGCCGGAGCACCTGGGCCACGCGCTTGCCCGCGGCGGCGAGGTCTAGCCCAGCGAGGGCCTCGGCGACGAGCGGCGAGCACTCGTAGGCGAGGTTGATAAGCTGCTCCACGTCCTCCGCGAGCTTCTCCGGCTGGGCGAGGGAGTCCGCGGGGGCCTCCTCGCCCTCGGGCCAGGTGCCCATCACCGCGCGCAGGGCGGCGTGCTTTACCTCAACGTCCGCCTGAGCCTCCTCGAGCCCCGCGCGCACGGCCTCTAGGTCGGCCTGGGCGCGAAACAGGTCGAGCTGGGGCGCCTCGCCGCGGTTGACCGAGATCTGGACAATGCGCAACTGCTCGGCGACGAGGTCCACCGCCTCTTGCTCGAGCTTCACCAGCTCCAGCGCCTTAAGCCAGTCCCAATAGGCCTGGGCAACGTCGAACACGAGCTGGTTGCGAAAGGCGACGAGGCGGGCGCGGGCGAGGCGCGCTTGGGCCTCGGCCTCGGAGTGCGCGGCGCGCGCCTTGCCGCCGTCGCCAATAACCCTGCTCAGCTCGTTGTGCAGCTCGAAATAGGCGTAGTTGAACAGAGGCTCGATGTTCTGGCCCGCGTTGCCGCTTAAACTCCCCTCCCAAACGATGGGCCGGCGAGCGACCGCCGCCGCCCGCCCCGCGCGCGCCTCCCCTGCTTCTACCTCCGCGGCGAGCGCGAGCAGCGCGGGGTTTGAGGCAAGCGCCGCTTCCACCGCCTGGCGCAGGCTAAGCCTTGCCTCCTCGGCATATGCCCCTCCCCCTACGACCAGGGCCATCGCAAGGCACATTATGCGGGCACACAAATGCCTCACCACCCTCTTGGGG
>CAZMGT010000112.1:0-2958 GCA_964565895.1 uncultured Armatimonadia bacterium
CAGCGCCTCACACCGCTCCTCTTGCTCCATGCCCTGGGGAAAAGTAAACCTTGCCGACGCCCGAAAGAACCCCGCCTACTCCTCGCCCTTCGGCTGGCGCAGGGGGAGGCAAAACGTAAACGTCGAGCCCTCCCCCGGCGTGCTCTCCGCGGAGATCGTTCCCCCGTGCGCCTCGACGATTCCCTTGCACAGGAACAACCCCAACCCCGCGCCCGAGGTAATCCGCCGCAGCCTGCCCCCCACCCGCCGGTAGCGTTCGAACACGTGCGGCAGGTCCTCCCCGGCGATGCCCACCCCCTCGTCGGACACACTCACGCAGACCTTCCCCTCGTCGCTCCACGCGCGAATGCGAATTTGCCCTCCGTTGGGCGAGTACTTGATTGCGTTGTCTACCAGGTTAATGAGCACCTGCTGGATCTTCTCTTTGTCCATCTCCACCTCGGGCAGGTCCTCGGGCACCTCGGTGATGATCTCGTGGATCTCCAAGTTCGGCCGCTGCAGCTTAACCACGTTCTCGATGATCGGCTGCAGCGGGGTTATCTCATGGCGCAGCTCAAGCGCCCGCCCCGCCTCAATGCGCGAGGCGTCTAAAATGTTCGTAATCATCGAGTTTAGCCGCCGGCTCTCGTCGGCGATGAGCTTGAGCATCTCCCCCCGCTCTTCCGCGCTCAGCCTCTCCCCCCGCTGATACAGCGCCGTCGCCGCCCCGAGGATCGAGGTCAGCGGGTTGCGCAGCTCGTGCGACGTGTCCGAGACAAGCTGCGACTTCAGCTCGCTCAGCTCCTTCAGCTCCGTAACGTCGGCCAGGGCGATAACGTGCCCTCCGCCCAGGGTCGGCTCTTCGCCGGAAAGGTCGGCCACGTGAATGGCGAACACGCGGTTGCTCGGCGGCCCCACGGCCACCTCGTTCGGCGCCTCCTCGCGCCCGGCGAGCTCCACCGCGCGCACGAGCGTCGCCCCCACCTCCTCGTTGCGCAGCGCCGCGGGCAGATCGCGCGAGAGCATATTCGTCCGGTCTACGCCAAACAGCTCCTCCGTCGCCCGATTCACGAGCACCACCAGCCCGTCCGCGTCCACGACGATCACCGGGCTGGGGATCGACTCCAAGATCTCCTGCACCTGCCGCCGGGCGACGGAGAGCAGGCGGTTCGTCTCCACCAGCTCGCGCTGCGTATCGTCTAACCGCTGGGAGAGCATTTGCAAAAGCCGCGAGACATCCACGGTAATCGCCACTTGGCTAGCAACCACGCACGCGGCGAGGATCTCCGCCTCGGTATACGCCTCCTTCTCCGGCCTCGCGCGAACGTTAAGCACGCCGATCGTCGCGTTGCGGATACGCAGGGGGACGCTCAGCGAGGCGAATTCCGCCGCTCCTGCCGGGCTTTGCGACAGGGGGTGCCGCTCGCCCTTGCGAATGGCCACCGTCTCCCCGCGCAGAGCGACGAACCCCGCGATCCCCTTCCCCAGGGGCACGCGCACGCGCGAGACAATCTGCTCGGGCAGGCCTGTCGCCTTGCTAATTACCAAAACGTTGGGGTCGTTCTCGTCGCGGAGCATTACCGAGCCTTGGTTTCCCTGCAGGGCGTAAACTGCGCGCTCCAACGCCTTCTCCAGCGCTTCGTCGGGGTCTGCCGCGGTGGTAATGATGTCCCCGATCGCCGTGAGCAAGTCGATCAGTTGGCGCTCAAGCGTGCCCTCTCCCCCGGACGACGTCGCCGCTACATCGTTGCGCTCCTCGGCCAACTGCATCCCTCGCTTCACACGCGCACAGGGCGCCGCAGCAGCCGCCCGAGCAACCCCACCCGCCTCACGCGCCTCACCCGGGCAACCACTACAGTAACGTTGTCCGAAGCGCCTTGCGCCAGCGCTTCGTCCACCAGCTCGTGCGCTGCGACGCTGGGCGCTGGGTTGTCGGCGAGAATCTGCGCGATGCGCTCGTCCTCCAGCTCCTCGGTCAGCCCATCGCTGCACAGCAGCACTGTGTCGCCCGCGCGCACCTCGCGCACAAACAGGTCCACGCCAACGCCTTCGTCAAACCCAATGCATCGGGTAAGCATTGTCCGTTGCGGTGTGCTGCGCGCTTCCTCCGCGCTAAGCACGTTTGCCCGCACCAGATCGCCGGCGACGTTGTGGTCCTCGGTAATTTGCTCCAGCTCGCCCGCGCGAAGCAGATATGCCCGGCTGTCGCCAACGTTGGCCACGGTCAGCTCGCCCTGGCAAAACGCGGCGGCGACGAGCGTGCACCCCATCCCCGCGCGCTCCGGAGCGGCCGCCGCGAGCTCAAGCACCGCGGCGTTTGCCTCGGCAAACCCCCGCTCCAGCGCTTCGCCCACCTCGCCCTCGAGCGAGCGGTAGTAGCTCCTGCGCAGTGCGTCTACCGCCCGGCAACTGGCCACCGCCCCCGCGGCGTGGCCGCCCATCCCGTCGGCAACGGCAAGCAGCGCTCCCCGCGCGGCCAACGCCTCGCGTTCCGCGGGGACGAACACGACAAAGCTGTCCTCGTTCTCCCCGCGCACGGCCCCGACATCGCTGCGCACGCCAATGTCCAGCTCGCACACCGCGCGCAACGCCGGCGGTTTCGCCCGCGCTTGCCCCGCTGGCGCAAACGTTGCCGTGTCGTCCAGCGCGGCGCGCGCCGCCTCGTCGGCTGCCTGGCGGTTGTTCGTCTGCGTTCGGGCCATGGGCTCTAGTCCGACGGTATACAGCAGAAATTTTCGGCGGTGTTAACTTCGCCCTTGTCTCGCGCTCTCCTCCACGGCCACGCCCGAGTTGGGGGCTGAGGACTGCCCCTGGGCGCCCGCGACCGCCCTCCGTGGGGTACGATGGCCAGGCGATGGTGTGTTGGCCTTGCGTAGGGCGTTTCTCTTCCGGCCGACCCTTCTTGCCCAAGGCACACGACGTGTTACTTTTCCGGCCACAAGGGAAAAGTCTGCTCAAGCTCCTCCACCCATGTCCCGT
>CAZMGT010000113.1:0-2765 GCA_964565895.1 uncultured Armatimonadia bacterium
GCCTTCGGAACGGAGCGGAATGAACGGAACAAGTTCGCACTAGAGCGCCAAAAAAGACCGAGATGCGGAAGTAAGCCGCATGTGAAATAGTCTGGGCTGCCACACCTAAGTAACGGTTACAGAAACGGACAACCTCAGGCAGCCCAGTTTCTTTTCTTTTTGCTACTTTTTCTTTTCTTTCATAAAGAAAAGCAAAAAGTAGATACCACAGCACATTGCGGATAATGTGCGATGCGCAGCCCTCAGCACTCAGCCGGGACAGAACTGGACAACGGTTAAAGAACTGGAGCACCTTACACCCGGCTGAGTGCGCAAAGAATAAGAAAAAATTGATAATGGACGGGTAATATTGGAAGGGATATTGATGGGAAGCAGACCGGACGCAACTTTCAAAGGGGTATGTTTATCGGACTACGATGTGGGTTTTATTTCAAGTTTCACACGAATTGTGTGGTTTTGCCCAAAGTAGCGCGACTCGTGTGGCGTAGCGGGAATTGTGTGGTGCCCTGGCGTGGCGGTAACGGGAATTGTGTGGCGTAACACGGACTGTGTGGTTTTGAATAAAGTAGCGGGAATTGTGTGGCGTAGCGGGAATTGTGTGGTTTTGCGCACAATTCAATTTTATAATGTGGGGCTGTGCCCCACACAATTCGAGATTATATACACGCAAAACTATGCAATTCCTGCTACGCTATGCGATTCCTGCTACGACTTCAAAACTATGCGGTCCGTGTTATGCTATGCGATTCCTGTTACCGCCCGAGCAGGGCACTATGCGATTCCTGCTACGCTATGCGATTGCGCTACGACGGCAAAACTATGCGATTCGTGTGAATACTTGAAATAAATCTATGTCGCCATACCCCCGCACTCGTTGCGGAAGGTCTGCTCATATTAATATTCAAAAGAAGGGTGGGTGGGCGAGAACCGGCGCTGCCAATATTAGGTTGGGCGAGCGTAGCGAGTAAGGGAACAGCTACCAGCGCATACGAGAATCGGGCAGCGCGGGTTAGGGGTTTCCTGGATATATGTGGAAGTGAAAAAATGCCACCTTATTGGGAGTCTAACTTTTGTAGCTCCAGCTGGGCGGCATATATGATATCTTCTAAAAATTCGCGTTTGTAGTTTCTTAACTTTTCTCTTGTTATGTTCTTTTTGTTTATAATCGCGCCACTGTGTGCTTCAGCGCATATATAAATAAAAGGGGAGTCAGGATTAACTTTGTGTGCAAATCGTATCTCTGCCCACATTCCACATCACCCCTAAATATATAGTGCGGGCTTATGCCCGCACATATTCAACCCGTTCAATTATTTTTTCGTTTCCGTTATTATTTACCGTTATTGTCCGAATCCGTGGCACCAGCGTGCAGTTTCCGGGGTGTAATAGTCTATAACTTGGTGTTGTGTCCCTCCACGCCTTAGGTCTGTGTGCTTTTTCTCGCATAATAGCTTGGATTTCGTCAAACAAGCGCTGTCGTTCTTCTTGGCTCATTTCAGGTTTTGGGGCGTGCTCTATAAAGAAGTCAAGGAGTTCGTCGAGGTCTCGAAAGTCTGTTTCAACACCGCGATACATTTGAATTTCGAACCTGCGTAACGCATTTTCAAATAGTGTGTGTTCACAACTAGTATCGTTAATTACTATCTCATCTATGTTCCATAACTCGCAAGCTCTGGCAAGTTTCAGGTTCATCAGATTGCTTGCTAAGATGTTATAAGTATCCTCGGCTTCGTCCATCCACCGCTGTAGCCGCGTGTGAGGGAACCGCAGGAAATACGGGTCCTGTTCATAATCCACAGGATCAAACATAAAGTTTATCTCTTCTATCTCTTCTTCGGTTATCATCCTGCTTGCTTCGTATTGGACACACGGCAGATCACACTTGGTCCAGTGCTTGGGATGGAACCGAAGACACTTAGGACATAGCCAGTATTCCTTACCTTCTTCCGCCAATATCGCGTTAAAAATTGATATCCTCTGTTCTTCTGTCATCCCTTCTGCGTCGTATCCGTACTTTTCTAATTTTCTCTTCACCATCTCCATACGGGCGTTTTCCTCATCCTGTGTGGCAGGCTCGCCACTTCCTGCCACCTTTATATTTCCGGAGGTCCTACTTGCATCTGACATGTGGATCACCTCCGATCGCCCGCGGCGGGACTCGAACCCGCCTATATCCCCATGCGGGCATTCTTCCCTTCTCCCCTTCATCCCTCCCGCCATCATCATTATCTTCATTTTCTCTATCCTCTCTATCTCCTTCATCCCTCGCTTGCTGCCAAAATTTATTGATGTTAATTAATTTTTGGCGCAAACCCCAGTTTGCGCATCAATTGAAAGGTGAAAAGCGACCTCCTTATGTCGGGGGGCTTTATGCCCCCCTTGCATGCGAGCATGTCGGCGCACAAGCTTCTCCCGAAACTTATATTAACACGAATTGTGTGGTTTCGCCCAAAGTAGCACGAATTGTGTGGTTTCGCGCACAATCTATCCTTTTTTATAATGCGCGAAACTATGCGATTCGTGCTACGACGGCGAAACTATGCGATTCGTGTTTAGTTAAGTTTCGGAAGTAACACGCTCTGCGTGTTAGTGCGCCGGTTCACATGCTCGATGACGAGCAAATCAGAACTGGCAGTTGTGGTAGTAGGAATATGTCGGGGGTTGCCTCACCTAACAACGGTTCCAGCACCGCACAACCTCTGGCAACCCCCTTGCATGGCGTGAGGAACGGGACAAAAGCAAAATCGCACGATTGCGGAAAAGAC
>CAZMGT010000114.1:0-2761 GCA_964565895.1 uncultured Armatimonadia bacterium
GGCATCCCGCTGCTGCTGGACGTGAAAGTCGTGGTTACTCCTTCCTTCACCCCCCTCTTCTCCTCAGGAGCCGATTTCCGGGAGACGGCAGTGCTGGACGGGCCCCATGCCTTCACACGCCACGTATGGGGACGCGACCGTTTCCGGGTGGACGAACTGGAGGAGGCGCTTATCCGACTGTTGAATCTTTACGACCTACACTTGGATGTCTTCGCCGAAAGGAATGACCCTCGTTGGCCGCAGCTCAACGCCGTGGCTAAGGATGTGGCTACTGATCCTTACTACGTTTTCAGCTACTACGAGCGCAAAGAGCGGGGAGCACGGACCAGACAGCGCAAAGGCAGGAAAGGAGGTCAACAACCAAGGTTCAAAGGTATCCCACGTCAGGATCTCGAGCGGTACTCTCAAATCTATCACATATTGGGAGGTGAGGCAAATATGGGCATCATTGGCAAGCTGGTGGACGCCTACGCGTCCTTCTACCGGGCGCGAAAGCTGGATGCGGCCTATGGGGTCTTGCGACCCTTGGGCACAGCTATGGACGTCATCGTGAAGAGCGATCCACGCACAGAGCGAGACGATCTACTAGTGCTGGTGGCTGGCGCGGTCAATGACGATATTGACCGCGTGCGGGTTAATCAAGCCGAGGGCTGGATTCCCCTTAAGACCGAGGAGCCAGAGCAGCGGTGGTTCCCATTGTTGCGGCAGAAGATCGAAGGGTTCGCCCAGCTTTGTGTGGATGAGCTCTTCTATGGCTACTGCCAAGGCGACCGGGCGGTGCTGCGAGAGCGGCTTAACCGCTTGCGCTCAGCAGCGCGCTTTTACTACTTGCAAAAGTATGGCTATCAAAGCCAGGGAGGTGAATGATGATTAAACTGAAGGAGCTCAAGGAGCGCACCGATCTCTTTTTCGACGCCATCCCCCAACTGCCGATGGGGCGTTACGTCCACTTCGTCCTGCTGCGGGAGACGGAGTCTTTCCCCATCTTCCAGACCGATGGGACCCTCAATGTCATTCGCGTGCGAGCTGGCCTGAAGGACAGCACACCTATCTCCCGGCTGGTGATGTTCAAGCGCAAGCAATCCTCGCCGGAGCGTCTGAAGGGGAGAGAACTTCTGCGCTACTATGGCATCATCAGCGACGAAAAAGGCGATCGCTTCTGCGAGTACAACAGCGCCAATTTCTGCAAGTCCTGCCCCGATTGCATCCACTATGGCTTTGCCATAGGCGAGGCCGGTGCAGAGAAGTCTAAGGTTTACACCGACTCGGCTTTCTCCGTTACCCCTTATGAAGAGTCCCATAAGCCCTTCTCCTTCAACGCTCTCTACGAGCATGGGACGATGACTCAGCGAGGGGTAACTAGGGCCAGCTTCGGTGAACAGGATCACATCGTGCCTCAAGTCTTCTTCCCAGCCATCGTTACGCTGCGGGATCCAACCTACGAGGGCTTCTTGTACGTCCTGGGCAACATCCTGCGCACCGATCGTTATGGAGCCACCGACACTCGCACAGGCAAGGTGGAGAACCATCCTGTGGCTATTGTCTTCACCAATGGCGAGATATTCTCCAATCTGCGCTACACTCAGGCCATCTACGACCACCTGAAGGACAACGGGCAGTGGAGCGAACCGCTGGCTCAGGGGGCTGTGCTAGAGGCAGGCGAGGCGGTCTACAAGGCGCTGATCGCGGAGGAACCGGTGGCAAAGAACGAGGAGTTGGTGGGTGATGAATTGGACGCGCTGCTGGCAGAAGTGCGGAGACTTTATCAAGATGAAGCACGGACCAGAGCCTTGCTAGAGGCGTTGGACGCTAAGACCCGCAAGTACGCTCAGGACTATGGCGCAGCCAAAAGTTGAGGAGGAAGCCGATGCATATCACGCGTTGTCGGCTGATCCTACACGATACCCTTTTCTATGCGACGCGGGAGATGGGCACCCTGTATGAGACGGAGCGGTACATCCATAATTACGCGCTCTCGTATGCCCTGTTCAACGATACCATCATCAAGGTGCCTTACTTCTGCGCATCTTATAGGCCAGATTACCCTGGTGACCTGGAAAAGCTGAACGAGGTTGGCATCTATGTCACTCCAGCGCGACCGGTGACCTGGGACTACATCCTGGCAACTTGGAAGATGGCGCAAGTGACCTGGTACCGGAAGCCAAAGCGCTTTGGGGGCAAGAACTATCCCAAGAACATTGGACGCGCAAAGGAATTGGCGCCAGAGAGCACGTTTGAGTTCTTCGTTCTTAGCCAGCAGCTTGTTCCTCTCCCGCGCTGGATTCGGCTGGGAAAATGGATGAGCAAGGCTGAAGTTCAAGTCATTTGGCAAGGCCAGCCTGTGAGAAGGTCCGGCCTTTTCACTGTCAATCACCCTCTCAATCCGCTAGACGTGCCGAGCCATCTTATCGTCTTCGACTTGATCTCCATGCCGCCAATCAGCCTAGTGGTTAACGCTAGGCTGAAGGGTGAATACTACGAGCTATCAGATAAGATGTGCTTGCCTGTCGGGATGCACTACGTTTTCCCAAGGAACTAATGAAAGAGGGCCAGGCGATGCCTCATCCCGCCTGGCCCCCAGAAGAAATCTCTGTGCAATGTTGGCGAAAGTCAAAACCGTAGAAGCGCTTGGCCTAGTCCTTGGCTGTCTTAAGAACTGCCTCCTGCGCGGCTAGGATTGCCTCACATCATTATCCAGGCCGAGCTTTGCCACCTCTGTTCGCAGTCTATAAGCTGCGGGTGCGGCGGCCAGGCGGAGCGC
>CAZMGT010000115.1:0-2694 GCA_964565895.1 uncultured Armatimonadia bacterium
TTAAGCACGCGGTGGATCTCGCGAAAAGCTTGAGCCATGCGGCTTTCGTAAAAGCGAATGGCCTCGTCTTTCGATGGGTGACGCTGCAGATGAACAATGATTTCGTCGCCCTTCGGCGTCAGCTCCGTGCGGAATAGCTCGGGATAAAGATCCCCGACGCTGCGCTTGAGCCACACGTAAAAGAAGTCCGAGCAGTCCGAGTAGTTGATATTGTCATAGTAGGCGGGGTCGGTGACGACAGCGTCGAACTCTCCATTTCGGAACGCAACCCGAGTTGCTGTACCTTGCTGTGCGCGCCCGTGGGGAAGGCACAGGGAAAACTGCTCCACGGCCTCCGTGACCCAACTAATTGCCCCTTCCCAGCTGCCGCTAGCGGGCCCACAGGGGTTTGACTCCGCGTGGTCCCACGCCATTGCCAAAGCTTGGCGCGAAAAGGTTGGCGCCAATTTGTCTGCCTGGGGCTGCCACACGACGAGCGTGCTGTTGCGGTCTGCTACTCTGTCCACTGCGAAAGCGAGGTACGTACAGATTGCACGCACGTATTCCTCGTCCTCACCGCGGGCGCGCAGCCGGTCGCGCACCTCGCGCACCTTTTGCACAAACGTCACCAGCGCCAGAAGCTGGCGGGGGTTGAAGTAGTGTGCCCAGGTGCGGAACCCATAGGAGGGGCGGGCTGTCCCTCCACCTCCAATTGTGCCTGGGGCGTTCTCAGTGGGCAGCGCAGGCAAACTGCCAAATGGTTGGTCTTCCTGCATTTTTAGCTCGCTTACTGCGCGCAGAACAAGGTCATGGTCCCTCTGCGTAGTTACTCTGTATTTTCTTCCCCTGCGCGAACCAGCAGCCAGCACGACGGCCATCATTCTTTCGCCCAGGCGGCCGGCTTGGGCTTCGGCGCGGATGTACTTTACGTGCGCCGTCTCGTGACAGAACGGGCAGACGGCGGAGCCGCGCTTCATCGTCCCCTCGCTCGGGTCGAAGTCGATCTCCTCGCCCTCGACCACCTCAAAGCGCACGCGCTCCGCCGAGGGCTCGGCGATCATCTTCAGCGCTACTTTTCTCTTTGGCTTGCGGCACAGCCAAAACTGGCGCACCAAGGGCAGCTCTTTGCCGCAGGAGGGGTTGGGGCACTTTACCGTGCGGTGCCAGAGGTAGGCGATGGGCACGGAGCCGTCGGGGTCTGGGGGATAGAACTGGCCGATTTCTTTCTTTGCCTCCTCTAATACCCAGTTGCCCCACTTCTCGATGTCATAGGCCAGGCGGTTGACGTGGCGTTTTACTTTCATGCCGTTTATTTCTTCTTCGATCTCCACCATCTGGCCGTATTTTTGGGGATATTCCAGGGTGCACTTTAAGATGAGCACGGCGACGGGGTTAAGGTCTAGGGCGTGGGCCTCGCAGCCCAGGCGCAGGGCTTCGAGGGGGATGGAGCCCCCGCCGGCGAACGGATCGAGCACTTTGGGCGGGGGGACGTTTTCCAGCGGGGTATCCGCGGGGATCTCGCCTGCCTGAACGAGGCGGCGCTTGTGGGCCTCGAGGATATAGCGCCGCGCGCGGTTGATTACGCTCTCGTTGAGCGAGTTTTCCCAGGTGCACAGCGTTTTGATAAACTCCATCATGGCTGCGCGTTGCTCGTCGTCGCCGGGGTCGTCGACGAGGCTTGCGAACACCGCCGCGCGGCAGGCGACCAACGGCCTGCGCGCCCACCAAATGTGCAGCGTGGAGATGTGACCGTGGCGGATGGACTTCTCGCGCACCGCCTCGGCGCTTACGTCCGCCAGCGGCAAACCCTCTTCGATTAGCCTGCGCTCAGCCATCGGTTACCTCCGCGGGTTGCGCCGCCCGTTGCCACTGCTCGGGGGCGACGAGATAGCGCACGATTTGCACGCGCTCCCGCGGCTTAAGCTTTGCCGCGGGGTTTTGGATGAGATATAGCCTAGGGTTAGTTAGCGCATTGGCCACGATGTAGAGCCAATATTGCGGGCCCAGGCGCTGCGCGGTAATCCATTCTGTGCGCGTAAGCGGAAATCCGCCCGCTTGCGAGCTTCCCTTGACTTCGATACAGCGCAGCTCGTCCCTGCCCTCGGAGCGGATATCATAGCCGCGTTTTTCCGCAGAGACATCTTGGGGCGTGCGGCCGGCGCGCCTTTCGAAAGCCATGGCCACGGCCATTGCCGCCTGCTCTACCTCGCGGTTGGCGCGGTAGGGGGAGACATCTGGCTCTGGGGTGAGGAGCGGAAAGACGGCGGCAACCCCCAATACCTGAGGCTTTGACCGGGCGAGGTGCCGCTGGCGTTCGATTTCCTTAAGGCGGCGGTCGCGACGGGCGATTAGCCGCTCCAGCCGGTTTTCCTCCTGACGGATGGCTGCGGAGTAGTCGCGCCCCTTTTTCTGTTGTTCGTAGTAGTGACCAAGTTTTACCTGGGACTGGGAAATTTGCACGTTTAGCGAGCGCTTGACGCACTTTTCGCGAATAGCGACCTCGCGCTCGCGGCGCTGCTTCATCTCCTCGAAAAACGGTTGAATGAGGTTGTCCAGCGCCCAGGAGATGACTTTTTCTTCGTCCGGAGCAAAGGGTAGGTCGGGGAGAGCGCTGCGCTGCTCGGGCTCTACAGGGACGATGTCCTGAAGGGCCGAGGGGCGAACCTGCACTACGGAGCCCTGTTCCTCCTGGCGGACGGCGAACACGCGCTGACC
>CAZMGT010000116.1:0-2669 GCA_964565895.1 uncultured Armatimonadia bacterium
GTACTCCTTCTTCATCTGGCGGGCGATCTCAATGGCTTCCTGCCCTTGAATGATCGGGAACGGCAGCATCCGGGACGGCCTGGTGAGGATTTCCGCGTTACCGGTAGCGATTGCCTGGGCCACATAGGTCCATGCCATAGCGAACTTCTCTCCGGTCATGCCCCCCATGAGCAACGCGTTGTTAATCTCGTCCATGTACGGGACGATGATGTCGGTCGCCTGTTGGAGCGTGGCTGCAACTGGGATCAACGCTTGTGCGAGCTGACCGAACGTCAACCGGCGGCGGGTGCGCTCCACCTCCCGCTCCATCGCCTCCGCCAGCTCAGGCCAAACCTCACCGGCGATCAGACGCAAGCGGGTTGTGTAGTCCTCCAGCGCAATCGCAGCGTTGGAGGCGTGCATCGTGAACCCAAGCATCGCCATGCCGATGGCCCCCAGCCCAGCTCTTGCTTGCTGGAAGTCCGCCCCAAGATCGGCAAGTGCAGCACTGAAGCCACCGGCGGCTTCTTCGGCCTCCCCAAGGCTGCCCACAGCCTCAGCGCCGAGTTCATCAATACTCGCGCCTGCCTCTTCCGCTGCAGTTGCGAGGTCATCGAACTCCTCGCTGAGCTGTTGGATCTCCGACAGGGCCTCATCCGCCCCGTCTATGGCAATTCGCGCTTTGAGATCCCACATCGGCTCTCCCCGCGATCGTGGGGCTTTCCGGCTGGAGGTCCAAAATGTCCACCACCACCGTTGAAAGAGTGTGCCCTTTCGCTCATCAACCGGCTCAGCAAAACTCGAGCTAACGCTTCTCGCTCGGGGGCACCACAGTGAGCCTCAGCCTCAAGCCTCCTGAGCCGCTCTTCCGTGCTCTCCCTTCTAGCTGTGGGCCTCATGGTCCTCACTTCCTCCCGTGTCAAGTTGTCACCGCCTCCCAGCACCCACCAGCCAACTTGCCCCGATTGGTGCCACGTGAATCCAACCGCCGGCGGGGCGGAACCGGAGACAGGCTCCGCCTTCCCATCTCCGGCCCCGCCAGCCTCCTCCGGGGAAGGCTTGGAAGGTGAGACGCCGCGACCGATCCGGCAGTCAGCCGCGACCTTTGTAGACTGCACCTTGTCCTTTCCAGTCAGCTTGCGGAGTTGGTCGGCGAATGAAAAGCCGGTATCTGCCAGTCGCTTCCACTCCGCCTTGATCCGTGCGCGCTCTGCAACTTCCTGCTTGTAAGCCTCCTCCTCGGCTCGAGCTTCCTCAGCCCCCTCTACCGCCGCCCGCACGAGTCGCCCAACCCAGGCATATATCGCCCGCTCACCATCAATTACGCTGCGTTCAGAAAGCCAAGGCCATAGCCAGTTTTCGGCCGCCCCATTGATGTTCGCAGCCGCCCGTTCCACCACCTGGGCGAGCTCGCGCTCGGTTCTGATCTGCTCTCGCTTGATCGCCCGGTGGAGGGTTGTGGCGAAGGCGTTGATCACCGCGCGCCTGAGCTGAGCGGCCGCCAGCAGCATCGCTTCCTCCCGATCTGGTCCTCCCAGGATGGCGCGCTCTTCCTCCCAAACCTCGAGCCCTTCGCGCTCTGCCACCGCAAGGACGTGCTCGTAGTCCAACCCGATGGCGAAAGTAGCCAAGCCATCTTCATCAATGCCATCGGGATCGGCAATGCGTTCAGGGGTCCAGTAGGCAAGACGCCGGCGGAACTCAGCGATAGCCCATCGGTGAGCTTTTGGCGAGAGCGTGGGTTTCCCCTTAGCTGGAGGTGTTTTTTGATCCACTGGAAGAGGCGAGGAGACCCCGGCGGGAGCCGGAAGTCTCCCCGAAGGGGAGCTATAATCACTCTTCCCTGGGGGGTTTTTAAATTCTTTAACCCCGCCCGCGCGCGTAGGGGGGGAATCTTTTATCTGTGGAAAACTCGGGGGTGCCCATCGGATCTCAAAGATCGAACGGTGCCCACGGCCCGGGCCCGGATTCTGCCACCGAATAAGATTGGCACCCACTAGCCGCCGCAGGGCTCGGCGGGTTTGCGCATAGCTGAGACGGCACATCTCCGCAAGGTCGCGTATGGAAAGCTCTACGGCTTCGCCCATGGAGGAGGAGCGCAGCACGTCGAACACGATGTTGCAGCTCAAGGGCATTCGCTTGAGCACATCCGGCCGGCGGGGATACCCGTCGCTGGTGTCCCTTCGGGACGCCGCGGATGGCCACTTGACCTCGCCGCCCGTTAGTGCTATGCTGGCTTTGGACAAAAGTACTCCCTTCTGGCCAAAGGGAGGCCGTTCCTGCCCCGTGCTGCCACACGGGGCCGTTCTTTTTGTTGGCTCCCCTTTTGGCCTATCCTCGCCCCGGTTCGACCGAGGTAATCCGCGCCACCTTTATAGCACGGTTCAGCCAGGGAGACCAACCCTCTCCACCCAAGCATCCCAGGAAGCTTCGAGAATCTTCGATTCCAGCCGATCCACACGGGAGAGAGCACGCCCAAGGTCGAACCCCTTCAGTTCCCCCTTGCGGAGCTTGGCCTTCAGCTCCTCGAGTTCCTGAGTAAGCCGCCGCAACCGCTCCTCTGCCCGCATTCTTGCCTCAACATCCCGCCCTGCCATACAACACCTCCCGCAGCCGCTCCTCGGCCAGGGAAAGCCCCGCAGCCACTCCGTCAAAGTAGATCCGCCGCCACAACGCCCTGCGCCCCAGCT